>JAFVXY010000010.1 GCA_017500845.1 Clostridia bacterium
AGGTAGATAACTGCGCTTAACAGCATTACAAATTCCAATTTATCGAACTAAAATGGGTGCAAACCCTTGTAGGAAGATGCACCCATAGTTCAAAAATTTGTACCCATTTTGAAACGGTATCAAAATTTTGGATTACTCACACAAAGAGTGCAAATTGAAATAATCGGTTTGCTCTCTTTTTCTTTTGAAAAAACAAAGGGCAGGACACAAAGCCCTACCCTATAAATTTGCTATTAAAGCTTATAATTTCCCCCTGTAAAATGGAGTTTGAAATTATTTATTCAAACTTAATATTTCCCGTGTTGGTTTTTATTTCGCATCTTCCGCCGATTGGCTCTCCAATAGTAGCTTGGGGGATTTCCATTTTGGCGGTGTTAGTGCGAGCTATAAACGCCATATTAGACGGAAGTTTGCCACAAACGCTTCCCGTGTTGGTTTTTACAAAAATCTCACGGGCAGAGCAATCGTTTAGTAAAACTTTTCCGGCATTGCGTTTGATTGAAATGCTTTCTTTCACAGTCAAATTGTTCACCGAAATAGCTCCGGAATTTCCTTTAGAATTAAAAGCTTGGCAGGCGACATTTTCTAAATTAATTTTTCCCGCATTTGTTTGGATATCTATAACTCCATTACAAATTATCGAGGAGATATCGACACGTCCTACATTGGACTTTGCCGAGATCGTTTCAAGATTTGATTTAGGGACATATAGCCTAATTTTCGAACGTCTAAAACCAATTCTTAAAAAATTGTACCGTCTTGCTTTTGCCAATTTAATTGTTAGCGTATCGCCCTCAATGAAAAATTCGTATGGATGTTTTTTATGCTCGAAAAAAACCAATCTTGTTCTATCGTCGCTTGACGGCTCTATCGTTATATCTGCATCCACGATGTCAAGTATATTTATATTTTTATATGTATCTGTTATTTCATATGTATTTGTAACGTGCTTTACAATCATTTTACCCCTCCATATAAATTCTTATTTATCGTTGAGATTATTATGCAATATGTTTTCGTTTGAAAATGGCACACTGTGCCAAATTTCTTTTTACCATAGGGATAAGTGACGCGAACGTAGTAAGTAAATGAGGGGCAGGCACCCCTTAACCTTGGGCGCAAGCAAAGCTTGGCTTTAATTTGCGCATATACCCTAATCCAGCATACCCCAATATCTTGAATGTCTGACGCCCAGTTCAATTTTTAGGTCGTCCCTGATTTCGCGCTGATATTCCTCGAAAAGCGAATCCCACGAAACCTCATACATATATCCAAGCAAAAAGTCGGTCATATACGTTGCGCCCACTGTTTCGGGATAAATTGAGTAAACGATATCCTTATAAATAAACTCGATTTCCGCCAGCTTTACTGGGTAGCGCTCGCAAAAGCTTTCTTTATAAACGCGGATTTTATCCGTCCATTTATCCAAAAAGTCCTTAAGCTCCTGCGGGATATCCTCAGTCTTGTAATCGTAAAGACTGGTCGAGTTCTCGTACCACATATAACGGTTAGAGTCCTCGTTCATCCACCTTTTATATTTATACTTATCTTCCTCCTTGGGCTCCTCGTATATTATCCTCATAGAACCTACCTCCGTTTTTTTAACTATAATACTGCATTTCTTTACATAAAACTATATCATATATGAAAAACGCTGTCAAGCCAAATTCTTTTTGTGGGCTTTATTATTGTCCTGCTTGCTCATATCAGCATATCAAGTCGTTAACAGCAAATACTCCCTTGCTTGTACATATTAGCATACAAACTTTACGCCCTAAGACAAACAAAAAACCGCGGACAAAGTAACCCGCGGAATTTTTTTTATTTATTTCTGCCGCAACGAGTGCGTACGCTGTAATCTTGTTGCTGCCAAGAATTTTATTCTAAGGTAAGCGTGCCACCCGCTTCTATCTCGCAGTCGCCTGCGTAAATACCCCAATGCGGAGCAAGAACAACACTGCCACTAAAGTCGTAGCCATCCGAAACAACGAGTGTAAAGCTAAACTCTGAGGGGGCTTCGTCCCAAGCGATATAGTCGGAGTGATAAACGTTGCCGCCTGCTTTAATCACACAATAGCCGGACGAGCTACCCTCGGGAAGCGATACCGTAACGGTATACGTACCACTTGCCGTAATAGTAGTACTGCCGTCCTCGTTTTGCACAAGCTGATTGTCGCCGTCATTTGCTACAACGGTAAGCAAGCACCTGCCCGCCTGAATCACGTTGCTGTTGCTGGTCACGTTAGTGCTAAACCACGCATACGAAGACGAGCAAAGGCAAACAATACAAAGCAAGATACCAAAAACAGACATAGTAATAAGGCGGACGAATGCCTTGTCGCCAAGCTTCTCTGTATTAGAATTTTGTTTTTTCAAAGCGTGTCCTCCTTTTAATTTTTCTTCCTGCCCCTCCACTACGGGAGAGGCAAAAAGAAATTAACTTTGTTTTACCCTTGTCCTACTCCGCCTTTTGCGGACGGAGTAGGAAATTTTTGTTTTTAGTAATCGTCAAATGTTCCGATAAGTAATTAGCTTAGGCCTCGTGAACAGGCTCAACCTCTACGTTCCATTCAATGGTGTCATGCTGTACCTTACCGCACTCGCAGTAGTACATAGCAGAGTCAGCACCGCCGTTAACGATGGTGTTGCCCGAACCGTTGATTACGCAGTCATGGCAGCCATAGTCTGCGCCTTCAAGCTGAATGCCGTAAACAAACGCTTTACCATTCTCGCCGTTAATGATGGTGTTGTTGTTGAAGTTGATAATTGCTTTTTCCAACTCGGTAGCGGTAGAAGCCTTAGCCGTGAGCTGTACAGCATAACGGTAGGGATCGTTGAAGGTGCAGCCCTCAACGGTTACGTTACCAGTTGCACGGATAGGACGCTGACCGTTGCAGTTGAATACGCAGTTACGAACGATAATCGTAGTGCCCTTACCGGTATCCCACCACGAAGTGATTGCGGTAGAATCAGCAAGATCCATATTAAAGGTAACGTTCTCGCAGATTACGGTCTGGTCGCCCCAGATAGCGATTGCCGACTTGCTTGTCTGCGAAATGCCGGTGCTGTCACTAATCGCACTGCTAACGTTGATAGTGAGGTTACGAAGAACAAGCTTACCCTCGTTACTTGCGGTGGTTGCGATCTGTCCGTTCAAAACGGTATCCTCACCACAGCCTTCGATTACAACGTCTTTACCGCCAGCAATTCTGAAGTTACTCTCGTATGAACCGGAAGAAAGAATAATCTCTTTTTCGGTCACTGCGGCATCTGCGCTATTAAGCTCCTCAATAGCACTGCTGTAATCCTGTTGATTGCTTGCAAAGGTAAGAGTCACGCCGTCATTGGTTATCTCAGTTTGGCTGGTGTTGCCCTTAAATTTAACGCTGCCGTCCAAGGTGGTGTCTACCAAGTTAAGCGTAGCAAAAACAGAGGTGCCGCGGAAGATGATAACTGCATCGTCGTCTTCCTCGCACGCAGACTTCAAGGTGCTATCCTTAATATTAAAGATCTTCTCGGTGGTATTTGCTCCGCCACTTGCACCGAAGCGAATTGCGTATCCTCTAACCTCAAAGGTACAGCCGCTCATTTCCAAACCAAGAGTACTGTTCATGTTAACTCCGTTCTTGGAATATGCGAAGCAATTGGTAATAGTCAAGCCTTCCTCGATATTGTAAAGCTGAGCCAACGAGTGCATACCTGCGTATGCGGTGCAGCCGCTGATGGTAAGGTTTAAATCTCCACCGGTATAAGACTTAACAGCCGCTACGTCCTTGCTGCCGCTAAACTTAAAGGTGCAGCTTTCTACGGTTACATGGTTGGTGTAACGGGTAGCGTTAGTTCCATTGCCAAGACGAATATATGCGTCAGCGCTAAGGCTGTCTGCCTCGAAGTTAAAGTTCTTAATAGTAAGTGCCGCGCTGTCATAACGTGCGCTCTTGCCGTCTACAAGAAGCACGCCGCTGAACTTGTAACCGTTACCGTCAATGGTAATCTTAACGTTAGGCTTTTGAACTACGGTAATGTCGCCTGTGATATCGCTGTCAATAACGATTGTACGCTCACTTACCTCCTCGTTTGCAAGCTTAGAAAGCTCGGCCGCGCTGGATGCGTGAACATTACCGTTCCACAATGCACTGTTGATTACGCGTCCATATTCGCGATATTCGGTATTATTGTTGCAGTTAACCGTAGTAACCGAGCAGGTGGCTTGGTTAGCCGTGCCTACAAAGGCACCAACCTTATCGGGCCTGCCCTCCTCGCCAACAAGCGTGATGTCAAAAACATCACAGTTTGTAAGAGCAAGCGGAGCAACGGTATATCCAACCAATGCCGCAACGGTGTCCGAGGTAACGGAAGCGCCGCGCACATCCACATTGTTAAGAGCGATTACATCGTTTTTGCTGTTTGCATATCCTACTACGGCAGCCGCAAATCCGCTACATTCAACGCTTACGTTCTCAAGGGCAAGGTCGTTTACGGTCAAGGTGCAACCGCTGTTTTCGGTCACATCAAACAAGCCGGCAACCTCGCCACCGGCACCCGTCATACCGTTTGCCGCAGGCGTAACAAGAGTCAGGTTGGAAATAGTATGACCGTTACCTACGAAGGTAAGCTCACCGTTTGCCGGCAATATCAATGACTTCATTTGGAAGCCGCTCATATCGATGTCACCAAGCAAATGGCACTCGCCGCTAACGGTAGTGCCGCCAAGCGCGTACAAATCGTTAGCAGTCATGATAATAGAATCTACGTTTTCGGTCAATACGTACCAAAGACCGTTATGCTCAACTGCATGGTATCCACTTGCGATTCCCTTGCCGGTGGGGTTATAGTTGAACGCGCCACCGTAAATCCTTGCACCGCTAACACATTGACCTGCAGGATCCGTTCCATTTTCGTCGTAAGCATAGAAGGTACCGCCGTTGATAACCATCGTACCCTTAGTATCACGGAGCAAATAAGAAGCTTTTTCTACCTTATCAAAGGTACCGCCGTTGATTACTACGGTTCCATTTATCTTGGACTGATCCGAAATAACCTCGTTTCCGTTGCCGCTAAAGGAACCGCCGTTGATTACAAGAGAGTTACCCGTATGGTAAATCGCATGCGAGTATCCGCCTCTGGTGGTATAAACCTTACCGCTATTGATGGTAAGCGCACCACCGTTGCTGATACCACCATCAACGGTTACGCCATTAAGAGTAAGCTCACCATTATTTAAGATTGCGTATGCGTTTATTGATGCGATAGTGCTGCTTGCTACAGGGGCAATCGTTCTTGCAGTCAACGTAGGAACTCCGTTGATAATCAAGGTACCGTTGTTAACAATAGCATTACCGCTTTGAGCTATGATGCTGTGTCCGCCCAAATCAAGACTTACAGTTGTTCCCTCTGCTATAGTAGCCGATGTGTCAAGCGTCACGTTACCTACAAGCTTAAAGCTGCCGCCGCTTGCAAGTGCCGCAACAAACGACTCTGCGCTGCTGATTTCGCCTTCGTAATCTGCGCCGTCATCGTAATCCTTACCAAAGGAGTCCTCTTCTGCTGCAAGCTGAGTTGCTACAACCTGAACGGAGAAGTTGCATCCAAGCGAAAGACCTTGATACTCGTTGGTAACCTCTTCGCCCATCTTAAATACAAGCGTAATTGTGTCGTTACACTCCGCTGCAAGCTCGCCATTTACAAGAACTCTATTTGCAATAACGTCCTTAAGCGTACCAAGCTTTTCGCCGGTCATTGCATCCTCTCTTGCAAGCTGCTTTGCTTGCTCGAAGTAGTATACGTCAATTACCTCTGCAAGCTTGCCTACCTCACCGTTTGCCACGATGCGAAGCTGATACTTGAGTGCAAGGCTACCTGCGTTTGCTATACGAATGTGTCTTGCTTCGGTATAGCCCGGCTCCCAGTTGGCATAGCCAAAGATCGCGCCACTTTCTGCATTGTTCCACGTTGCAGAAGCAGGATCCTCGTCACCATCTGCCCAATGCATTGCTACATCAAGCGTACCGGTCTGAATGATGTTACCCTTGGACTCAGCCGAATCGGTGAACCAAGCGAACGTCGTACCGAGA
>JAFVXY010000011.1 GCA_017500845.1 Clostridia bacterium
CGGAAGTTAAGCCCTGTAGAGCCGATGGTACTAATTCGGAGACGAGTTGGGAGAGTAGGTCGTCGCCACTTTTCTTTTTAGCCTCAGTGGCTCAGGGGTTAGAGCGTTCGGCTGTTAACCGAAATGTCGTAGGTTCAAATCCTACCTGAGGCGCCAAAAAACGACAGGTTACGACCTGTCGTTTTTTTATCCAAGCCGCAGGCTTGGTATATCATCACGCATTGGCGTGTATATCATCACCGAAGGTGTATATCATCACGCGTAGCGTGTATTTTCTGCGGCTTGATGATATACAAAGCTTCGCTTTGATGATATGCAACACTTCGTGTTGATGATATACTATGCTTCGCATTGATATATAATTATAACTCACTGTGCTCGAATGATAACGCCTTGCGGCGAATTATAACTCGCTGTGCTCGAATGATAACGCCTTGCGTTCGAATTGATGATACAAAAATATAGTTTTATATTGACTTTATTTTAGAATGGGTATATAATAATTATATATGGCAAAGTCTATAAAAAAGGAACAAAGGAAAAATTATGGTCAAGCTTTTTAATTTTTGGTATTTATTTTTTATAGTGCTTGGTGCGGGAATAATCGTTGGCTTATATTATTTGTTGCGAAATAAAAAGTATATAACAAAAAAAATCGTTTTGTTTTCGCTTTTATTTTTCAATCTTGCTCTTCACTTTTTAAAGCTTACTTTTCCGCCTTATTCCGAAAACCCGTCTCATGCTATGCGAGAGATTTGGTTTATAAACCTTTGCGCTACAAGTGTTTTATTCTTTCCTTTTTTGTTTTTGTCTAAAAATAAAACCGCAAAAGACTATATGTTTTATATTGGAGTATTGAGTGGATTTTTGGCACTTTTGTACCCCACCGAAGCATTGGGCAAAAGCGTTCTTACGCTTGATTTGTGGCGCTTTTATATCTGTCACATCATAATAATTGCAGTGCCCTTGCTTACCGTAATGCTCGGCTTGCACCGACTTGATGTAAAAAGAATTTATAAGGTGCCCTTTTGCCTAATGGCGGTACTGCTATTTATAATTTGCAATCAGGTTTTGCAAAGCGAATTGGGAATTATTGCTCTTAGAGACGGCGATATATTTAACATTAATTGGCATAATCCTTCACTTATTTGGGGCCCGACTGATGATGTTGCAGTGCTGTTTTCTTGGCTAACTCCCGACTTTATGAAGGTCATTCCTTTTGGCGAATTCGCAGGACAAGAAAAATTCTGGCCGTTCTTTTGGATGGTTCCCGGAGTGTTCTTTTATTTCTTATTAGAGCCGTTGATCTTGTGCCTAATTTTTGACTTTAAAAATACAGTAAGCACATTCAAAAATGGATATCATTACGTTATCAATTTGTTTAAGAAGAAAAAAGATGCAGAGTAAAACACGGGCTGTGTAAGCGATTTATATAAAAAAGGAGCATTTTATGGATATAATGGAAGCGATGAGGCTGCGCCACAGCGTTCGCAGATACGAAAATAAGGCAATCGAAGGCGAGGTGTTGGACGAGCTGAAAAGGGCAATAGACGAGTGCAATAGCGAAAGCGGACTTAATTTTCAACTTGTACTTAACGAGCCCAAGGCATTTAGCGGCGTTATGGCAAGGTACGGAAAGTTTTCGGGCGTAAGCAACTATATTGCTCTTGTGGGCAAAAAAGGCAAGGATTTGGATAGACTATGCGGCTATTACGGTGAGAAGCTTGTTCTTAAAATTCAACAGCTTGGACTTGGCAGCTGTTGGGTGGCTCTTACTTACAAGAAGGTTCCCGAAGCGTTTACCGTACGCAATGGCGAAAAGCTGACGGTGGTTATTTCGGTCGGGTACGCAAAGGCGCGCGGCGTGCCGCATAAGTCCAAGGATATAAGCAAGGTCAGCGACGTTACGGATAGCTCGCCAAGCTGGTACAAGCAAGGCGTAGAGGCGGCTTTGCTTGCGCCTACGGCGATGAATCAACAAAAGTTCAAGTTCCGCCTGGACGGCGAAAAGGTTACGGCATCGGCGGGTGTGGGCTTTTATGCGAAGATGGATCTCGGCATAGCGCAGTACCACTTTGAGGTAGCGTCGGGCAAAAAGGTAGATATTAAATAAAGTATTTTCGCCCAAAACCAAACTTTGCTTCCCCACGAGATCCCGATGCTACGCATCGCCCTACAAGTTCGACTGCGCTCAGGATGACGCGTGTGGGAAAGCAGGCTTCGTTTTTGCGCAATGGTAGTATATTTCGCCAACAATACCCGCCGCGCCCAAAATCAATCTTCGATTGTTGTAGCGCGGAATTGGCTTGAACAGCGGATAACCTCAATCGCGCCCAAAACAAGCTTTGCTTGAAAAAACGCGTAATTTTGTTGACAAAGCGGACAAGGCGTGGTATATTATTAGTGCTTAGGGGCGAGGTGTGATTCCTCACCGACGGTATAGTCCGTGAAGCCGATAAGGCCCGATTGGGTGAAATTCCCAAACCGACAGTATAGGCTGGATGATATAAGCAGTACACTTTTTTTGCGCTCCTAACAAAGGAGTTTTTTTATGTCCAAAATCTTTACCACAAAGAATATTACGAGGCTTGCGATTTTTAGTGCGTTTGCCTTTATTTTGTATATGTGGGTAAAGTTCCCGTTGCCGTTTTTGTTCCCAAGCTTTTTGGACTTTCAGGTATCCGAGCTTCCTGCCTTGCTCGCAGGGTTTATGATTGGACCGATCGGCGGATGTGTGGTAATCGTAATTAAATGCTTGCTAAAGCTGCCGTTTACCAGCACCGCGGGCGTTGGTGAGCTTGGGGATTTGCTGCTTGGAATTGCATTTGTGCTTGTGTCATCGCTAATTTACCGCAAGCACCGAAGTAAAAAGGGCGCGGTAATAAGCCTTATTTGCGGCTCACTTGCTTGTACGGCGGTGTCCGTTGTGGTCAACGCCTTTATACTTATTCCGTTTTACGCAGAGGCATTCGGAATGTCGGCAATCGTGGGAATGCTCAGCTCGTTATTCCCGACGGTAACCGAGGACACGATTATGCTATACTATTTGCCCTTATCGGTATTGCCGTTCAATCTTTTGAGATGCACTCTTAGTAGCGTAATAACGTTTTTGGTATATAAGCGTTTGCAAAGATTGTTGGACAGAATTTTCGAGCCGCAACAAAAACACTTGTCTTTTGAGAACGAAAAGTGTATAATAGACAGTATGGAAACGCAATCAGAACAACAGACCGAGCAGCAGGGCTTTTTGCTTGGCGAAAGGCTTGTGGGCGGCGAAATTATTTTGCTTAGTGGCGATTTGGGCGCGGGAAAAACCGTTTTTACACGAGGTGTTGCCGCGGCGCTTGGTATTACAGACAGCATAGTAAGCCCCACATTTACTCTTATGAACTGCTATGAGGGCAGGCTGAAGCTGTACCATTACGACGCGTATAGATTAGACAGCGCCGAGCAAGCGGAGGAGCGAGGACTTACCGAGTTTTTTGGCGCAAGTGACGGTGTTTGCATAATAGAGTGGCCCGAAAAAATCGCGGAAGCTATTCCCGAGGACGTAATTCGCGTTACCATAAAGTATATAGATGAGCAAAAGAGGGAGATTACAATATGCTGACAAGCAAGCAAAGAGCAAAGCTTAGAGGACTGGCGAACAATATCGAGCCGGTATTTCAAATAGGAAAGGGCAACCTTAGCGACGTTCAGATAGATGAAATCGCGGCGGTGCTTAATAAGCGCGAGCTGATTAAGGTGTCCGTGCTTAAGGGCTGTGATTATACGGCAAGCGAGCTTATCGGCGAGCTTAGCAACCTTCTCGGCGCAGAGCCGGTAGCCGCAATTGGCAACCGAATGATTATCTATCGCCGCAGTGACGATAAAAGCGTAAACCATATTGAGATATGAGATACGTTGCGATAAATACGGCGGCGCCGATAATTGAAATTGTCGCCGTTTATGACGGCAAATCCGAGTACACAAGGCTCGAAAAGGTTATGGCGGCAGAACAGCTTTTGCCTCAGCTTGACAAAATGTTGGACGGTATGGGATTGACTGCATCTGACTTTGACAGTTTTGTATGCGTGGTGGGTCCCGGTTCGTTTACGGGAATACGTATCGGCATAAACACCGTTCGTGCGCTTGCTTACGCACTTGGCAAAATGGCTTACGGAGTAACGTATGACCGAATTATGGCATACAATAATAGCGGCGCGGTTGTTACCTTTATTGACGGCGGAACGGGAGTTTGCTACGTGGCGGCATACGAGGGCGAAAAGGAAATTCTTACCCCTACCTGCATTTACAAAAAGAACGCCTACGAGTTTTTGGAAAAATTCTCGGGAGCAAAAATTGTTGCCGATTTTGATTTGACCGTAGCAAGTCGTTTCGAGCCTAGTCAAAAGGCGCTTATGGGCGCGGCGGAGTATGCGATACAAAATCAGCTTGGCACGGACGCAGTCTATATTCGCAAGCCGCAACCCGACCGCAAGGAAAACGATATATGATAATACAGCGTTGGTGTCTGTCGGACGTAAAGCAGATTGCCGAGATGGAGCAGCGATACATTTATCATCCTTACAGCGAGGCGGTGCTTAGCGAAATGCTTAACAATCCAAGCTGTCTTGCGCTTAAAATTATGGACGGCGACGTGCTTGCGGCATACGTTAGCGGCGAGTTCGTTATTGACGAGTTCAATATTAACAACGTGGTGGTGGGTGAGGATTACCGCCGCAGAGGGTACGCCCAAGCACTTATCAGCGAGGTTATTGATAGGTGTAAGCAGGGCGGCGTACAAAAGATTTATCTCGAGGTCGCTCAAAACAACGAGGCGGCAAAGAATCTTTATTACAAATTAGACTTCTCTTTTTCATACGAAAGAAAAAAATATTACGGCGAACAAAGCGCATTGGTATTGGTTAAGACGGTGTAAGCCAGCTTTCACCGTCAAAAGGAGCGTAAATGTTTTTCTCGTATGACGGAGTAAGTGTTTTTTACAAAAGACATTTGGGGCTGGGCACGCCCGTCGTGCTTATGCACGGCTGGGGTGGCAGTAGCGTTTCCTTTAGGGGCGTGTTCGAGTATCTGTCTACGCTTAATCGTGACGTCATCGTGGTCGATTTTCCCGGCTTTGGCAGTAGTGATTTGCCGGGAGAGAACTGGGGCATTGACGACTACGCCCTGTGTATCGAGGCGCTTATACGAGCCTTGAAGCTACGCAAGGTTACGCTTGTGGGACACAGCTTTGGGGGCAGAGTGGCTCTTTGCCTTGGGAATAAGGATTACGTTCAAAGTCTCGCATTAGTGGATAGCGCGGGAATGAAGCCGCGCAAAAGCCTTGCTAAGGCTTACATGGTTTGGCGGTACAAAATGGCAAAAAAAGCGGGCAAGGACGTATCTAAATACGGCTCGGTGGACTACCTTGCCTTGCCGGAGATTATGCGAAAGGTGTTCGTGAGAATTGTCAATACGCATCTTGAGGATAGGCTGGCGGCAATCACTTGCCCCACGCTTATAATTTGGGGAAACAAGGACGCCGATACGCCGATATATATGGCAAAAAGGCTTGTAAGAGGAATAAAGGACAGTAGCCTAGTGATGCTCAGCGGCAGTCACTATGCATATATCGAGAACAATATTAAATTCAATTTAATTCTTGCCGAGTTTACAAAGGGGGACAAAGAATGCCTACCGAGATAGTAATTGCATATAGCGTTTTTGGCGGCTTCCTGCTTATGCTGGTAAGTCTAAAGCTCATGCAGATTTTGCAGCTCTCGTCATATCGAATCAAAGGGCTCGTAGCGTGGTTAAAGAATACCAAAAGAGATTTTCTCGTAAGGTATTTTGCCTTGGCGTTTTTTTCCTTTGTGTCAATGTTCGTATACGTAATGTGCTTTGGCTCGGTAGAATGGTGCTTTAATTGGGGCTTTTTGTTCTTCATTCTACTTTGCGCATACTTCGTGTACGCGGTAAGCAAACAAAAGAGCAAAACACCGCTTAGAGTAACCAAACGCATTTTTAGGCTATTTATCGTAAATATTATCGTCAATGCCGCTTTGTGCTTTGCGGCAATTTGGTTTACTAAGGATATCGAGGCTGTTAGGTACAGCATAGTAGGCGTAACGCCTTTACTTTGTCCGATTACGCTTATTCTTAGCCATATTTTGCTGCTGCCTGTCGAGAAGCTTATTGCGCACTCGTTTATTAAAAAGGCAACTAGAAGACTGGCAGTAAACAAGCCTACTGTAATCGGAATTACGGGTAGCTACGGAAAAACGACAGCCAAAAAGGTTCTTGCGACGTTTTTGCACACTAAGTACAAGGTTTTTGCTTCCCCGCACAGCTACAACACGCCGATGGGGCTAAGTAAGTGTATCAACGAGGAGTACGGCGGCGAGGAAATTTTCGTTGCCGAAATGGGCGCAAGATATGTTGGTGATATCAAATATCTTACCAAAATTTTCCACCCCAAATATGCAATGCTGACAGCAATAGGCAATCAGCATCTCGAAACGTTCAAAACTAAAGAAAACATTATTAAGGAAAAAACGTCTATACTTGACGGCGTGACCTTTGCAGTTGCTAATGGAGATAGCATAGACGTTGCCCAAAACGTGGGAGATCGCGCCGTGCTGTGCGGAAAGGAAAATTCTGCAAGCTACAGCGAGGTAAAATCGGACATAAACGGAACGGATTTTGTGCTTACGATCAATGGCGAAAGTGTAGATATTCACACGAGGCTTGTGGGCGACCACATTCCGTCCATCGTGACTTTGTGCGCAAGATTGGCTTTTGAAATGGGCGTCAGCCTTAAAAAGATTAAGGAAGCGGCGGCAAACCTCCCCTTTGTAGAGCATAGACTTGAGGTTATGAAAAGCGGTGACGTCATTATTTTTGACGACTCGTACAACAGTAATCCTGTCGGCGCAGACAACGCGCTTAAAATTCTCAGCACCTTTGAAGGTACTAAGGTGGTAATAACGCCCGGATTTGTGGAGCTTGGCGAAGCTTCTGCCGAGGCGCAAAAGGAACTTGGCGAAAAAATCGCAAGTATCGCCGACCACGTATTCTTGCTTGGGCCAAACGCTCAGCTTATCAAAAGCGGCATGGGTGACTTCCAAAGCGTTGTGATAGTAGACAGCCTTGACGAGGCGATGGAGCAGCTGAAAGAAATTCCTGCTCCCATGGCGGTGCTTTTCGAGAACGACCTTCCCGACAATTATTAGAGGTGAATATGGACAAAAGAGTTGCGCTTGTAACCGGCTCTTCGCGAGGTATAGGCAGGGCTATTGCCTTGCAGCTTGGCAAAAGCGGATTTAGCGTGCTGGTCAACTGCATAAAAAACGAGCGACTTGCTTACGAAACGGCAGATGCCATTTGCAGGGCGGGCGGTAGAGCTGATGTGTTTATGTGCGACGTGGGCGACATAAATTCAGTCAAGGAAATGTATGCCTATGCGCGTAAAAATTTCGGTTTTGTGGACACCGTAATCAACAATGCGGGGGTCAGCCGATACTCGCTGTTTACTGACGAAACGGACGCAAGCTATGACGAGGTGATGAACGCCAACGTGAGGGGCGTATTTAACGTCTGCCGTGCGTTTGTTCCCGATATGGTAAGTAACGCATTTGGCAGAATTGTCAATATTTCGTCTATCTGGGGGCTTGAGGGAGCATCGTGCGAGGCGGTGTATTCGATGTCTAAGGCGGCGCTTTTGGGACTTACCAAGGCGCTTGCAAAAGAGCTTGGCCCCTCGGGAATTTCGGTCAATGCAGTTGCGCCGGGAGTCATACAAACCGATATGCTCGCAAGCATTTCGGAGCAGACGGTCAAAGGGCTGGTGGACGAAACGCCCATAGGTAGAGTAGGACAGCCTCAGGACGTGGCGGAAGCTGTGGCGTTCTTGGTTGGTAGGCAGGCAAGCTTTATTACGGGCGAGGTTCTTAATTGCTCGGGCGGCTTTGTAATTAAGTAATAATAAATAAGAAGCTGTAAAAAACAAAAGTGATATTCGTAAAGGGGTATCATTTTTTTTAATTTGGATCTGCGACAAAAGGATTAGTTCGTGCGCAAAATAGGTTTAGTTAGTGACTACGCTCGCCGAGTCCATAATCAATCTTCGATTGTTGCAGCGCGGAATTGGATTATTTAGTGTAGAAATAGAATCGCGCCCAAAAGAAGCTATGCTTCTGTACCTAGACCAAATTTATCATAAAAAAACCTCGCTCGAATTTTCGAGCGAGGTTTTGCGTTAACAGTAATTAGTCTTCGAACTCGTTGATGGGTTCGTCGTTAGATTTTTCTACCTTTGTGATAGCAGGTGCTTCTTGTTCAGCGACCTTTTCCTCGATTACAACATCAGGGGTGTTGTCGTCGTCAAAGTCGTTGAACTTTTCGATATCAGGATTGATTTCCTTTACGGGCTCAGCAACGATTGTATCCTCGTCGTAGAGGTCGATATCCTCTTGGGGATTTTCTACAAGACCAAGACGGCGATCGTACGAGCTGAGGTTGTGCTTGTGCTTACGGCGGGAAGCCTTACCTGCAAGGGTACGGATAACAATGCCGATGATTGCAATAAGGATTGCAACGCCCAAGAGGATAGAGGGGATAACCCACCATTTTTCGCTATCCGATACGGGAGCGGTTTCTTCTTCGGGAGTGGTTTCCTCTTCGCTTTCAATGGTTTCGCTTGCATCGATAATTCTAAGAGTATCGGATTCTATTAAGCCTTCCTCGCTGGAGCCAAGATTTACAAGGCTGATATTAGCGATATAAAGGTCGCCGGTAACGTATCTGTTGGGATAAGCGATATTGCCGAGTGCCGCACGGAGATAAACGGTGGTTGCCTCGTTGGAGGTTGCTACGTAGAATTGGTAGTCTCTGAATTCATAACCGTATACAAGGCTTTGAGTAGACTTAAGCTTTTCGAACTTAGCTGCTTCGTAGGTTTCATTGCCGCTAAGGTACAAGCTCGCGCCGTACTCGTTGTCGGTTGCGGTAACGCCGTCCTTCATAATTACAGCCATCGAAACAGTAATCATATAATAGGAATTAGCTTCGAGCTTAAGGGGGTTAACAAGCTGAGCGGTAAGCGCAGTGTTGCGAGCCTGCAAGGTATATACCAAGTCTGCCTTAAATTCAAGGCTATTGTAAGCCTCTGTGATTTCGGCGGGGATATATGCGTTGTCGTTGTTATTGGTCTTATTATTGGGGTCGAATACGCCTGCCTCGTACTGAGATTCGTCGGATGCGGACTCGGTAACGCTCCAGCTTGTCGAAGCCTTAATAGCGTTGGTGTCGCTGTTATCATAGCCGAAGAAATCAAGCGAGGAGAAGGAGTACATATCGTACTTGATGCCGGTGGTGCGTTCGCTCTTGAACTGCTCGTACTTAGTTGCAAATGCGCCTTCATCCAAGTTTTGGAAAGCCGCTTCTAATACGAAGATGCTACCGGTTGCTTTTTGCTTAGCGTTACCCAAGGTGATATTGAGGGTAGTGGTATAATCAATACCGGTGCCATCGGTAAGAGCAACGTCGCCTTGCAAGTAGAACTCGTAGGTTTCGAAGTCAGCGGTAGAGCCAATGTTCTTTACAGCGGCAACGGTCTTGCCGTTTACTTCAAGCCAAATGTTTGCGCCTGCGCCGGTCATGCCAATGGTGCGCATAGTAACGCTCACCTTGTAGTCGCTACCGTTTGTAAGAGAAATGGACGGCGAAGCGTATCCAAAGTATGAGTTGTTTTCGGAAGCAAGCAAAAGCATGCTGGGATACGAGGTAGAGTTGTATTTTACGTTTTTATTAGACGAAACGGGGTTAGCCACGTTAAGGTAAGTGCTAATATTAGCGTTATAATGCTCCTCGTTGGTAAGAACAACACCGCTTACGCTATCGTTGTCGGTATTGCCAACCGTGTTCCACTCTGCCGGAGTAAGGGGATATTCGTTGTCAAAGTTTTCCGCATCGTAGAATCTGCCGTTGGTCATCGAGGTGGCAGGAGCGTTCTCGAAGGTAACGATCGTACCAAGCGAATTATTGGCATTGTAATTTGCGTAGGTGATTTCCTCAAGGGTGATTTGGTCAAAAAGAGCAACGCCGGTGCAAAGCTCCTCGTAGCCGAGCCACAACTGAAGGTTAATGGCGCAGTCCTTAGAAAGCGAGCCGCGAATATAGAAGTGATACTTAGCCCAGCCGTAGCGAGTGTTTATATCGTCGCTGCCGATTGCATCGTTGATAACAACGGGCGAAAGCTCATTGTTGCTTGCGGGAATATTGCTCTCGCCAACGATAACGAGCGAAGCGTTGCCGTCGTCACCAAAGCCCTGAGCCTTTGCCCAAACGCTAAGGCGATAGAACTTGTTGCGCTCGATAACGATTTCGTCGGACTCAACGCCGATTTTTGCTTCGCTTTTTGCAACGAGTGCCAACACATTGCTTTCGGCATGGGTGCCGTTGGGAGTGTAGGGCTCTTCAATAATGCCCTCGATGTTTTCGTCGTCAAACGCCTTGCTTGCATCGTAAACGTCTACGTAATAAGCGGTACCGGTGGTGCCTTCCTCGTCGATAATTTCCCAACCGTTCATGCCGCCCTCAAACGAGCCCATTTCTACACCGTCACGCGAGGTAAGTGAGGTAATGCTCTTTACGCCTACGGATTTGCCGAGGTCGGTGTTAAAGTCGCAAACCATCACGTTGCCCGAGTTGCTCGCTTCATGAGCGTAAGCATTTGCCGAAAGCTTGGTGCAGGTAATATTGTCGAAGAATGCGTAACCGCTGGATGGGTGGATGTGCTCGATATAAGAATCGCCATCGTCGATAGTGCCGTAGGTGTAGCAGTCACCAACCTGAAGGTTAAGCTTAACCGAAGCGCTGTTTTCTGCGGTAGCAACAAAGATTACGTATTCGGTAAAGCCGTACGTAGCATTGTTAATTTCTTCGCTGTTGTCGATATTCCAAAATCCAATATCGTAGTCAAGACCGCTAATTTTGATAACCGCACCGGTATCCTGTACGAAATCGCCCGTCTTAGCCCAAACCGAGAACTTATAATAGCTGTAAGCATCAAGCTCGATATCCTCCGAGCTGTAGCCGTAAGCGGTACCGCGCTTAGAGTCGGTATCGTTGGTGTTTATCATAAGGGCCTTGGAGTTGGTGCCGGGGAAGTAAAGGTTGCCGTTGGGGTTGTTGGTGTTGCGGCCAAACGGAGTGGTGGGCTTGGCATCAGCAAACTCGCTGTAAGCGTCAAGCTTGGTTTCTTCCATAAAATCGGTATACGATACGCCCGAATCGGTGCTAAGGTCCACTACACCCGAAATTGCCTCGCCTGCAAAGTCGCCGATATACGACGGCTCCCAGCTGTTGAGAGTCTTGAGAATAATCGAGCCCGAAGCGTCAAACTGATTCTCGCTGATCTCTACTTTTTCGTAGTCAGTCGGAGTGTCTGCATTTACTACTCTTGCGGCAGAAAATCCAAGACACGGTAACAAGCAAGCAAACGCCAAAACGGCGCAAGCAAGCCAAGTCAAACTTTTTTTGATTTTACTCATGTTTTTCATCGTTCACCTTGCTAAAAAGTATTACTGTAAAATTCTCACGCGTGCGCACGTGTATACGCACACGACTTACATTATATAACATTTGACATTATTTTGCAAACGATTAGAGGGTACATTTTAATTTTATTTGCGCATAATGTCATCAATTTGTAATTATTTTGCTTCAAATGAGGCAAAACTATTTACGATGAAAAAGCGTGCACGAAATTTAATGATGATTGCAGGCGGCCTCGGCGTGGGGTTTGCCAACGGTTTTTTTGGTGGCGGAGGAGGAATGCTTTGTGTTCCGTTGCTTGATAAGGTGCTTAACGAACAGACAAAGGTTGCGCACGCGACGGCAATGCTAATAATTTTGCCTATCAGCATAGCCAGCGCAATTACTTACGTCATAAGCGGTTATTTTGATTTGCGTCTTACCCTAATCGTGGGCGGCGGAGTTGTTGCAGGTGGTATAGCCGGCGCATTGCTGCTCAAAAAGCTGAGGTCGGGGGTTGTGGCAATTATCTTTGCAGTGCTTATGATAGCGGCAGGGATAAAGCTGGCGTTTTTCTAATGGTAATACTTTATATTTTGGTGGGTATAGCGGGCGGACTGATAGGCGGGATGGGAATGGGAGGCGGCACGCTGCTTATACCGCTTCTAACAATTTTTTGTTCGGTGCCCCAGCATATTGCTCAGTCAATCAACCTTATAGCGTTCGTTCCGATGTCCGTGGTTGCAATAATCATTCACGCCAAAAATGGGCTTATAAAGGGGGAGTATTTTTGGTGGGTCGCTCTGCCTGCTACCGCCGTGGGAATTCTCGCCTCGCTTATTGTTAAGAATTTGGATGGCAAGGTGCTGTCTGCCTGCTTTGGGTATTTTTTGATTGCGCTTGGGATTTATCAGCTAATCAGTGCGATTGTTTCGTGCGTCAAGGGACATAAGGAGAAAAAAGAAAAGATTATGAATAAGGGTAAAAAGGTATGAAAAAAATTGTTTTGTTTATTTTTACGGTTGCTTTTGCGATTGCCTTGCTTGCTTGCGACAATCCCGAAGCAATCAAAAACGAGGGGACGGCATACGGAATTACTGACGGGGCTTGTCCTATTAAGGTAACGATGACGGTGGACGGCGACGGCAAAATTCTGGAAGCGCAAATCTACGAGTATTTGTCCGTTTACGATATGGGCGCGCTTGAAGGTGACGGGCAAGCATATTATAGCTACGGCGTTCAAATAGACAACGCTGTGGATGGCTATGCAAAGATAGTTCGTGTGGGCGATAAAATTTTTGAGTACACTGGCGGAACGTATTTTTGCAATCAGCTTGACGGCGAGGATAAAAGCTTTGATGGCTACGTAAGCACGGCAATCGGCGGCGAGTGGTATATAAGCTGTGTAAACGAGGGCGACTTTGATATCGTAAGGGAGGACGGTAGCGACTACGGAGTGCCGTTTGACGAGTACGACGGCTGTGGACTAAAAAAGAGCGAGTGGGCGGATAAGCTAAAAAACGGCTGGCACGACGGCAAAAATTACGATAGCAGCTATAAGGAAAATATTTACAAAATAAGCACACATTTGCGCAACCACGGCTTTTACGGATATGACGGCACCGATAATTTAAGCAGTGAGGGTACCCACAAGGTGGGTAAATACGATACGCTCGTGGATATGCCAAATTTTCACGACTATATGAAAATTGCTCAAAAAGCGTATAACGCTGCCTCAAAATAATGCAAAATCCCTCATAATTCGTATACGCAAAAAATGTACGAGGGACAAAATAAGTTCTATATGCGAGCATAAGCTCATACTCTAAAACGACGAGTATGAGTTTTTTGCTTTTGCGGAGCAGATATGCGACACAAAAGAACAAGGCTCGTCAAAAAGCTTAGATAAAATCAAATTTATATATGCTAATATAGAGGTGCAAAAAAAGTGAAATTCTTAGTTGTAAAAAGGTCAGTCGTGCTAAAATGCCTGATTGCAAGCCTTGTTGTGGTAGCGTTGACGCTAACGTGCTACTTTACGGGCAGTGCGGCGGTGTGGCAAAACAAGACGCCCAAAAAGCTTCCTATTTACTGCGTGAAAACCGAGGAGAAGGTGGTGGCGCTCTCGTTTGATGCGGCTTGGGGCGCAGATAAAACGCTTGGTATTCTCGACGTGCTAACGCAGTACGATATCAAGGCGAACTTTTTTGCGGTGGGCTTTTGGGTAGAGAAACACGGCGACGTTCTAAAAACACTTCACGATAGCGGTAGAATGGAAATCGGCACGCACAGCAACACGCATCCGTATATGTCCAAGCTCGATCGCGACAACGTAAGAGCAGAGCTGGAAACCTCGATGCAGCTTATACAAAACGTAACGGGCGTTACGCCGCAGCTTTTTCGTGCCCCGTACGGCGACTACGACGACACGCTGCTTACCGAGGCGGAAAAGCTCGGACTTTATACCATACAATGGGACGTAGACAGCCTTGACTGGAAGGACTTGTCCGCACACGATATTGCAAGCAGAATACTAAAAAACGTCAAAAACGGTAGCATAGTTCTGATGCACAACGACGGTAAGCATACGCTGGAGGCGTTGCCGCTTATAATCGAGGGGCTAAAGAACAAGGGGTATACCTTTAAGACGGTAGGCGAAATGATATACAAGGATAATTACACCATCTCTCACGATGGTACGCAGATAAGGAGTTAATATACTTATGAACGTAGAAATCAAAACAAGCAACAAGGTTTTTCTTTCGGGTACGGTGTCTTCGCAGCCAAGATTCAGTCACGAGCTGTACGGAGAGGGCTTTTACGAGTTTATACTCGAGGTTCCTCGGCTTTCCGAGCAAAAGGACTATATACCTGTGACCATTTCGGAGCGACTTATGGGAAGTGACCTTGCCGAGGGGCAAAAGCTTTCGTTTTACGGCCAGTTTCGCAGCTTCAACAAGCTGGTCGGGGACAAAAGCAAGCTTATGCTTACCGTGTTCGTGCGTGACTTCGCACAAGACGAGGAGGTTGGTAATCCCAACGTGGCCGAGCTTACCGGGTATGTATGCAAAGCGCCTATGTACCGCACAACACCGTTTAATCGAGAAATTTGCGACGTGCTGCTTGCCGTCAATCGTGCTTACGACAAGTCGGACTATATTCCGTGCATTGCGTGGGGCAGAAACGCGCGCTTTGTAAAGGAAATAGCTGTAGGTCAAAAGCTGTCGGTAAGCGGAAGAATACAGTCGCGCGAGTATAACAAAAGGCTGGATAGCGGCGAGATGGAAACTCGCACTGCCTACGAGCTTTCTATAAACAAAATATTTATGGAAGAAGACGCACGGGAGTAAGATATAACACATTTGTTATCAAGTCGGGATCTCAAATCCTGCAACAAAAAAACGACGGTACGTACCGTCGTTTTTACATATTTATGCTGTTTATCTATCTTCCCGCTTGGGTTTTTTTGCATTCTTGCGCTTGTAGTAAAGTATAAGCACAAGCGTTGCTATAGATACGGCTATTGCGGCAATTGCAACGATTTTTAAAATGTCCACGCCGTCGAAATCAACGTATTGGGTTTTAACGTAGCAGTCGGTGTCTATCGTGCCGTAGCCGTCACGGTAAAATACGATTTTCGTATATTCGCGTGAGGTATCAAAGGGGGTCTCAACCGCAACGCGTGTTTCCTTTGCAATATACAGTCCTGCGGCTTCGAACTCCACGTAGGCTCCGCTTGCCTCGTCATATCTGTATAAAACGGCGTTTTCGGTAATTGTAGCATTTGTTTTGGGCATTTCCATATCGCCAAAGAAGTTAACGTTGGTGTCGCCCGACAGCACAAAGCCCTCTTTTTCGCCAACAGCGATGCGGTACCATTTGTTGGCGTAGGCGTCAACGTACCAGCCGTCGTCGTACTCATCGGTATAGCATACGGCAAATGGCAAAATCGATACCGTAACGTCTTTGGAGTACGTTGCAACTATGGGTGCTTTAAGTGAGGGATATTTGTATATGGGGGTGTTGTCTGCGTTTATCTTAGCTTCGTTTATATTGCGTGCGACGTAGGGGAGAACCTCGTAATTGCTCTTATACACGTATCCCGCATATAAAGTGTTGGTGTTTGGATTTTCGGCAAGGCAGTAAGCAAAGGGATCGGGACAGCTTACGTCGTTGCAGACGATTATGTTGGTATTTTTTGCAACCACGTGATTTATTTTGCCCTCGATTGGGCGGTCAAACATAAACGTTTCAGTGGTTGTTTTGGCAATAATTCCGGTCGTTTTGGCTATTGGCTCGTTAGAGATTTCGGGCTCGGGGTAAAGCGAATCAAGGTTCGCAGATCCCACTAAAGAGCCGCTTACCGTAAACACCGCTTTGGCATTTTTGTCACACAAAACTAAATCGCCGTACGAGATAATTTGGTTGCTTACCTTGCTGATTGCGATAGAGTCAATGCTTGTAATTCCGTTTACACGGTATGTTGTTACTATGTCACCGATAATCGAGATAACGGTGTTTCCGCTTGCCGCAAAAAGGTTGCCCTCGATATCTACGCAAAAATCGGTCGCGCTGATTGCAACGTCGTCAAGGTGTGTATCCGTAAGATAATGACGGTCGCTTGCGTAGGCAAAAGCTTTTACGCCAGTTCGCACGATGTTGCCGCTTGCGTCAGTCACGTTGCCATCGCCCGTAAGATAATAGAGGCTGCCGTCGTTATCTGTTTCAAGTGCGGTTACGGCACCTGATGCTTCGATTTCGCTGGTCATTACGCCGCCTGTAAAGCATGCGATGCGATTGCCGTAATGTGCGACATAAACGTTTTCGTTGTTGTCTACGGCAACTGCAACCGGGCGGTTAAGTCCCGTAAGGTAGCTTATGCTTTGACCGTCAATAACGGCAACTCTATTCAGCATACTGTCCGCAACGTAAATTTTTCCCAGCCTTGTCGTTGTATCAGCGGGAGATGAATAAAACCAATCAACGTCGCCGCTTGAAGCAATAATGGGGGTGGACGAGGACAGATTTAAGGTAATGCGCTCCACTGTGCCCGTACGCAAAACGGCATATACGTGTTCACCCAAGGTGATTGCCCTTGCGCCTGTAACGGTGTATTCGGCGGAGTCGTAGCTGTTCGTTTGTTTTATTATTTTTGTTGCAGTAAGTATATACACGCTTCCATTGTATTCGAGGTCGATAATTTCTTCGGTGATGGACGTAATAAGGCTGTCCGCTACATACACTTGCGAGGTGTATCCGTCGGCGGCGGTTACGGCGTAGGCACAGCCGTTTTCACCTGCCGCTATTGCGGTAATCGGTAAAGAAGGCGAGGCGTAAAGTGCTCCTCCGTCAAAAGCCCCCTCGGTGTATTCGTATTTGTGTATCTCGTTGCCTTTAAGAACGTAAAGTGCGCTACCGTATGCCGAAATTGCGTCCACGTCGTTGGTTACAACGGTATCCTGTACGGAAACGGTTCCGTCCAATAGAACAACGGTTGTGCCGCTGACAAACGCAAAGCTGTCTGCCGATATTTCGGTTTTTGTTACAGCTCCGTCTTCAAAAACATCCCAGCCGTTTGCCGAGAAAACAAACAGCTTGCCATCGCTATAATACACGTCAGAGGGTGAGGTAAAGGTGTGATATAGGGTGGCAGAGCTGTAATTAAGCACAGTAGCGTCCACTTGGTAAGCAGAATCCGCCCTTGTCGCACTCGGCGCGGCTAAGGTTGTACAGCAAGCTAACGCCGCAATCAGCAAAAGCAAAAGTTTCTTTTTCATAAGCCTCTCCCTTGAATGGTGTATTCGTATTTATTATAGCACGAACGGTCAAAAAAGTAAAATCGTATACGGTCTAAAACGCACAAATTCAAACGTTTTTATAAAAAATTTTAGCGAATCGTGGTTAGCCGCGCCGTAAGGTAGTAAAAAACATTAAAAAAATTAAAAAAATTTTTCAAAACGGTATTTACAAGTCGAATTTTATATGTTATAATTATTTAGGATAGTATGAAAAATGCTTAAAACCAAGCTTTTAAGAGAGGTATAAATGGAAAAAATAGCAATTATTGATTTGGGTAGCAATTCTGTAAGGTTGGTGCTTGCCAATATTATGCCAAGCGGACACTTCGTTGTATTTGACGAGCTTAAGGAAACAGTTAGGCTCGGTCAGGATATGGAGCGCGATGGATTCTTAAAGCCGGCAAGAGTGGCGCAGGCGGTAAAAACCTTAAAGATGTTCCGCAAGCTTTGCGACAGCTACAATGTGGACAAGGTGTATGCCGTGGCGTCCAACTCCTTCCGCCGCGCAAAAAACCAAAAGAGCTTTATCGAAGAGGTCAATTCGGTGTGCGGCTTCAAGTTTAGAGTGCTTACCGAAGAGGACGAGTCAATGAATATCTACTGCGGCGTTATAAATTCGCTTGACGTACCAAAGGGAGTCATCGTGGATATTGATGGTAGCAATATGCAGATTATTCAGTACAACAGGCGCAACATCATCAACCGTGAGTGCTTGCCGTTCGGCTCGATTACGCTAAGCGATTTATTCTTGGGACAAGGCTATTCGCCCGAGGAGCAAACCCGCATGACCGAGCTTTACGTGCTCGATCAGCTTTCACAGGTAAGCTGGCTTAAGGAAATCGAGCCCGACTATCAGCTTGTCGGTGTAGGCGGTTCTTTCCGCAACCTTGCAAAAATCTGCAAGCGCGTAAAAAGGTACCCCTTCGATATGGTACATAACTATCGCTTGAACAGCGAGGAATTCAACAACGTGTACGATATGGTAAAGGTGCTTGACGCCGAAAAGCGTGCAAAAATCAAGGGCATCAGCAGCGACCGTGCAGATATTTTCGCATCGGCACTTGCAGGAATTAAGGCGTTCTGCGATTACACGGGCATGAACGAAATGACCATCTCGGGCGCAGGACTTCGCGAGGGCATAATGTTTATGCACGCCGTTCCGTCCACTGCGGAAAAATCCATTTCGGACGTTTTGGGACATTCGCTTTACACGATGATGAACTACTGCGAAATCAACATTCCGCACGCAGAGCATGTCTGCAATCTTTCTATTCAGCTGTTCAAGCAGCTAAGGGTTTTGCACAAGCTTCCCCGCCAATACGTAAAGGCACTTCGTATTGCGGCGCTTATGCACGACACAGGCACGAGGCTTAAGTTCTATCAGCACAACAAGCATACCTTCTACTTTATCCTCAATGCCAACCTATACGGAGTATCACATCGCGACATAATTCTTGCGGCGTTTATCGCGCAAGGCCATCGCAGTGACGACTTCAATCTTGCAGAATGGAATAAGTACAAGGATATTCTAAGGGAAGAAGATCTTGTAGCAGTCCTTAAGCTTAGCGTTATTTTGCGCATTGCCGAAAGCTTTGACCGATCGATGTCTGGTGCAGTCAAGGGCATAAGCTGTGACGTGCTTGGCGATTCGGTAATAATGAAAACCGAGGTGGAGGGAGACTGCTCGCTTGAAATCAAAAACGCGCTTAAGGCAACCGGCGACTTCGTAAGAGCTTATCACAAGAATTTGGAAATTTTATGAGATTGATTCTTGCTTCCGCCTCACCCCGCCGAAGGGAGCTTATCAAAAAAATTGACGGGCTTGAGGTCGAGATAATTCCAAGCGATGTGGACGAGCATTCTACAGCAATCGATCCTGTCGAGTACGCTAAGGAGCTTGCCTTCATAAAAGCCACCGACGTATTACGTAAAGCGGGTGGGCTTGTGCTTGGCGCAGACACGGTGGTGGAAATTGACGGTACCGTTTTGGGCAAGCCAAAAACGCCCATCGAGGCGGACGAAATGCTAAAAAAGCTGTGCGGTAAAACGCACCGCGTAATTACGGGAATTTGCCTTGCTTGTCAAGAAAACGTAACAACGTGTGCCGAAATTTCGTACGTAACCTTCAAAAATTATGATTCCGGGCTTGTGGCGGACTATATTGCAAGCGGTTCGCCGTTTGATAAAGCGGGCGGATACGGAATACAGGACGATATGATAAAGGCCATGACCGAGCGAGTTGAGGGTGATCTCGACAACATAATCGGCTTGCCCGTTAAAAAAGTGGAAAATTTACTAAAGCAATTCAGGAGATAAAAATGACAACTATTGCAATAAAGCCGGGCTCGACATATACCTCCATTTATGTGCATGGGTACGGGTTGGTTTTAAAAGAGCCCACCGTTGCGGCTTTTGATGACAGGGAGAAAAAACAGGTGCGCGCAGTGGGCTACGAGGCACTTGCTATGCGAGGAAAGGCACCGGGTGTAACGGTAGTTTCGCCCATAACGGACGGAGTAATTTCGCAGCCCGAAATTTTCACCGGCATACTCAAGGCTTTTCTTGACAAAATTTGTCCTGTCGGTGTGACACTAAAGCCCAAATATAAGGCGCTTGTGGCAATACCGCTTGGACTTACGGTAGGTGAGCGTGAAATGTACGAGGACGTTATGCTTGATGCAGGTATAAGCAGCGTTACCCTCGTCCCCGCAATCGTCCTCTCTGCGATAGGCGCGGATTTGCCGGTCGGCACGGGCAACGGCATGCTCACCGTCAATATTGGCGGTGGCAGAACGGAAATCGCTTTGCTTTCGTACGGCGGCATTATAGACGGATGCGGCGTTGGTATAGGCGGCGAAAAGTTCGATAAGGCGCTCGTGGATTTTATCATGGGTAAATATAACCTAAAAATCAGCACGGACGAGGCTAAGAGAATAAGAGAGGAAATTGGCACGCTTTACGAAAACGATATCGCTTCGATAGCGGCTAGCGGTATGAATATCGTTTCTAACGTTCCCGAGGTGAAGACGGTTTACGCACTTGACGTAATGGACGTTGTAAAGCCGTATCTTATCAATGTTTGCGACCTTATTAAGACGATAATAAAATCCTGCCCCGTGGATATTGCAGGTGACATAATGAATAGCGGTGTGGTAATTACGGGCGGTATCACCAATATTCCGGGTATAGACGAGCTGTTTATGGAGCAGCTTATGTTACCCGTAAAGATGTTTGAGCGTCCTCAATACGTGCAAATCGTGGGCGCGGGCAAGCTTCTTTGCAACGACGAGCTAATGAATCAGCTTGTTGCGGGCGGTTCGGTATAAATACTGTTTTTATAGATTTTATTTACAATATATTGTTATTGTGACAGACCACTGATATTTAAGTTTAATATTTATGATGGTTTTGGTTGTTAAATGAGAATTATCTAAAACATAAAAAAGCAGGCGTTGTTTCGCTTGCTTTTTTGGTTTATAGTGCGTATAAAGAGCACAGTATGTATGTAATACATAACTTCTAAAAACAAGGACGCCGCAAGAGTGCTAAAAAAACTTTTGACAAGCTTTATAATCGCCATAGTAGTTTTGGTAGCCGCTTCGTGTGTGGATAATCATTCGCACGCCGAATTGTTTTGCGTTACCTTTTGCGGCGAAAATATAAGTGAATACAACGTAACGGTGCAAAAGGATTCTACCGCCGCCGAGCCTAAAGCTCCGCAAAGCGAGGGTAAGGAATTTTTGTATTGGGCAACCGAGGACGGCAATAGGTTCGACTTCAGCTCGCCGATTACAGGTGACGTAAGGCTGTACGCGGTTTGGAAAGGTACAAACAGCGGCGAAAGCAATAAAGAAGAAAAGGTTTATTTTGCCGTAAGATTTTTCGGCGTTTCGGGTGAGCTTATTTCCGTTCAAAGAGTAGAAGAGGGAAAGAGCGCAAAAACGCCGGCAGTATGCACAGACGAGTTTTTTGTTTTTGACGGCTGGGATAAGGACGTAAGCAAGGTTTTGTGCGATATGGACGTTTATGCTTCTCAGCGATACAACAGCATGGACGCAAGCTTGTTCACTTACGAGGAGCGCGGCGGTGAGTATACTATTACGGGCGTAAGGGAAGGTGTGTCGCTTCCGCAGATGGCAGGCGGCTACGTAAATCTTGCCTTACCCACAGAGTATCAGGGCTTGCCCGTTACGGCAATTAAGGACGGCGACCATAACAACGGCGTGTTCAGCAGATATAATATTCTGTCGCTTTACGTTCCGTCGTGCTATAAGACTATTGGCGACTATGCGTTTTACGGCAATCCGTTTCTTAGTCGCGTTATTTTCAACGAGGGGCTTCAAGAAATCGGCGAGGGCGCCTTTATGGCAACGCTTGGCGAGGGCTTTACCTTGACGGGTAGGGATTACGTTAATTCGGGTGCAGACGTTTATGTGTCGGCACTTACGCAAATCAAGCTTCCGTCTACGCTTACAACAATAGATGACTACGCATTCAGCCACGTAGGCAGAATGTTTGCCGGCTCAAACTACGTTATTATCGAAGTCGAGCTTACCTTTGCGACAGATAGTAAGCTTACGGTAATCGGTGACTACGCCTTTGAGGGAGTGCAAATCCGCAATATAAATTTACCCAACGGCTTAGCAAGCATAGGCGATGGGGCTTTTGCCGCAGATATGTATCTTAATTGGGTGATGATGGGCTCGTACGACTTTCCCCGTTCTATTACCACTACGGTCAGCTTGCCCGGTAGCGTAAGATATATCGGCAACGGCGCATTCTTTGGGCTTGGCGTTATGTCGCAGTACTACCTCGGGAATTGCTATATGAGCTATTCTGACGTAAGATTTAACGCAGGCCGTTTGACGCTTGACTACCTCGGAGACTACGCATTTTGCGGTGCAAGCCTAATAGGAACGCTCGAAATAGCAGTACAAAAAATAAACGATTACGCTTTTTGCGGTCAGGCATTTTCGGCGATTTACCTTGAGGGTGTAGAGGAGATTGGCGAGTGTTCGTTCGAACGCGCCGACGTATCACCCGCACTTACACTCAGCCTTGGACAAGACTTGACGCTAATTGGCGACTACGCCTTTTACGGCAGCGTGGGTCTTTCAAGCCTGACTCTTCCGTCCACGCTTACTCAAATTGGCGACTACGCCTTTTACGGCAGCGCCTCGCTCAGCGGCGAGGTAGTCTTTCCTGCCTCGCTTTTGTCGGTAGGTGAATGTGCGTTTGCATCTTCGGGTATAGATAGCGTAAAGATAAAAGGAAGCGTAGTGCTAAAAAGTGAATGCTTTAAGGATAGCGATCTAACTGTAGTTGTCGGCAATATCAAGTCAGTATCGGACGGCACCTTCGCTGGGTGTGCGCAGTTGCAGTCGGTGAGCTTGCCCGGCGATATGACGCATTTGCCTCAAAAACTCTTTTACGGTTGTAAGAATTTGCAACAAATAACGTTGCCCGACAGTATTGAGGAAATAGAATGTTCCGCATTTGCAAGCTGCGCGTCCTTGACCGAAATAAGCTTACCGCAAAGCCTAAAAACGCTTGGCTGTCACGCATTCGAGGGCTGTTCGGCGCTTGCCGAGGTTACGGTTGACTGTGATCTTCAAAGCGTAAAGGAAGGTGCGTTTGCATATTGCTGCAAGCTTGGTAGCATAAAGCTTCCCGATAGCGTGAGGGAAATTGGCGATTATGCATTTAGAGGAACGGCTCTTACGTCGTTTACTACTCCCGCATCGCTCGAGGTGATGGGGCAAAGAGTATTCTATCGCGAGCAGTACGTTGCAACAAAAGTAAACAAAATTTCTCCCTTTGGCGTTGATACCGTCTCTAAGGTGACCATGCCTACCATAAGCGAGTTTACCGTTGGCAAGAATACGGGTTCTATACAGTTTGATATTGGCACATTTGAGGGATCAAAGGTGTGTGGCTTTGCGGTAGAGGACGGCAATGATTACTATACCGTATGTAACGGAGTGTTGTATTCAGCTGACGGCTTGACGCTTATTATGTATTCCCGTGACGAGTCTGCCGCTAACGTAAAGGTAGCAGAGGGCGTACAGCATATCGCAAGCGGCGCGTTTTACGGCAACACGTACCTAACAAGCGTTACTTTGCCAAGCACGCTTTTGTCGATAGGTAATTATGCTTTTTACGGTGCAAGCAGTCTTAAAGCTATAGATTTTTCTGCGGCAAACAGGCTTACGCTTATTGGAAATTACGCGTTCAGCGGTAGCGTGGGTAGTGCTCCCAAGGTTACCTCGCTTGATTTTTCGGGCTGCACCTCGCTTGAAAGCACGGGAGAGCGTGCGTTTGCTTACTGTGAGCAGCTTAAAAATATCGATTTTGGCACGCTTACCAAGGTGGATAAAAACTCGTTCTACGGATGCGGTGCGCTGGTAAATGTTATTCTCGGCAAAAGCCTAACGACAATTGGCGAGGGTGCTTTCCGTTGCTGTACGTCGCTTACAAATATTGTATTGCCTGTTGACAGTATGCTTACAACTGTAGGTGCGTACGCTTTTGCGGGCACGATTTCGCAAAAGGCAAATTACGATGTGCTCGATTTAAGCAATGCAACAAAGCTTCAGCTTATAGACGACAGCGCGTTTGCTTACGGCAACGTAAAAAGGGTGATCTTACCAAAGTCGGAGTTCGTGTTGGGCGACGACGCCTTCAGCGGATGCAATTTGCTTAACGCGGTAGAGCTTGGCAAGTGTGTTTCTATTGGACAAAACGCTTTCCGCTATTGCTTGTCCCTTTGCGAAATAACTATTCCGTCAAGCGTAAAAATTATATCCAAAGAAGCCTTCCGCGACCTTAATTTGATTACCGTCAATATTGGTACAGAGGAGTGCGGCAATTCGCTGGACAGCATTGGCAAATACGCCTTTTTTGGGTGCAATTTGCTAACCACCGTAAACATTTACGGGGACAGCGCTCCCACGCTCGTTGGCGAGGAAGATAACTTGCTGTTCCACTATATCGACCCAAACGGCACAACTGCAGTAATAAGCAGATTGAATATTTTTGTAGACGAGGGAAGTTTGCCAAGGTACGGCGCGAACGGCTGGCAGATTTATCAGAATCTGATTTTTGAGCGAAACTAAATTAAGAATGGCAGAGCAGGACAAAATGTCTTGCTCTTTTTTTATCTAAAAACAAAACACCTCTTGACAGTTTAGCGAATATATGTTACTATTACTATGGAGGATTGTGGTATGCCGCTTATAGAATTAAGATGCGAAAAATGTAATAAGACTTACGAGGAGCTTGTAAAGGCAGACGGAAAATATCCTGCATGCAAGTTTTGCGGTGGTGAAACTCAGCAGGTGTACAGCGGAAAGCTGATAGTCAATGATTGCAAAAAAACAAATTGCTCGGGCAACTGCTCGAGCTGTGGAGGATGTCACTAATATGAATACATTGGATTGTATCAAAAACAGAATAAGCGTTCGTAGCTTTTTGGATAAGGACGTCGAGGACGAAAAGCTTCGTATTATAGCCGAGGCGGGCTTAGAAGCGCCTACCGCCAAAAATACTCGCGACTTCGTGCTTACAGTTGTCAAAGGCAGCAGATTACAGCAAATCAATGATACGATGTGCGAAATTATGGACGAGAGCGCAAGACCGTACTTTATGCAAAACGGAAAATTTAACTTCTATCGCGGCGGTAATGCCTTGATAGTAGTGTCTTTTGGCGCAAAGTCCATTATGACCGAGCAAAACACCGGTTGCGTTATGCAAAACATGTATCTTGCCGCTACCGAGCTTGGACTGGGCTCGTGCTGGATAAACCAATTTTATAAGGTAGAAAGCAAAAAGCTTTTTTCGTTGCTTGGGTTTGAGGACGGCTACAAGCCGTTTGCCGCGCTCAGCGTAGGCTATACCGACGTTATGCCCGACAAGAAGGAGCGTGACGGAAAAATAGTATTTTTGGACTAATCGGATATGGCACTAAAGATTTGCAGCTTGTCAAGCGGAAGCCACGGCAACTGTATTTACATATCAAGCGATACGACTGATTTGCTTATAGATGCAGGCATAAGCTGCAAAAAAACAAAAGAGCGTCTTGCCGTTTTAGGCGCGCAACCGCCGCAGCATTTGCTTATTACGCATTCGCATTCCGATCACGTTTGCGGTGTAAGTATGCTTGCAAAAACCTTTTCGCCCGTAATTTACACACATTTTAGGACTCATTACGAAATAGCAAAGCTTGTTCCGGGGTATCTTAAGATAAAGGAATATTCAAGCGACTTTTTTGTGGGTGATATGACCGTGTCGCCTTTTGCGGTAAGTCACGACGTGCCGTGCAATGCATACAGTGTGCTTTGCGGCGGCAAAAAAGTTACGGTTGTTACGGACGTGGGGGTGCTTACGGAGGAGAATTTGAATAGCATCGAGGGCAGTGACGTGGTGTTGATAGAATCTAATCATGACGAAAAAATGCTTATGAGCAACCCGCGATACAGCGATACGCTAAAAAGGCGTATACTTTCAAGCAGAGGACACCTAAGCAATTCAGCTTGTGCCGCCGCTGCGGTGGAGATCGTAAAAAGAGGTGCAAAGCATATAATTTTAGGACATTTATCGGAAGAAAACAATACCCCGACACTTGCCTACGAAACTACAAAAAATGCTCTTGATAGGGTGGGGCTAAGCGCAAGCGTAACGATAGCGCTGCAAAACGAAATGACCGAAGTGATAGAGGTGTGCTGATGAACAAAAAGCCGTTTAGGGCAACGGATGGACCTATGATTATGCTTATTGCTTTCGTTCTAATGCTCGTTAGCCAGGTAATTGCGTCTTTTCTGCTTATCGGTAGGCAGATGGACGGGGCGTACGAGCTTATAAACGTCTTGGCAATGATTGCCTTTCAGGTTATATACCTGTATACCTACCTCGTATATACCAAAAAGAAAGGTATTGTAAGTACGTTTTCCGTACGTAATAAAATCACAGCTTGGGCAATAATATGTGCAATAGGGGTTACGGCTCTTTGCTTTTTTGGTTTTATCGGGCTTTCGTACTACTTCGAGCATCTGCTTGGCGGCTTAGGCTATATGGGGTCGGGATTTATGCCCACCACGCCGCTTGCAATAGCGGTAATGGTGCTTGCCACCGTTGTTGTCGCACCCATTGGAGAGGAAACAATATTCAGGTCAGCACTTCTTTCGGGGCTAATCAAGAATAACCGCAGTGAGCTTGTGCCGTGTATAATCAGCGGACTGTGCTTTGCTCTTATGCATATGAATCCCAGTCAAACTGTATATCAGTTTTGCCTCGGCTTCGTGGCGGCGCATCTTACGCTAAAATGCCGTTCGGTGCTTCCCGCGATGGTGGTTCACGGACTCAGCAACGCCTTGGCTCTTGTCTTTTCGTACACAAAAATCGGCTATGCGATAGACGGATTTTATGCACAAAGCGGTCAAAACGGAGGCGTTACCTTGCTTACTTGCGTGCTTTTTCCCATAGCGGCAGGCATCGCAATTTGGTTTGTATGCAAGTATCTTAAAAAGGCCGAAAAGAAGGCGCACCCTGACAAATTCAAGCTTTCTCCGCGCGTTATATGGATAGACGAAGCTACCAATCAGCCCATTTATCGACCAAGCGAGTATTCGATTGGAGCAAGCGGAGAGGAGCAGACAATGAAAAAATCAGCCGTAGAAAATAGGCTTCTGGCTCAAGAGCGGCTTATGTCACAGTATCAAAGCGACAACGAGGAATCGGGAGCTTTTGGTAAAAAGAGCAACAAGGTTGCTTACGGTATATATTTTGTACTAACGGCGTTTATGTGGCTTACGACCTTTGCCGCGGGATTGATGCAATAAAATGGAGGAACAATGGATAAAGAAAACGCAAAAAAACAATATCGCACGGTAGCGCTGACTGTATTTATAATAGCAGTTTTGTCGCTTGTTTTGCGCATAGTCAGCTATTATATTAATCTTGCTACCATGAATTGGGATATGGACGATGCGTGGTATAGCATTATTCTGGAAGCAATGTTTACCGTTCCTATGCAAATAGGAGTTTTGCTTGTTTTGCCGTTTTTGATGTACAAGCTAACGCTAAAAAAATCGTTTTCCGGGGTTATGAAATTTTCGGGTGTGCGTAAAAGCAATCTAACAATTTGCTTGCTGATGATTCCGCTTGCGCTTTGCTGTTACCTTGTTTCTATGCACATCAGTACCATTTGGCAAATTTTTCTTATGATTTTCGGCTATACCCCGCCCGCAGGAGATGCGGCACTGCCCGAGGTGTTCAACATAGGTCACTTTTTGTTGATGGTGTTTTTGACGGCCGTTTTGCCCGGTGTGTGCGAGGAATTTGCCAACCGCGGCGGCTTGCTTACGGTGATTCGCTCGTCACACTCTAAGGCTTATACGGTGATAATAGTGGGAATTGCGTTCGGTCTTTTTCATCAAAACATAGCTCAGCTTGTTTATACGGCGGTGCTTGGCTCCTTGATGGCATATCTAACGCTTACAACAGGCTCCGTTTTACCTGCAATTATTTTACACTTTTCCAACAACTTTATAGCCGTAATTTTGCAAAACGCAACCGCTTACGGTTGGGTAATCGGTGAATTGTACATTAATTTTATGGAGTCAATGATTATTTCGTCGCTTTCATCCTACGCTGTGATTGCTATGCTTTCCGCATTTTTGCTCGTTCTTCTCGTGCGCAAAATTGCGTCAAGGGGTAATAAGCGTGACATATACCTCGAGCTTAATCAGGCTACTGTCGCTTCGGGCTTTAAACCTATGCTACGCGATAAAATATTCTTTATAGGAGCGATAGTGGTGACGGCGGCATCCAACGTTCTCACCTTTATTTACGGATTATGAAAAAAATAAGGCTCGTTGTAGTGGGCAAGCTTAAGGAAAAATTTTTTGCCGATGCTTGTGCGGAATATCTAAAACGACTTTCTCGCTTTGCGGACGTGTCCGTGGTGGAAATTAAAGATCGCCCCGATGGCATAGCTTTGGAGAGCTCGGATGTTTTGGATGCGGTCAAGGGGTACATTGCTCTTGCCGACCTTGGTGGCGAAAGCATGACCAGCGAGCAATTCTCGGCCTTTTTGATGGGTGCGCTGGAGAGTAATGATACCGTTTCTTTTGTAATAGGCGGCTCGTGCGGAGTGGACGGTAGAGTTAAGGCAAAGGCAAACAAAAAAATCTGCTTTGGCAAAATGACCTATCCTCACATGCTAATGCGTGTAATTTTGCTTGAGCAAATTTACCGTGCTTTTACCATAAAGGAAGGCTTGCCGTATCACAAATAGCGGCAAAAGCATATAATGAACAAGGGGGCAAAACGCCGCCAAAAAAAGGGGTCATTATATGTATACGTACAAAAATCTAATAGACGATATTGAGATTTTGCATAGCTGCGGGGCAAAGACAGGCAGTATAGGCACGTCCTTACTGGGAAACGAAATATACTATGTACATACAGGCATAAGCGAGGGAAATCAGCTGATTATCACGGGCGGTATTCACGCTCGGGAGAACGTAACCACGCAGCTTGTTATAAAACAAGCTTATAGGCATCTTAGATTGCCTATGGGCATTTATTTTGTCCCGATGCTTAATCCCGACGGAGCATTGCTTATCGAGCGCGGCTCAGCCGTTGCAGGGGAGTACGCAGCCTTATTGTTGGAGATAAACGGAAGCGAAGATTTTTCGCAGTGGAAGGCTAACGCACGTGCCGTGGATCTAAACAATAATTTTGACGCACGGTTTGGTACGGGCAAAAGTAACGTTACTCATCCCGCCTCGCACGGCTATGTGGGCGAGCATCCGTTCAGTGAGCCCGAAACGGCGGCGTTACGTGATTTTACCCTCGCCGTAAAGCCGTATTATACGGTAAGCTATCACGCGCTTGGACGAGAAGTCTATTGGGACTTTGGGCAAAAGTCGGATAAGGATAGAGCTATGGCGCAAAGCATCGCAAATATGCTCGGTTATGATTGCGTTGACGGCGACCTTGGTAGTGCAGGCGGCTATAAGGACTGGTGTATATTGCAGGGAATACCCGGCGTAACGATAGAAATCGGCAGCTCTTGGCTTAGTCATCCGCTTTCGGCAAGGGACATAACAGACGACGTTTGCGTAAACATTGATTTGCCGAGTGAAATTGCAAGGCAGTACCCCAAAATTTACGGTGTGGAGTAGTCACGGACAAAAGATTTTGTAAAAATATTTCCTTTTTGCTGTTTTTATTATTCTTTTTTAGCAAAGATGTGTTATAATGATGCGGTAAATTAAGCAAAAGTGGGTGAGTATAGTGGACGAGCAGATAAAATTTATGAGGGCGGCAATAAGAGAAGCGCGTAAGGCGGAGCAAATCGAAGAGGTCCCCGTGGGGGCGGTCGTTGTCTACGATGGCAAAATTGTATCGCGCGCTCACAACAAGCGCAACACGCATCACGACGGCACGGCTCACGCCGAAATTCTTGCCATTCAAAAGGCGGGCAAAAAGCTGGGCAGGTGGAATCTTAGTGACTGCGATTTGTACGTTACGCTGGAGCCGTGTGCTATGTGCGCGGGGGCGTCCGTCAATTCCCGAATTCGTCGTATTTGTTTTGGTGCATACGACCGTAGATACGGCTGTTGCGGATCCATTATGGATATAACTAATTCTGCGCTCAACCACAGAGTGGAAATTATTGGCGGCATTTTGCAGGAGGAATGCTCTACAATGCTGTCGGCGTTTTTCAAAAAACTGCGCGAAAGAGCAAAAAACAATGCTCAACAAATTGACATTAACGAGTAGAAGGGGTATAATTGTATCGTTATGGATAATATCTGCGGAATCGTTCTAAAAGTTTCATATCCGAGCATGGGGGACACTTCCTCTATCGAAATTTTGGGCAAAACAATGTTGGATTGGGTTTGCTTTTCTCTCGGTGAAAGCTTTTGCGGTTCGGTAGTGTACAGCGACAACGTGCCCATTCCGGTACTCGTGCGTCCGTACGTCAAGGCAGACACCGATTATACGGTGGTGCTGTATTCGGATACGCCGCTTATGACACGCAAAACGGTGCTCGATGCGGTGACGCTACTCAAACAACGCAACCTAAACGTGCTAAAAATGACAAGGGGATTTGTGTTTAAGACGCAGTTCCTTTTGGGCATAGACAAAATATATAGTGAAAACCTCTTCTATTTTGACGAGGAGGACTTTATGACGGCGTTCAACTTTAAGCAGGTTGCGCTTGTCAGTGATGCGCTAAAAAACAGAATACTTGCCTACCACATGAATCAAGGCGTGCAGTTTGACGACCCCAGCTCCACCTTCGTGGGCTGTGACGTCGTTATTGGCAAAGGCGTAAGGATAGGTAGCGGCAATGTAATCAAGGGCAGAACGATAATCAAGGAGCGTGCAATAATCGGTAATCGCAACACGATTGACGGCTCGGTTATCGAGGAGGGCGCTTTTGTCGAAAGCAGTTATGTTCTTTCCAGCGTAGTGGGTAAGCGCACAACCGTAGGACCAAATGCATATATCCGCCCTTCGTCCATAATAGGCGAGGATTGCCGCATAGGCGACTTTGTAGAAATTAAAAACAGCACTATCGGTGACAAAACCAAGGTTGCGCACCTTAGCTACGTTGGGGACGCAACGGTAGGCGGCGGCTGCAATATCGGTTGCGGCGTGGTGGTCGCAAATTACGACGGAAAGGGTAAGCATAGGACGGAAATCGGGGACAGAGCGTTTATTGGTAGCAACTGCAATCTTATTGCTCCGCTCAAGGTAGGTAATGATGCGTTTATCGCGGCAGGCTCAACAATTACCGATGAGGTGCCGGATAAGGCTCTTGCAATAGCGCGCCCCCGTCAAACCGTAAAGCCCGATTGGGTAAAGAAAGACTAACGCAAAAGCGTTTTTATAAACAAACCTTTGGAGGATGGTATGGTTAAAAACGAGAGAAAGTTAAAGATATTTGCTTGCAACGGTTGCCCGGAGCTTGCAAAGGAAATCGCAAAGATTCTTGACGTAGAGCTTGGACAGATTCACGTTGGCAAGTTCAGCGACGGCGAGGTGTCGGTACATATCGACGAGTCCGTTCGTGGCGCCGACGTATTCGTAATTCAGTCCACATCTGCGCCCGTAAACGACAATCTTATGGAATTGCTCGTTACGATTGATGCGCTCAAGCGTGCATCGGCAGGCAGAATCAACGCTGTAATTCCTTATTTCGGATACGCAAGACAGGACCGCAAGGCGATGGCTCACGACCCGATCACCGCAAAGCTTGTAGCAGATTTGTTGCAGACAGCTGGCGCGGACAGAGTTCTTACTATGGACTTGCACGCGGCTCAGATTCAGGGCTTCTTTAGGATTCCCGTAGACCACCTGCTTGGACTTGCCGTACTCAAAAAGGCAATTTGCGAGGAGGATTTCGTTAAGACCGACGATTTCGTGGTTATCTCGCCCGACGTTGGCTCGGTTGCACGTGCCCGTGCGCTTGCTTCCCGTCTCAACGCTCCGCTTGCTATCGTGGACAAGCGTCGTCCTAAGGCAAACGTTATGGAGGTTATGAACATTATCGGTGACGTAGAGGGCAAAACCTGCCTTATGATCGACGATATGATCGATACCGCAGGCACCATTGTTCAGGGTGCAAAGGCTCTTGTAGAGGTAGGTAAGGCAAAGAGAGTATTTGCTTGCTGTACTCACGGCGTGCTTAGTGGCCCGGCTATCGAAAGACTTCAGAATTCGGTAATCGAGAAGCTTTTTGTTCTCAACACTATCGAAATCCCCGAGGAGAAGAAGTTCGACAAGCTTAAGCTTGTAAGCGTAGCGCAGATTTTTGCAGCCGCAATCAAGAATATCAACGACGAAGAATCAGTTTCTAAGTTGTACGACTAATCATAGCTTAATAAATAATATTACGCAGATATGCACCTCAAAGGTTATACACTTTGTCGGTGCATATTTTTTTGTGCGCTGTTTGCGTTTGTGTGCCTCTATAAGGTCAGTTACTGCGCAACGATAGTAGGTTTAGCGCACCAAGCACGCCCGCCGCGCCCAAAATCAAGCTTTGCTTGAAATTTCACAAAAACCACTATTGACAACGTGATAAATGCGTGGTAAAATATACAGTAATTAGTAATAAGATATATAGAGGTAGTTTATGGTAAAAAAATTATTATCCCCACGGTGGCGACTATACTGGTAGTTGTTATAGCTATATTAGGTGTCAATATTTATAATGGCCGCATTCCGTATAATTATAAGCTATATACAGATGCAGAGCCTTGGATTTATGAGTCTTATTGGGAAAACAATAAGGTACGTGGTGCATATTATAAAAACCCAGATTACAATCCGGACGAAGATTCATGGGGTTCTGAAGATTATCAGGACAAAACCTCGCCCAAAACAAGAACTGTAATTATCACAGACGAAGAAGCCTTTAATGAAATTTTTAAGGAAGGTGACTTGGATGTAGATTACAGTAAGGAAATGCTTATATTGCATATTTTTATGGATGTTTATCATCCCAGTTGCTATAAGATAACAAAAGTGACGTTAGACAAAGAGCAAGTGCTAAGGATTCATTACAAATATAAGGATTATTTTGCGCCCCCTGGCGCAACAATGCCCGGACAAAATTGCTTTTTGGTAAAGATGAAAAAAACAGACGTTTCGGCTGTAGAGTTTGTTGAACAAAGATAAATCGAATGTGTTGTGATATATAAAAAGCAAGGGACACCAAAGCTCTTGCTTTTTTCATGTTTTTAATCCCCAAAAAAGATGGATATTTTGCGTTATATAAGCAAAAAACAAATTTACAAGTATTTGACAAAAATACTTGCAAAAATCAGCGTTTTGTTGTACAATATAAGTTATGAAGTTTATCGAGCTAAAAAAGCATTTATCGCAACAAAAGGATGCGTGTTATTTGCTAAGCGGTGACGACCCGTTTGTGCTGTCTAGCGCAATCAAAGCCTTCGAGGCGATAGTGGAGTTGCCCGAGATGAACCTCATACGGCTCGAAAGTCCCACGGCGGCAGATATAGTGAACGCCGCACTCGTCTTTCCTATGATGAGCCCCTTTAGGCTGATAGTGGTGGAGAAGTTCGAAAAGGACGCAGAGGAGCTAAAAAAGTATCTTTTGTCGCCGTCAGAAACAACGGTTATCGTAATTGTAAGTCCGACTGTAACAAAAAATCTTAGCGGCATACCTGCGCTTACGGTGGTGGACTGCTCGCGACTTGACGGTAGCGTTATACTGTCGTATATAGCAAGAGAGTGTAATAGTGGCGGCGTAAATATTTCGCAACCTGCCGCACAGCTACTGATTGACAGCTGCAATCGTTTTATGTCGCGAATTTCGGTAGAACTCAAAAAGCTTATCGCATACAAAAAAAGTGGCGTTATAAGCAGCGAGGACGTAGCAAAGCTAGTGAATGCCGACCCCGAATACAAGGTGTTCGAGCTTGGCGACTGCTTGGCAAGCGGAAAGGGCGAGCGTGCGCTTACCATTCTTGACGATATGCTCGGCGGCGGCTCGGTAGCAGGTGTGTTTGGAATTATCTACAAGCATTTTCGGCAGCTACTTTACGTTGCGGTGACACAAAATGACGATGACGTAAGGCGAAATTTGGGCGTAAACGAGTACGCGCTAAAAAGAATCAGGGCGCAAGCAAAGGGCTTTTCGCCCAAGCAGCTAAAAAGCATTTGTGACCGTCTGCACAAGGTGGACAGCGATTATAAGTCGGGACTAATCAGCGACAAGCTGGCAATCACGACGTTTGCTTTGCAAGTAGTAAATGAAGGAAGGAAATGAAGCTAATTAAGGAACAAAAAATAAATAAAGGATTGGTCAAATTCTTACTGTATTTGTCGTTCTGCTTTGCGGGCTTTTATTCGGCGCGAGCAGCCGTTGCGGCACAGCCTTATTTGGATGGATTTTCGCCCTTTATGTACGGGTTTATGGCGTTTTTATTGGCAGGATTAGGGTCATTTTTGTTGTACCTTATACTGGTAAGTATTTTTGGAAATAGACTTCGCCGAACTCCGCATTTACCTCTTAATCAAATGTTGTATGCGTTACCGTTCTTTTATATAGGCGCAAATATTGTAATTGGCTTGTTTGGTATTTTGTACTATTTTGTGCCTATCGCAAGCATTTGGGGAGAAATTATCATTCCCATAATTGCAACGGCGGCGTTCTTTGCTTGGTTTTTGTCATATATTTGCAAAAATTACGTAAAGGAATACAACTGGAAAGCGGTTGTACAGTACTTTGGAAAAATGTATATCACCATTGTTGGCGTAATAACGGTGCTTAACCTGGTATTGGAGGTTATATGGTAAAGAAGCTTGGTATTATCATTCTTGCGCTTTGTCTGATTATAGCCCCGACTTTCGTTACAAAAACCGTTTTTGCGGACGAGGCGGCAACGCAAAACATTATTACGGTAGAGGAGATTGATGCGCTTACGCAAAAAATTTGTGCTGAGCTGCCCGACCGAACCTCTTTCACGGACGCTTGTCTTGTCGCTGCAAAGGCGATTGCAGGGCAGCCCACGGGTAGCGTTACACCACCTGATGCCGATTTGGTAAGCTATGCCACGCCGATGGCTTCTACAAGCTCGGACTACCTTAACAGTGAGTATTTGGATATCGAAATTCAAGAGTTTGATACTACGGTAGAGGTGCTTGACGGCTATAATTATGTAGATAAAAAGGTTACCTCATACAACGTGGTAGCAAAAACCAAAAGCTACGACAGCGCTAAAAAAACTGTTCTTATAACCACCAACTTTGCTAATCATTACAGCGAAAATGTGTTTTTTAATGAAACAAAGGCAGAGGGCGCGCTTGGAACAGCCGCAACTACGGCTCTTACTATTAAGCTTGCCAACTATTTGGCGCAAAATACGGCAAGCAACAAATACAACTTTATGTTTGCGTTCTTCTCGGGTACGGACGAGGGCAATTTTGGAAGTGAGGCGTTTATTGACGAGTATCTTACGCGCGACGTTATGCTTGTAATCAATCTCGAAAGGCTTGGCTGTGGCGACACTTACTATTACACCGACGAGGCCTCGACAACCCATGGTGACTATATAGACAAGTTTGTCGGGGAGTATAATGTTCAAACGTTCCCCAAGGCAGGCAGAGTGCTTTTGCCTATTGTTACGGTACAGGACTTGCCGTATTCGCATTATGCAATTCTCGGCGACGTTGCTCCGTTTCTTAATGCAGGCAAAGCGTGCTTGCAAATTATGGGCGGCGATTACTCGTCGTTTATCGAAAGCGAGGGCGGCGAGATAGAGATTATCAACACAAACAACGATACGTATACGAATCTTTCGTACTATCATAGCAAATATGCGACTAAGCTTTCGGACGTATCACAGTTTGTTCTTGACCTTACCGCCACCGAAAAGCTGGGTGAGGTTTGCTTCGGCGCGGCGAGCGGATACAAGGTGTTTACAAAGTATTGGATCGCCTATTTAATCGTTCTTGTAATAGTAGTCGTGCTGGGCGTAATCTTGTTTGCAGTGACCAACAAGATGGGCAAAAAATATCCCCTGCCCAGCTCCAAAAAGATTAAGATAGCGGTGTTTGGCAAGGAGTTCGAGGACTGTAACGGCGATGAGATAATCGTTGACATAAAGCGCAAAAACGAAAGTGACATCAATCCGTTTGATGTTTAGGCTTATAGCCTTATATAAAAATCGGTAGGGTGAGTATGGTTTCTTTAATTTCATCGGCGGGCGAAAGCTCGACCACAGAAAATTTGACGGTCATCGAAAAAATCGCGGCGTGCTTTAGCGGCACCAACCTGATTTGGACGATAGTGGATATCTTTTTGGTATCTGTTTTGCTGTACGTTGTGTTCAGCTTCCTAAAGCGCAAAAATTGCACGAGGCTAATTAAGTACATAGTTATACTTGTTGTCGTTGCGGCTGTGCTTAGCAGTGGGCTCAACAAGGAGTACGGGCTTAAAATGATGGGCAATCTTGCGTCAGTATCGCTTATGCTTGCCGTCATAGTTATAGTCGTGCTGTTCACGCAGGACATCAAGCGTTACCTATACAAAATTTCCTCCCCCAGGGACGAGAGCGAGCTGTTCCAAACGGACTACGGATGCACCGAGGAGGAGCTTCACGAGGCGATTGGCGAAATCGTAAAGGCCGTGCAGAACATGGCAAAAAAGAACGTCGGCGCACTTATCGTTGTTGCGCCCAGTAACGTTCCTGCCAACATTATTCGCAGTGGAACGGAGCTGGACTCTAAGCTGTCCACTCACCTGCTTGAATGTATCTTCAACACCAAGGCGCCTCTTCACGACGGCGCGACCTTTGTGCGCGGAAACACCGTTATTGCGGCAGGCTGCTTCTTGCCGCTTACCCAAAGCCTCGAGGTGGATAAGGAGCTTGGTACTCGCCACCGCGCGGCAATCGGTATTACCGAAACGAACAACGTAATGGCAATCATCGTATCCGAGGAAACGGGTGTGATTTCGGTAGCCATAGACGGAATACTCACGCGCTACTACGACTCGGATATGCTCCGCACCAAGCTGGAGGAGGTTTACGGTCTTAAGGCAACCAAGTCCGAGAAGAAGCACAGCGTTTGGAGGAGAAGATCATGAAAAAGATAAAAAAGTTTTTCAAAACCGTATTCGTTGACAACATTCTGCTTACGCTGCTTTCGGTAGCGCTTGCAGTCGTACTTTGTATAATTACAGCCGTAATGGCTTAAAAGGAGATAAAATTATGAAATTGCCAGTTAAGTTTGACGAAGTGTTGCTTCCTCGCGAAGGCATCGACATGGAGAAGTGGTGCGTAGTTGCTTGCGACCAGTTCACCTCTCAGCCCGAATACTGGGAGAAGCTTAAGGAACACACACAAGGTGCACCTAGCGCACTCAACCTCATCTATCCCGAGTGCTACCTCAGCGACAAGCCGCAGGAGCGTATTGCCGGTATCATCGACAATATGAACGACTATCTCTCGCGCGATATCTTCCGTTCGGTAGAAGACGGCCTTATTCTCGTAGAGCGCACCACCGCACACGGCAACAAGCGTTACGGTCTTATGATGATCGTAGACCTTACGCAGTACAGCTTCGACCCCAAGGACAAGGCGCTTATCCGCGCAACCGAGGGCACCGTTGTAGAGCGCATTCCGCCCCGTGTTAAGATCAGAGAGAACTGCCCGCTTGAGCTTCCGCACATTCTTCTTCTTATCGACGACGAGAAGCGCAGCGTAATCGAGCCGCATATTGGCGCCGCTACCAGCGAGCTTTTGTACGAAACCGACCTTAATATGGGCGGCGGCCACATCAAGGGCTATCACGTAAAGGCTCGTAAGATGGTAGAAGAGGCTCTCGAGAAGCTTCTCGAGGATAGCACCAAGAAGTACGGTGAGCCGTTCCTCTTTGCAGTAGGCGACGGTAACCACTCGCTTGCTACCGCAAAGGCTTGCTACAAGCCCGAGAATCCGCTCAGCAAGTACGCACTCGTAGAGGTAGAAAATATTTATGACGAGGGTATCCTTTTCGAGCCCATTCACCGCGTTGTATTCCCCAAGGACGTAAACGACTTCGTAGAGAAGTTCAATAAGGAAATCACCGGCTCGGTACAAAGCAAGATGTTCGTTGGCGATAAGGAGTTCACCATCAACTTGCCCGAAAACTCCATCGAGGGTGTTGATAAGGTACAAAAGTTCCTTGACGCATACCTTAAGGCTAATGGCGGCGAGCTTGACTACATCCACGGCGAAAACGACCTTAAGGGCATTTGCGCAGCTAAGGGCGGTGTAGGTATTGTGCTTAAGCCGATGGCTAAAAACACCTTGTTCAGCTACGTTGTAGAAAACGGCGTTCTTCCCCGCAAGACCTTCTCGATGGGAGAAGCAGACGAAAAGCGCTACTACGTAGAAAGCAGAAGAATCAAATAACACAGCAAAACTTGCAAAAAAAGGAACGGTATGTACCGTTCCTTTTTTTGTATGCCAAAAGCAGGTAGATACCTTTTTTATGCTTTCAAGAATTACAATATATAAAAGCCGCAAAAAGCGTAGCAAATCTACAAAAATAGCATTGACAAAAAATGGCAAATTTGGCATAATTAAATAGATAAAAATAGATGGAGATAAAAGAAATGGACAAGCAAAGGCGCAAGAGAGTCAATTTCATAACTAAAGCAGTATCAATTTTGCTTATAGTCGTTATGATGATTGTATTCTTGCCCGAAACAATGACGGTACTTGCTGAGGAGATCAAAAGCGCAGGGACAGAAAGCGAGCAGTCACAGCAGGTCGAGCAAGAGCAAGAATCTACATACGAGCCGGACTTTAGCGTAGGGGGTATGCATAGCAATCCGGCAGAGCAAGAGGAAGCGTATATACTGTACGAGGCAGAGTATAAGCGAAGCGAATACGAAAAGCACTTTTATATGTCCAACGGAACGTATATGAGGGAAACGTATGCAATGCCTATTCACTACCTTGACGGAGAAGAATATAAGGATATAGATAATACGTTGGTAGAATATACCGAGGGCGGCAAGGAAAGGATAAAAAACGCAGGCAATAGCTTTACTGCGGAGTTTGCCAAGGAAATAAGCGAGGACGAGCCGCTACTTTCGGTAACAAAAGGCGACTATAGCTTAGAAATGTATTACGAGCAAAAAGGTGGCGACAAGGCACAGCAGGCAAGACTTGGAGAGCAAGGTAAAGCCACAATCCGTCCCGTACGGGCAGAGATAAAGGTAGATAAAGCAAAGGCGGCAAAGCAAGAGCAAGGCTATGCAGGCAAAAAGCTGAAGGATAGCATAAAAAATGAAAATTTAGAAAGCGAGCTAAGATATAGCGGTGTAGAGCAAGATACGGATTTTGAGTACAAGCTAGACAGTAACAGTGTAAAAGAGAGCATAATAGTAGGAAGCAGACAGCAAAGCTACACCTACAGCTTTAGGCTGCAAACTAAAAATTTATTCTTAGAGCATGATAACTACGGAAGAATAAGGGCATATAACGCACAAGAGGAAGAGATATACACAATTCCTGCGCCGTATATGTTTGACGCGGCAGGCAACAGAAGCGAAGCAGTAACCTACGAGCTTAAGTACACCAAGGACAGCGATTATATATTAAGCGTAATAGCAGACAGCGAATGGATAAACGCGGAGGAAAGAATATTCCCCGTAACCATCGACCCGACAATAGAAACGGCACAAGATTCGGGCTGTTTTAAATTTACGGAGATCCAAGGCTCAGAGAAAGAAACGGACAGCGGGGAGAGTGTTCGTTATAGTGTTTCTCAGCCGGAAGGTCTTTTTCAAGATGGAACACGCTTGGTGGTGCAATATCGCAATGGAAGCGACAAAAGAGTAACGCACAGAGAGTTGAGATTTAAGCTGACCGCTTGGACAGCTGTTGCTGGGTATAGGTATAATCACAATTTCGACTATGAGGTAACGTGGGAAAGTACACAAGAAGCAATGTATTATGAATTTGCATCGGGAATATTGACGGGCGAAGCAGAACCCACAGATTATACGGAGGAAGCGATATATTTTACAGAAGACGATAGAGGCTTTGTATTTAAGTGTGTCTATGAAACAGCAGGTATTATATCATCGTCAGCGCTCTTTTTTGATTTTAAGGTGGTAGAATACTACGATGACGAAATGGGAATAGAAAGCACATATAATCCGTACAGCTATGATGGCGGCGATTATACGTTGTATGTAAAGCCGAGGACAGAGACGTACACAGTAGAGATTCCGTATATATCGTTAGAGGCTCCCAGTGTACCGCTATCGGTAACGGCATACTATAATCCGGGCTTTGGAAGTTTAAGAAAGGAATTGTATCAAGCCTCGGACGGCTATTACGGTGCTAATATAAAGCTTAATATCGAGCAGTATATAAAACCGTTATACAATGAAAGCGGCAGCGATGATGCTGTATTGTATTTTTACTTGGACGCAGATGGATCGGTACATCGCTTTTTACCCTATGATACAGATAAATATCTGTGTCCGGAGCTTGGCTATACATATATACCATCTACAAAAGAAGTTAAGGACAGCTCAGATTTTGTAATTATGGAGTTTGATGCTAATGGTCGACTTGTATGGATAAACAGTAAGAATGGAGACTCAATACATATAACGTATTTAAACGAAACCAATAAAATACTCTACATAGAAAATTATATAAGTGGAGCTCCTTACCAAGCATTATCTTTTACGTATAATGGCAATAGATTGGCAGAAATAGTGGGTACTTTTGCAGCGGTTCCCATGTTTTCGGAATTAAATGATATCGAAGAAACATCAAAGGCTGTTTTGACATACCAAGGTAATTACTTAAGTACAGTACGAGATTCGCAACAAAATTACAGGGTAAGGATAGTGCATTCTACGACAGGAGAATTAGTAACCAATAGATATAACATAGGACACGAGATAGAAAAAAGTACCGAAGGAGAAACTGTCGTATATTACGTAGACAGCAATGGTGACAAGAGCAGAGCAAACCAATTTTACGGGGGCGCAAACTATGTGCAAAGAGACAACTACAACGATATGCTCAATAAGAACCCCGGCTTTGAAACGCCCGATAGTATGGTAACATATGGATTTAGCAACGACAAAACGGTAACTTCGCAATGGTCAGAAAGTATGGAAAACGACCATGCGCCCATAGACGTAAACAATACAGTGGTAAAAAAGACGGAAGAAAAAACTGTAACAACGACAGTAACGGCGACGTTTGACCAAAGACACGAAAAAAGAGGTTTTTTTGAACCATATTATAATTTTTCTCAGGATATAGCAATGCCAATTAACGAGGGATATCTTGACCAATTCAACAACCCTGTGTTTGCATGCTTATTGACTAGCGGCACGGGCTTTGAGGGCTCAATATACTATAAGGATGGCGATGAAACAGTAAAAAGCGCAACGGCAGACGGGGGTTCAATAACCATATTCGGCATGTATTTATTATTGCCATTACCTAAAACCGCGACTGAAATAGGTGTAATAAAGGAGAGCGGAGACGGCACAGGCGCATACTTGCAAAAGTTTGGAATAGCAGAATTAGTAAGCAAGACGGTGACGGAGGTATATGTAAAAGACGTAAAAAATGAAAACAATGAAACTATTCATAAAGTAGGCGATACAAAAATAACTACCGTAACAGCCGAGGGAACAACAGTTACGCACATAAGCGAAGAAAAAACACTAAAAGAAGAATACGTAGGAAAGGTAGGGTCGGAAAGTTCAGTAACAACATACACGTATAGCGGCGATTTGCTTACAAAGGCAGTAACCGTAACAACAATAGGTGACGAGGTAACAACGCAAACGACCTCGTACACGTATAACGGCTATTTAGTGCAAAGTGTAACAACAAAGGTAGAAAAAAAGATAGGCAATCAAACTGAATTGGAAGAAAAAACATATACCGAATCGTATACCTATAACGATTTTGGTCATATGCTGTCACACACCACGACAGATAATCACGAATACACCTACGAATATATAAGGATTTGGGAGTGTGCAGAGATTTTGCCGTATAGGGTTTACTATGACGAGGAGTTAGTAGAAGAATATACCTACGACATTTACGGTAAATTGCTGTCTATAACCGATAATAAAGGCACAATGGAATATCTGTATAACGGCAATAAGTTTAGCGGCTACAAGAGCGGAGATACTACCTACGGATATACATTAGGCGAAAACGGCAACGTTTCGGGCATAACGAGAAATGGGGAGAATGTAATTTCTTATACAAGCACTCGAGATGCAATATATGATGTAGATTACGCAAACGGCGATAAGGTAGATTATTATTACGGCGATAATGGCGTAGATAGGGTAAGATATTCAAACGGTTCAAGCGTGCAAGGAGAATATACCTACGATTATGATATATACGGCACGCTCGAAAGCGTAACAAACCAAGACGATATAACAAAGACGTATAGCCAAAACATCGCGGCAAGAACATATACCGAAAGACAAACAGGTGCAAATTATATTTATGATAATATAACGCACTATGATTCAAACGGCTATTATACGGGTACAACATATGGCTTTATATCCTCGCCGCACGAGGGCGTAAATATGCAGCTACAGAGCTTGGGCAGAGTCTCAAGCGTAGAGTACAAATCGTACCTGCAAGGACTAGTAGGAAGCACGGCAGACGGAGATTTTACATCAAGCTATAGCTATAACGCAGAGAATTTTATAAGAGAAATAACTCAAACGCTCGGCGAGGAATCGGTTAGTACTGCATACGAGTATGATTATAATAACCGATTGACAAAGGTTACGGTAAATGGTACAATATATAGGCTGACGTACGACTATATGGGTAATATAACTGCAGTAACAAAAAACAATGCAGAATATCTTACGTATTCGTACGACGATGCAGGCAGGCTAATAAGCGAAAACAATACAGAATTCAGCTATAGATATAGCTACACCTATGACGGAAATAATAATATAGCATCGGTTACAAGTATAGGTACGCCTACGTCAAATACACCTCCTTTCCCGCCGATAACCTCAAGACCG
>JAFVXY010000012.1 GCA_017500845.1 Clostridia bacterium
GGTGTGTGATGAGCACGAAGGTGAATATCACATTCCTTCTCACGTAATTGAATGCATGTTGTTCTGGGTCAAAGCAAAGACATATAAAAAAATACGTGATAACAATGCAGAACAGGATGCTAGAAAATTGTTTCTTGCGGTAGAGCAAAGTGTTAGAGCAAGATTGAAAAATATAGAAGATTTGGATGAAGCGACAGAGATTAACGGTATTAAACCGCTATTCTCTAACTGGAATGAGTATAATATTGTTCTTGAATTTTGGAATGATTTGCACGACTATTTAACAAGCAACTATGATTTCGAAAGATAAGTCAAAATTAATACGCAGTAAGCAAAGAAAAGGAAAAACTCAAATAGAGAAAGGAGATAAAGTGAACAGGGAACAAATAACCAAAGAAATTGCCAATATAATACAAAACTTTAGAAAAGATGAGTTGCCCATACAACTTGACAGCGAGCATGTTGAAAAATGGGTTTCTCAGTTTTCTCAAGGGACTCAGGATATTATACTTTTTGAAACGCTACATGTGCTTGAGGAATGGTATTTTAGTGATTCAAAAATTGACGATATATTAGATAGCATATTGACATACATAACAAAAAAATATGGATTTTCAAGTGAGTTTGAAATGTTGAAATCGGTCTCATTTATTCAAGTGCAGGAAACGGGTTTGAGTCAGCGAAAAATGCTTGAACGATTGATTAACATGGTAAACGATCGATATGATTATCCTTTGAAAACATCTGTGGATGAAGAAACAAAACATTATGTTTATATTGATGATGGATTATATACCGGTAGAAGAGCTCGAACAGATATTGAAGAGTGCTTATGGTTATTACCTAGTGGATCAACCTTAGATGTGTTTTATATAGTAGGAGCTACGCAAGGGGTGGAGTATGTAAAAAACAAATTAACCTCTATTATTGATGAACAAAACATTCAGTTCAAAATACATACTTATAAAAAGCTGTGCAACAACAAAAAAGTATCGAAAACATATGAGTATAATGGTGAACGCGTTGAAACATATGAAAAATACAAGAAGTGCTTGTGGCCGACCTCAAGAGCGTCAGGAATTCAAGAAATCGCTGATTATTATTCTTCTTTGATGCAACTTGGAGATAATTATGAAAAGATTCCTTATAGAGCATATCCATGGGAGAATGATAACGGTATTTTTTCATCGGCACAAAATCGCGAAATTGTAGAAATTGAGTTTCTTGTAAAAGGAATAGAAATAATTCGCAGTTTATCTAAAGAGAGTAAGATGTATCCGTTAGGATACAATTTGTGGCCTTCGTTTTGGTTTGGTTCATTTTGTGCGTTTGATATGAACATTTCCAACGCTTGTCCCCTTGTGCTATGGTGGGGTAATTTGTTAAAGGAAGGTAATCCATTAGATAATTGGTATCCGCTTTTGCCAAGACGGAGTAATGCTGAAAGTGACGAAGCGGAAGCTCTTGATTGGAATAGCGATGATTTTGGAATGGAGAAAGATCAATACAACATGTGCCCTGATTGCTTCTGTTATTTTGGGCATGACCAAGATGGTGGAAATGGTTTCTGTATCGATTGTGCATGGAAGCATTAAATGTTTATATGGGTTTGATGTAATAAATGTTAAATTTGTTTAATGAGTCTTGCTGATTTCTATACTATGGCGAAGGAGATTTATGAAAATCATGAAGGATTTCATTGCCGAAATAAGAAAAATAAGGACAGATGAGTTGATATTAGAGCTGTCCAAACTCTCTATTCAAATGTTTCAAAGCGAAACACGACATATGAAAAACTTACCTATTCAAGTTAATCAATTTGGAATTTGGAAAAATAAAGAAGTGTTGTTAACTGCGTGGGACATTCTAAATGTTGAATTTTTGTCGATCAAAAATAGCAATGATTATAGAGATTCGAAACAAAAGAGCTCAATCGGAGAACTTATAAATTTATATCGTGGATACGAAAATGCGCAAAAAGATTTGGAATACTTAAAAGACGGATCTTTAAACGAAGTATTTCGGACCGTTTTAGGAATGACGGCAGAGCAGTTTCAGTATCAAAACTTGGATTATTTTTTCGAGAGATTTAATAGGAACTACTATATTCTTGTAGCAGCTGATAAATTTGAGCATAGAGACAGTTTGGATGTTTCAGCTGCGTTGGAAAACGTATTTGGGTATTCGGTAGAAGATTATTTGTCTATTATGTTGATGGTGTATTGGCTTTGTTCTAAATGTCCAGAGCCATTGTCTGCGCCCGAGAGCGTTTACAAGAAAACAACTGCAACAGTTTTCACAAAAGAGAATATAACAAATTTTGTAAAACACTATTCATGCTCTTATACTGATTTGAGAGGTTCTTCTTTAGGTAAACAACTTCTATATTCAAAGCCGTTCATTAAAACCGATCGAAGTGGTAAATATATTGCATCAAGCATGTTAGCCGTGTTTATGCTGATTGGTAATGGATTGTATTGGGTAGTGCGAGATTATTATCAAAAGAAAGGAACACAAGAATTTCCCAATAAATTCGGATTGCTTTTTGAAGATTATATAAAAGACTTGGCATCGAAATACTGTAAATCAAATGAGTGGCAAGTGATAGAACAAGGAGTCGAGAAAGGCGCGGATTTTCTTTTTGATTTTGGTGATTTGAGATTGCTCGTTGAAGCGAAGTCTGCGCTATTAAAGCTTGATGCGAAGCAGCAAGTGCCAAATCTTCATTCTGCAAATCAATTTTTCGAGAGAAACATAGAAGAATCGTACAAACAATTGAATAGAAGTTTTGAAGAATTTTCTAAAAAAGGTGATTTGCCAATTGCAAAGATTATTTTATTGTACGACGAATTTTCGAATACAGCCATCATTGAACATTCTTTATTTGATGTATTTCAAGAGGATAAAAAATTTTTTGTTATGACTATCCGTCAACTTGAAATACTACTGCATCTGCATAAACACAATTCAGATAAATTTGAGTCAGTTCTTCAAAAAATTATTGATTCTATGAATTCATCCTCTTCAAAAATGAACATGGATGCTTTGTATAGCGAATTGGATATAAATGAAAATCCTCTTTTTGAAGGAGAAATGGATTACTTCCAAAAGCAGATGCAACATTTTGAAATGAATCTAAAATAAATGAATAGACGGTAATCATGAGCTACAATTGTCGCATTTAAAATACTGAAAAACAGCCAAAAATAAAGCAAAAATCTCCGCAAGTGGTCAAACATGTGGTCAAAGGCGAAAAATGGGCTTGTTCAACCCTCGAAGCAGGGAAGAACGAGCCCATTATATTTATTGCGAAAACGCGAGATTTCAAGAGATTTTGCAAGAAAATAAAGAAAAATCGGGAATCTTACGACTCCCGATTTTTGGTCTGATGTGACGCGTTGGCGGTGCCAACGCCGCTTGAACTTGCTTAGTCGCATCTTATCCCCATAACCCCAAGCGTTGTTTTATTAAGCTTGCGTATACGCTTGACTTTAGTCTATGGTGGGCTTGTCGCCGTTGGGTGTTTGACTTACTGCGGAGTCGCACGAGCCGCGGTACACGACGAAGCGAGTGTACAAGAACTCAAGCACGAAGTTGGCAAGCATGGTAACAGCCTCTACGATAAACCCATTGATACCGCTTTCTTCGGCAAGGGCACCGAGAATTGTGGATACGGGTGTAAACACGGCGTAAAAGATCAGAACAAGCAGCATTGCCAGCTTGATATTGTTTGCCGACCTAAATGTGTACTTGCGATTGATGGTAAAGTTCCAAAGCACCGAGGCAAGCAGGCTGATAAGGTAGCTAACCCAATAATTGAGGCTAAGTAGCTCGTAAAGCAGGGTGAACAGTCCTATTTGAATAATGCCTGCGCTGATAGAGATAAGGGTAAATTTTACCGCGCGAAGCCATTCTTTTTTAACCCCTGCCATACTAAGCCTCGATGTCGCCGATAAAGCAACGGCGGCGCTTGTGTTGCTCGACCTTAAAAGTCTTCCAAAGGCTTTGAACGTTTGTGTTAGTTTCAAGCTCGGGGCCGGTTTCGCAATACGTAACGCCGTTTTCGATACATCTTGTAACCAAGGCGTTCATTATGATGCCGGGGAGTCCCGCCTTTTGGTACTCGGGCTTGACTGCCACAAAGTACATTTCCAGCACGTCGTTCTTGCCGTTGATAGCGTTAAGGACGGGAATGAAGCCAAACGGAAGCAGCTTGCCGTTGCATTTTTTCAGTGCTTTTGCGATGGACGGAACCATCAGCGCAAAGGCAACGAGCTTGCCGTCGCGATCCTTAATCGAGCATACGTATTTGAGATTTACGATCGAAATGTTGTCGTCAATCGCTTTTTGAACGACCTCCTTGGTAAGCGGAACGGTGCCGTACAGCTTCGAAAACGCCTCGTCGATTACGTCAAATGCCTCGCGCGCATCGGAGATAAGATCTTTGCGCTTATCGTATGTTACAAGCTTAAAGCCGTGGCGCTTGATTACGTAGTCCGAAATTTTTGCTATGCGTTCGTTGGGCTTATTTGGCATATATACCTTATATTCCACCCAGTCGATGTCCTTGCGTAGCCCCAGCCTTTCCATGTGGGCAAGGTAGTAGGGGTGGTTGTAAAAGGTGATGGACATATTCAGCTGGTCGAAGCCCTCGACAAGCATGCCCTCGTGGTCCATGTCGTGGAAGCCGATGGGGCCGTTGACCTGAGTAAGACCGCGTTCCTTTGCCCACCCTGTTACCTCGGCAAACAATGCCGCCGACACGTCGTAGTAGTCAATAAAGTCGAAGCGCGTAAAGCGAATAGCGCGTTTGTCCCACTTTTCGTTGTAAGCCTTGTTTATAAGCACACCTATTCTGCCCACGATTTTTTTGCCGTGATAGGCAAGAAACAGCTTGGTTTCGCAGTAAGAATAGGCTGGATTTTTTTGAGGCGTAAAGTAGGACATCTCGTCCTCGAACATAAACGGAACGTAATACTCGTTATTCTTATACAGCTCGTTGGGGAATTCCACCCACTTTTTTAGTTGAGATCTCGTCTTAACCTCGACAATGCTTGGAGTCATAATTTTACCTCACAAATAAGATTGGACACATATGTAATATAACATAAATATATTATGCTAGCAAACGTTTTTTGCAAAAATCATACACCCACATCTATTATTTTACCTTATTATTGTTAAAAGAGTGTTAAAGCGTACAAAAAATCATCCTCAAAATGATTCGCTTATCGGGACAAAAGTCATTTGTTTTAGCAAATCCTTTGATTTTTGCGGATAAAGGTGGTATAATGGAAGCAGACGAGGTGAGAAAAGCGAATGGATAAATTCAAGGTGATTATTATTGGCGGAGGGGCAAGCGGAATGTGGCTTGCCGCCATGCTCGGCAAAAAGCTTGGTGGCGAGGTGGCGATTTTAGAGCGCAACGACCGTGTGGGTAAAAAATTGCTCGCTACCGGCAATGGGCAGGGAAACGTAGGCAACAAAAATTTTTCGCTTTCTTGCTATCGAGGGGACGGCAGTCTGATTTCTTCGGTATTCCAAAACGCGCCTCAGGACAAAATTTTGGCGCAAATGCAAGGCTTGGGAATATTGACTTCAGCTGACGAGAGGGGAAGAATCTATCCGCTTTCGCGTCAAGCGTCCTCCGTTTTGGAAATGCTTCGTACGGCGTATCTATCGCAGGGCGTCAAGGAAATAGTTAATGCCGAGGTGTCGTCCATATGTAAGGTCGCGGGCGGATACGTGTTGCAAACAAAGGTCGGCGAATTTTTTGCACGCAACGTAGTTTTTGCAACAGGCGGCAAAAGTGGCAACGGCTTTGGTACCGACGGCTCAGCCTATGAGCTGATGCGTTCGCTCGGGCACAGCGTAACGGCGCTTATGCCCTCCTTGGTTGCGCTTAAAGCCGACACGGCTTATCTAAAAAACCTAAAAGGCGTAAGAATTGATGCAAGGCTTTGTTGCTTACAAAAGCCAAACATAAGCGAGCGGGGAGATGTTTTGTTTACGGATAGCGGAATAAGTGGAGATGCCGCTTTTAGATTATCCGCACGCTTGTCGCAAAATTTTCCGTGCGAGTGCAAAATAGACTTTTTGCCCGATTTTACGCAAGAAGCGTTAGAGGAGCAGCTCGTCAAAAAAGCAAGAACGCAACGCTTTACGGCTCTTGAATTGCTCGTTTCGGTAGTGCATAAGCAGCTGGCAAAGAATATTTTACGCATGATAAACGTTGGCGAAAATGCGCCGTCAAACGCTTTTGTTGCACAAAAATGCGCATACGTAATAAAGAATTTTGCGCTTACAGTTGTCGGAACGGCAGGGTTTGGGGTGTCGCAGGTAACTAAAGGCGGCATACCTGCCGCAGAGGTTTGCTTAAGCTTAGAGAGTAAGCTTGCTACGGGCGTGTACCTGTGCGGAGAATTGCTGGACGTGGACGGAGATTGTGGCGGCTACAATTTGCAATGGGCGTTTGCTTCGGCAACGGTAGTCGCACAAAGCTTGTTGCAAAGGAAACAAAAATGAAAAAAATTACTAATCTTGTATGTCCGCCCGAATGTGATATAAAAACGGTTGTCGCAAAGGAGTTGCACCTTTCGCCCGACCAAATAGGCGAAATACGTATTTTGAAAAAATCAATAGACGCACGCAAAAAGCCGTCCGTTTTTTACGTTATCACTGCCGAGGTGTATCTAAAAGACGAAATTGCCGCACCACGATATAATCTCAGCTATCCGAGTGTAGAGTGGAAAGCTGCGCCCGTTGCCGTTGTAGGCGCTGGGCCGTGCGGTCTTTTTTGCGCGTTAAGGCTGGCAAAAAGCGGGGTCCCCGTGCTTGTTTTCGAGCGCGGTGACGACGTAGATGCGCGAAAAAGGTCGGTACAGAATTTTATTGCAACAAGGGTGTTAGATACCGAAAGCAACGTTCAGTTTGGCGAGGGTGGCGCGGGCACCTTTTCGGACGGAAAGCTTAATACTCAGACAAAAAGTCCGCTTATAGGGGAGGTGCTTGCCACCTTCGTCGAGTACGGTGCGCCGCAAGAAATTCTGTGGGAAAGTAAGCCGCATATCGGCAGTGACAAGCTGCCCAAGGTTGTAAAAGCAATAAGACAAGAAATAGAGCGCTTGGGCGGGAAGGTCTTTTTCCGCTGTGCCGTAACGGATTTTCAGGTAAAAAACGGCTGTATAGCTTCGGTTACTGCGGGCGGAAACAAATACGACGTATCCGCATTGGTGCTTGCAATTGGGCATAGTGCGAGAGATACCTTTCGCAAGCTGTGCCAAAAGGGTTGCATAATGGAGCAAAAACCCTTTGCCGTTGGGCTTAGAGTGGAGCATTTGCAGGATAGCATAGGTAGGGCTCAGTACGGAGCATCACACAAGCTTCTTCCTCCTGCCGACTATAAATTGACGGCAAAGGTTGGCGACAGAGGCGTGTATTCCTTTTGTATGTGCCCGGGTGGTGAGGTTGTTGCCGCATCGTCCGAGAGTGGCAGATTGGTGGTTAACGGAATGAGCAATTATGCCCGTGACGGCAAAAACGCCAACGCTGCGCTTGTTGCTCAGGTATCGGCTCGTGATTACGGCGAGGGGGTTTTCGCCGGGCTTAATTACCAAGAAAGATTGGAGGAGCGTGCGTTTACGGTGGGCGGTGGAAATTTTGCCGCGCCGCTTGCGCGAATGGAGGATTTTCTTGGTAGAAAAAAGAGCGTTAGATTGGGCGAAGTTACTCCTACCTATCCGATGGGCTATTCCTTTTGCAAGATGGAGGATGTTTTGGGCGAGGAGCTTTCGGACACCTTGCGTGCGGCGGTTGTGGATATGGACCGTCGCCTTAAGGGCTTTGCACATCCCGACGCTATTCTTACGGCGGTAGAAACGCGAACCTCTTCGCCGATTCGTATAATTCGCGGAGAGAATATGCAGTCGCTTAGCTATTCGGGATTGTACCCTGCAGGTGAGGGCGCAGGGTACGCAGGCGGAATCACCAGCGCCGCTGTTGACGGACTAAGGGTAGCGTCAGCCATTATCGCAACTGCAACAGACGTAAAATAAACGAGTATACGTACCTATACTTTTTAGTCAAAGAACACAAGCCTATCTTGCGGAAAGAGCAAGGTAGGCTTGTTTAGCGGATAACCTCAATCGCGCCCCACTGTCATCCTAGAGCGAAGCGAAGGATCTGTGGGGCATAACCAATCTTCGCTTGTTGCAGCGCGGAATTGGTTTTTTAGCGTAATATGCACAATTGCGCCCAAAGCAAATCTTCGATTTTGCCCAAAAAGAGGCTGTGCCTGCGTCTTGCGTATATCAGATTTCAAAACAATTGTCGTTAAGTAAAAAATCGAATAGGCTCAGAATCAAAATACCGTCTTCGTTATAGTACGATTTTATTATATCTTTAACTATAATAATTTTTTTAAAGGAATCGCCGATTCTTGTTAGAGAATTTTGCTCTTGTAGCATTTTTTCTTTATCGGGGACAGCTAATGCCGATTGAATATAATAACGTCTGTCAGCCTTGTTGCAAACAAAATCTACTTCTGCTTGCACTCTAACAGATTTTCCGCTTTCGCTTTTGCTGTATTCTACAACGCCTACGTCAACGTTAAAGCCCCTAATTTTTAGTTCGTTATAGATAATATTTTCCATAATATGGGTTTCTTCAATTTGACGAAAGTTGAGTCGCGCATTTCTTAGCCCTATATCGGTAAAGTAATACTTAGACGGCGTATTGATATACTTTTTGCCCCTAATATCATATCGTTTGGACTGTGATATTAAATATGCATCAACCAAATGCTCTAAATAATTGTTAAGCGTATCAGGGTGAATAGAAACTTGCTTCACGCTCTTAAAGGTATTAGATAATTTTTTCGGGTTAGTGAGCGAACCAATCGAAGAAGAAAGAATGTCTAAAAGCTCGGCAAGCTCAGCATCGTTGCGGACTTTGTGTCGCTCCTTGATGTCCGTCAGATAGGTTTCGGCAAAAATATTTTTCAGATAAGCCACCTTATCCTCATCGGTTTTATATTCCAAAGCTTTGGGAAGCCCTCCATAAATACAATATTGTTTCCACGCATCCTCTTTGGTGCCACCGTACACCGAATAGAACTCCTTAAATGAAAGAGGACTAATGTGAACTTCATCGCCTCTGCCACGGAATTCGGTAATTATATCCTTGGATAAAAATTTAGCGTTACTGCCCGTAACGTAGGTGTCAGTATTTTTAATATGCAAAAAACTATTCAAAACGTCTTCAAACTCGGCTACAAACTGAACTTCATCGAGAAGAATATAGTACTGCTTGCCATCAACGACTTGTGAATGAACGTAATCGCATAACGCATCGGGATCTCGATATTTTTTGTTTTTCCTATCGTCCAAGGCAAGCGTTATTATATGATTATCGTCAACGCCTTGCTTTTTTAAATAATTGTAAAAAAGCTCAAACAGTAGGTAAGATTTACCGCAACGGCGAATTCCGGTTATTACCTTTACCAAACCGTTGTGCATTCTATCTATTAGTTTTTGTAAATAAACGTCTCTTTTGATTTCCATGATGCACCTAATAAGATTTTTTTGCGTGTATATGCAAAAATTTTCAGTACTATTGTAGCTCGTTTGCCCAATAAAGTCAATATAAATGACGTGCCAATAAGAAAAAACTTGACGAATATGCAAAAATTTTCAATAAATTGCAAGGTCAAGCTTTGCTTGTTGCAGCGCGGAATCTGTTTATTTAGCGGATAACCTCAATCGCGCCCCACTGTCATCCCCCACGCGCAAGCGAAGGATCTGTGGGGCATAACCAATCTTCGCTTGTTGCAGCGCGGAATTGGTGCGTTTAGCGTAATAAGCACAATCGCGTCCAAAAACAGGCTTTGCCTGCGCCCAAAAAGAAGCTCTGCTTGGTTGACATATTACAAAATTCGTGCTAATATACTATTGCACCCCCCCCCACGGGGGGGTGGGGGATATCAAACAAACCATACCAAAGGAGAAGGCAATATGAGCGAGAGCACGAGATTACATACCTGCACGGGTGAGGAGCACAGTGCCGAAAGCGAGCAACACAAAAAAGCCGTTCTAAAGATGGCAAACAACCGTCTTGCCACGGTAGAGGGTCACATTAAGGCAATACGCAAAATGCTTGACGAGGGCAGGAGCTGCGTCGACCTTGTAACTCAGCTTCTTGCGGTCGAGCGTTCTATACGGTCGGCGAGCAAGCTGATACTAAGCAACCACCTTGATACGTGCGTAAAGGACGCCGTAAAGGGCGGCGACACAAGCGAGGTGGACGAAATGCACGAGCTGCTGGAGCTGTTTTTATGAGCCAAAATATTTTTGTGCTAAAGGGTCTGAATTGCGCTCATTGCGCGGCAAAAATCGAACGTGACGTGGCGGCACTTGCGGGCGTTGAGTCAGCCTCGATAAACCTTATAAAGCAAACCCTGACGGTAAGCGGCGAGGTGCGCGCGCTTGCTAAAAAAGTAACGGCAATTGTCAAAAAATACGAGGACGGTGTTGAGGTTTTAGAACAAAACGGAGTAGTTGCGCCGCAAACCTCGTTTGACAAGGTAATGCTTATTCGTATTATTATAGGCTCGGTTTTGTTTGCGACAGGGCTGATTCTTGGCGCGACAACCATAAAAGCGTGGATTCGTCTATCCGTTTTTGCGTGTGCATACCTCGCAGTTGGCTTTGACGTGCTTTTTAAGGCGATGAAAAACATAGTGCGCGGCAGAGCTACCGACGAGCATTTTTTGATGGCGCTTTCCACCGTGGGTGCGATATTAATCGGCGAGTACCCCGAGGCGGTTGCCGTTATGCTGTTCTATCAGATAGGCGAGTTTTTCCAAGCGGCGGCGGTGGCACGCTCTCGAAAAAGCATTGCCGGTCTTATGGCGCTAAGACCTGACCATGTCACCGTCATTCGTGACGAACAGCTTACCGTGTCACCTGACGAGGTCGAGGTGGGCGAGGTTATAGTGATAAAGCCCGGCGAGAAGGTCGCTCTTGACGGCGTGGTAAAAAGCGGCTCGTCCAGTCTTGATACAAGCGCGCTTACCGGCGAGTCTGTTTTGCGAAGCATCGGTGAGGGTGACGAGGTGCTTAGCGGCTGTGTAAACTGCGGCGGAGTGCTTACCGTAGAGGTAACAAGGCGCGCTAAGGAAAGCACCGCATCAAAGATTATCGACCTTGTGGAGAACGCTTCAAGCAAAAAAGCACCTGCCGAAAATTTCATTACGGCGTTTGCAAGATACTACACCCCTGCCGTGGTGGTGCTTGCCGCCTTGCTTGCGGTAGTTCCGTCGCTTATTGTTGGCGGCTGGGCGGAGTGGCTGCACCGAGCACTTGTATTCCTCGTGGTGTCCTGTCCGTGCGCCTTGGTGGTGTCCGTTCCGCTAACCTACTTTGGCGGAATCGGGGCGGCTTCAAGGCGGGGCGTGCTGGTTAAGGGCGGTAACTATCTCGACGTGCTTGCCAAGGTGGATACTGTGATTTTCGACAAAACAGGCACGCTTACAAAGGGTCAGATTGAGGTCAGCCAAGCCTTGCCGATGGGAATAAGCCAAAGCGAATTGCTTAGACTTGCCGCTACGGCGGAGTGCTATTCAACTCATCCGATTGCAAGGTCAATAGTGGATAGCTGCGGCTTGGTTATAGATAAAAGCGACGTTTCCTTTAGCGAGGAAATCTCTGGTAAAGGCGTAAGGGTTATATCTCAGGGCGACGAAATTTTGGTGGGTAATGCCGCGCTTATGCGAGAGTATGGCGTAGAATTTGAGCCGTGCGACAAGCCGGGTACAAAGGTCTACGTGACCAAAAATCGCACGTACGTAGGGTGCATTTTGCTGTCTGATACGGTAAAGGCGGACAGCAAATCGGCAATAGACAGCCTCAAAAAGCAGGGCGTAGCAAAAACGGTTATGCTTACGGGTGACGAGCGTGGTATCGCTAAAGAGGTGAGCCGTCAGCTGGGTATAGACGAGCTTTATGCCGAGCTTTTGCCCCATCAAAAGGTGGAGCTGCTTGAGCAAATTTCAAGCGAAGGTAAGGTGGCTTTCGTGGGTGACGGAATCAACGATGCGCCCGTGCTTGCCCGCGCGGACGTTGGCGTTGCAATGGGCGGTCTTGGCTCGGATGCGGCAATCGAGGCGGCAGACGTCGTGCTTATGAGCGACGAGCCGTCCGCACTACCCGGGGTTATAGACATAGCCAAACGCACCAATCGCATAGTAAGACAAAACATAATTTTTGCGCTCGGCGTCAAGGCGGCTATTCTTATTTTAGGCGCGTTCGGTATCGCGGGAATGTGGGCGGCGGTGTTTGGCGACGTGGGCGTAACCGTCCTTGCCGTATGCAACGCACTTAGGATAATGAAAAGAAAGAATAAATAAAGATTGGATGTGCCTGCGGCGCGTAAAAACAGGCGGTGCCTGTACCCCTCTGCTACTGTCATCTTAGGGCGTAGCGAAGGAGCTATTGGGTGATAAAAGGATGAGTAGTTGCGCAACGATAGTATATTTAGCATAGTAAACCTTAATCGCGCCCAAAATCAATTTTTGATTGTTGTACTTTTTTATGCGCTAAAAAAGTGCGCAAAAAAAGCGCTGGGGACAAAAATAGGGCTCCCACAAAAAGCTTGACTTTTTGTGGGAAGAGGAGCAACCGACCAAAAATGCAAGCCTTTGCTTTTTAGCAAAGGCGGCAAAAGAGGGAGAGTTGCGACGAGGCTGTGTCCGTCCCCCGCAACGCGTTTTCGCCTATGGCGAAATGAATAAGGTCGGGGAGGTGTTGGAAAAAAGCTAATGCGCAAGATAGGCGGAATTAGCAGTAAAAGCAGTTTGCACCCAAAAAGAAGCTATGCTTCCGCCCAAAAACAGGCTATGCCTGCTTGCAATTTTATTTGCAGAGTGCTATAATAAGTTTGCGGTGTCGAATTTTGACGAGATTTGACATATAGATAGATGGGAGAATAGCATAATGTTTAATACCGTGCATATTTTATATATGATAATTTCCGCGGCTATTACGGCAGGGCTACTTGTTCTTGCCGCTTACAAGGTGCGTCGGCAATCCACCAAGGACAAAATTCTAAAGGCGGCGGCGGTCGTTACCGTAATCATCCATTACAGCAATCTGTGGGTGGACTATCTTACCACGGGCACGGCAGAAGTCGAAAACAACCATTTGTTTTTGGTTCACCCGTGCAACGTAATGATGTGGCTACTCGTGCTTGCCGCTTTTTTGCCCAAAAAAGAGGGAACGTTTTACGAAATCTTGTCCGAGTTCGTGTTTTGGGGCGGAATAGTATGCGGCAGTATCGGAATCATATTCAACACCAACTTCGACTCAAATCCCACGCTTGCCGACTACGACGTTCTAAAAGGGCTTGTCAGCCACTCGACCATGATTTTCGGCTGTATATATATGGGTGTAGGCAAGTATATGAGGGTGCGCGTATTCAACGTGCTTAGCGGCGCGGCAGGCATGCTGTTCTTCCTTTTGGACGGAGCGATCGTAAACGGAATCTTTGCTCTTTGCGGTCTTGAGCCTGTCAATTCTATGTATTTGCAAGAAAGCCCGTTTGCAACCATGCCGTGGCTCAATCCGCTGGTTATGGGTATTGCGGCAATAGTGCTGCTGTTTTCCGTCACTGCGCTTTACGAGCTTCGCCTCCCCAAAGAGGAGCGCTGGTACAGCAAGCTTAAAATAAAAGTGGAAGAGCTTGGACTCAAAAAGAGATAATTTTTGCGGCTACGCAGGCAGTAGCTAAGGATAAATAAAAGGGAGATAAATATGAGAGAACTGTTTTTTAGGCTTTTTAGCGATACGCCGTTTGGCGCAGGGGTGACTATCGAGTCATTTAACATCTGGCACATTTTGTATATACTTATAATCTTCGGCGGCGCGATTTCTGCGGCAATCCTTATGCGAAGCAAGGATATGTCCGTAAAGGAAAAAACGCTTAGAATTCTCGGTTACCTACTTGTAATTTCGTATGTTGCCGACTTCTTCGTGCATGACTTTGTGTACGCCGATTGCGTGGACGGCGCGTACGAGGCGGCAGGGCTTAATATGGATAAGCTTCCGTTCCATATCTGCACCGTGCTCTGTCCCATAATCGCTTTTGTGCAGTTCAACAAAAAGTTCCACCGTTTTATCGAGCCTATCGCCGCACTTGCTATTGTTGCGCCCCTTATGTATCTTACGTACCCCAGCACGGGCGTGGGCGGCGAGCCGTGGTGCTACCGTACCGTACAAACTATGTTCTTCCACGGCGTGGAATTTGCTTGGGGCTTCCTTACCGTTGCGTTTGGCAAAACCAAGCTTGAGTATAAAAATGTTTGGAAGGCGGCTGTCGTTCTTGTGGGTATCGCATTGTGGGCAAAGCTTGGCAATACCCTGCTTGGCTACAACTGGTTCTTCTTGGAAAGTGATCCGTTTGGAATCGGCTTGCCCCCGATTGCGCTTTTATTCCTTGTGCCGATTGCAATTTTTGCTATGGTAAACATCATCTACGGCATCAGCTACGGCGTAATTGCGGTTATGCGTAAGCGTGGCTGGCTTAATAAGGAGCAACAGCAAACACAAGAGGAAGCCGAGCAATAGCAGTAAAACGCCGATACGTATCGGCAATATGGTGTAATTTTACAAAAAGAGGTAAACAATTATGAGTAAGGCTTATGAATTTTTGCGTGAGTGCGGAGCGTTTTTCGTTTTGACTAACAACGGTGATTTTCCTGCCGGCAGACCTTTTGGTGCGGTGATGGAGGAGGACGGCGACCTTTTTATCGCAACCAACGATATGGGTCAAACACATAAGCAGCTTCGCATCAGCGGCAATATGCAAATCGTTGCAAAAAAGGAAGGCAGTCGCGAGTGGATTCGTATCACAGGCGTAGCTGCGGAGTGTAAGGACGAGGAGCTGCAACAAAAAATGTTCGACACCTGCCCCGTGCTGTACCGGATCTATCCCGACAGCCGCGAGCATTTCTTGCTTTTTAGAGTAAAGGTGTTGGACGTGGAGGTAAAGTAAATGATTATTACTAAGTCGGGTCTAATGTGGCTATCGCTTATCACATTTTTGCTTGCCGCAGTCATACTTGTATTTGCATTTTTCTTCTATCATTTCTTTGGCGCAAACGGTTTTTCGCGACAGTACAGCAAACAGCCGCACAAGCCGTTCATATCAAATATGATTGCAAATCTCGGCGTGCTTTTTCTGTTCACCTCAATGCTCAGCCTAATCGCCGCATTATTGTTTTGCTAACAAATAAAGCTAAATATAAAATCAAAGGTCATTACGCATTAGCGTGATGGCTTTTTTGCGCTTATAATAAAAAATCGTAAAAACTTTTTATAAACCTATTGACAGCGCGGCAAGGATATGATAAAATATCATACGATATATAACAATAGTTATATTGTGGAGGAGAGTTATGCCGCCGAGAGTAAAAATAACAAAAGAAGATATTATAAAAACTGCCACCGCGCTTGTAAGAGTAAGCGGCGAGCAAGCCATCAACGCAAGGGCAATAGCCGCCGCCTTAAGCTGTTCGACGCAGCCGATATTTTCTAACTTTGCTACTATGGACGAGCTTCGACGTGCCGTGATTGACCGTGCGGAATCGCTTTGCGCCGAGTATTTAAAGCGCGAGGTGCAAAGTGGGGTTTACCCGCCGTATAAGGCAAACGGTATGGCGTATATTCGTTTTGCCAAAGAGGAAAAGGAGCTTTTTAGGCTTCTTTATATGCGCGACCGTTCTGCCGAGGTAATACCCGAGGAAACCGAGCTAACTAATCAAATGGAGAATTTTGTGCATAATAATACGGGGCTTGTGGGTAACGACACAAAGCTTTTTCACCTCGAAATGTGGGCGTACGTTCACGGCGTTGCCACCATGTTTGCTACCGGCTATCTCGATCTTGATTGGGAGCTTGTTAGCAAAATGCTTACGGATGCGTACCAAGGGCTAAAAAAGCAGTATGCTGTGGAGTAGAATATGGAAGCGATAAAAATTGAAAATCTTACCAAAAAATACAAGGACGTAGTCGCAGTTGACGGTCTTTGCCTTACCGTTTTTGGCGGTGAGCTGTTTGCCTTGCTGGGCGTAAACGGGGCAGGCAAGACCACCACCATCAAAATGCTTTCGTGCCTAACCGCGCCCACAAGCGGTGACGCATTTTTGATGGGCTACAGCGTAAGCAAGCAAGCCGCATCGGTCAAATCGCTGATTGCGGTATCCCCGCAGGAAACGGCTGTCGCGCCTGCGCTTACCGTGCAAGAAAACCTGCGGCTTATGTGCGGAGTTCACGGCATAGGTGGCGACAAGCAGAATGCCAAGATTAAGGAGCTTACAAACAGTCTGGGGCTTGAGGGCGTGATAAACCGTAAGGCGGGTAAGCTTTCGGGCGGCTATAAGCGCAGACTAAGTATTGCAATGGCGCTTATCAGCGAGCCGAAGATACTTTTTCTTGACGAGCCTACTCTTGGGCTGGACGTGCTTGCGCGAAGCGAGCTGTGGGATATTGTTCGTTCGCTAAAGGGCAAGATTACCATAATTTTGACAACTCACTATATGGAAGAAGCCGAGGCGCTTGCCGACCGAATCGGTATTATGGGCGAGGGCAAGCTTCTTGTTGTCGGCGCGGCGCAGGAAATTAAGGACGCCGCTCACGCAGAGAGCTTAGAGCAAGCCTTCGTGACAATCGTAAAGGGGGGTGTAAAATGAAAATGCTGACCTTTGCCAATCGTAACGCTAAAGAAATTCTTCGCGATCCGCTTAATTTGTGCTTTGGAATCGGCTTTCCCGTGGTGCTTATTTTGTTGCTTAGTGCAATTCAGGCAAGCATACCCGTCAGCCTTTTTGAGATAGAGCGTCTTGCCCCGGGTATTGCGGTTTTTGGAGGCTCGTTTATGACGCTGTTTTCCGCCACCATTATATCTAAGGATAGGCAAAGCTCGTTGCTTCAAAGGCTGTACACGACGCCGCTTAGACCCATAGACTTTATTCTCGGATACACGTTGCCCATGCTTCCGATTGCGATTGCGCAAAGCGTGATATGCTATGCCGTTGCAATTATTCTCGGGCTAAAATTGTCGGTAAATCTTTTGTACGCTATTGCGTTTACCGTACCGATTGCCGTTTTCTTTGTTGCTCTTGGACTGCTTTTTGGCAGCGTGCTAAACGACAAGCAGGTGGGAGGAATTTGCGGCGCACTGCTTACCAATCTTTCGGCGTGGCTATCGGGGACGTGGTTCGACCTTCAGCTTGTAGGCGGCGCGTTTAAGGATATTGCGTACGCCTTGCCGTTCGTTCACGCCGTGGAGATGGAGCGAGCCGTGGTTGTAGGTAATTTTTTGGCGGCGATTCCACATTTATGGTGGGTGCTTGGGTACGCGACCATCGCGCTCGTTGCGGCGGTGTTGCTCTTTTTGCGACAGATGAAAAGGCAGTAATAGCTGGCTCTGTAGCAAAGCCTAAAAATAGGACTTTTTTGCGAGAAACAACGGCATTGCACATAAAAGTACAAAATAGTGTAAAAAATTACAGAAATTTATAAAAAATCACCTTGCGTGAGGTATTGCTCGTTACGCCGGGTAATGCTATATAGTAGTCATCAAGGAGGTGAAAGCTATGTCAAAATACACGACCGGAGAAATCGCAAGGCTGTGCGGCGTATCGGTGCGAACCGTTCAATATTACGACGACAGAGGAATCCTTGCACCCAGCGACCTGACTGAGGGCGGTCGCAGACTGTATAGCGAGGACGACCTTAGGCGTATGCGCATCATTTGCTTTCTGCGCGAAGCCGGACTTCCAATCAGCAGCATCGCTGCTTTGCTTGCCGAAAAAAAGCCCGAAAGCATAATTTCGCTTTTGCTCGAAGAGCAGGAAAGCGTTTTGCGTGAGGAGCTGTCTAAGACCCAAGCAAAGCTTGAGCTTATTGAGGGCATTAAGAGCGAGCTAAAAGAGGTTAGGAATTTCTCGGTTGAATCTATCGGTGATATAGCACGCGTTATGAAAAACAAGGATAAACTCAAAAAAATGCGTCTTACTATGGTGTTTACGGGTATTCCCGTTACCGCATTGCAGTGGACGTCCATAGTCCTGTGGATCACAAACGGACTTTGGTGGCTGTTCGTGATATGGGCTGCCGTTGCCATACCGTGGGGAATAGCTGTATCTATCTATTACTTCAGGCACGTTGCGTACGTCTGCCCCGAATGTCACGAGGTGTTTAGGCCTAAATTAAAGGAAGCGTTCTGGGCATACCACACGCCCAAAATGCGCCGTCTGACCTGCCCGAAATGTGGGCAAAAGCATCTGTGCGTTGAGATATACGCAGACAAAGAGCATAACGGCTAAGTACAAAAAACCGTCACCGTATAGCCGTTTTCTAATCAAAGGCGGCAAAATAAGCTACGGATAACGGTAATATTAATGCACTTTAGTGGCGGCGCGGATTTTGTCCTCGCCGCTTTTTTGCGTTATTTTTTTGCCGCTTTGGTTGTTGTTATATACGGGTAAAGTTCAAAAGGCTAATGCGAAAAGCCGTCGTACTCTACGGTAATAATCAATCTGTATTTTTTATCAATCGCGCTTACTGCGGCTTCGATTCGCTCCTTAATTTCTTCCTTAGATAGGTCGGCTTCGTAGGGGATAGCAATGTCAAAAAGGACGTTGGTGTGATTTTCGCCCCTTACCACTCTAAAATCGTGAATGGAGAATCTGGTGTCTATATCCCCAACGATTTTTTGTACGGCGCACTTAAGCTCGTTCACCTCGGGATTGTCAACCTCGACGGGGTCAAGGTGACCGGTAAGCACGATGGAGGTGTTTTCGGCAAAATCTCTTTCGATCTCGTCTATAAGCTCGTGCGAAACCAAAACGTCCACGCTTGCCGCTACCTCGATATGCACGCTTGCAAAAAACTTGTTTGCGCCGTAGCAGTAAACGCATAGGTCGTGTACCGAAAGTACACCATCGTATGCGAGAATTCTGTTCCTTATGTCCTTTATCATTTGCTTGTCGGGTGCCTTTCCTATAAGGTTAGAAAACGCTCCGCGCAAAATAACGATAGCCGACCACGCAATAAACAGCGCAACGATTATGCCAACGTAGCCGTCTGCGTTATAGCCCGTGGCCGCGCTGATTATAAAGCAGGCAAGTGTTACGAGGGTAGAAATGCTGTCGGTAAGACAGTCGATTGCGGTGGCAGAGAGTATGGTAGAATTGATTTTGCGAGCCGTTATTCGGTAATACAAAAACAGCGAAAATTTTACTAAGATAGAGGCGGCAAGGACGGCAATTATCCAATACGAAAACACCACTCCCGTGGGGTTTATAATTTTTTCAATAGATTCGCGCACGGTGTTGACCGCCACAAACAAAATCAAAAAGGCAACGGACAACGAGCATATGTATTCAATTCTTTCGTGACCAAAGGGATGCTCCTTGTCGGGCGGCTTTGACGAAAGCTTAAACGAGATTAGCGACACAACCGAGCTTCCGCAATCGGTAAGATTGTTCAGCCCGTCTGCCACTACCGAAATCAACCCAAAAAGGCTTCCAACCACGATTTTCGTCGTTGCAAGCAAAACGTTTGCAATAATACCAATTAGGCTTGCTATTTTTCCGCGCAAGCTTGCGGCTTTTGCCTTGCAATTTTCCACGTACTGCACCCCGTCTTGTTGTGACTTGACCTTTTCCGTCTACTATATATTTTATATATGACTAAATTATAACACAAATTTATAAAAAAACAATATCTTTCGCCGCATTAAATCTTGTAAAAATTAAATTTTAATTTTTAACATATTCATTATTTCAAAGATTCTTGGGGTAACAATGGAGGAGCTATTTCAAGAAGAATAATATATTGAAAAGAATTGTAATATTCAAGAAGACTCAATTAACGCCCCCCTTTTTTAAGTTTGTAAGGGTTAAGATTGGCAGAGGCGGTCGATGCGAGATGCGGACGGATAAAATTTGAAAGATAAAAAAGAAATGTTCCTGTCGTTTATGATATGGACAAAAAAACAGCACCACGTGGGTGCTATTTTTGGTTTTTATTGGTCTTTGTCTTTTGGGGTCACCGTTTTTTCGGCACATATTTTTTAGGGGGGGAAGGTCTTATTCAAAAAGCAAATCGTCGATGGTGCAACCAAAATAATCGGCGATTTCAATTAGCTTTTGAAGGCTGGGCAGGGTTCCGTTTTTCCATCTGCTTAAGCTTATTCTTGCGAGGCTTAGCTCCTTACAAAGCTTTCTGCCCGATATTTTCTTGGCGCGCATAAGCGCAAGCAAATTACTATAAAATGCTTGGCTGTCTATCGTATACGGCTTGAAGCGGTTATCGTCGCTTCTTTCAAGCAAATAATCAATGCTTACCTCAAGGTAATTGGCAAGTTTAATAAGAGTCGGCAGGCTGGGATACCTGTGTCTGTATTTATAAAAGGTGTTCTCCGAAATGATTTCATCAAACAAGCTTTGCGTTGTTTTACCTTGCTCTTCCAAAATATTCAAAACAAAATCTATAAAATCCATCATAAGCACAATTTTCCCGACAAAAAGTATTATTTCCATAATATTATTGCCTAATATGATGCCATATTGCTTGCAACTGCCTAATTAGTGTCCTATAATAAGGTCAGCGAGGTGAGAATTATGGAAAGAGAAAAAACAGCCTGCCTTACGGGACATAGACCAAAATATTTACCGTGGGGTTATAATGAAGATTTTGATAGCTGCTTAAAATTCAAAAAAGATGTACGCGAGATTTTCTGTGATGTGATGGCACGTGGCATAAATTGTTTTTTGACGGGCATGGCGGAGGGGTTTGATATGATAGGTGCCGAGGTGCTTATTGATTTACGAAAAAAGAATAAGTGGATCAAAATCATAGCAGTCGTTCCTTGCAAAGGGCAGGAATTAAAGTGGACTAACGAGCAACAAAAAAGATACTGCAAAATTCTAAAAAAATGTGATGAGGTGATAGTTCTATCGCAAGGTTATACGCCAACGTGTATGCACGAAAGAAATAAATATATGGTAGAGCATTCAAGGGTGGTTATCGCTTGTTACAACGGTAGACCCAGTGGAACGGGAAAGACGATAAAATTTGCCTCGCGGGCGGGGTGTGATATTCGCGTTATAAATCCTGAGGATTATATATAGCGATATTTAGAATTATGTTTCGGTGCAAGATAGGCATATTTAGCAGACCCACGCCCGCCGCGCCCACAAACAGGCTGTGCTTGCCCCACTAGATCCTTCGCTTCGCTCTAGGATGACACGTGGGGCAAAAGGGCTTTCGTGGTTGCGCAATGTCAAAGATGGGTCTCTTCCTCAGTCTCGCTTAACGCCATGGCAGCTCCCTCGTCAGATGGAGCTATTATAAGGTTGAAATTTTTAGTTTCTGCGCGGAATTGGATTGCTCAGCGTAAAGACACAATCGCGCCCACAAACAGGCTGTGCCTGCCCCACTGTCATCCCGCACGCGCAAGCGAAGGATCTAGTGGGGGCGGTTCCGTGTTGTCTTAATTACTACAAGACAATCCCGTAGTCGGCTACGCACTCAGCTCCCTTATGCTCTAGGGAGCCTCTGTAAGGTTGTTTTTTTATTAGTTTTTGCGCAAGAGTGGCTTGTTTACCATACCCACTCCTGCTGCGCCCAAAAAGAAGCTATGCTTCCCCGCGAGATCGGATGCAACGCATCGCCCTACGGATTCGACTACGCTTAGGATGAAAGTGGGGCGGGAGTGAAACTTTGCGGACAAGGGCGGCAAGGGGTTGCTTACGGTTGCAAAACGTAGAATATTGTGCTATAATAGCATAACTGAGAGGGGACGTTATGGAGCACATGACACATATAACTCACGTGCCGCCGATGCAAACGGTGTTGCACGAGCATGAGCAAAAGCGCAATTATAGGATAATAATTTTGTACACGCTGTTTTTGTCGGTAGCGTTTTTGATTGCCGGGCTTGTTGCGGCATTGATTACGCACGAAACGGCGTTTTTGGCAAATCTAATGCGAATATTCACCTCGCCGTCCAAGCTTGTAACCGACTATTATGCGCTTGGCGGACTTGCCGCAACGCTGTTCAACGTGGCGATTTGCGGACTGTCGTGCAACCTTATAATAATAATCAGCCACACAAAGGCTAATGCGACCACGTTTGCGGGCTATATGCTGGTTGTGGCGCATTGCTTTTACGGACTTAACTTTCTTAATATGTGGCCGTCCATTCTGGGCGTGGTGGTATATTGCCTCGTGACAAAGCGTCACATCAGCGAGAACGTACATATTGCATTTTTCTCGACTGCGCTGGCGCCCTTTATCAGCGAATTTTTGTTCAGATATACGCTGGGCGAAATGTTTTCTACCGGCAATCCGCAGGTTACCGTGCTTGGTATAATCCTCGCCGTGCTTTTGGGACTTGCTTCGGGCTTTGTCGTTCCTGCTTTGCTTCCTGGTACGACGGCAATGCACCGCGGCTTTAATATGTACAAGGCAGGACTTGCAATCGGTATTTTGGGAATTTTCCTCAACGCTTTTCTTTTTGAAAACTTGGGACTGGAAAGCTCGACCACCGTTACGGTGGAGAACGAGGCGTACTATGCGCTTCGTTACGCCTATCGCGGCTTTATCAATATTTTTCTTGCCGTGATTTTTGTTTCGACGTTGACGGTAGGATTTTTCCTTAACGGTCGTTCGTTTCACGGCTACGGCAAGCTGTGGAAATGCACCGGCTACGGCGTGGACTTTATAGACAAATTCAAGATGCCGCTTTGCCTCGTGAATATTGGCATCTACGGCTTGTGCATTATGGCGTACCTTAATATCGTTTTTATTTTGCCCGAGATTTTTTCGGCACTCCCAAAGGGTGTTGGCTTTACCGGCGCAACAACGGGTGTCGTTTTTGCCGCCCTTACCTTTGCCGCAGACGGTCAACAGCCGCGCACCGTGTTCCCCATAGTGGTGGGATATGCCACCCTTTTTGGCTTGGTGTGTGCCATTTGCGCAATTGCAAAGCTCCAAATTCCGTGGACGCTGTCCTCGCAGGCGTATATCAACGGACTTGCGTTCGCCACAGGTCTTTGCCCCTTTGCGGGCAAGTACGGCTTTAGGGTGGGTGTGCTTGCGGGCTTTTTGAGCGCAGTAATCTGCACCTCGACCGCAACCATGCACGGTGGCTTCGTGCTTTACAACGGCGGCTTTACGGCAGGACTTACTGCTCTTGTGCTGTTGCCCATACTTGACTTTTACAAGGTTAAGCCGAGGTTCGATACCGATATGTAAAAATGGCAATACGTTTGCGAGTTTTTATATCAAAAGGAGATTTAATGTACTACAGGCACAATTTGAATTACGAATACCCAGAGCGCAGTGACGAGCATATGATTACGGTTAAGCATTTGCGCGACACCCATTTTGACGAGAATTATCCGTACTATCCGCGCGGCTTTTGGCACAAGTTTAAGCGCGCCGTGCTGTGGATTTTGCTCAACCTTGTTGTTTTTCTCGTTTGCACAATAAGGCACGGAGTAAGAATAAAGGGCAGAAAAAATATTGCTAAGCACAAAAAAGAGTTCAAGGACGGAGCAATTACAATCGCCAACCACGTGTTTATGTGGGACTATATTTGCGTGCTAAAGGCAATTCGTCCAAGATTACAATATCACCCGGGCTGGAAAACAAACTTCGAGGGGCCCAACGGCCCGCTTATTCGCTGGGTGGGCGGAATCCCCATTCCAACCGACAATATGCGTGCAATGGCGAAGTTCCAGATGGCAATCGGTGACGTACTAAAGGACAAAAACTGGCTGCACTTTTTTCCCGAGGGATCGATGTGGTTTTACTACCCCGACGTTCGCCCCTTCAAAAAGGCGGTGTTTAAGTATGCGGTAAGATTCAACCGTCCCGTTATTCCCATGGGGTTTTCGTTCAGACCGCCTAAGGGCTTGCGTAAGCTGATAAGCAAAAAGCCGCTTGTTACCCTTACCGTCGGCGAGCCGCTTTATCCCGATAAGACCCTACCGCAAAACGAGGCTATCGACAAGCTCCACGCCGAGGCATACCACGCCGTACAGGGCTTGTGCGGAATCCACCCCGGCGACCCCACCTACAACACCGATCAAAACATCGACAACTACAAATCCACAATGTAGCAAAACGGCAATACGTTTGCACGGTTTTATGTAAAGACAGCAACAAAAACGGACGTACAAAATATACGTCCGTTTTTTACTGCTATCAGCGACGGCTAATTGCTACTTTTTGCATCTGAAGGGAAAGGGCGGAACGCAAACCTTAACCAAAAAGCATTCGCACTCGTGTTCGTTTTTCTCGCACTCGTGGTAATGCTTTTTGTCCTCACGGTCGTGCTTACACTCGCACTTGCCCTCGTATTCGCGGTCGTGCTTTCTGCACTCGCACTTATCCTCGCGGTCGTAGTCCCTCTCGCAGTCGTCGTGCTTGTTCATGGTGTAAACCTTAGCGCAATGGCAATCCCTGCGCTCCTCGTGATGATCCCTTTCGGACCACTCCTCGTAGCCGTGACGGTTCTTAGCTTCAAAAGCGCTCTCGCTCTTGCCGTATTCGCCTTTGCCGCAGCCGTAGTCGTAATAGTTCTTCATACAATTCCTCCTTAGGGTGTATTATACTACATACTATGCAGGGGTGGCGGGGTGTGTTAAAAAACTCCGCAGTGATATAAGCCCTATTGGAATTTGTGATATGCTTTAGCGCAAAACAAGCTTCGCCGACTCCCACTGGCATCCCCCACGCGCAAGCGAAGGATCTAATGGGGGCTTGTCATTGCGAGCATAGCGAAGCAATCTCAAAATCCCAAGAGAGTGCTAGGGTGGTCAAAAGTGGCCTTTGCTTACAAAAATTTACAATAATAGCCTTGACAACATGATAATTGTTAGGTAAAATATGCTAAATGAGCCTGTACAGTAATGACTGCACCGGAAATATAATAAAGCGATAACTAAATAAAAAATTTCACAAAAAATTTTTAAAAGCAAGGAAACTTTTTTGCAAAAAAACTGATATATATAGTGACAAACAAAAATGGAGGTATCATTGTGAAAAAGATAGTAAGTTTTATTCTTGTTGCGTTATTATTGTTTACACTTGTAGGGTGTAACCAAAACGAGCAGATGGACGAGATGGAGAAAAAAATAGCGCAGTTAGAGCAAGCGCTTCAAAATCAAGCTGACGTCAATGACGAGTTGAGCGCAGAATTACAGGAGCAAAAGTCCGCCAATGAGTGGCTTGGTCAGCTTATATTGACCCAACAGGGTTTGATTGATAAGCAGCAGGAAACTATTGATGATCAGCGAGCGGAAATAGAGAGTATGAAAGGAGCAATAGACAATATTTCCGGTAAACCGATACAATTTACGGAATCAGCACCTGTTTATGACGAGAGAGAAAACGACAAAACTATATGTTATTTTGGCAATCTACCGACCTTTTCGTGGGAAGAACCGTACGAAGATTTTTTGAATTATTATCAAAGCACATACGATAGCAATACAAATGGCAGACTGTTTATTTTGAGCCCCGAAAATGATTCAAATGAGACATTACAGGACTTTTTTATTAAGACACAAAGCGAAGAGATGCCTTACGAAAAACCGATGACAGTTGAATACGTGAATATTTTTGACGTTACTCTTGGGTTTTTTAATCGTTATAGTGGTGAGGGAGAAGGAAATTTTGCACCAAGTGTAGAAATAGCCTTTTATGCACCTGCGGTATCTAACGAGGTGGCGGAGCAGTTTGATAGGACAAAGGTATTTCTTAAATTTGGCAATAACGCCACAAAGGGGTGGAACGAGGGCAATTATTATTTTAATATTTATATGCCCATTGAGGGCGAGGGCGTAACAAGCAACGTATGCATAGGAACCTGCCATTATGATGTGTGCGCAAATCTTTCTGTAGAATGGTTTGAAAGATTTATTTACAGAAATTTGTTTTTGGGAGATTAAACACGCTTTTTGTAGGGCGGCAATGAGCGCAAAAAGTTTTTAAAAATTTTACAGAAAACAAAAGTATGATAAAACTGATATATATAGTGACAAACAAAAATGGAGGTATCATTGTGAAAAAGATAATAAGTTTTATTCTTGTTGCGTTATTATTGTTTACACCTGTAGGGTGTAACCAAAACGAGCAGATGGACGAGATGGAGCAAAGAATTGCTCAGTTGGAGAAAGCGCTTCAAAATCAAGCAGATGTCAATGACGAGTTGAGCGCAGACTTGGAGGAACAAAAGTCCGCCAATGAATGGCTTGGTCAGCTTATTCTTACCCAGCAAGGCTTGCTTGACGAACAAAAGCAAGCCATTGATAGTCAGCAGGGGGTGCTTGACGAGCAAAAGGAAGTTATTGACAGTCAGCAGAAACAATTAGACCTTGCCGAAAAAGCAATAGACAATCTTTTGGGTAAGCCGATAGAATTTACTGCTCAGACGCCTATTTATGATTATAATTTGTTTGATGATTATGAGCTTATAAAGTATTTTGAGTTATATCCTTCAGGCGACAAGAGTAACTTTGAAAGCTTTATGGATTATTACAATACGGAATTTAGAGAAATTTTTGATGAAAAACATTTTTTGTTAAACGCCTCGGAAGACGAGGTTGCAGTTAATGGCGGGCAAACTTATGGTGTATCTGCGCAAAATATTGATGGAGAATATGTAAATCCTATAATTTTTGACAATCGATTCGTATGGGACGAGGCGATAAAAAACTATATGTATAAAAAAGACGAAGAAGAGAGTGATATTGGGCGTTTATCTACAGTTCATTTAACTATGTATCTTGCGCCGTTGCCGGCAGACTATAATTCATGGCACTCAAAAGATTGTATTCGTTTAGAATTTGGTGAACTGCAAAAAGAAGGTTATGCCGAGATGTATTTTAATATTTATGTAGGTTCAAGGTGTATAGGCACTTGCTATTATAGTGCAAATGCAACGCTTACTTATAGATGGTTTGAAAGATATTTTAGAGAAAACATGTTTTTAGGAGAATAGAGAATGAAAGCTATAATAGTCGTGGATATGGCGAGTTATACTGCCTATATGAATATGGCTTTTTCTTGTCCGGCTCTTAAAGCATATATAACTCGTGACCCGGGCGGCTTGAGTATGAGTTATTAAGCAATGGCACGTATGCAATAAGAAAGGGGGTAGCAAATTTTGACGGTCAGGTCATAATTCCTGCTACGTACAAGAATAAACCCGTTACGGTAATAGGCGATTATGCGTTTGCCTATACGGAATTGGAATACGTAACAATTTCCTACGGCATAACGTCCATTGGAAGCCATGCGTTTGCGTATACGTCGATAGAGGATATAGTAATTCCAAGCAGTGTAGTTTCGGTAGGCGACAATGCATTTGGCGGTTGCAACAGTCTTGGTGTGGTGGCTCTATTGAGAACGGCAGAAGATGGTATAACCTACATTCATCCCAATGCTTTTGGTGACAATTTCGGTATATGCATGTTAGTGTTTGACGAAGCAAGCTATTATGCGTATTATAATCACTTTATATCAGTTGGACAAGAAGAGCTTGCCGAGTATATTCAGTTTATAATGTATTTATAGGACTGTAACGCTTAGTAAAATTGCGCAAGCGAGGTTGTAAAAAATTAAGCAAAGCGTGCTTACGGGTAAAATACTTGTAAGCACGTTTTTTGCCAAGCGATTTTAGTGCGCAAGATAGGATTGCTTGACGTACAACGCTCGCCGCGCCCAAAAACAGGCTATGCCTGCGCCCATAATCAATCTTCAATTGTGCTTGAAAAATTTGTTCAATTTGCTTGCTAATTTGCGCGAAAAATGTTATACTTATCCAATAATTTGGAAAACCAAACCTATTCTAATCCACATCACGGAGGAAATTCATATGGAAAACAACAAAAGACCGGACAGCATGGCAAGAATAGACAGCGTTGAGCTTGCAAATGCGTTTATAGCCGAGCAGGTGGAGGCTGTTCGTGCGCAGGTGGGAAACAAGAAGGTGCTTCTTGCTCTTTCGGGCGGAGTTGACTCTTCGGTTGTTGCCGCTCTTTTAATTAAGGCAATCGGCAAGCAGCTTGTGTGCGTACACGTTAATCACGGACTTATGAGAAAGGGCGAAAGCGAGCAGGTCGTTGAGGTGTTTGGCAAGGAGCTTGATACCAACCTCGTTTACGTAGACGCAACTGACAGATTCCTTAATCTTCTTGCCGGCGTAGCCGACCCCGAAAGAAAGCGTAAGATTATCGGCAAGGAGTTTATTGAGGTTTTTGCTGACGAGGCAAGAAAGCTTGAGGGCGTTGAATACTTGGCGCAGGGCACTATCTACCCCGACATTCTCGAAAGCATAAAGCAGGCAGAGGGCAAAAAGGCGGTTAAGTCGCACCACAACGTTGGCGGACTTCCCGAGGACCTTAACTTCGAGCTTGTTGAGCCGATAAAGCTACTTTTTAAGGACGAGGTTCGCGTTGTGGGTGAAGCGCTTGGATTGCCCCGAAAGATGGTATACCGTCAGCCGTTCCCGGGCCCCGGACTTGGCGTAAGATGCCTTGGCGCAATCACTCGCGACCGTCTTCACGCGCTCCGCGAAGCCGATGCGATTTTGCGTGACGAGTTCGACAAGTGCGGACTTGCAGACAAGGTTTGGCAGTATTTTATTGCAATTCCCGACATTAAGAGCGTAGGCGTTAAGGACGAGAGCCGCTACGAGGGCTGGCCCGCAATCATTCGCGCCGTAAACACGAAGGATGCGATGACCGCAACCATCGAGGAAATCCCGTACGCTGTTCTTAACAAAATAACCGCGCGTATCACCGCAGAGGTGGATGGTATCAACCGCGTGCTTTACGACCTTACCCCGAAGCCGACCGGCACCATCGAGTGGGAATAAGCAGCATAGCGGCAAGCGGCTACGAAAAAAATTTAGCCCTGCTATCGAATTTTGCTTGACAAAAGGGTAGAGGGGCGGTACAATAACACTACAATTTAATATCTAACGGGAGCTTGTATTACAGGCTGAGAGGAAGGAGTTGACCTTCGACCGAGAACCTGATTTGGATAATGCCAACGTAGGGACGCCTTGTAAAATATGAGGAATATCTAAGCAATTAAGCAAAACGGAAGTTATCCATTAGCGGTAACTTCCGTTTTTTGTTGTAGTTTTGGAGGTAATAACATGGTTAGGGTAAATGGGCAGGAGTTGAATATCGCGGGCAAGACGGTTGCCGAATATCTTGCCACTACAAATTATGATATCAGACGAATTGCAGTGGAGAGAAACGGCGATATCGTGCCTAAGGCAAAATATGAGGAAACTCTGCTGCATGACGGCGACAGCATCGAGGTCGTCAGCTTTGTGGGAGGTGGCTGATATGATTCCCACAAAAGAAGAATGGATATGTGCGCTTGAAGCTCGCCACGGTAAAGAGCTGCAAAAGGAGCTTTCGGCGGCAACGGTTGCCGTGTGCGGTCTTGGCGGGCTCGGCTCGAATATCGCTGTTTTGCTTGCGCGCATAGGCATAGGGAAGCTTATCCTTGTAGACTTTGACCGTGTGGATATAAGCAACCTACACCGCCAGCAATACAAGGCAAATCAGATAGGAAAGTACAAGACAGAGGCGCTTGCCGAAAATCTGTTAGAGATTGCTCCGTACATCCGACTTGAAGCACACACCGAGTGCATAACGCACGAAAACGCCGTTACGTTATTGCAAAATGCTGACATTATCTGCGAAGCATTTGACAGCGCCGAAAGCAAAGCAATGCTTACAAACATAGTGCTTGATGAGCTGCCAAGTAAGTATTTGGTTGCGGCGTCGGGCATGGCGGGGATAGGAAGCGCAAATTCTATTAAGTCGCGCAAGATAACAAATCGGTTCTATATCGCAGGTGATGGCGTTAGTGAGGTAAGCGGCGACCTCGGGCTTGTAGCATCGCGAGTTGCGATTTGCGCGGCGCATCAGGCGCATACGGTCTTACGAATTTTAGCAAAACAATTTGAAGTATAAAGGAAAGGTGAAACGAATATGAACAACGACAAGCTTATTATTGGCGGTCACGAATTTGACTCCCGATTCATTCTCGGCTCGGGAAAATATTCTATGAAGCTCATCGAGGCGGCAATAAAGGATGCGGGTGCAGAAATCATTACTCTCGCCGTTCGCCGTGCTAATACCAAGGAGCAGGAAAGTATACTCGATTATATACCCAAGGGGATTACGTTGCTACCCAACACAAGCGGAGCAAGAAACGCCGAGGAAGCCGTTCGCATTGCTCGTCTTGCGCGTGAGCTTGGGTGCGGTAATTTTGTAAAAATCGAAATTATGCGCGACAGCAAGTATCTGCTTCCCGACAATGCCGAAACGGTTAAGGCGACCGAAATTCTCGCAAACGAGGGATTTGTGGTTATGCCGTATATGTATCCCGATCTCAATACCGCCCGTGACCTTGTAAGCGCAGGCGCGGCATCGGTTATGCCGCTGGCTTCCCCCATAGGGTCGAACAAGGGGCTTGCAACCAAGGAGTTTATTCAGATTTTGATTGACGAAATCGACCTTCCGATTGTAGTAGACGCAGGCATTGGCAGACCCTCGCAGGCGTGTGAGGCGATGGAGATGGGCGCGGCGGCGATTATGGCAAACACGGCACTTGCAACGGCAGGCGATCTCCCCATGATGGCGGCGGCGTTTAGGCAGGCGATTGAGGCAGGGCGCAAGGCATATCTATCGGGGCTGGGCAGAGTTTTGACGCGTGGCGCTTCGGCATCCGATCCCTTGACGGGATTTTTGAGAGATTGAGGAGAGGACATGGAAAACAAATTTTTTGTAGATTCACGGCATCTGTCGCCCGAAGCTCTTTCAAAAAAGCACCGTATCGAATCCGACCCCTCCTGTAGAAAGAGCCACATGGAATATTTGCCGGGTATGGAGATTATCGAGTCGGACGTTTGTGCACAGGTTATGTCGCAGATGAATGCCTACGATTACAGTAAATATACGGCGAGGGACGTAAGGGCGGCGCTCGAACATAACACCTGTGGGATAGAGGATTTTAAGGCGTTATTGTCGCCTGCCGCCGAGCCTTTTCTTGAGCAAATGGCAGAGAGAGCAAGGATAGAAACGAGCAAGCATTTTGGCAATACAGTCTATTTGTTTACGCCCCTCTATATCGCAAACTACTGCGAAAACTACTGCGTTTATTGCGGATTTAACTGTTACAACGACATCAGCCGTATGAAGCTGACGATGGATCAGATCGAGCGCGAGATGAAGATTATCGCAGATAGCGGAATGGAAGAAATTCTTATTCTTACGGGCGAAAGCCGTGCGCAAAGTGACGTGCAGTATATAGGTGAGGCGTGTAAGCTTGCAAGAAAATATTTTCGCATGGTGGGGCTTGAGATATACCCCGTCAATACCGACGAATATAGGTTTTTGCACGAATGCGGTGCCGACTACGTGACCGTGTTCCAAGAAACGTATGACACCGACAAATACGAGCAGCTTCACCTGCTTGGTCATAAGCGTGTATGGCCGTACCGCTTTGATGCACAGGAGCGCGCGCTAAGAGGCGGTATGAGGGGTGTGGCATTCTCGGCACTTCTTGGGTTATCGGATTTCCGTAAGGATGCCTTGGCAAGTGCTTTGCACGTCTATTACTTGCAGAGAAAATATCCGCACGCAGAAATGTCGCTGTCGTGCCCGAGGCTTCGCCCTATTATCAACAACGACAAAATCAGTCCTATGGACGTTCACGAAAAACAGCTTTGCCAAATTATCTGTGCTTACCGTATTTTTCTTCCGTTTGTGGGAATAACGGTATCCTCGCGCGAGAGTGCTCGATTCCGCAACGGCATTGTAAAGATTGCCGCTACAAAGGTATCGGCAGGCGTTTCGACAGGCATAGGCGACCACGACAGCAAATACAACGGCAAAGAAGCCGACGGGGGACAGGGCGACGAGCAGTTTGAGATAGACGATAGCCGCAGCCTTGACAAAATGTACAAGGATATTGCAGACGAGGGCTTGCAGCCCGTACTCAACGACTATCTGTATATGTAAGGAGAAAAATATGAAAAGCTTTGATACGACTCTTTATTTTATCACTGACAGCACCGGCTTTGACGAGGCGGAATTTTTGCGCCGTGTGGAGGAAGCCCTAAAGGGCGGCGCAACCATATTGCAGCTTCGCGAAAAGAATAAAACCACGGGCGAGTATATCGAGCTTGCCGAGAGGGTTCACGGTTTGACAAGCAAGTACAATGTTCCGCTTATTATCGACGACCGTATCGACGTTGCTATGGCGGTAGGGGCCGAGGGAGTTCATCTTGGCAAGGAGGATATGCCCATTGCCACGGCACGAAAAATACTTGGTGATAGGTTTATCATCGGTGCAACGGCAAAAACCGTTCCTTGGGCGATTGAGGCCTACGAGGGCGGCGCAGATTATCTCGGTGTTGGGGCAATCTATCCCACGACCACCAAGGTCAAAACCGTTTTAACCTCTACAGGGACGCTTGACGCTATCTGTAAGGCGGTTCCCATTCCCGTCAACGCCATCGGTGGACTTAATAAGAATAACACGGACGTGCTTCGCGGCATCGGTATTGCAGGCATTTGCGTTGTGTCGGCAATAATGAAGGCAGAGGACCCAAAAAAAGAAACTATGGTTTTGCTTTCCATCGCCAAGGAGCTTAAAAAAATTCAATAAATGCAATAGCGTATGCGCATTTTTGTGACAGAACCATAAAACAACGCAAAAGGAGAAAAATGAAAACAGCATTATCAATCGCAGGAAGCGATACCTCGGGAGGCGCCGGTATTCAAGCGGATATCAAAACGATGACGCTTAACGGTGTTTACGCCATGAGTGCGATTACGGCTCTCACGGCACAAAACACGACAGGCGTAAGAGGAGTGCAGGAATCGACTCCCGAATTTTTGATGCAACAAATTGACGCGGTGTTTGAGGACATTCGCCCCGATGCTGTCAAAATCGGTATGGTAAGCTCGAGCGAGTTGATTAAGGTCATCGCAGACAGACTTAGATACTATAAAGCCGAAAACATTGTGGTGGATACCGTTATGGTTGCCACCAGCGGGTCAAGGCTAATATCCAAGGTGGCAATCAATACGCTAAGGGAATATTTAATTCCTCTTGCAACCGTTGTTACGCCCAATATTCCCGAGGCAGAGGTCTTGTCGGGCAAGCGCATACTGTCGCAAGAGGACATGATAAGCGCCGCAGAGATTATAAGTAATACTTATCACTGCGCAGTGCTGCTTAAGGGCGGACATAGCGTAAGCGATGCAAACGACCTGCTGATTAGTGGCGGCGAGCATCGTTGGCTACTCGGCAAGCGAATCAACAATCCCAACACGCACGGAACGGGCTGTACACTCTCAAGCGCCATTGCCGCTAATCTTGCCAAGGGGTACGACCTGTATACCTCGGTTTGGCGTGCCAAGGAATTTGTTTCGGGCGCACTTGCCGATATGCTCGACCTCGGGCGCGGCTCGGGCCCAATGAACCACGCTTTTGATATAAAAAGCCAATTTACTAAATAAAAATGCTGAAAGGAGCAAAAATATGAGAAATTATACGACACAAATGGATGCCGCAAGACGTGGCATTATCACACCCGAAATGAAGGCAGTCGCCGCCAAGGAATTCAGAACTGAGGAAGAAATTAGAGGGCTTGTTGCCAAGGGACAGGTCGCTATCTGTGCCAATAAGCTGCATACGTGCATCGATCCCAATGGCGTTGGATCAATGCTCCGCACCAAGATTAACGTCAACCTCGGCGTGTCAAAGGACTGCAAGGACTATGATATAGAGATGCAAAAGGTTATGGCGGCGGTTGATATGGGCGCCGAGGCAATTATGGATCTCTCGTCGCACGGCAACACACAGCCCTTTCGCCAAAAGCTGACAAGAGAATGCCCCGCTATGATAGGAACCGTTCCCGTATACGACAGCGTTATTCATTATCAGCGTGACCTCGCCACCCTTACCGCCAAGGACTTTATCGACGTGGTAAGGCTTCACGCACAGGACGGCGTGGACTTTGTAACGCTTCATTGCGGAATTACGCGCAAGACCATCGAGCAGATCAAAAGGCACAAGAGAAGGATGAATATCGTCTCGCGCGGAGGCTCGCTCGTGTTTGCGTGGATGAGCATGACGGGCGAGGAAAACCCCTTCTACGAGTATTACGACGAGATTTTGGAAATCTGTCGCGAGTACGACGTGACAATTTCGCTGGGTGACGCTTGCCGCCCCGGCTGTCTTGCCGACGGTAGCGACGTGTGCCAAATCGAGGAGCTTGTTCGCCTCGGTGAGCTTACCAAACGCGCGTGGGAAAAGGACGTTCAGGTTATGGTAGAGGGCCCCGGGCATATGCCAATGGATCAGATCGAGGCCAATATGAAGCTTCAGCAAACGGTCTGCATGGGTGCGCCCTTCTACGTGCTTGGACCCATCGTCACCGACATCGCACCGGGATACGACCACATCACCTCGGCTATCGGCGGTGCTATTGCGGCGGCAAGCGGTGCGGCGTTCCTTTGCTACGTTACGCCTGCCGAGCATTTGGCACTCCCCAACGTTGAGGACGTAAAGCAGGGCATTATTGCTTCGAGAATTGCTGCTCATGCCGCAGATATTGCAAAAAAGATCCCTCATGCAAGAGATATAGACGACCGCATGGCGGATGCGAGAAGAACGCTCGATTGGGAAAAGCAGTGGGAATGTGCCATCGATCCCGAAACGGCAAGGCGTATCCGTGACGAGCGAAAGCCCGAGCACGACGATACCTGCTCGATGTGCGGCAAGTTCTGTGCGGTCAGAAGCATGAATAAGGCGCTTAATGGAGAGTACATAGATATTTTGTGATAAAAAAGTAAGCTGTAGCCTGCGGCGATGATACGCTTGCCGATGCGTGATGGGGCGTTGCTTTTAGAATGGATAAAAGGATTAGTGCTCGCTCAACAACAGTATATTTAGCAGACAATGCCCGCCGCGCCCAAAACAGGCTATGATTGTTGCAGCGCGGAATTGGCTTGATTAGCATAATAAACCTCAATTGCGCCCAAAATCAATTTTTGATTGTTGTACTTTTTTTATGCGCTAAAAAAGTACGCAAAAAAAGCGCCGGGACACTTTCGCGATTGTGTCCCGGACCCCGCAACGCGTTTTCGCCTGTGGCGAAAAGAATAAGGTTGTGGGGAATGGCGTAAATTTGCTTCTGCGCGGAATTGGCTTGATTGGCGAATAAAAACAATCGCGCCCAAAAAGAAGCTTTGCCTGCGCCCCCACTGTCATCCCCCACGCGCAAGCGAAGGATCTAGTGGGGGCAAAAATAAGTGTGCCTGCTCACCTAATAGGTTCTTCTCCCTATGCTGCACAAAAAAAGAACACATACGGGTGTATGTGTTCTTTTTTTGGTGGGAGCTATAGGGATCGAACCTATGACCCTCTGCTTGTAAGGCAGATGCTCTCCCAGCTGAGCTAAGCTCCCACGCTGGTGACTCCATCGGGAATCGAACCCGAGTTACCGCCGTGAAAGGGCGATGTCTTAACCGCTTGACCATGGAGCCATGTTTGGTAGCGGCAGTGGGATTCGAACCTACGACCAATCGGGTATGAACCGAGTACTCTAGCCAACTGAGCTATGCCGCCATAACGAAAGCCATTACATTGTAGCAGAAGAACAAATAAAAATCAACTGTTTGATAGGGGTTTTTCAAAAAAAATTTAGAAAATTTTGTTTGGTGGCGTGTGTTTGGCGTAATGGCAAAAATTTATTAAAAATGGGTATTGACAAATGGCGCAAGCTGTTATAAAATGTAAGGTATGGAAATAAAGGAAATTTTAGGTAAATGTGATCACACCTGCTTGTCCAAAACGGCAACGTGGGAGGAAATTAAAGGGACGGTAGAGGACGGCATAACCTACGGCGTGGCTTCGGTTTGCATTCCGCCCTGCTTTGTAGAGCGTGCGGCTCGCTTTGCGTGCGGCAGAGTGGCGATATGCACGGTGGTGGGATTCCCCAACGGCTACTCCACCACGGCGGCAAAGGTAGCCGAGACGGTAGAGCTTATAGCTGTAGGCGCAGACGAAATCGATGTGGTACTAAACGTCACGAGGCTAAAAGAGCGCGACTACGATTATATCGTGGACGAAATCGCCGCGCTCAAAAAAGTATGCGGCAAAAAGGTTTTGAAGATAATAGTAGAAACCTGCCTTCTGACCAAAGAAGAAATTGCCGTTATGTGCGAGCTGGTGGTGCGTGGCGGTGCGGATTTTATAAAGACGTCCACGGGTTTTGATAGCGCAGGCGCAAAAATCGAGGACGTTGAGGCAATGCGTGAGTTTTTGCGCGGTAGGGCAAAAATCAAGGCGGCGGGCGGAATCCGCACCTTAGAGGACGCCGAGGCGTTTATTGGCGCAGGCGCGGACAGAATCGGAACAAGCGGCATTGTAAAGGCAGTTAAGCAACAGTAAATAATCACCGAGGCAGAATTTGCTTCATTTATATATAAAGGAGAATTTTATGCACCATCACAAGGACTGTACACCTACGCCTCATATCGAGGCAAAAAAGGGCGATTTTGCGGACACCGTAATTATGCCGGGAGATCCGCTTAGGGCAAAATTTATAGCCGAAACCTATTTAGAAAACGCCGTGCTTGTCAACAACGTGCGCGGAATTTGCGGCTACACCGGTTACTACAAGGGCAAGCGTGTATCCGTTATGGCGTCGGGCATGGGTCAGCCGTCGATAGGAATTTACTCGTACGAGCTATTCAACTTTTACGACGTAAAAAGCATAATTCGTGTTGGCACCTGCGGCAGTATGCACAAGGATTTGCACGCACGTGACATTATTATTGCGATGGGAGCTTGCACCAACGGCAATTTTGCGGCTCAGTACCGCTTGCCCGGCACATTTTGCCCCATTGCCGATTTCGACCTCGTAAGGCGGGCGGCGGCGATAGCTGAGGAGAAGGGTTTAACCTACAAGGTGGGCAATATGCTCTCGTCCGACACCTTTTACGATGATGCAAATTCTGCGCTTGAGTGGGCAAAGATGGGTGTGCTCGGCGTCGAGATGGAGTCGGCGGCGCTGTACTGCAACGCTGCCCGTGCCGGCAAAAAGGCGTTGTGTATTTGCACGGTTAGCGACTCGTTTATTTATCCCGAGGAGAACACCACGTCGGCGGAGCGACAAAGCTCGTTTACCAAGATGATGGAAATCGCCTTGGAAATTGCGTAAGATTATGGCAAAAAGAGCGTTTATTATAGTGCTGGACAGTCTGGGGATAGGCGCAATGCCGGACGCAGTCAGATGGGGCGACGAGGGTAGCAACACCTTGGGGGCAATTCGAGGTCACCGAGAATTTGACTGTCCCACCTTGGCGGAGCTTGGATTGTTTAATATAGACGGCGTGGGCGGCGGCGTGGCTAATCCTAAGGCAAGCTTTGCCAAAAACGCCGAGGCGTCGCTTGGTAAGGATACCACCGTGGGACATTGGGAGATCGCAGGACTGATTTCGGTCGGCGATTTGCCCACCTTCCCCAACGGCTTCCCTGACGAAATTATTACGGAGTTCAAACGCGCAACGGGCAGAAACGTGCTGTGCAACAAGCCGTATTCGGGCACCGAGGTTATCAAGGACTACGGCGAGGAGCATATTAAGACGGGAAGCCTTATTGTGTACACCTCGGCGGATTCGGTGTTTCAAATAGCGGCGCACGAGGACGTCGTGCCTTTGGGGCGGCTTTACGAGTACTGCGAGGCGGCTCGCAAAATTTTGGATAGATACGGTGTGGGTAGAGTTATTGCTCGTCCGTTTGCGGGCAAGCATCCGTTTGTCAGAACGGCAAACAGACACGACTACTCCATTGCTCCGCCGCAAAAAACAATGCTGGATATTCTCAGCGAGGGCGGCTTGGACGTGATTGCGGTCGGAAAAATCTACGACATTTTTGCGGGGCGCGGCATTACGCAATCTTACCGCACCAAGAGCAACGGGCAAGGCATGGACGAGGCAATCAGGCTTGCAAAAACCGATTTTTGCGGGCTGTGCTTTGTCAACCTTGTGGACTTTGATTCGGCGTACGGACACCGTAACGACGCCGCGGGCTATGCAAGAGCGATGACCGAATTTGACGGTAAGCTTGCTTTGCTTTTGCCGCATTTGCGCGAGGGCGATATACTTATTATTACTGCCGATCACGGCTGTGACCCAACTACGACCAGCACCGACCACTCGCGTGAATACACGCCGCTTCTTGTGTACGGCAAGGGGATAAAAAGTGGCGTAAATCTTGGCACACGCGACAGCTTTGCAGATATTTCGGCAACCGTGCTTGAGTTTTTTGGACAAAACCGCCAAAGCACTAGCGGAAAAAGCTTTTTACGCGAGGTGAAAATATGAGTGACCTTGAACTTTTGAACGAAGCCATTAAGGCAAGAGGCAACGCCTATGCACCCTACTCGGGCTTTAAGGTGGGCGCGGCTGTGCTTACAGGGTCGGGCAAGGTTTTTTGCGGTTGTAACGTAGAAAACGCCGCATACTCCGCTTGTCTTTGTGCCGAGAGAGTGGCGATATCTAAGGCAATATCCGAGGGCGAGCGAGAGTTCGAGGCAATAGCCGTCGTGGGCGGCAAGGACGGACTGATTTTTTGTCCGCCGTGCGGAGAGTGCAGGCAGGTGCTTGCCGAGCTTTGCGGCTTAGACCTTAAGGTTATTTTAGGCACGCCCGACAATATAAAAATATTTACGCTTAGAGAGCTTCTTCCTGTGGCGTTTGGTGAACTAAAATGAGAATGTACGATATTATCAAAAAGAAGCGTGACGGCGGCGAGCTGACCGACGAGGAAATTCGTTTTTTTGTGGGCGGCTATGTAGATGGCAGTATTCCCGACTACCAGGTGTCCGCACTCCTTATGGCAATCTACTTTGTGGGTATGAGCGAGCGTGAAACGGCGACTCTTACCTTTGCCGTGCGTGATTCGGGCGCTACGCTACAGGGACTTGACGTCGGCGGCTTTCGTGCCGACAAGCATTCGACGGGCGGCGTAGGCGACAAGACCAGCCTTGCGGTTATGCCCATCGTTGCTGCTTGCGGCGTTAAGGTCGCCAAAATGAGTGGCAGAGGGCTTGGACATACGGGCGGCACGGTGGATAAGCTGGAGGCAATCGAGGGCTTTGATACCGCACTTTCGGCAGAAAAATTCGCTGACGTTGTAAAAAAGGTGGGTGTGGCTATCGTGGGGCAAAGCGCAACGCTTGCTCCTGCCGACAAGCTGCTTTACGCGCTCCGTGACGTTACCGCAACTGTGGACAGCATTCCGCTTATAGCGTCCAGCATTATGGGCAAAAAGCTTGCCGCTTGCGACGACTGCATAGTTCTCGACGTTAAGTGCGGAAGCGGCGCTTTTATGAAAACGATAGAGGATGCAAAACGCCTTGCTACCGCTATGGTAGATATAGGCAAGCGTGCGGGCAAAAGAATATCCGCGCTTATTACCGATATGGATATTCCGCTGGGGGCTACGATTGGCAACAGCCTCGAGGTGGTGGAGGCAATAGACGTGCTTAGGGGCAAAGCGCCTAAGGATTTAACCGAGCTTTGCATTGCTCTTAGTGCCGAAATTTTGTGGCTATGTGGGCTTGGCAATCGCACAGAGTGCGAAGAAATGGCAAAGCAAGCCTTGATATGCGGACGTGCGTTAGACACTCTCGCCGCCATGGTCGAGGCGCAGGGCGGAAACAAAAAATGGATATACGATACCTCGTTTTTCCCACGCGCAAGGTTTACAAAAGAGGTGATTGCGCCCAAAAGCGGCTTTATATCAAGCGTAAACGCCGAGGAATACGGCGGCGTAAGCTTACTTCTTGGTGCCGGCAGAAGCAAGGTGGGCGAGAGCATCGACTGTGCGGCAGGAATCGTGCTTTACAAAAAGACGGGCGACTACGTAAATCAAGGCGAGGTAATTGCAGTGCTTCACTCAAGCCGCGATTGCTTTGACGCCGCGGAGAGTAAGCTGCTTGCCGCAACCGTGATAGGAGATAAGCCCACAAAAAGGCCGCTTGTTTTGGATAGAGTGGAGTAGGGGTTTGACCCCGCAATGCGGCTTGGTGCGTTTTTGGGAAAAGCAAAAAAGGAGTAATTTTTTGGAAAATATAAAAGGTGTAATTTTCGATTTGGACGGCACGCTCTTTGACTCGCTGTGGGTTTGGGAGGAGGTCGATAGGCGATTTCTTGGCAAGCGCGGCTTCGAGGTGCCGCCCGACTATTCGCTTGCAATCAGCGCGATGAGCTATCGCGAAACGGCAGAGTACACGATAAGGCGTTTCGGTCTAAACGAGCAGCCCGAGCAGCTTATGCGAGAGTGGCTGGATTTAGCGCGCGAAATGTACGCAGGAGAGGTCAAGTTCAAGGACGGCGCAATCGAGTTTTTGCACGCGCTTAAAAAGAGGGGGCTTAAGCTGGGAATAGCCACCTCATCCACTGCCGATTTGTATATGCCGCTTCTAAAAAACACCGATACGTATCCGCTTTTTTCTACCATAATGGATACAAGCGGCATGCGTGGCAAGGACTATCCCGACGTTTATCTTGCGGCGGCAAGGGCTATGGGCTTACAGCCCCACGAGTGCGTGGTTTTCGAGGACGTAGAAACGGGGCTGAAAAGTGCAAAGCAAGGCGGCTTTGTTACTGTAGCAATCGTTGACAAGCATTTTTCGCCTCAGATGAAAGAAATAGCCCATTTTACTGCGGCAACCTATTCGCAATTGTTGGAGCTTATTGAGGCGAGGTAACCAAAATAAAATTTTGTTACTGCGCATACACTACCTATATGGTTTACGATAAGGCTTACGTAGCGGTGGTGATGATGGTGGACGAGGACGGCAGAGAGATTCCGCTTTTCGTTATTTACGAGGGTAGGCGGTACGATATCGACAAGGTTGTGGCAATCACCAAGGCTCCGCCAAAGCACGTTGCGGGTCTTGTTACCACAAGGTACGACTGCAAAATCGCAGGGAGAGTGGCTACCGTGTACCGCGAAGACGGCGGCAGGTGGTTTGTGGAGGTGGCGCGGTAGAGGACGCAAGCAGGGCTACGCCAAGATAAAACGCAAAAAGCCGCGATAAAGCCGCCAAAACGACTTGCAAAAGGACAAATAATATAGTATAATATACTCAAATCTACTTGGAGGTAAATTTTTTTATGTATGCAAAGAATATCTGGAAAGATATAACCGAAGAAAAGAAGAAGGCGATTTTTGAGTTCGGTAAGGACTACATCGACTACTTGACCAAGGGCAAGACCGAAAGACTTGCCGCTGCCGAGACCGAAGCAATCGCAATCAAAAACGGCTTCGTTAAGGCTGAGGATGCAAAGGAGCTTAAGCCCGGCACCAAGGTTTACTTTACCAACATGAGCAAGAACATTGCTATGTACATAATCGGCAAGCGCCCCATCACCGAGGGTATCCGCATTTTGGGCGCGCACATCGACTCCCCGAGGCTTGACCTCAAACAAAATCCGCTTTACGAGTCCAACGGCTTCGCTCTTTTGGACACTCACTACTATGGTGGCGTAAAGAAATATCAGTACGTTACCATTCCCCTTGCGCTTCGCGGCGTGGTTTGCAAAAAGGACGGCACCGTGGTTGATGTTAACATCGGTGACGACGAGGGCGATCCGGTTGTAGGTATCAGCGATCTTCTTATCCACCTTTCGGGCGATCAGATGAAGAAGACGGGCGACAAGCTTATCGAGGGCGAGGCACTTGACGTTACGGTTGGCTCCATTCCGCTTGAGGGCGAGGAAAAGGACGCTGTTAAGGCAAACGTGCTTAAGTTCCTTAAGGAAAAGTACGACATCGAGGAGGAGGATTTCCTTTCGGCAGAAATCGAGGTTGTGCCCGCAGGCCCGGCTCGTGACTACGGCCTTGACCGTAGCATGGTTGCAGGCTACGGACACGACGACAGAGTTTGTGCGTACGCTTCGCTTCGTGCGATTTTGGACGTAGAGGTTCCCGAATACACCTCGTGCTGCATTCTCGTTGACAAGGAAGAAATCGGCAGCGTTGGCGCAACCGGCGCACAGTCGCTCTTCTTCGAGAACACCATCGCTCACCTTCTTCAGGCAAGCGGCGACACCAACTACTTCTCGCTTAGAAAGGCTATGGAAAATTCGCGTATGCTCTCCAGCGACGTAAGCGCAGGCTTCGACCCCCTCTTCCCCGAGGTGAACGAAAGCAAGAACGCCGCTTACCTCAACAGAGGTATCGTGTTCAACAAGTACACAGGCCGTGGCGGTAAGGGCGGCTCCAACGACGCTAATCCCGAATACGTTGCTTGGGTTCGTAAGATTATGGACGAGAACAACATTTACTTCCAGACCGCAGAGCTTGGCAAGGTTGACCAGGGTGGTGGCGGAACGATCGCTTATATTCTCGGCAACTACAACATGAACGTTATTGACGCAGGTATCTCCGTGCTTAATATGCACGCTCCGATGGAAATCGTAGCAAAGGCTGACGTGTACGAGGCGTACCTCGCTTACAGAGCGTTCCTCTTGGCGTAACTAAATAGCAAAAACCAAAAGAAAGTACAAAAAACCCTCTTACGTAAGAGGGTTTTTTGCATAATGTGTTGGCACAAGGAATTGGTTTGATTAGCGGATAAAACTCAATCGCGCCCAACAGAAGCTGTGCTTCCGCCCAAAGTCAAGCTTTGCTTGCGTTTTTCGGCGTTTGCTTTGATTTGCGCCTGTCTGTTTTTTTCGGCGGTGCGTTCGCGGCTGATTCTTCTGCGGCGATTGCCTGCACGCAGTATTGCGCTATCGTCATATTCGGTGGTCGCAACCTCGCCGAGCATAGCAAGGAAGTCTTCTTTTGTCATAAACTTAAGTCTATGACCCATTTTGTGCGTATCCTTGGCGTAGGTGTATCTTGCCGTCTCGGTGCCGTCGTGTACGAACACGTTACTGCTTTCTACGCCCGAGGAATACCTGCCGCCCAGCTCGTAAATTTTGGCAATACGGTTGCGGGTAAGGGTTATGTCGCCCAGCTCCATTTCCTCGTCGAAGCACACCACTTTACCCGAAAACGGCAACCCGTGTGCCTTGTTTTTGGTCAGCGACAATAAAAATTCGTTCAGAAGTCGCTTTTTGGTTTTGGCGTTCGAGTAGTCAATTTCGGTATAAACGGTGTCGGTATAGCAGTTTTTTATGCCCGACCTACTAATTTTGCCCGGCATAATTCCGTACGTTTCAAGGAACTCGGCAAGGCTCTTGCCCTCGGCTTTGAGTAGCCCTTCAAGCACGCGCAGAGTGGCAACCGCGTCGTCCATCGAGCGATGCTCCAAAAACTCTATGCCAAACTCCTCCGCCGCGGCGGAAAGAGCGTAGTTGCGGTTCTCGTGCTTATGAATGGCGTACATAAGCTGTACGTCAAAAAACTCGTATCCCATGGGCGCAAGCTTGTAGGTGCGAATGGCGTCGGCAAGGTAGTTGACGTCGTTGATAATCGAAAAGCCGATTACCGTAATGTCGCCGTTAAAAAGCGACCTTATGCGGTCGTAAACAAGAGGAAAGCGGGGCGCGGCACGAAAAACATCTTCGGTGTACGCAAGCTTGATTACCTTGCCAAAAAGTCGCTTGTTAAACGGCTTGTTGGGGTTGACGATAATATCGTCCTGCTCAATTATATTAAAGTTTTCGTCGGCGATGCAGTAGCCAAAGCTGCATAGGCTTCCGTTTTTGCCGCCGTCACAGCTTTCTATATCATAGCAAAGGTATCTCATATATCCCACTCCGCAATCGAATTTACAATCTTGTCCACCTTCAAGCCGCTGCTTAGGTATGCCGCCATGTCCGTTTCGCCCGTTAAGGTAAGCACCGAGCGAATGCCGCTGTCTATACCAAAGCGCATATCGGTGTACAGCCTGTCCCCCACCATAGCGGTGCGAGAGGGAGCGGCTCCCGTTCTACTAAGAATGCACTCCGCCATAACCTTGTGGGGCTTGCCGCAGATAAGGTGGGGTCTAATGCCCGTCGTGCCCTCGATTAGCAAAATCGTACTGCCGATGTCGGGCAAATATCCGTCCTCGCTCGGGCACGTCATGTCGGGGTGAGTGGCGATATAGTAGGCGCCACCTGCAATAAGCTTGCACGCTTTTACCAGCTTGTCGTAGCTAAGCGTTTTGTCGTAGGTAAGCACTACGGTGTCGGGCTGTATGTCCGTAACGTTCACGCCCGCCGAGATAAATTCCTCGGTCACCTCGGGTGAAGCCAAAAGATAAACCCTTGCATCGGGCTTATGTGCCATAATCCAGTCGGCAGTGGCGTTTGCCGAGGTGTACACGTTGTCCTCGGTCGCCTCTATTCCCAGCCTGTTCAGCTTGTCCACGTAATATTTTTTCGTTGCCGAGGAATTGTTGGTCAAAAAAATAACCTTGCCCTGTGCTTTCATTCGGGCAAGAGCGTCTTTAGCTCCGTCAATCAGCTTGCCGCCGAGATAGACGGTGCCGTCAAGGTCAAGTAAAAAACAATCAATGCAGCCTTTAAGTTTCATAAAGCCATTGTACCATTTATAAAAATAAATGTCAACGCTTTGCAAAGTTTTGTGATGTTTATCAAATACGATTGACAAAGTTTTTTTTATGTCGTATAATGGACAAGTTAAAAAAATTTTTATAGGAGATAGGTTTATGGACATTAATTTCAGTCAAATAGTCAATAACGTTATTGACTGGTTTGCGACTACCGGCGTAAACGCCATTCTTAAAGTTCTCGTTGCGCTTATCGTAATGTGGATATCGTTCAAGATCATCAACAGACTTACGCGCAGACTCGAAAAGAGAATTCTTTCTAAGAAAAAAGCGGATAAGACAATTACTACTACGCTTTTCACTGTGATGAGAATTGCTCTTAAGGTTCTTATCTTTGTTTGCCTTATCGGCTACGTTGGTATTGATACCAGCGGTATCGCGGCTCTTATCGCATCTCTTGGTGTCGGCGTTGGTCTTGCCGTAAACGGCACGCTCAGCAACTTTGCAGGCGGCGTATTGCTTATAATCACTCGCCCGTTCAAGGTTGACGACTACGTAGAAGCAGGTGGAGTAGAGGGTACCGTAGAGGAAATCAGCATCGTATTTACCAAGATTCGCACGGTAGACAACAAGCTCGTTTACGTTCCCAACGGTACGCTTTCGACGTCCACTATCATAAACTACACCGCTAAGGATTTGCGCCGTCTTGATCTTACGTTCTCTATTTCGAGAGCCGAGGACTTCAAGAAAGCCGAAAACGTTATTTTGGCTACCGCAAACGGTCACAATAAGGTTCTTAGCGACCCCATGGCTACCGCAAGAATAAGCGAGCATACCCTTAACGAGTGTAAGATTACGCTTAAGGCTTGGGTAAGAACGGACGATTATTGGGACGTATACTTCGACCTTCAGGAAAACGTAAAAACCGCAATGGACGATTACGGCATTATCGGTGCAGTAAGTCAGCTTGAAGTAAAAATGAAATAACCCCAAAACGTACAAAAGCAAAACACCTATTTATACTTGTAAGTAGGTGTTTTTTGTTGCAAAAATAAATATACGTTGCTAAGAATTTTGTGCTTTTACATAGATAAGACAATCCCGTAGTCGGCTACGTGCTCAGCTCCCTAATGCTATAGGGAGCCGCTATAAGGATAAGTTTTTATTAGTTTATGCACAACGACAGTATGTTTAGCAGAGAAAGCTCGCCGCGCCCAAAACAGGTTGTGCCTGCGCGGAATTGGATTGTTTAGCGGATAAACTTCAATCGCGCCCAAAGACAGGCTATGCCTGCGCCCAAAGTCAATCTTCGATTGTTTTTTGGGAAAAGGGCGTTTTATTTATTGACAACTGTCGCGCAAAATATTATAATATGTGTTAGACTGATTAGGTTCAGCCAAGTGGAGGTTACATAACTATGAAAATGGACGCACTCGTAAAGAGACATGCTGAAAAAGGACTTTGGCTTGAGCAAGCGGAAGTCCCCGTAATCAAAGAGGGTGAGGCACTCGTTAAAATTCACAAAACCGCTATTTGCGGCACGGACGTTCACATTTACGAATGGAACCAGTGGGCGCAGGACACCATAAAGACTCCGATGATTATCGGTCATGAGTTCGTGGGCGAAATCGTAGAAATCAAGGGTGAAAGCCCGGTATTCAAGGTGGGCGACCTTGTAAGCGGCGAGGGTCATATCGTTTGCGGACATTGCCGCAACTGCATGGAGGGTCATAGACATTTGTGCCCCAACACTCGCGGTATCGGCGTTAATATTCAGGGAATTTTTGCAGAGTACGCGGCGATTCCGCTTACCAACCTTTGGAAGTGCGAAAAGGATATTCCCGAGGAAATGTACGCAATTTTCGATCCGTTCGGCAACGCAACGCACACCGCGCTTGCATTCCCCGTTCTTGGCGAGGACGTTCTTATTACGGGTGCAGGTCCCATTGGCGTAATGGCGGCGGCAATAGCTAAGCACGCAGGTGCAAGACACGTCGTTATCACCAACCGTTCGGACTGGCGTCTTGACTTTGCAAAGGAAGTCGTTCCCGGTGTAGTTACGGTAAACACCAAGACCACCAGCATCAAGGACGTGCAGAAGCAGCTTGGCATGACCGAGGGCTTCACCGTAGGTCTTGAGATGAGCGGCAACGTAAACGCATTAAATCAAATGATCGACAATATGATAAACGGCGGCAAGATTGCACTCCTCGGACTTGGTATCGAGGGCGGCATTGCATGGGATAAGTTCATCTTCAAGGGACTTACCGTGCAGGGCATTTACGGCAGAAAGATGTTCGACACCTGGCGCCAGATGAGCGCAATGCTCCAAAGCGGCTTGGACATCAGCAAAATAATTACTCACCGCTTGCCGTACACCGAGTTCGAAAAGGGCTTCGAGCTTATGATTAGCAAAAAAAGCGGCAAAATAATTCTTGACTGGACAAAATAAGGAGAAACTTATGTACAAGACCACAAAAAATATTATGGAAGCAACCCTTGCCGACATCAAGGAGCAGGGGCTTTGGAAGGAAGAGCGCGTTATCACCACCGAGCAGGCTAACGTAATCGACACGACTGCATCTAAGGGTGTGCTTAACTTCTGCGCAAACAACTACCTCGGACTTTCCAACAACAAAGAGGTTATCGCGGCGGCAAAGGCAAGCTACGACAGCTTTGGCTACGGCCTTAGCAGCGTTCGCTTCATTTGCGGCACTCAGAGCATTCATAAGGAGCTTGAGCGCAAGGTGAGCGAATTCCTCTCCACCGAGGACACCATTCTTTACAGCAGCTGCTTCGATGCAAACGGCGGCTTGTTCGAAACCATCACGACGGCTGAGGACGCAATTATTTCGGACGAGCTTAACCACGCAAGCATTATTGACGGCGTTAGACTTTCGAAGGCAAAGAGATACAGATACAAGAACAACGATATGGCTGACCTCGAGGCTCAGCTTATCGCCGCAGATAAGGACGGCGCAAGACAAAAGGTTATCGTAACCGACGGCGTGTTCTCGATGGACGGCATTATCGCAGACCTTAAGGGAATTTGTGACCTCGCCGACAAGTACGACGCACTCGTAGTGGTTGACGACAGCCACGCAACAGGCTTCGTAGGCAAGACGGGCAGAGGTAGCTTTGAGCACTGTGACGTTAAGGGTAGAGTGGATATTATCACCGGCACGTTCGGTAAGGCACTCGGCGGTGCTTCGGGCGGCTTCACCTCGGGCAAGAAGGAAATCATTGCACTTCTTCGTCAGCGCAGTAGGCCGTACCTTTTCTCCAACACCCTTGCACCCAGCATGTGCGCGGCAACCATCAAGGTTCTCGATATGCTTATGCAGTCCACCGCGCTCCGTGACAAGGTTATGGAAAACGCAAGATACTTCCGCGAGCAGATGGAGGCAAACGGCTTTGACCTTGCAGGTAGCGGCCACGCAATCGTTCCCGTAATGCTCTACGACGCAGTACGCGCTCAGAAGTACGCAGAGAAGATGCTCGAAAAAGGCATATACGTAATTGGATTTTTCTATCCCGTTGTGCCTAAGGGAAAGGCTCGTATCCGCACCCAAATGTCGGCGGCTCATACCAAGGAGGACATCGACAGGTGCGTTAAGGCGTTTGTGGAAACGCGCGCCGAGCTTGGATTCTAAAATAAATGAGATTGCTGTTTTTTAGGTCGGATAGCTTGTATCCGCACCTCAATCAGGCAATAGAAACGTACCTGCTCGATATGGCAGACGCGGACACCGAAATTTTGTATCTATGGCAAAACGACAAGACCGCGTTCATCGGCAAAAACCAAAACGCCTATACCGAATGCAAAACCGAGATAATCGCCCGTGACGGTGGCTTTATCGCAAGGCGCATTTCGGGCGGTGGCGCAGTCTTTCACGATGCGGGCAACCTCAATTTTACCTTCGTGTCAGCAAAACAGAACTACGATAAGGCAAAAAATTTCCGCATTATGACTCAGGCTATGAGGTCGCTGGGCTTTGACGCAGAGCTGAACGGTCGCAACGACGTGGTTATCGGCGGCAGAAAGTTTTCGGGCAACGCGTTTTATAAGGGGAGCAACGCCTGCTTCCATCACGGCACCGTTCTTATAAGGTCGGACAAAACAAAAATGTCGAGATACCTCAACGTGCCCGCGGTAAAGCTTAAGGCAAAGGGCGTAGAAAGTGTGGTCAGTCGTGTGGTAAACCTCAGCGAGCTGGACGAGTCGGTAACCGCGGACAGCGTGGCAGACGCGCTTAAGGGGGCGTTCGAGTCGTACTACGGGCAAAAGGCGATAGCACTGACCAAAGCCGATTTTGACAGTATTAGGCTTGACGAGATAGTCAGCCGCTACTCCGACCCCGATTGGATTATGGGCGACAATATCTTTTACGATATGCGTGCCGAGGTTCGTTGCGAGTGGGGTACGGCAGACGTAAGGCTCGAGGTCAAGGGCAATACGATTGTAAAGGCAAAAATTTATTCGGACTGTCTGGACGTGGGTGCCGTAGCGGCAAAGGAAGCCCTGCTGGTCGGTGCGGACTTATATAAAGGAAAACAAGGTGTCGAGGACATTCTCTCGGCATTTGGGGAGCAGAAAATATGGATTACGAATTAATTGTTTTAGGTGGTGGCCCCGGTGGTTATACCGGCGCAATCAGAGCGGCAAAGCTCGGTAAAAAGGTTGCTCTTATCGAAAAGGACAGCCTTGGCGGAACGTGCCTTAACCGTGGTTGTATTCCCACGAAGGCGCTTCTTCACTCGGCAGAGCTTTATTCGTCCAAAAACGAATGGGCAGAGCTTGGCATTTTGGCAGAGAACGTTACGCTTGACGAGGGCAAAATCTACGAGCGCAAGCAAAAGGTTGTTGCTACTCTCCGTGACGGCGTAAAGTCGCTTGTTAAGGCAAACGGAATCGACCTAATCGAGGGCGAGGGCGTTTTGACAGGCGAACACACTATTAAGGTTGGCGACAGAGAAATCTCGGCAGACTACATCTTGCTTGCAACCGGCTCGGTACCGTCGGCAGGCAGCAAGGAGCGTCCGCTTATCGGCGTAGAGTACACCGTAAATTCGGACGACGTTTTGGCGGCTCCCGTAAAAGGTGACAATATCACCATTATCGGCGCAGGCGTAATCGCACTTGAGTTTGCCACCTACTATGCGGCAATCGGCAAAAGCGTTACCCTTCTTGCACCCGGCGAGCGCATCATAAAGATGATGAGCAAGGACGCAAGCGTTCAGCTTACCGCAGTTCTCAAAAAGCAGGGCGTAAAGATCGTTACCGGCGTTAAGGTAAAGAGCGTTGACGAAAATCACACCGTTTATTACGCTACCGAAAAGGGCGAGGCAAGCGTAGCCGGCGACGCCGTTATCACGGCAATCGGTCGCAAGCCCGTTTTGGATATCGGTCTTGACAAGGTAGGCATCACGGTAGATAAGTTTATCGCCGTTGACGACAATATGTACACCGGCAAGGCGGGCATTTACGCATGCGGCGACATCACCGGCAAAATGCAGCTTGCACACTTCGCGGCGGCAAGCGCAATCACGGCGGTAGAAAGCATGTTCGGACTTCCGCACAGCATGGATTTGTCCGTATGCCCCTCGTGTATTTACACCAGCCCCGAGCTTGCTTCGGTCGGCAAAAAGGAAACCGATATCGAGAACGCTAAGGTGGGCAAGTTCTTGATGGGCGCAAACGGCAAGTCGCTTATCGAGGGCGTAAACCGCGGCTATATCAAGGTTATCGCAGACGAAAACGACGTAGTCGTAGGTGCCGAAATCTTCTCGGTACGCGGCACGGATATTATGGGCGAGCTTTCCCTTGCAATCGCAAAGGGACTCAAAACTCACGAGGTGTCCGAGGTTATTCACCCGCACCCCACCGTTATGGAAGCCATCGGCGAAAGCGTAGAGGACATTTACGGCTTGGCTACTCACATGGCGCCCAGAAGACGCTAAAGGCATCACAAAGGGCTTGCGCAAAAAAGCGTTGCCCTTGACAATATTGATAATATATTAAGGAGAAAATACTATGGCAAAAAGAACACCTTTATATGATATCCACGTAAAGTACGGTGGACAAATCGTAGATTTCGCGGGATATGAGTTGCCCGTTCAGTACGAGGGCTTGGGCGTTATCAAGGAGCATACCGCTGTAAGAACGCAAGCAGGTCTTTTCGACGTTTCGCACATGGGCGAAATCGTTGTTTCGGGCGAGCGCGCAGAGGAAGCACTCAACAATTTGCTTACCAATGACATTCGCGGAATGTACGACGGTCAAATCAGATATTCGCTTCTTCCCAACGACAAGGGCGGCGCTGTTGACGACGTTCTCGTTTATCGCATCAGCCAGACTGCATACCTTATCGTAGTTAATGCGTCCAACGCAGACAAGGATGCTCGTCACATTGCGGCAAGATTGCCCCAGGACGTAACTTTTGCTAACATCTCGGATGCAGTAGCTCAGGTTGCACTTCAGGGTCCCAACTCCGAAGCAATCCTCAAAAAGCTTGTTGCAGAAGAATTTATTCCCAAAAAGTACTATTCGTTCACTAAGAACGTTGTAATTGGCGGCATTCGTTGCCTTATCTCCCGCACCGGCTATACCGGCGAGTTCGGTTACGAAATTTACTGCGGCAATATCGACGCTTGCGATCTCTACGAGGCTATTATGGAGGCAGGCAAGGAGCACGGTCTTGTTCCCGCAGGTCTTGGCGCACGTGACACCCTTCGTCTTGAGGCGGCTATGCCCCTTTACGGACACGAGCTTGGCGAGGATATCCCCGTAAACGAGGTTGGTCTTGGCTTTGGTATCAAGATGGGCAAGGAGAGCTTCGTTGGTAAGGCTGCTCTTGAAGCACACGAGCCCGAGTACGAGCGCGTTGGTGCAAGGCTTGTTGATCGCGGTATCGCTCGTGAGCATTGCGACGTTTATTGCGGCGACGAAAAGGTTGGTATCGTTACCAGCGGTACGCACGCTCCCACGCTTGGCTATCCCATCGCAATGCTTCGTATCAAGAAGGGCGTAGAGGGTCAGCTTACCGTTGACGTACGTGGCAGAAGACTTAAGATCGAGCTTATTCCGCTTCCGTTCTACAAAAAGGCGTAGTAAGTAACGCTTTGTATAAAGGCGACAACGCACAAAACAAAAAACGGCGATACGTTGCGGCAAAATCGTGACGGATTGCTAAAAATAAACAGTAAAATCATATCTATGGAGGATATAAAAATGAGTAAGTTAGTATTTGCAAACACCCATGAATGGGCAAAAATCGAGGACAACGTAGCAACCATCGGTATTTCCGATCACGCACAGCACGAGCTTGGCGACTTGGTATTTATCAACCTTCCTGCTGTTGGCGACACCCTTACCGCAGGCGAAGCTTTCTGCGACGTAGAATCCGTTAAGGCTGTATCGGACGTTATGGCTCCCATCAGCGGCAAGGTTATCGAGGTTAACGAGGAGCTCGAGAGCGCACCCGAGGCAATCAACGAGGACGCTATGGGCGCTTGGATTTGCAAGGTAGAGGTTACCGCTGTTCCCGACGACCTTATGGACGAGGCAGCTTACGCAGAATTCATTAAATAATTCAAACAAAGCTCAAAAAAATCATAACGCAACACCCTTGTGAGTATTCGCAAGGGTTTGCCCAAATAAGGAGATAAAATGTCTAACTATTTATCTATTACCGAGCAAGAGGAGAAGGAAATGCTCGAGGCGATTGGCGTATCCAAGCCGTCCGACCTCTATGCAGATATTCCCATCTCGCTCAAAAATAAGGCGCTCAAAATCGCGCCGGGCAAGTCGCAGCAGCAAGTAATGGAGGAGATCGAGGCATACGCTAAGGAAAACGTTGTTTTCGATTCCATTATGCGCGGAGCAGGCGCTTACGACCACTACGTTCCGTCGGTAGTAAGATACCTTTCGTCGCGTAGCGAATTCCTTACCGCATACACCCCCTATCAGGCAGAAATGAGCCAGGGTATTTTGCAAAGCATCTTCGAGTTCCAGACCATGATTTGCTCGCTTACCGGAATGGAGGTTGCAAACGCTTCCGTTTACGACGGCTCGTCGGCGGCGGCAGAGGCGGCATTCATGTGCGTAGAAAAGAACAAGAAGGTTATTCTCGTTCCCGAAAACGTTAAGCCCGAGGTTATCGAAACCATGCGCACCTACCTTAGCCGCAGAGGCATCGAGATTAAGGTGCTTAAGGAGTCCGAGGGCTACATTAAGGACGGTAAGGTAGATACCCAGATGCTCGAAAAGGCTATAAACGAAAACACCGCTTGCGTGTACATCGAGCAGCCCAACTATTATGGAATCATCGAGGACGCAGAGTTCGTTTGCGATATGGCTCACCACAAGGGCACCAAGGTTATTATGGGTTGCAACCCCATGACCCTCGCTCTTTTGCGTTCGCCCGCTGATTGCGGCGCTGATATCGCTGTCGGCGATGCACAGCCGTTCGGCCTTAGCGTATCTTTCGGTGGACCGTACCTCGGCTTTATGGCAACCAGAGTTAACAAGGACACCATGCGCCGTATGCCGGGCAGAATCGTTGGTCAGACCACCGACGGACAGGGCAACCGTTGCTTCGTTCTTACCTTGCAGGGCAGAGAGCAGCACATTCGCCGCGAAAAGGCGATGAGCAACATTTGCTCCAACCAGGCTCACTGCGCGCTTGTTGCTTCTATGTATCTTTCGGCAATGGGCAAAGAGGGTCTAAAAGAGGTTGCTACCACCTGTACCTCGCTTGCTCACTATGCGGCACAGCAGTTCACGCAGGGCAAGGCTACTCTTAAGTATCCCAATAACAACGATTTCTTCCACGAGTTCATTACCGTTACGCCCACCAAGGCGGAGAAGATTGTAGAAAAGTGCGCTAAAGAGGGCGTGCTTGCAGGTCTTCCCATCGGACCTAACGAAATCTTGTGGTGCATGACCGAGAAGGTTCGCAAGAGCGACATCGACAAGGTTGCCGAAATTATGAGGAGGGCGTAATTATGAAGCTTATTTTTGAAAGATCGCGCAAGGGCGTTAGATGCGCTACGATTCGTCCGCTTGAGGTTTCGACATATAGCGTAGAAAAGAAGTACCTTCGTAAGGAGCTTGCTCTCCCCGAGGTTGCAGAGGTTGACCTTGCCCGTCACTATACCGAGCTTAGCCGCAACGCTTTCGGCGTTGACAGCGGCTTCTATCCGCTTGGCTCCTGCACGATGAAGTACAACCCCAAAATCAACGAGGAGCTTGCTTCGCTTCCCGGATTCAGCAGGGTGCATCCTCGCCAAGAGGTTGATACCGTTCAGGACTCGCTTCACCTTATGGCAGACCTTTCGGCTGACCTTATGGAGCTTACCGGAATGGACGGCATGACCTTGCAGCCGTGTGCAGGCGCTCACGGTGAGTTCACCGGCTTGCTTCTTATCGCGGCATACCACGAGAGCCGCAAGGACACCAAGCGTACCAAGATTTTGGTGCCCGATACCGCACACGGAACAAACCCCGCGTCCGCTGTAATGGCAGGCTTCGAGGTTGTAAATATTCCGTCTAATGCCGAAAAGGGCGTAGACCTTGATGCACTCCGTGCAGCTGTAGGCCCCGACACCGCGGCACTTATGCTTACCAACCCGACCACTCTCGGACTTTTCGAGAAGAATATCGAGGAAATCAGCAAAATCGTTCACGATGCAGGCGGCTTGCTCTACTATGACGGAGCAAACCTCAACGCAATTATGGGCGTTGTTCGCCCCGGCGATATGGGCTTTGACGTAATCCACCTTAATCTCCACAAGACGTTCTCCACCCCGCACGGCGGCGGCGGACCGGGCAGTGGACCGGTAGGCTGCAAGGCAATGCTTGCCGAGTTCTTGCCCAAGCCGTCTATTGTTAAGGACAAAAAGGGTAATTACGAATTCAGCTGTCCCAAGAATTCTATCGGTAAGGTTTCCACCTTCTACGGTAACTTCGCAGTTATGGTTAAGGCGTTTGCTTACGTTCGCACCTTGGGCAGCGACGGTATCAAGGAAGCAGCCGAGCACGCAGTTCTCAACGCCAACTACATGAAGGCTAAGCTCGAGGATATCTATCCCACCGAGAACAGATACTGCATGCACGAGTTCGTTGTGGATATCCAAAAGCTTAAGGACCAAACGGGCGTTTCCGCAAAGGATATCGCAAAGGCTATGATCGACAAGGGCATTCACCCGCCCACGATGTACTTCCCGCATATCCCGGGCGTAATCGACGAGTCGCTTATGATCGAGCCTACCGAAACCGAAAATAAGGAAACTCTCGACGAGGCTATCGCAGTTCTCCGTGAGCTTTACGACCTTGCATTCAAGGATGCTAAGTACTTGCAGGAAGCTCCGCACAATATGGCAATTTCCCGTCCCGACGAGGTTGCCGCAGCGCGTAAGCCCATCGTAAGATTCGAAGGCGAGTACTAAGATTTATCTAAAAAACCAACGTACGTTAAGGCGTTTTTCGTAACGATTTAGCAAATAAGCATAAATCATAGCGAAAAAACGCTTGCGATAAAGTAAAAAATAAGAGCTTGGAATGTATTTTCCGGGCTCTTTTTTGCACAAAAATCACCTCGTAAAGAAAAGAACAAAGCGCAAACAAAAAGTTTTATAAACATGACAGACGTTGTCGTATTTGGTGTAGTATAATAAGCTATCCTAATAAAATGAGGGCTTATTGTATGTACTTTTTGGTTTTTGTTGCCGCGAATGTTTGCACTTTTTTTGGTGATATAGCAAAAAAGTTTTAGGGGGTAGAGTGGAGAATATGTTCCAGCGTAAAATGCGCTTAATTAGCATACCCCGCCCGCCTGCGCCCAAAACAGGCTATGCCTGCGCGCCCAAAAAGGAGCTTTGCTTCCGCTCAAGAACAGGCTTTGCCTGTGAAAAAGGGACTGTGTTTACAGTCCCTTTTAGTACGTCCCTTCCAAATCTTTGTCTTTGAATAATTCGTCATCAAAGAAGTCATAGAGCGATATATCCAATGCCTGGCACATATCAAGAATCGTTCGCGTGCCGGGATTCTTGCTTTTTCCATAAAAAATACTTTTCATAGAGCCTGCCGGCATTCCCGATAATGTCGCTAATTTATTAGGACTGATGTTGCGTTCCTCGCACAAAGCATATATCCTTTTTGTGATCGCTTCTTCTAATTGCATATTCTCATTATTCCCAAAGTTATATCTTCTATAATTTTATCAAAAAAGGCATTAAAAAATAGAAGATATATCTTCTATTTGTGATATAATATGGACAGGAGGTATTTATGAAGAAAACAATTTCATTTTTCGGTCATAGAATTTTATGGAACGTAGATATTAGAGAAAGAGTAAAAACGGTATTAGAGTCTTATTTTTATTATGAAATATGTTGTTTGATTGGCACCCACGGGGAATTTGACCGATTAGCACTGTCCGTTTGTAGGGAGTTAAGAAAAAGTTATTCTAATATTAAGATAACAGCTGTTTTCAGCACGTTAAAGACTTTACTAAAAGATGCTTATTTATATGATGATGTTGAAACAATGATTTATGAAGTAGAACAAGAACATTTTAAAAATCAAATTACAGTATCTAATAGAAAAATGATTGATGATAGCGATTTGATTATTTGTTATGTAGATACAAACAAATATCGAAGTGGTGCAAAAAGAGCTGTTGAATATGCCACAAAGCAGGGTAAAGAAGTAATCAACTTATTTAGGGAAAAAGATAGACCGTTTTATGGAATGACAAAGGAAGAAATTGAATCTGCGTGGAAAAAATAAAATAGACATAGCGTAAAAAGTATAGGTTACGTATGCAAAAAGCGCCTTATTCTAACGAGGGAGGTGGCATTTTCGTAAGAAAATGACGGAGGGAGAGAAAATAAAAAATGACAAATAAAGCCGTCACATAAGGGTCTCTCCCTCAGTCTCGCTTTGCGCCGTGGCAGCTCCCTCGTCAGATGGAGCTATTATAAGGTTGAAATTTTTAGTTTCAGCGCAAGTATGGCTTGTTTAGCGCAAAGACACAATCGCGCCCAAAAAGAAGCTGTGCTTCCGCCAAGGTCAAGCTTTGATTGTGGTTAATCTTTTACAAAGGTCAGGCAAAGTGCTTCGGCGCCGTCGCCCATAACGGTGATACCGCCGGCGATACACTTGTTGTTTTTTTGAAATATGCAGTTCGCCTTGCAAGCCACCGAGGTGTCAACCGAGTAGTCCGCTTTTATAAAGTCGCTGCCGGCTTCAAACATACTTGCCTTCTTTTCGACAGGCTCATAGGTAAGGCAGTCGGTGTTATTTGCCACCTCTATTTTGCGGGCACAGCAGCAGTACCCCTTGTTATGCTTACAAGCTTTTTTGCCACATTTAAGGTCTTTCATTTTTAGTTCCTCCTTTAATATAAGGATATTTTGGGCACTAAATCGCAAATATATTCACTTAATTTTGCCACTTGCTATTGACAGCGGCTACAAAGTGTGGTACAATTTTATTTGGCGGCGAAGCAAATTTGCAAAACAGCTTTGCCGATCGATTTGTATAAGGAGAGATGCGCTTATGGCACTAAAAGGTTTTAGGTCGAATAAGCTTAAGGATGGCGACGAGCGATCGGGACAGCTTTCCGGCGGCGACCCTGCAAGCACTAACGAAAGCGAAAAGAAAGAACGCCTTATAGAAGAAGGTATTATAAAACAAGAAAAAAAGAAAAAAATCAGACCTGCATCCGATATGAGTAGGGCAAAAAGATACGAGGTAGATCACAATCACGGACTCAACGACGAGCAAATTGAGGAGCGTGTATCAAGCGGATATATCAACGTAAGTTCTACGCAAAAGGGTCGCTCGTATCTTGGCATCGTGGTGGGTAACCTATTTACCTTCTTTAACGTGCTTGTTTTTATCGTGGCGGGTGCTCTTATTTGGGCGGGCGCAAAATTCACGCAGCTACTCTTTTTGGGAATCATTCTTGCCAACGTAGCCATCGGAATTATTCAGGAAATTCGTTCTAAGCGCACTATCGAAAAGCTAAGCCTTATTACGGCGCCCACGGCTGTGACTATTCGTAACGGCGTGCGCACCCCCGTCCCCGTGGACGAGCTTGTAATAGACGACGTTATAAGCTTAGAAACAGGCAATCAGATATGCAGTGACTGCATTCTTATGGTGGGCGAGTGCGAGGTAAACGAGTCTGTTATAACGGGCGAAAGCGTTCCCGTTATAAAAAAGGCGGGCGATATGCTGTATAGCGGTAGCTACGTTTCGTCGGGCACTTGTTATGCGAGGGTAGAGAAGGTTGGTGCAGACAACTATATCGAAAAGCTTGCCTCCAACGCCAAAAGGTACAAAAAGCCTAAGAGTGAGCTTCGTAACTCCATAATGTTCATTATCAAAATCGTAACCGTCTTTATTATACCGATTTCTATTCTTATGATTTTCGGTGCGCTTGGTAGAAGCGAAAACGGTATCGAAATAGAGGATATTCAGCGTACAATCAACAGCGTCTCGGGCGCAATTATAGGTATGATACCTGCAGGTATGTTTTTGCTTACGTCTATGGCTCTTGCTATCAGCGTCATTCGTCTTGCAAAAAAGAACGCGCTTGTGCAAGACCTTTATTGCATAGAAATGCTTGCACGTGTCGACGTTTTGTGTCTTGATAAGACCGGAACCCTCACCGACGGCACCATGAGAGTCAACAAGCTTATTCAGCTTACCGAGGTGCAGGAGTATTCAATTACCGACATAGTGGGCTCGCTACTGGCGGCGACAGGCGACAACAATCAGACGGCAATTGCGCTTAGCAATGCTTACGGCATTGCAAACAAATTCCGCCCATCGGCGATTTTGCCGTTCTCGTCACAGCGTAAGCTTTCGGCTGTTACCTTCGAGGACGTGGGCACCTTCGTTTTGGGTGCGCCCGAGTTTGTTATAAGAGAACGCAACCCCGCTTTTGAGGCGCTCGTCAACGAGAACGCCGCAGACGGCTTCCGTATGGTGGTTATCGGGCATTCGGACAAGCCCATCGGCGAGCAAATTCCCACAGACCTTAAGCCGCTGTACCTTATAGCCATCGAGGATCATATCCGCGAGGATGCGATAGATACGATAGCCTGGTTTAAGCAAAACGACGTCGCTATAAAAATCATAAGCGGCGACAATCCCATCACCGTTGCCGAGGTAGCAAAGCGTGTGGGTGTGCCCGATGCGGACAAGTTCATTTCGCTTGACGGCTTGTCCAGCCAAGAGGTGGTCGAAGCGGCAAATCAGTACACCGTTTTCGGTCGCGTAACTCCCGAACAAAAATGCTTGCTTATACGTGCTCAAAAGGCAAAGGGTCACACCGTTGCAATGATGGGTGACGGCGTAAACGATATTCTCGCAATGCGCGAGGCGGACTGCTCGGTTGCCATTGCTTCGGGTAGCGAGGCGGCGCGCAACGTAAGCCACTTGGTGCTTCTCGACAGCAATTTCTCGTCTATGCCCAGCGTGGTAGGCGAGGGCAGGCGCGTGGTAAACAATATTACTAAGTCGGCTTCGCTCTTTTTGATGAAGACCTTTATGTCCATCGTGCTTTCGCTTATTTTCCTACTTATGGGCGAGGACTATCCGCTTCATACCAACCACCTGCTTATACTGGAAATTCTTATAATCGGTGTTCCCTCGTTTGTGCTTGCGCTTCAGTCAAATAAGCAGCGCATTCAGGGTAACTTCCTGTCCAACGTCGTCAGCCGAGCAATTCCCGGCGGCTTCGCTCTGGTGCTTAACATAATGGCGGTGTACGTATTCAAGGAATTCCTGCTTACGGGATACGGACCGGACGCTATTACGGCAGAGTTTGCAATCTCGATGATGGTTATTGCGCTGTCGTGGACGGGCTTTATGATTCTTCTCAAAATTTGCGAGCCGTTCAACGCCTTCCGTATATTCCTGCTAATCATAGTATTCGTGCTTATGCTTATTGCAATGGCGTTTATGGACGAGTCCATCGGCATTGTAAAGCTCGAGCTTGCAAACCCCATTCACCTTGCAAGCCTACTCTTTATAGTGGTGGAGGTGCTGGTCGCCTATTTCACCGTGTCAATGGTAATGAAGCTGTTGACCGTACTAAAAGTCATGACCGACTAATTAACGCACAAAAGATGGCTCTATCGGCCTTACAAAAAGCGGCTCAGCCGCTTTTTTGTTGGCTTGTGTGAGCAAAAAACCGGAGGACGTATGGTAGAAATTTTGGACAAAATCTTGCTTAGCAAAAATGCGGCAAACGAATTTTATAAATGCTACAACGGCGAGTTTAAGAAGTGGTTGTTGGGCGTTTTGCCAGAGATTGAGGACTGCAAAAAATTAGCACAGGACAATCCTTGGCATATCTATAATTGTCTTGACCATATCCTTCACTCGGTGGACGAGATGGCAAGGCTATCCTTGGAATGCCCGATAAGTGTGCGCCGAATGCTCGTTTACGTTATGCTTCTGCACGACATGGGCAAGCCGCAGTGCAAGTCGCGGCGATTTTCTAAGCTGTATGGCAGAGAGGTGGACAGCTTCTTTTCGCACAATAAGGCAAGTGTAAGCATTGCTCGCAGAGTGCTTCCTGTTTTTGGATTTGATAGCAAAAGCACAAAAATCATGCTTACGCTTATCGAAAATCATGACGTTTTTATGACCGTTAGCCTAAAAGAATACGCAAAGCCGCATCACAAAATTCTTGATAGCGCCTACCTTGACGGGCTGATTGACGCCCTTGCAAAAGAGTCGGGGATAGACGGCGTAAAGGCTATGCAATATCTGTTGTGGGTAGGGGAAGCGGATAACCTTGCCCAAAACCCCGATATGACGGCAAAGCCCTTGCAGATGCTTGAAAAAATGAATGAAATGCTTGAAGGTAAATGACGTACTTTTTTATGCGCAAAACCTCATCCGTCACTCACTTCGTTCGTGCCACCTTCCCCAAAGGGGAGGGGTAATGCTATGCTTGTTGCAGCGCGGAATTGGCTTGATTGGCATAATAAGCCTCAATCGCGCCCATAATCAAGCTGTGCTTGTACTTTTTTATGCGCTAAAAAAGTACGCAAAAAAAGCGCCGGGACACTTTCGCGGCTGTGTCACCCCCGCAACGCGTTTTCGCTTACAGCGAAAAGACAAGGTTGGGGGAGTGGTAGACAAAGCTTCTGCGCAAGAATGGCAAGTTTGGTGTTACAAGCTCTCCGCGCCCAAAGTCAAGCTTTGCTTGTTGCAGCGCGGAATTGGTTTGATTGGCGAATAATGCCTAATCGCGCCCAAAGTCAAGCTTTGCTTGTTGCAGCGCGGAATTGGTTTGATTAGCGAATAATGCCTAATCGCGCCCAAAGACAATCTTCGATTGCCCACGAGATCTCGCCTACGGCGCCCTGCGGGTTCGACTTCGGGCTATGTCCTACGCGTGGGGATGACACGTGGGCAAAAGGGCTCCGTTTGTTGCAGTGCGGAATTGATGCGCCCCCCCACTGTCATCCTAGAGTGCAAGCGAAGGATCTAGTTGGGGGATAGTCATTGCGACCGTAGCGAAGCAATCTCAAAATCCCAAGAGATTGTTATGGTGGTCAAAAATAGCCTTTGCTTACAAAAATTTACAATAATAGCCTTGACAACATGATAATTGTTGGGTAAAATATGCTAAATAAGCCTGTACAGTAATGATTGCACCGGGAATATAATAAAGCGATAACTAAATAAAAAATTTCACAAAAAATTTTTAAAAGCAAGGAAACTTTTTTTCAAAAAAACTGATATATATAGTGACAAACAAAAATGGAGGTAATTTTATGAAAAAGATAATAAGTCTTATCCTTGCA
>JAFVXY010000013.1 GCA_017500845.1 Clostridia bacterium
ACAGTATCGGTGGTCGCCTGCATCTTTTGCTCGATTTCAATATTTATTTCGTCCGTTTTTTGATTAAGCTCGGCATCCGTCTTATCCATTTTTTGCTCAATAGGCTCGTCCTTCTTGCCAAACAAGAAGTTATGTAACGGCTGCTTGATAAGCTTGTTAAGCGGTCTGATAACAAATCCCGTACCAAAGGCAAGGATAATTGTACCCTCTCTTACGCCTTCGAGCTTGCCCCAGAATATAAGCGAGAAAATAACGGCAAGCGCGGTAAGCGAAAGGTCGCTTATCATTTTGGTGGTGGAAAATTGAAGCTTGGTGCGCTTAGCGAGCGCCTGCGCAAAGCCCTCTACCGGCATACTCATAATGTTAGGCGCAAGATAGAGTATTACGCCTATTGCGATAAGCACAAGGCTGATAGCCGTGTACAGCATCTGCAACGCATAGTGGTTAACCGCGGGCACTATAAGGTCGCAAAGCAGAACAGCAAGGTCTACAAAAAAGCCAAAAACGGTAGAAACTGCAAACTGAAAAATATAGTACCATTTGAATTCCTTGCCAAGAAGGGCGAGCTGAAGCAGCACCATTACGCAGTAGACGATGGTCGTCCAGTTGCCGATGGTAAGAGCTGTAAATTTAAGGCTCAATACGTACGGAAAGGACGTTGCCGACGACACGCCGAGGTTGCTCATTTTTGCAACGGCAACGCCGAACGCGATAATAAACAGTCCCACAAAGTAAACGATAATGCGCTTTACCCACTCCAAAACCTTTTCTTTTTTGATTGTCATAACTACTCCTATAACGACTTGTTTTTATATGGTGATATTATAATATGTACATACGTATGTGCAATTTTACGTTTTTAGGCGTATCCGTGCTTTTTTCGCTTTGCTATTAAAAACACTACCGATAGCACTACTGCCGCGACCTCCGCCACGATGATGGACAGCCATATTCCGTCCAGTCCAAGGACAAGCGGCAAAAGAAGAACTGCGGCGGTTTGAAATACAAGCGTTCGCAAAAACGCCATTATTGCAGAGATTACGCCGTCATTAAGCGCAGTAAAGAAGCCGGAAGAATATATTGCAAGACCCGAAAACAAAAACGAAAACGAATAAATCATAAACGCGTGCACCGTCATATCGTATAGGTACTGATTGTCACGCACGTACAGCCACGACATGGGTTTAGCCAAAGCCAAGCACGCGCCAAACATAAGCACGGACGAAATGCCGATGATTACAAGGCTCTTTTTTAGAAGAGCCTTAAGCTCCTCTTTGTTTTGCGCGCCGTAATTGTAGCTTACTATAGGTGCGCTTCCGGACGAGTAGCCAAGGAAGATGGAGATAAAAATCATATTGACGTACATCAAAACTCCGTACGCCGATATGCCTGCCTCGCCTGCAAATCTTAGTAGCTGAATGTTGTACAGCATAGATACGATGGACATCGAAATGTTAGCCATAAGCTCGGACGAGCCGTTAGCGCACGTTTTGATAAGTGCCCTGCCGTCCCACCTTGTCTTGCCGAGTCGAAGCAAGCTTCCGTTGCGGCAAAAGAAGTACACAAGCGGAATAACGCCGCCCACCACTTGGCTAAGCGCAGTTGCGAGTGCCGCCCCCACAAGTCCCATACCAAGCAGTCCCACAAGCAGGGCGTCAAGCACGATGTTGACTATTCCTGCCGCCAAGGTAATGTACAGACCAAGCTTTGGCTTGCCGGCAGTCACGAACAGACATTGGAATTCGTACTGCAAAATAAACGCAGGTACGGCTACGACGATTATCCTGCCGTACAGCACGCAATCGGACAGCATCTGACCCTCTGCGCCGAGAAGCGAAGCAATGCTTTCCATAAAAGCAAAGCCGATTGCCGCAAGCGCTACGCCGCAAGCAATCGAGGAATATACTATAAGCGAAAAAATTCTGTTGGCCTTGTCACTTTCGCCCTCACCCATGGTTTTTGCGATAAGCGCGCCGCCACCCGTGCCGAACATAAAGCCCACACAGCCAAGAATCATAAGCACGGGAATAATAAAGTTCACTGCAGCAAAGGCCGTTTCGCCCGCAAAGTTGGATACGAAAAATCCGTCCACTACTCCGTAAATGGAAGTAAACACCACCATAATTATAGACGGCAAGGTGAACCTTAACAATCGCTTATACGTAAAATGCTGTGAAAAATCAATAGCCATACGCGCTCCCCTACGACAGTAGATTATAGCATATCACCCTAGCGAATGTCAAAAGAACTTGCTGCCTTTGCGATTGTTTTGCCCCCATTGTTTTATTGCCTTTTTTTGGGCTTTGTGTTATAATAGCCTATGATTATTATAAGGCACGACTTAGGTCAACGACATTTTATTCAAGGAGAAAGGTATGATAAGTCAAAGCTGGAACAGCGTTTTAGCCGAGGAATTTGGTAAGCCGTACTTCCATTCGCTTATGGAAGCCGTAGAACGGGAATACGAAACGCAGACCGTTTATCCCCCACGGGACAAGCTTTTTTCTGCGCTCAAATTCGTACCGTACGAGGAAGTAAAGGTCGTTATACTCGGGCAAGACCCGTACCACGGAGCAGGGCAAGCCAACGGAATGGCATTCGCCGTTGGGGACGGAACCCCCTTGCCGCCCTCGCTTGTAAATATATATAAGGAAATCGAAAGCGATATTGGCTGTGCGCCCGAAGATAGCGGAACGCTTATCGGCTGGGCAAAGCAGGGCGTATTGCTGCTTAATACCGTACTGTCCGTGCGCGCAGGCTCGCCGCTTAGTCACTCTAAGCTTGGCTGGCAGGAGTTTACCGACAGCATAATAAAACAGCTTTCTATGCGCGCTACCCCCGTAGTTTATATTCTGTGGGGCGCCGGTGCCATTGCAAAAAAGAGCCTACTTTCGCCCGGCTCCTTAGTAATCACCTCGCCGCACCCAAGCCCGCTTTCGGCATACCGAGGATTTTTTGGCTCGAAGCCGTTTTCTAAGGCAAACGAATATCTGGTAAAGCTGGGACTATCCCCTATCGACTGGACAAACACCTCGGGCGAGGAAGCCGCAACCTACTATAAATCCGCACACAAAATCCAAAGCATTTAGTCGTCCTTAGGCATACCTTTTATATCTCTTTACTCGCCGACAGAAGAATTTCGGCGATTGCCGCCGAGGATATGTAGTAAAACGATATTTTGCCCTGCTTGCGATAGTCCACGATTTTTGCGCTACGTAGTCTGGAAAGCTGGTGCGAAAGCGTTGTTTGATTCAGCCCTAAAAGTGCCGACAGGTCATTTACACACATTGAGCTGATAGAAAGCGCGGACAAAATTTTTAGTCTTGTGCTGTCCGAAAGTAACGAAAAAAACAAAGCAAGGTCCTTTAGACTTTGCTCACTTGGCACATAGCTTTTAACAAGCTCCTGCTTGCGTTTGTCAAGAATAATTTCCATACACATATTATAGTCGCCTTATATGCGCATATTATAATATAAAATATCCCTTTTTAACTTATTTTGCAGGCAAAGCCTGCTTTTGCTGAAAGGCTATAATTTTCCTTTATTCCTATTTATAATTTTGCGTATGGCAACCTCATTACGCGTTAGCATACAGTTGTACGCATAAACAGAAATACGTACTAACAAAAAAAGAACAGAGAACGCTAGTCCTCTGTTCTTTTTGACCTTGTATAATTATCTTCTTTTGTACAAAATTACGATATGGCGGCCGGGCTCGTGTCCCTCGCTTTTGGTAATAATCTGGTCGTTGTCCGCAAGTGCCGAATGGATAATTTTACGCTCGTTGCTGTTCATCGGCTCAAGCACAACCTTTCTTCTAATCTTAATGCACTTTGCCGCCATTCTGTTTGCAAGCGCAACAAGGCTTTCCTTGCGCTTCTCGCGATAACCGTTGCAATTTACAACCACGTTGTAGTACTTTTCGCCGTCACGGTTGATGATAAAGCTTGCAAGGTACTCGATAGAATCAAGCACTTCTCCGTGATGACCTATCAAGGTGCTGGACTCGGATGCAAGCGAAACAATAAGTCTGCCATCCTCGATTGACGTTTCGACACTTGCTTGTACGTTCATCTTTGCAACCAGCTCGGTGATAAAGTCCTCCGCCTTCTTTGCCACCTCTACGGTAACAGGCTCGTAGCGGCGCGGCTCTCTCTTTTCGGGCGCGGGCTCTACCTTAGTCTCCTTTGCGGGAGCTTTAGCTGCAGGTGCCTTGCTAACACTTTGCTTACGCTCGGCGTTTTCTGTCCTCTCGATGCGAGTAGGGCGTTCGCGGCGCTCGGGGCGCTTATTCTCTACCGGCTTTTTCTCGCTCTCGACTGTCTTTTTTACAGGTGCGGGTGCGGATTCCACAACGGGTGCGGGCTCCTCGCCCTCAACCTTAATTTTTACCTTAGCTTTACGGAAAAGTCCACCGGGATCAAGGATTTCTACCTCAACCTCCTCAAGGCTCTTTCCGAGCTGCTTCAAGCCGCTGTCAATAGCGTCCTTGGGCTTTCTTCCTATCGAAATAATTTCGAGCATTTTTCTCTCCTATTCGTTGGGGCCTGATTTTGCCCCAACCGTTTATTTGTTTATTTTGTCGTTGGGGTCGATTCTGCCGTGACGGATTACCTCAACCTCTTTTTTCTTATACGTACCGTCCGTAAGGTTAACAACGAACGTGGTCAAGAAATTTACCAAAAGCGTCATAATCGAGTTGGCTACCATGTATACCGTGAACGCGCTGGACGAAGTAAGCGCAAAGACCAAAAGCAAAATGGGCATCATCCAAAGCATAACCTTCATCATGCCGTTGTTGTTTGCGTCGGTAAGCTGACCGGACTTCTTTTGCTGTCGTTGCGAAATGAACTGCGAAAGAAGGCTAAGTCCCACTACAAGCACCACCATAATAAGATAGCCGTTGGTTTCATACAAGCTTTTCTCGGTGCGAATCTTTGCCGTAACGAGATTGTAGGTATCTTCCTTTATAAGGTTTTTGTACATAGACTCGTTGTCGGTATAGATATTTGCCGGGTTGTCGCCCGCGTTGGACGTAAGGTAACCGTAGGCGTCCATAGAGGTTTTAAAGGTGTTCCAATCAGGCAAAGCGTCCTTCCACGGAACGTCCGCTACCCACAAGCTCTTTATCCAAAGGAACGGCGTGTGCGCCTTTTGATATGCCGTAACAGTCGCATCCTGCGCTCTTGCCTGCATAAGAATGCTCATACCGATGGCAAAATCCGCATCCGCATCGCTAAGCGAAGCAAAGTCCACGTTCTCGTAATCTGCCACGAAATCTGCGTACGACTTACCTAAATCGAGGTACTCGGTCTTGTAGCGCCACATTGTCGTAGCGGAGTCTTTGATAGCAACGTATGCAAATTCGTTTTTAATCTCGTCTGCATTTAACCTCGACTCAAGCGACTCGCGTGTTTGATAAACGTCATCTAACCAGTCGTTGATTTTGTCCGCGTCAAGCCCCTCGGCAGATACCGAAAGCGCATGCTTTCGTTTGTGCGCATCTTGTAGTCAAAGCCGCTTTCGGTATAAGAAATTACGTAAGCGTCATGCATTTCGACGTACTGTCTAAACTCCATGTACGCACTAACCGAGCGAAGCGCGGTATAGAATGTAATGAACAGCACCAGCGTAACAATCATGGGCAAACAGGCAGACATATAGCTAAAGCCCGCCTTTTTTTGCAATTCCATTTGCTTTTGCTGCAAGGTACGCTTGTCAGCACCATACTGCTTTTCGAGCTTCTTCATTTGAATCTGAAGATTCTCGGTGATGCGCTGGTTTTTGCGCATCTTGTACTTTTGATAAAAGTCAAGCGGCGAAAGCAGCAACTTCAAAAAGACGACAAGCACAACAATTCGCCAGCCGTAGTTGCCGATAAAGCCGAAAACATTGATGATAAGCCATTCCCAAAGACCGGAAGGCGCAGTAACATCTACTGCCGACATCAAAAAAGCCATTTAATATCTCCTTTTCGATTGACAGGCACGGGATCATAGCCGCCGTCGTGGCGAGGCGAGCATCTAAGCAATCGCCCTATTCCCAAAAAAACGCCCTTTATCCCAAACTCCTTTATGCTGTAAAGCATATAAGTCGAGCAGCTTGGGTGATAAATACATACGCTTGGCATAAGCGGCGACATGCATTTTTTGTAAAACAGCACGGGCAAAGCAAAAAGCCACCTAAAGCTGATAACGTATAAAAAAATGTCAATCGGTTTTTTGCGCTTTTTCTTCATAATACTTGCCAAAAGAATTTTGTGGCAAAGCCTTCGACAAAAGGCGAGTGATTTGCGCCTTGATTTCATCAAAGCTAAGCTCACTCGCTTTTTCTTTTGCAACGATTACAATTTGATACTTAGGCAAGGGCATCAAGGACAAAACAACGGCACGCATTCTACGCTTAAGCTTGTTGCGCACTACCGCCTTGCCAAGCTTGTTGCTTACCGAAAAGCCCACCTTTAGCGAAGTCGATTTAACATAAAATAGAGAAAACGCCGCCGAAGCTTTGTTCTCTCCTTTTCGATATACAAATGCGAACGAACCGTGTTTTGTCAGCCTGTATCTTTTTTTAAGCATAACCTAAGCCGAAGCGGCGTGGGCACTCCTAAAAAATCTTTTTAGTGCGAGCCAAGCGGTTTAACTGCAATGTTCTTGCGACCCTTCTGTCTGCGGCGAGCAAGCACTCTTCTGCCGCCCTGAGTCTTCATTCTCTGTCTGAAACCGTGAACCTTTGCACGTGCTCTCTTTTTGGGTTGATAAGTTCTCTTCATAATAAATTCCTCTCGTAATATAATTATTAGGCTAAACTACATTATAAGCAATTTTTAGCGATAAGTCAACTGATTTTAGGCTTAATTTTGTATCCGCATCAAATTCCCTATTGTTTTATTCACAAATAGAACAGGTTTTCTTTTTTTGTATATGAACAAGACAAAAGGAAAATTATGGTATGGTACAAAAATTAACAAAACGCTTGACTTTACCTATATCCATATGTATAATAAAATAATAGAAGTAAAAATAAGAAGGTTAGTCATGAAAAGATTGTTGGGTTTAATTGTAGTGGTAATACATATTCTCGCTGTCGTTGTTGGCATTTACGCCATATTTAGTCTATTTAATTTAGTACCAAGCTTCAAATCGCTATTCAGTGATGTCGTTCTTCCTTACGAAAGCTTTCTCAAATTAATTTTGTTCGTATTTTTACCGATCGGTATTGTGTTATTTATAAACCAAATGTTGTTTGGAGATAGCATACCCACTAAAGTTTTGACTATAATCGGTCTTGCGCTAATGTTAGTGCCGGCACTGGTATTTCATATTCAGGTTATGAGTTCAATCTCATCCGGAAATTTTGCCGAGTTTTATTCTAAGGGTCAGGCTTCTCATGAATACGTTGGTTTACTTTTTATTTTCCCGGTCATTTGTATGTATCTGACCACCACGTTTCAACTTATCGGAAAGGACCGATTTATAATTCATGAAGACTATGATGACGCATTGGAGAATGCAGGCTGGATTTTACCCTATATTTATATCTGCGGAGGAATCTCTTTGATTACGATATTTATATCAAAGCTGGGCGGACTTCAATTCTGCTCTATTTTGACCTTAATCATTGGTTGCATTTCTCTATTAGTAATGGGTATTTCTCGTGTTAAAAACGGCTCGCCGTTTGAATATTAATATTTATATATAGGAGTATTATTATGGCATTCAAGCAAACGTATAAAGACTATACAAAAAGAAATGAAACCTTTAAAAGAAATCAAGAGCCGGTAAACAGACGTTGCACAAATTGTCGTTACTATATGTTCGACAATGGCGGACATATTTGTACCCGTGACCAGCACGAAGGAATCGTTTACCGTATGCCCGAACCGAGCATTGCTCGCAACAAGGTTTGCCCTCACTACTATGGAAGCGAATATAAATGCTATTGATATAGCTATATAATTTTAATTGGTTCTGTGGATTCTTACAGAACCTTTTTTATACTCAAAGGCATCAATACGTCTCAATTAAGTAACCTTGCCGCTCTTTTTTATCCCCTGCAAGAACTAAAAAAAGCTTGTAGAATACGTTTCTACAAGCTTTTTTTAGTTCTTTATACATCATTTGCTTATTATAAATTTTTATAAGCTAACTGACAATTCATATCAGCATCAATTTGTGGCGTAGTTATAGCCGATTTGCCTTTTAGAGCTTGCTTTTTCTAAGCCTTAGAGCATTCAAAAGAACGGACACCGAGCTAAAGCTCATTGCCGCCGCACCAATCATCGGGCTAAGAAGCGGCCCGCCAAAGAGGTGCAAAAGTCCTGCCGCAACGGGTATGCCGACGGTGTTATAGCCAAACGCCCAGAACAAATTTTGCTTTATCGTGCGCATGGTTTTTTTACTAAGCGTGATTGCCGCGCTTACATCCATAAGGTCGGAATGCACCAGTACAATATCCGCCGACTCGATTGCAACGTCCGTGCCCGAGCCGATTGCGATTCCTACGTCAGACACGGCAAGCGCAGGCGCGTCGTTGATTCCGTCGCCCACCATAGCAACGGTTTTTCCCTCTGCCATAAGCCGCTTGACAACCTCACTTTTGTCAGAAGGCAACACCTCGGCAATAACCTTGCTTACGCCGACCTGCTTTGCAATAGCGTTAGCCGTTTTTTGATTGTCGCCCGTCAGCATAACGACCTCTATACCCATCTCGTGCAGCCTTGCGATCGCCTTAGCACTCGTTTCCTTAACGACGTCCGCTACTGCAATAATGCCGCAAAGAACGCCGTCCACTGCCACGAGCATGGGGGTTTTGCCCTCGTCAGCAAGCGAAGCAACCCTTTCGTCCGCACCGCCCGCTATCCCGAACTCGCTCATAAGCAAGGCGTTGCCAACGAGAATTTGCTTGCCCGATACCTCTGCCTTAATTCCTCTGCCGGCAAGCGCCTCAAAGGAATCACAGTGCGGAATTTCCACCTTTGCACTTGCGTAATCCACGATTGCCACAGCAAGCGGATGCTCGGACTGCTTTTCGGCAGAAGCACAAAGCGCAAGCATTTCGTTGCTGTCCATATCGCCGAAAGTATTTATATCAGTCACCGTTGGCTTGCCGCAGGTTACCGTTCCCGTTTTGTCCAAAACGACCGTTGTAATTTTGTGCGCCGTTTCCAGCGCCTCACCGCTTTTTATCAAAATTCCATGCTCTGCACCCAGTCCCGTACCTACCATAATTGCCGTGGGCGTAGCAAGTCCAAGCGCACACGGACAAGCTATTACAAGCACCGATATGAAAATTGTCAGCGCAAATTCTACGTCAAGGCCTGTACCAAAAAGCCACGCAAGTGCGGATACAAGCGCAATCAAACAGACGGTCGGGACAAAAATTCCCGATACCGTATCGGCGATTTTTGCAATCGGCGCCTTAGAGCCTTGCGCTTCCTCGACCAGCCTAATGATTTGAGCAAGCGCGGTGTCGCCGCCCACCCTTTCGGCACGGAATTTTATACTGCCATTCGTATTGATGGAAGCCGCAAAAACCTTGTCGCCCGACCTTTTGCGAACGGGAATACTCTCGCCCGTAAGCATGCTTTCGTCAATTGATGTTTCACCCTCTACGACAATACCGTCTACCGGAACCTTGCTACCCGGCTTAACTACTATAATATCACCCACGCACACCTCGGTGATGGGAATTTCCTTTTCCTCGTCGCCAATAATCACGATTGCCGTTTTGGGCGCAAGACCCATCAGCTTTTTGATTGCCGCACCCGTCTTTCCCTTAGAAACCGCCTCCAGCGACTTGCCCAAAAGTATAAGCGTAATGATTACCGCCGCCGACTCGAAATACAGCGAATGAACCCTGCTTCCGTCACCCATGGCAATCAAAACGGTGCTATATATGCTAAAAATTATTGCCGCAGATGTTCCCACCGCTATCAGCGAATCCATGTTGGGGCTTTTGCTAAATAGCGCCTTGTACCCCACCGTGTAGAATTTGTAGCCAACGCAAACGGACGGAACGACAAGCGCAAGCTGAATAAGCGCGTACGCCAGCGGATACTTCTCCATAAGCGTGTGGAGCGCATGGCTAAAAGGCATAGCAAACGGAAGCATTGGCACCATCGCCACGTACAAAAGCGGCAAAGCAAAGCATGCCGAAACGATGAGCTTAGTCCACATAGCCTTAAGCTCTTTTCTCTTTTGCTCCTCGCGTTTTTCGGCTGCACTCACGCCGTCCTCGATTACGGTATATCCCGCCTTTTTTATAGCCTCGTTTATTTGATGCTGTCGCACCTTGCTTTTGTCAAAGGTGACCGCCGCCTTTTCGGTAGCAATATTTACAAAAACCTTGCTTACGCCGTCAAGAGCACAAATAGCACGCTCTACCCTGCCTACGCAGGCGGCGCACGTCATACCGCCAACGCCAATCAAAACGTTTGCTTGCTCGTCGCTTGTTAATTCATTTTCTTTTTCAAGTTCTGCCATAAATAAATAATACCACAACCAAAACGATTAGTCAACAGGCAAAGCCTGTTTTTGTGCCGAAGCATTGCTCCTTTTTGGGCGCAAGCAAAGCTTGGCTTTGGGCGCGGCGGGCGTTGTACGCTAAACAAGCCTAATTTGCGCTGAAAGTATACGTTTTTCTTTTGCCTTAAACGCGGTAACACGCCGCATTTCATGCTTTTAATATCAAACGGCTATTGCGACTAAGCCAAAAAAAATATCCACCGACATAAGCCGATGGATATAATTGCGATAATAGATTATCTCTTGCTGAACTGCGGAGCCTTACGAGCCTTTTTAAGACCGTACTTTTTACGCTCCTTCATTCTCGGGTCACGAGTGAGGAAGCCTGCCTTCTTAAGCGGAGCGCGGTAAGCGATATCTGCCTCGCAAAGCGCTCTTGCAATACCGTGACGGATTGCGCCTGCCTGACCGGAAATTCCGCCGCCCTTTACGTTTACCATAACGTCGAACTTGTCGGTTACACCAACGAGAACGAGGGGCTGATTTACGATTTGCTTCAAGGTGTCAAGGCCGAAATAGTTGTCAAGCTCGCGCTTGTTTACAACGATTGCGCCGTTGCCCGGCAAAAGTCTAACTCTTGCGATTGCCTTCTTGCGGCGACCTGTACCCAAATACTGAATCTTCTTCTTATTAACCGTCTTAGCCATAATAGTTATACCTCATACCTCTTTTTCTGAAGCTCTAAAACCTCGGGCTTCTGAGCAAGATGCTCGTGTCTTTCATCCTTGTACACGCGAAGCTTTTTGATCATCTGTCTGCCAAGTCTGTTCTTGGGAAGCATACCCTTAACAGCCTCGTAAACAGCCTCGTCGCTCTTTTCTGCCATGTACTTCTTGTACTGAACTTCCTTCATTCCGCCCATATAAAGGGTGTGGTGGCGCTTGAACTTCTTATCAAGCTTTCTGCCGGTAAGCACTGCCTTGTCGGAATTGATAACGATTACGTAGTCGCCGGTATCAACGTGCGGAGTAAAGATGGGCTTATTCTTGCCACGAAGCACTGCTGCAACCTGGCTTGCAAGTCTACCGAGGGGCTGATTAGCCGCGTCAACAACATACCACTTGCGCTGAGCCGCCATCTCCTCATTTTTTGCCATAAAAGTCTTCATTTTATGAATCATCCTTATAATAAAATATTGTTGCACTTTTGCGGCGAAATTTCACGCTGACGCCCAAAAACGACTACTTTTTACGCGGCTAAGGCGCTAACATACAGGGGGCTAATCCTAAATGCCCGCACCTCACCTAATAAATAAGCCTTTATATTTTACACAACATTGTACCGCTTGTCAACTAAAATAACCGCTTATCCACCCAAATTTTGCAAAATCCTAAGTTTTTAATCTAAATCTATTATGTAATCATCTAATATGATTAATCTTTTCAGCTCATAATCATAAGCTACAAACACACATTTGTATTCGCCATCCGACGGATACGTGTTGTATTCGCCACTTGTTATATTGTAGAACACGAATCGGTCAAAAGCCTCGGATTCATATTGAATATCAAACGGTAATATGCTTTTTATTTTGGAGCTTAGTTCATTTTGCCACAAATGATTGTTTTTTATTTCGTTTTCAAATTTTACTTTGCTTTCGTTATTAATAATCTTCGCATAGCTTACGTTATATGAATATATTTTATTTGTAGCTATTTTTACATCTTGCGGAAGGACAAGGCTTATTTTGTTCTCTACCGCAATAATCTTATCCGGCTCATAAGAAACATCGTTGAAAATAAATCTATATGAACCAAAAATTACAAGCAACGGCAAGCATATAAACGCAATGATAAAGTTCTTTTTATAACGCTGATTACATTTTTTTAATTTTATACCAATCAGAATTGATAAAATTCCAATAGGAATGAATAACCACATTATCCATGAGTATCTTACTATTCCCGCAATTCCAAAAATACTCACTTCGCCAACCGCACTTGTTAAAGCAAATGACGCAAACGGCGTAATTAAAGTCAGCCAAAATAAAATATTGCCTAAACGTTTTTCTTTTTTCATATTCTTTTACTTCCTATCTATGTATGTTAAAACTAGGCACAGGGCTCACATCCCCAGTAGTTATAAGCTTATATATCCAATAAACCGCAGCAAATAAACCACCTGTATTTGCACCTATCGTGAACCCATCAGTTCTAGTCATGCCATTTCCTAAATCGGTATCCCATGCAAATGTAATTGAAGTTCCACCAATTAAGTTTATACTTAGGCTAATATTAAAACTCCCTATACTGACTTGAAGGGCAATGCCTACAGTTTCTAATTGAATTTCTATTCCTATGATATCAAAAATATTGATTCCAACACCGGCATAATACGTTGTTCCAAACCAGTTCATTACATCAGATGTACTACCTGCAAAAACATATAACAGACCTGAACGTCCCTGAGTATGCGTTATATATGATGAAATTCCAATTCTTCCAAGAATTCCTGTTGCAATATCAGGAGAATTTTCCCATCCTGCCGATTTTCTTAATTCGTATCCAAAAATTTTAAATCCTACTTCGCCGCCTGCCACACCTCCTGTAGCAACTGTTGCAATCTCGAATCCTACTGTAGCAGATATCGCAAACTCCCCCGTTGGGTCAGTGTACATTACAGGGTTGTTGTTGCAGTATGTATAGAGATTAAGGTGTCCGGCATCAGCGCAGGTGGATAGCAAATCGTATCTGTCGTGACTGAGGAAGCGCCTAAGAACAGGACTATAATACCTTGTCTGCAGATAGTAATAGTCACTCTCGGTATCCATATAATATCCACGGTAGCGGAATGGGTTCGCTGTCGCTATACCGCTTACGTTTGTTTCTATACCATAGTTGCCCCAGGTATCATACTGGTACTCTGCTACTACTTCAAGGTCACTGTCCACTATATGTGTTATATTACCGAATATATCCTTGTAATACAAGTATTCCTCGCCGTTATAGCTCATACCTATTACGCCCGTACTGTCGTAATAGTACTGTATAAGCTCGCCGTCACGGTCCTCTGCAATTATGCTTGTACCGTCATAATAGTACCTTGTTGTGCTTGTTACTACTCCGTTTTCTATCCTTTCCTTTTTGTATCTTAAACCACTTTCGTCATAAAAATACCTATACGTACCGTTAGAATTTGTTACGGCTTCAAGCTTGTTGCCCTGTGTCCAGGTTAAGCTTACATTCCCGGTACCTTGCTCATTCGTATACCCGCTTATGTTTCCGTTGGCATCATGATTTAAGTGGTACGTCAACATTAAGTTGTTAAGTCCATCATATCGGTAGTCCAAATATACGTCTGCGGCGGCATTCTCTTCCCTTGTAAGTCTACCCGCTTTGTCATACCAGTAGTATATTCTTTCTCCCCCATAATTTACATCGTAAATATTACCGTAATCATCATATTCTAATCTATAAGTTGTAGTAATAGAATTGCTTTCTTTTGATGTTCCCCTTTTTAATTCCATTTTGGTCAGTTGACCTTTGGTATTATACTCGTATGTATATTTTACATAATTATTCTCATGGGTGTTTGTCTTGGACACTAATTTATTCTCTTCGTCATAAACATAATCAGTAATATACTTTTTGTTATTAGCTTCATTGTCATCGATTATTTTCTCATCAGTTTCTTGACTTAACAGGCCAAGCATATTCGACCCATATTCTACACTAAAGGCTCTCTCTATATCTTGCGAAGACGAAGTGCCGTGTGTAAAGGTGTAGCTACTGCCTGCATAATAGCCGTTTGCGTCATACGTAGCCGTGTTGTTATATACATAATTACCACTTGTTACTGTCTCGGTATAGGTTCTTACCTCTAATCCCTCGCTATACTCCTTTATTATATCGTTGCCTTCCTTAGCTACCTTAGTTATCTCGCCATAATCATTATAGGTATAGTCGTATTTTGCTTGAGTGGTGTTACCTAAGCTGTATTTTACGCTGGTGATAAAGCCAATATCATTATAAAAATATTCTTCCTTTTGTCCGTCTGCGTATGTTATTGTATCTTTTGTCGTATAAGTATTATGCATTGAATAGCTTATAAGGTCTTGGTTATTATAGTTTATTCCCACTATATCACCATAACCGTTGTAATCGTAGGTGTATAAATTTATATCTGACCCAATTGGCACGGAATTGTCCCAGCTTCCGTTGTTATTGGAGGATCTTTCTTTCTTATAGCCTACAAATTTATTGCCATCGTATATATATTCTACTGTACCCTTTTTGTCTTTTATTTTGGTTACATTTCCTAACTCGTCATAGGTATACACAATTAAAGCGTCTCGTAGCCCCTCATAATCCACCTCAAGCACTGCGTCCAAAAGTATTTCGGCAAGCTGTGGGTTTTGCATATATTCATATGCATAAAGTGTACCCTCTACCGTTTTTTCACATATCAAAAAGTCTAGGTCGTTATATTCGTATTCTTGCGTTCCTTGCTTTGTCGTTTTCTTTGTTAACCTATTTCTTTCGTCATATTCATACTCAACTTCTTCGGTACTCTCTTTTGCGTTCGTTACCGTCTTCGTTTCCGTGCTTGTCACCAAATCATTTTCGTTATAGGTATATGTAGTCTCTTGATATCCTCCTTTTGCGTGAGTGAACTTTTCTTTGATGACCTTGCCGTTTTCCACCTTTGTTACCGTTTTGCCTTGAGGTGTCACCACGATATTTTCTGTTTGTCCTGCTTTGTATATTCCGTAATCCTTACTACAAATAGACGTTTCTTCCTTACTGACCATTTCGCCTATGCCCGCAAATGCTATTGTTGTGCCAAATGCTCCGGACTCATGGAGTCTTATTCCCGCCTGAATATCCACATCCTTATGTGTAATAGGCAACAAAAAGAACATTCCGTTGTCGGGAATTTTTATCGTATCCGTCGAGCCAGTTCCCTGTCCTCCTACTGTATTATAATACATGCTTACTTTGCTGCCATATCCCGTAACATAAGCTACATATACGGGGTTGGAATACTTAGCAATATCTTTCTTTGCTATTGTTGTATATGTATTATTCAACACGCTGTAATTTTTAAATTTATATTCCTTATGGTCAAACTCTGCCGTTAGAGTCGTTATTTCTGTTATGGCTCCATTTCTGTTGTACGTCTTTGTATAGCTTATATTTGTGGGGAATGTTCTATTATCTCTATGAATCATTCCACTGCTCTTTATTCCTACCGCATTATCGTAGCTGTGTATCTTTTCTCCCTTAAATACTCCGTACTCGTCATATACATTTAATATGCTACTATTATCATATAATTCAAAATGCCCTAACACAATTTCGTGGTCATTACTGCCTGCATTTTGCGCTATAGACGATACATCAGTCACATAGGGGATTGTTATGTCCTCTGACGTATTTATTATTAATCCATGACCACCGCCATAGCGGTTGTATATGTTCACAAAATCTGTTCCCAACTCATACGTTATCTTTACCAGTTGCTCATCATTAATATCCTTTACAGATATTAGCTTGTTGTCCGTATATGAAAGCTGTACTCTATGTGCCTTTTCGTATACATAATCTAGGTCGTCCCCTATCGGCACTATTTGAAACGCTCCGTACATTTCTGCAAGCTTGTTACTTGTATTATATTCAAAATTTATAATTTGATAGTCATAACCGTTTATACGGTTTTTTATACAATTTATTTGGTTGTTTTGGTAATATATTATACCTATGTTATCCCCATTTTTGGTGTATATGTCTATCAATCTGCCTAAGCTATCAAAGCTCATAAAAGCAAAGCCCGTGCCATCTAACATTTTTCTATCAGTAGAATTGTATGTATACCCAAGCATTACATTGTTATATTCTGTATTGTTTTCTTCATCCGAGGTAGGCAAAAAGTTATGCACCGTTCCGTCTGCATCCACATAAAGATATCCCACGATCCTCTTATTGATGGTACCGTTTTCTGCGTATCGCTCGTACAGCGGCACCATATACTGCTCTATATTTAGCTTGATATCCTCGCCATAATAGTCCTGTGTATTATCCATACCACTTACGCCTTGCATAAGCTTTCGCCTTAACGCCGAAAAGCCAGGATTGTAGTATGCTGTAACAGCCATTGCCGCACTTGGCGCTTGCAATGATATGTACGGAATTTCTACCGTGCACGACAGCGTTTGCGGCTTAACATATATACTGTAATCGCCGCCATCATAGCTGTACGGATTATACGTGCCTTCTACGCCCCATTCTTCTACATAGTAATCTCTTGTATTCTCGATATATGCTCTTGACATATTACCTGCCGAGCTGTTCACATTTTCTATTTCCTTGTACAACCCATCATCATCAAGGTAATGGATAGGCATTGCATACGTTTCCCTCATATACGTTCCGTCTGACATATAAAAGTGCTTTTCGTATTCGCTTCGCTTGTACTCTGCCTCGTACAGTATATATGCTTCCTCTTGCTCGGCGGGAGTGCTGTGCATATCCTCTACGCTAAAGTCAGGCTCGTATGTAGATTCTTGCTCTTGCTCGACTTGCTGCGACTGCTCGCTTTCTCCCCCTGCGCTTTTGATTTCCTCTGCCAAGACCGTCATTGTCTCGGGTAAGAATACAATCATCATGACAACTATAAGCAGTATTGATACTGCTTTAGTTATGAAGTTGACTCTCTTGCGTCTTTGCTTGTCCATTCTATTTTGTCCTTTTTAATTTATTTGTTTAATTATACCTCATTTTACATTTTTTGTCAATACCCGTTTTTGCTTAAAGTAATAAAAAAAACGAGTGCATTGTTTGCACCCGCCTTGTTTTGTCGCAATATAAATTATTATTCTTCGTCGCCTTCTTCAAGCTCTACGCTGGGGTCGTACTTGTCTTCGGAAAGTCTTTCGCCAACGAACTGTGCGCCCTCGTCTACGCGACTAAGGTCTACGAACATTGCGTAATCGCTTGCGTAGTCGTCCACGCTACCAATCATCATAACGAAGTCACCCATAACGTCAAGATGGAAGGTAGCTTCGGTGCTCATATCGGTGCCGAGCGTAACAACGGTGTTGCTTTGTGCCGCAGTGTAAGCGTTGGTAGCAAAGTACTGACCGTCGCTGTTAGAGAAATATACGTCCGTACCCTTTACGGTATAAAGATTAGCAACCGCCTCGCCGTAAACCTTAACCATCTCCACTCCGTCGTAGGTATAGATTCCGTTGCCGTCAGTCATAACCGAATAAACCTGGTTAGAAAGCTTGTTGGGTCTGTAGCAAAGAACGGTGGTGTAATCTGCGATATTCTCGATATTAAGAGCAACACCTGCCTGATGTCCAAGAAGGGGGCTGAGTGCACCGTTAGCCGCCTCGATTGCGCTCTTGTTTGCTTCGTATGCGGTCTTGTAGGTTTGGCTGCCTGCCATGAACTGCTGGTGAAGGTTGGTATACATAACAACGTCGCCGCCGGTCTGAGCATCCTCGTAGAAGAGGTAGCCGCCGTCCACGTTCATAAGCGTAACGGTGTTGCCGTTTGCCATAATCTGCATTGCCTCGCTTCCGTCCGGGCGGAGCGCAACTGCGATGTTACCCGATCTTACAGGATCCTTTTCGGTAATCGCGCGCGTGTAATAAATAAAGTCTGCTGCCTCGTTGGTGTCAATACCGTTATAATATACGTCCTTAACGGGGAAGAGCACCTCGCTTACGTCAGTTGCGATTTCCTTAACGCTTTCGGTCTTCTTTGCGCCGATTTTTACCGAGATAATGCTGGTGCCGTCAAGCACGGTAAGGTAAACATTATCGCCGCGCTTGTAGAAAGCGTACGGAGCAGAGTCCGCAGCGTTCTCGGTGGTGTAAAGCTTTACGGTGCCCGTTCCGTCAAGCTTGGTACGGAAGAAAGCAGTCTTGGTCGTTTCGAACTCGCCGTTACGGTTTTGGTCGTTAGAGGGCGAAGCGTAGTAAACGTGCTCGTCATAAATGAAGATACCGCCATTTGCGTAGCCGGTCGTGCCGATGGTCTTGGATGCGATACGAACGGTCTTTGCCTCGTACACCGTTTCCTTAACCTCTACGGGATTTTCGCCGTCATAAACGATTTCACCGTCCTCGTCCTTTTCATAGCCGACAACAACGTCGCTTGCTGACGAAACGAAGCTAAGCTCGCTTTGTGGGTCGAATGCGCTTGCAAAGGTCTTAACGTCCTTAACGGTAGTACCGAATGCGGTTACGTAATCAAACTTAGCGTCGCTGCCGATAAGCTCTGCACGGTAAAGCGCACCCTTGGTTACGTTGCCCCAATAGTTCTGCTCGCCGTCCTCGTCGTCGTATCCTCTATATCCGTTGATATAGTAAACGTAGTTGCCGTACTGAACTGCGCTTCCACCATTGCTGATAACGGCGTAAGAGGTATCCTGAGTGCCCTCTATCGGCTGTTCCTTGTACGATTCGTTACATGCAGTCAAAGGAGCACAAATCAAAAGCATCGCAACGATGACTGCCAAAATTTTCTTTTTCATTACTGTAAATACTCCAAATGGTATAATAGTCAACCTTAGTATTATACATACTACAAGCCGATTAGTCAAACCATTTTAGCGATAATTGCCAAATTTTTTTAATTATTCCTTAGTGTTTCGCCCGTTATGCCGTCCTGGTACATCATCCAAAAGCCGTCAATGCCGTGTGGCAAGGGGAGCGGCAGCCATCTTGCGTACCCCGTAAGCGGCGATGGCGGCTGTAGCGAATATGCGGCAGGAACACCGTAGCAAATGTAATCACACCCGATTACACCCACTATGTAAAAACGCTTGCCGTCGTAATTTACCTTGACGAACCGACTGCCGGGAATAAGTCGCTCTAATTCTGCAAACCGTTCTCCGCCCTGTATCACCCTTTCGATTTGAGCGCGACTCCGCTCGAAATACGTCGCCCTTCTGCCCACGGGCGCGTGTCCGCTTGCACATTCTCTAAGACTTTTTACGCTCATTTTTTGGTACTGCTCCCTTTTATCGCACTCCTTTTGAGGTATTTGTTGAGGCTCTTGCTCGGCGTTTTGCGTGGTTGCCGCCGCAGATTGGCACAAATTTGAGCCTACGTCATCAAGATTTTCGCACTCGGATTGAATTTCGGGAATTTGCGAGGCGAGTTGATCATCTGAATTTTCTTGGAAGCATTGCTTTTCGATTTTTTGGTCTTCGGCTTGCTCGTCCGAGGCCTCGTCTTTATTCTCCGCCGCGTCCTCGCCAACAAGCGAAATATGTGCGGGATAAAAATTCTTTTCGGCAATCGCAAAATCGTTATAGCCTACGGGGGCGATTTGCATAAAGTAATCGCTTGGCTTAAGCTCGGCCCCACTATACGTAATCTTGCTTTGCGCCGCTCCCACCTTGGCGTCCTGCTCCCTTACCTTGTCCATAATCTGTGACGCCGTCAGCTTTTGGGCGCAGTTGCTTCCGTACATTATCACCCTGTCGCTTATCACGGCGGCGTGAATTTGCTCCACGCTCATTTCGCCCAATCTAAAGGTTGCGCCTACCTCGCTCACGTCGGTAACAAAAAGTCCGTCCGCAATAACGACCAGCCTGTACGCCCCCTTGCTAAGACCGAAAAGCGTAAGCTTGCACCTAACGTCAAAGCCGTTTTTTTCGAGCATAAGCGTGCCGTGCGCCCCACTTCCGGTAAGAATAACGAGCTTTTTTATAAACTGCATAAACTACCTCCTTAGGGCATTATACTATAATTTATATGTTGCATTATGCAAAATATTGCCACAAAATGCACGATTAGCCGATTTCGATAAAGCGCACGGACGGGTCGCCCTGCTTGCCAACAACCGAAAGCACTCGCCGTGCAACGCCGTCATTGCCATCAAAAATTTTTAGCTTATCGTCTATGCCGTACAAATAGTCCTTTAGGTAAATATAGTGCGTACAGCCAAGCACCACTCCGTCACAGTCACTGCACTCGGAATACACCTCGGCGGCGAGCCTAGCCATCACCCCCGCATCAAAGAAGCTTTTTTCTATTTGAGCCGCAAGAGCGGCCGGCGTAACGATTTTTACCCTATCGCCCTCGCTTTTTATAAGCCGCTTAAACTTATCCTGCCTTGCCGTGGCAGGCGTAAGAATAACGGCGACCTTATCGCATCCAAGCAAGGCAGGCTTTACAGCCGGCTCTATTCCTATATAAGTAAAGCTCTTGTCGCGTTCGCGCAGGTGCTTGATTGCGACGCTCGTTGCCGTGTTGCACGCAAGAACTATCAGCTCCGCACCGTGTTGTTTAAGCTTTTCGCACGCGGCAAGCGTTCTGCTTAGGATAAACCCGTCCCCCTTATCGCCGTACGGACACTGCCTATCCCGCACGAAAACGTAATCACCGCCCACCACGCTCATAAGCCTACGCAGAGTGGTTATGCCGCCAATACCGCTATCCATAATTCCGATTCTCATACAAATTTATATTCTAAAATTTGGCTTGCGGTGACAAACGGCGGCAATGCGACCTATACAAATGCGCGATTGATGGCGGCGGCAATAACGTCGGCGCACTCGTCAACAAGAAAGTCTATGTCCTTGGGCGTAACTATAAGCCCTGCAATTTGCTCGTCCACCTCGCGCTCGCCCACCGCCTCGGATATAATCGTACCCGCATATACCACAAGCGGAACACCAAGCGAAATCACCCTGCACCCAAGCGACTCGTAGCTGAGCCTCATGCGGTGATTGCTTACTCCGCTACCCGGGGTGATCCCGCTTGAGCAAAGCTGAAACGCCGAAGCAATGCGCCCGGTCGAAGCGGACGCAAGGCTGTCCACCGCAACCACAAGGTCGGGCTTTATGCGCTCGCAAACCCCCTTGATTACGTCAAAGCTTTCGATTCCCGTAACGCCCATCACGTTGGGGCAAATTGCGCTAACCTTAGTATCCGCTTCCTCGATTTGGCGCGTAACCACCAGCCTATCGAACACCTTACTGCCCAGCGAATCGGCTGTAAGCTTTGGATTGCCCAGCCCCACCACCAAAACGTTACTCGGCTCGCCGCCCATTTCGTTTATAACCTGACTCAGCTCGGCGGCAAGCCTTTTGTACTCGCCGCGGTCAAGCGTTTTTACCGCATCGCTTTCGACACAAACGTATTTGCCTGCCGCCTTACCGTGCTGCCTTGCCGTTTGCTCGTCGAGATCAATGTCCGTACGCACCGTTTTGCCCCTTGTTTTTGCCGTGCCGGGACAAAGCTCAATCGCCATATCCGTTCGCTTTTTCATAGTTCACCCCAAAAAATTCTAAATTTAATTATATTTTGCCCCAAAAAAACCTCATTATTACTTGCTTTTATCTTTTTAATATGCTAAAATGTCTTAGTTAGAAAATTACAACAAACATTTTTAGGAGATTACAAATGCCAAACATTAAATCCGCAAAAAAGCGCGTGCTTGTAAACAAGAAGAAGAATGAGCGCAACAGAATGCTCACCAGTGAATTGCGCACCGCTATAAAGAAGTTCCACAACGCTGTTGAAACCGACCTTGCTGCTGCAGAAAAGCTTTTGCCCGAGACGATGTCCATCATCGACAAGGCTGCTACTAAGGGTATCATCACCAAGAACAGCGCAAACAATCGCAAGTCCGCATTAGCCAAGCGCCTTTCGGACATCAAGAGCGGCAAGAAGACCATCGAGGTTAAGAAGGATAACAAAACCATCGCTGCTGAAAAGCGTGCAGAAAAGCTTGCTCGTGAAGAGGCTGCTAAGGCAGAAGCTAAGCGCATAGCTGAAGAGAAGAAGGCTGAGGCTGCTGCTGCGGCTGCTGCAGAGCAGGAAAAGCCCAAGGCTAAGCGCACCACCAAGAAGGCTGAGGCTACCGAAGACAAGCCCAAGGCTAAGCGCACCACCAAGAAGGCTGAAACCGTTGAAACGGAAGAAAAGCCCAAGAAGACCAGAGCTAAGAAAACCGAAAAAGCAGAGTAATTAGATTATCAAAAGGGCATAGCTTTTATATGCCCTTTTTGTTTAGCTTGACATGTCGCTCTCTAAGGCACACGGCTGTACCACAGTGCCACATTTTCTTTTTGCGCGCACACTTGGCGCAGACGACCCCATTATCACAAAGTATGAATTTTGAAGATTCCATCAATCATTCGGTCGAGCTGGAAAACCGAAGTCCGCAGTCAACAAGACTGTTTACAAAAATAGCAATGTTTGCGTCTATTTCGGCATTGCTACTCTTTTTTGTATGCGTAATTTGTTATAGGGTAAACGAAACGCTTGGGCTGAATATGTTTTCTTCGGTCATAGTCCCGATGGGTGTACTGTTGCTTATTTCGGCATACCTTGCTATTTCCGAACGGCTTCGTGCAAAATATCTCGGCTCGATAATTGCGCTTATGGTAATCGCCGTTACCGTGCTGTGCGTCGTCGGCTTTATGATTTTTGAGCTTATCACCTACGACGTAATATTTTTAGCACCGTTTAACCCACCGCCCAAATTTACGCTGTAAAATATAATAAACAAAACTCATACAAAAAAAGAGCAATTGATTGGGACATTTCCCTTTCTCTTGCTCTTTTTTTCAACCACTACTTCCAAAAGCTTAGCGCCTTAATGCATAAAATTGACACATACATTGCCCTATAAATACATTATAAACTGCACGTACTCGGCAAGCTCTTCTTGTCCAACTGATATAAAGTGATTATAGTACGCATAATAGCTTGCTTCGTCGAACACTAACATGCATATGCCAAAATTGTCACCAAAAGCAGTGGGATGAATGTAGGTTATACCATCTTCTGCCGTTCTCAATAGAGCCACCACGCCAAGACTGTTGCAACCGCCAAATGCATTGTCGCCTACCGAAAATATATAAGTAATAAAATCTTTGAACTAATTCTATATTTTGTATTAGTCATAAAAAGCCTCCTTTTAATTTAATTGCAATCCCCATTCAACCTCACAAATTCCGTTCCAACCATCTGCCCATCCTTCTGGTTTAGTTTCGTATGAGGTTTTTATAATAACATCGCTTAACCCATCAAACACGCCAGAGTCAATTCTTTTAACATAGTCGGGAATGATAATAACCTTTGCCTTGAAATCTTCCAATGAATACTCGCGGTCGGATTTTTTTAATTCGACTTTCGGGACATTTGAATTCTCTTTCCCAATGTAATAAGGGACAAGTAATTCATCTTCTGAAAACGTTTGATTACAATACAAGAAATCCATGAAAATTAAATTTGTTAAATTTGGAAAATCGACATAATTTACAGCATGCTCGTATTGAATATCAAATTGGTGCTGAATGGTCAGTTTTTTTGTATTTTCACCAACAACAATGTAACGATTTAGATAACCAATTCCCATATCCATATGACCTAATTCTACAACTCTTTTTCCGTCTATATACTCAGGAATAATCAATTCTTCGACATCGGGAATGTCGAGAATATATACGCCATCCTTACTGCTATCATTGTAATAGTAGACGAAACCGTCATCTGTGGTTTTAATCCAATCCTCAAAGTGCATCCAAATTTTTATGTCGCAAGAACAAAGTAGTGCTGCCGTTAAAATTAAGGATAAAATAGAGCTTACCACTTTTATAAATTTTATTTTCATTTCATCCGCCCCCTATTTTTTATTGCTACTTACCGTATAGTTTACCACGCATTTATCGCGTTGTCAATGGGCGTTTTTGTAAAATTTTGTAAGCCGCCGAGATTGCTTCGCTACGCTCGCAATGACAAGCCCCCACTAGATCCTTCGCTCGAGGATGACAATGGGGCAGGCACTGCCTGTTTTTGGGCGCGACGAGCGTAGTCTGCTAAATATACTGTCCTTACGCTTATAAAAAAGAGCACTGCGGCTACTTTCACAATGCTCTCTATTTTGTCTCAACGACACCCAAAAAATTTGTTACTTTATTCTGCCTCGGCGGACAGTCTTTCTTCCAAAGCGGCGACAAGACCCATATATCTTTCGTTTTCCTGCAAGTCGTTGCTTAGCCTTTCGCTAAGCGTTTCGGTTAGCGGCGCTGTGATTGCGGCGCTTATTTTTGACTCGTCAACCTGCTTTTGAATATTATCGCCAAGTCCTGCGCAGTAAGACATAACTATAAGCAAAATACAGCCGTAAGCTACGCCTCGAATTAGGCCAACGCCAAGCCCAAAAAGCCTATCGGTAAGCAGATTTTTGAGTATTCTGCCCTTCTTTTTTTCTGCCCTATCGCGTTTGTACTTGCGACTTTTGGCTTCGCCCATAATAGCAACGCCCATAATGATTATGCGAAGCAATATAAAGAAAACGATTGCAACGATAACCACGTATATGTGATAGGTGAGCTCGACCGCAAGCACCTGCGCCACGTTTTGCAGCGTGCTGTTTAGGTAAAGCGGTGTGCTTACTGCCGACTGAATAACCGTTGTAAAAAGCTTAGCTATTCCACCTGCTTCCCCTGCGATTTTTAGTGCGATTTGCACTTCATTTTCGCCTGCCGCGATGGATTGTCTGATTGTTTCCATCGAAATACTCTTGATTTCGTCGGGCAAAACGCCGTAAACGGAATCGTAAATTCCGCCGCTACTTACGATTTTTGCCGCCATAGCCGACGACAAAAAGGCATCGGCAAGAGCTTGAGCACACATTAACGCAAACGCCGAACACACAAACCAGCCCAAAAAGGATTTGAGTGTCTTGAAAAATCCAAACAAAAAGCCGCACAGCGTGCTAACTATCAGTATAACAATAAATGCGATATCCAGATACATCTTACCCTCCTTGAATAATCTTGCGGTTTGTGTCTATAATCACTACTATGAAATGCAGAAATCTACCCGTTGTTATGTGCATAGGCACCGACTCGGTAAGCGGCGACTGTCTTGGCCCACTTGTGGGACAGCTTCTTATATCCAGGGGACTTCCCGCCTACGTGTACGGAACGCTAATCCGCCCCATAACCGCGCTTAATCTTACCGAATATTATGCCTTTATAAAACGCAAGCATACGTCCACGGTTATTGCAGTCGACTCGTGCGTTGGTAAAAACGTGGGCAATATTTACGTCAGTCACGGAGGTCTAAAGCCGGGCGCGGCAAGCGGAAAGAACCTCCCGTGGGTGGGAGATATTTCGGTTACCGCAGTAACGTCCTGCTATCCGCCAAGCGACAAGCGGTTTGCGTCCGTGCGACTCGGCTTTGTGTACTCGCTTGCCGAATCGGTAGCAAGCCGCGTGGAAGACCTTGTAAAAAACAGTTAATGCACAAAAAACACTAATACGTGTGGGTGTTATTCTGTCAAAAGGTTTTTTCCTTCCATCTCGGCAGGGGGAGTAAGTCCCATAAGTGCAAGAAGCGTGGGCGCAACGTCACAAAGCGCGCCGCCCTCTCGCAAGCTCTTGCCCTTTGCCTTTTCGCCTGCAATTACAAGAGGCACCACGTTGGTCGTATGAGCAGTCATCGGCTTGTCGCCCATCATCATGCACTCTGCGTTGCCGTGGTCTGCGGTAACGACTACGCTTCCGCCGGTAGCCACTACTGCCTCTACCACCTTTATAAAGCACTCGTCAACTGCCTTTACCGCTTTTACCGCCGCATTCATAATGCCGGTGTGTCCAACCATGTCGCAGTTAGCGTAATTCATAATAAGCAAATCGGTTTTGCCCACAGCCTCAAGCGCCTTATCGGTAACCTCGTAAGCACTCATTTCGGGCTTAAGGTCGTAAGTCGCCACCTTGGGACTGGGCACGAGAACGCGACTCTCGTTTTTGTTGGGCTGCTCGACGCCGCCGTTGAAAAAGAACGTTACGTGTGCGTACTTTTCGGTTTCGGCAACGCGGGTCTGCGTAAGTCCCTGCGCCGCAACGAACTCGCCGAGTGTGTTGCGAATATCCTTAGGACCAAACGCGATACGCATATCAAGCGAAGCATCATACTCGGTCATACCTACATAGAATACGTCCTTTTTGGTACGAGCAAAGCCCGTAAAGTCGTCGTCTAAAATTACGTGCGACATCTCTCTTGCACGGTCTGCGCGGAAGTTGTAAAAGATATAGCTGTCGCCGTCCTTTACGCCGTCGTAGTCGCCTATCAAAACGGGCACGATAAACTCGTCGGTTACGCCGCTGTTATACGAAGCCCTTACCGCATGAGTAGCGCTGCCAACGCGCTCACCCTTGCCGTCAAACACGCAATCGTACGCCCTTTGCACACGCTCCCAGCGGTTGTCACGGTCCATATAATAGAACCTACCCACCACGGTAGCCACCTTACCCACTCCAAGCTCGCGGCACTTTGCCTCGAGCTGCTCGACAAAGCCAAGCGCGCTGTCGGGTGCTGTATCTCGTCCGTCCGTAATTGCGTGAATGTACACGTTTTTAAGCCCACGTCTATGGCAAAGCTCGACAAGAGCAAACAAATGGTTAATCGAGCTATGCACGCCGCCATTGCCAAGAAGTCCTGCGATATGAAGTGCAGTACCCTTATCTAAAGCGTTGTCGATAGCGGCGTTAAACTGCGGGTTGGCAAAAAAGTCGCCGTCCTTGATAGCCTTGTCGATACGGGTAATATCCTGATAGATAACTCTGCCCGCACCGAGGTTGAGGTGTCCGACCTCGCTGTTGCCCATTTGTCCCTCGGGCAAGCCTACGCTAAGACCCGAAGCGCTAATATAAGTGTACGGATACTCGGAAATAAGCTTTTTGAAGTTAGGTATGCCTGCCTTTTCTATCGCGTTGCTTGCGTCGCATCCACCCTTGCCAAAGCCGTCCAAGATTATAAGTGCGTCTGTCTTTTTCATAACAGCCTCTTAGTCGCAGTTTACGATTACCGAGAAATCGTTGGGCTTAAGGCTTGCGCCGCCAATAAGACCGCCGTCGATGTGCTCCATATTCAAAAGGCTTTGTGCGTTAGCCGCATTCATACTGCCGCCGTAAAGAATGCTAACGTCGCCAACAAGCGGCTGTGCTACACTGCGAATAAAGCCGATGGTTTCGTTTGCCATTTCGGGGGTAGCGGTTTTGCCCGTACCGATTGCCCAAACGGGCTCGTAAGCGATAATAACCTCCTCGGTTATACCCTCAAGACCCTTCTTAACCTGATTTGCAAGAACCTCTTCGGTCTTGCCGCCCTCGCGCTGCTCAAGCGTTTCACCTACGCAAACGATGGGCTTAAGTCCGTTTTTAAGCGCTTGCTTGGTACGCATATTAACGGTTTCGTCGGTTTCGCCAAAGTAAGCTCTGCGCTCGCTGTGACCGATGATTACGTACTCTGCACCCACCTCTTTAAGCATCTCTGCCGAAATCTCGCCGGTGAATGCGCCCTTGTCTGCCCAAGCTACGTTTTGCGCGCCAACCTTAACATTGCTGCCGATTGCAAGCTTGTATACTCTATGAATATCGGTGAACGGAACGCAAAGCACGGTGTCGCATTTTGCATCCTTGCAAAGGGGCAAAAAGTCAGCCATAAACTGCTTTGCCTCAGCCTTGGTCATGTTCATCTTCCAGTTTCCTGCAATAATTCTTCTACGCATATTTTTATACCTCTTTAATAAATTATTTGTTTTTCTAAAATTTTACGCAAAACGCAAGAATCGCTTTACTTGTTGCTTTGCCTTACCTTTTCGTACACCACGATAGCCGCCGCCACCGAAGCGTTAAGCGAATTGACCTGCCCGAACATAGGAATGGACACCACGCCGTCGCAGTTGCTGCGAGTGCGCTTGCCCACGCCCTTGCCCTCGCCGCCCACCACGATAGCGATGGGACCGGTAAGGTCGGTGGTATAAAGCGAGCCGCCGTCCATATCCGCACAGTATACCCAAATACCGCGCTCTTTTAGCTCGCTGATCGTGTCGTTGATATTGGTAACCTTTGCCACCTTGATATGAGCGGACGCACCCGCACTTACCTTGATAACCGTTTCGTTTACCGAAACAGCGCGGTGACGGGGGATTACCACGCCGTGAACGCCTGCGCATTCCGCAACTCGCAAAATACTGCCAAGGTTGTGCGGATCCTCCACGCCGTCCAAAATAAGCAGGAACGGTGGTTCGTTTTTGCTTTCGGCAAGCTCCAAAATTTGTTCAAGCTCGCTGTACTTGTAGTCGGTAATCTCGGCAATAAAACCCTGATGGCGGCTTGTTGCGCTCTCTCTGTCAAGCGCTTGCTTATCTCTAAAAAATATCTTTACGCCGCGGCTTTTGGCTTCGTCTATAATTCTCTGTGCGCCGGCATCCTTAAGTCCCTTTTCGACAAGAAGTCTGTCGATGGTCGTCCCTGCCTTAAGTGCCTCGGCTACGGCGTTTCTTCCTTCTATTTTCATATCTCGTACCTCTTTACGTTGTTATTTTTGTAGGTGCAGAACGTTATCGGATAAGTGTCCTCGGCGTCCCTTTCCTGTACGCACTCCCAATCGGGGTGAGCGTCAAGGTCGGTAAAATATGTGTCCGCCTCGGCAGTCGCTTTTACCTTTGTAATATAAGCGATGTCGCAGTACGGAAGCATCTGCCTGTACATGCTTGCGCCGCCCATAACGTATACCTCATCGGTGTCGTATTTGCTAATCTCGGCAAAAAGCGCGTCCATACTGCTTACGCTGATTGCTCCGTCACCAAACTGAGTGCTGCTAAGCACGATATTTGTCCTGTTTTTTAGCGGGCGCTTAGGCAGCGAGAGATAGGTGTTTTTGCCCATAACCACCACCTTGCCCATGGTCGTTTCTCTAAAAAACCTCATGTCCTCTTTTAGCGAAAAGAGTAGCTTGTTGTCCTTGCCAATGCCCCAATCGCTGCTTACTGCAACTATAATTCTCATATCGCCACCTCGATTTTTTCGCCAAGCGGTGTGAACTTGTATCCCTCAAGTACAAAGTCGTCCGGCGTAAATTTATAAAAGTCGTCTATGCTCGTGTTGACAGTAAATTTAGGAGCATCAAACTGCTCCGCCTCAATCAGCCTTTTTGCTATGGGAATGTGCCTGTCATATAGGTGCGCGTCTGCGATTACGTGCACAAGCTCACCTACCTTAAGTCCGCTGACCTGCGCCATCATATGCACCAAAACGGCGTACTGAACAACATTCCAGTTGTTGGCGGTAAGCATATCCTGCGAGCGCTGATTAAGAACGGCGTTAAGCCTATCCCCCGTCACGTTGAAGGTCACCGAGTACGCACACGGATAAAGATTCATTTCCGCAAGGTCTTGATGAACGTAAAGATTGGTCATAATGCGCCTAGAGAGCTTGTTGTTTTTGAGGTCGAACAGCACTCTGTCCACTTGGTCAAACTCACCCTCTTTATACTTATGCTTTACACCCAGCTGATATCCGTACGCCTTGCCTATACTGCCGCTTTCGTCCGCCCACGCATCCCAGATGTGACTGCAAAGCTCGTGTACGTTGTTGCTTTTTTTCTGCCAAATCCAAAGAAGCTCGTCCACGGCGTTGCGCAAATTCGTCTTGCGCACGGTGATTATGGGGAACTCCTCGTCAAGCGCATAGCGGTTGACAATACAAAACCTTTTTACAGTGTGAGCAGGCGTACCGTCCTCCCAATGCGGTCTGACGTCATAGCCGGTATCCCAAAAACCGTTTTCGATTATGTCCTTAAGATTTTGTACAAATATTTTATCGGCCTTACTCATTCGCCCCTCCGATTTCGTAACAAATTTTTAGTAGCCTATCAAGCCTTTCGGTTTGCCCTGTAAGATACAGCGCACCAAACAGCCCCTCGAGTGCCGTCGCCTTTTTGTACTCACGCATAGAAGCGTTTTTTGCCTTGTTTACGACGTGAGCGTTTCGGCACCTGTTCATAAGCGCCTGCTCGTCCGCGGTAAGACCGTCCAGAATTGCATCGTGAATGCGAGCCTGCACCACCGCGCTGACGATGGTCGAGCTTCTACTCATAAGATCCTTGGTGGAAATGCGCGGATCGCCGCCAAGCTGACTGCGAACATACAGCGAAAACACGGCATCACCCACGAAAGCAAGCGTGGTGCACTTGATTGTGTCTACTGCCCTAAACTCCATTTATCCAAGCCTCTTTAGGCACTCGTTAAGTCTGCGAAGGCTTTCTTCCTTGCCAAGAAGCAGGGCCATTTCCACAGCGCCGCCCGGGGTGGACTGCGCCCCGGTGAGCGCTATACGGTAAATCCAAAGCACCTGTCCCTTTTTGTAGCCCGCCTTTTCGCCGTAAGCAATAAGCGCGTCGTGAAGACTGTCAAACGAATTCTCCGTAAGCTCAATTAGACTGGGAAGCATTGCCTTAGCAACCTCTACGTCGGTCTTCCACTTTGCGTTGACAAAAAGAGAAAGGTCAAAGCCGTCAAAGCAAGTGAGGAACTCAGTAAGCTTGCCAATGTCACTAAACACCTCTACGCGAGAGCAAAGCAGCGACGAAAGATACCTAAGGTCAAGTCCCTTAAGATAGTCGTAATTACCGTAAAACCTCATAGCATAGTCGTGAAATTCGTCCTCGGTCATCTCTTTTACGTACAGCGAGTTGATGTATCTCATCTTCTGCTCGTCAAAAATGCTGGGCGAATGACTTACGCCCGAAAGGTCAAATTTTTCCACAAGCTCACTAAGGCTGAACTTTTCGGTATTGTCCTTACTGCTCCAACCCAAAAGCGCAATATAGTTGATAATCGCTTCCTTAAGAAATCCCTTTTTGATAAAGTCCTCGTAGCTTGCATCACCGTAACGCTTAGACAGCTTGTGCGTTGCGTCACGCATGATGGGCTGCAAATGAATGTAGTGCGGACGCTCCCAGCCCAATCCGTCGTACATAAGGTTGTACTTTGGCGTACTGCTAAGATACTCTACACCGCGAATAACGTAGTTTATACCCATAAGGTGGTCGTCTACCACGTTAGCAAAGTTGTAAGTGGGCATTCCGTCCGACTTAATCAAAATATTGTCCTCAAGCTCCTTGTTCTCCACCGTGATGTCGCCAAACACCATATCGGTGTAGGTGGTCGAGCCCGTAAGCGGAATATTTTGTCTGATTACATAGCTGTCACCGCGGTCAAGACGAGCCTGAACCTCCTCCTTGCTAAGGCTAAGGCAGTGCTTATCGTACTTGGTTGCGCCCTCGTTATGAATCTTTTCCAAACGCTCCTTGTCGCAAAAGCAATAATACGCGCTACCGTTTTCCACAAGCTGCTTAGCGTATTCGAGGTATGCGTTTTTGCGTTCGCTTTGAATGTACGGACCGTAATCGCCTCCAACGTCCGGGCCCTCGTCGTATATAAGCCCTGCGTCCCTCATGGTGGAATAAATAATCTCCACCGAGCCGGGAACGTATCTTTCCCTATCGGTGTCCTCAATTCTCAAAATAAACTTGCCGCCGTTTTTCTTAGCATACAAATATGCGTAAAGCGCCGTTCTTAAGCCACCGATATGCAAATAGCCGGTGGGAGACGGTGCAAATCTTGTTCTAACCTCTTTCATAGTTACCTCTTTGATTGGCAGGCGCACGCGCCTAAGTTAGTTATATTATAAAATAAATTTATAAATAAAGCAAGTTTATTGCCCCCTTTTTTGATGTTTGTTTTGTTATTCTTATCTTTTACCTGACATGCCGCCCGAACATTTAGTATAATTAGGCTTAATCAGGGCATATTTGCTTTGCCACTTGATTTATGGCGGCGAATGCCACCAAATACAAAAGGTAGGTTTTTGATTTATGTTAAAGGATTTAGCAGAAATTATTTCTATAAAAAGCGTTTTGAGCGAAGCTAAGGAGGGCGCTCCGTTTGGCGAGGGCTGCCGCGAAGCCCTTGACTGGTTCCTTGCTAAGGCTGAGGAATACGGCTTTAGGACGGGTAGCTACGACGGCTACTGCGGCTACGCCGAATACGGCGAGGGCAAGGAATGCATTGGCGCGCTTTGCCACCTCGACGTTGTGCCCGCAGGCGAGGGCTGGTCAACCGACCCGTTCACGCTTGTGATAAAGGACGATACCCTTTTTGGCCGCGGCGTTGTTGACGACAAGGGCAGCGTTGTTATGTGCTTGCACGCACTTAAGGAAATTAAGGAAAGTGCAATAAAGCTCAACAAACGTATACGCATTATTGCAGGCTGCAATGAGGAACACGGCAGTGCGTGTATCAAGCATTACGTAAACCACGGCGAAATTCCCTCGATGAGCTTCGTGCCCGATTCGGACTTCCCGCTTATCAATAGCGAAAAGGGAATTTTGCATCTTATGTATTCCGTTCCGCTTGACGACTTCTTTGCAAAAAACATTGCTTTTATCAGCGGCGGCGAAAGCTACAACGTAGTACCTGACCACGCAAAAATCAGCATCTTCCGCGACAGCGAGCTTGGCAAGCAGATTCTTGACATCTGCGGCGGCGAGGCCTGTGACAAGCTGTTCACCTCCACGCAGGTGGTTGGCGGAATCTTGGCGGCAGGCTACCGCATCGAGGACTACTCGATTACCGCCGAGGACGAGGTTATCACCATCGAGGCAAAGGGCGTAGCAGGTCACGCAATGGCTCCCAACAAGGCAGACAACGCAATCTGGAAGCTGTTTAGACTTCTTGCTTGCTTTACCGACAAAAGCGACCTTGTAAACTTCTTTAACGAAAAAATTTGCCTTAATACCGGCGCAGAAGCACTAGGAATTTACAAAAGCGACGAGGTGAGCGGCGAGCTTACCATGAGCATGGGCATAATTAAGGTAGACGACGACAAGCTTTATTTCAGCCTTGATATGCGCCTGCCTGTTTGCGCTTCGCACGAGGAAATCAAAAAGCAGATTCTCAATCAGCTCCCCGGCAGAAGCAAGGTCGAGGAGAAAAAGTACGCACCCAACCTTTATATCAAAAAGGATTCTCCGCTTGTACAAACCCTTCTTTCGGTTTATGAAAAATGCACCGGCAAGGAAGGCAAGTGCCTTATTTGCGGCGGCGGAACTTACGCGCGTGAGCTTCCCAACACCGTAGCGTTTGGCCCCACCTTTGAGGGTACCGAAACGAATATTCACAACATTGACGAGCACGTTTCTATCGAAGAATTTTACAAGGCGGCAGAAATTTACAAGCACGCCATGATAGAGCTTGCAAAATAAATAGTAGCAATTTAGTCAATACTACATAAGGAGGCAATTTATGAAAAATTTATCGGTAAACGATTTTGACAGCGAAATCAGCGGCGGCACCGTACTCGTGGACTTTTGGGCGGCTTGGTGCGGCCCTTGCAAAATGCTTGCTCCTATCCTCGAGCAGCTTGACAGCGAAAACACCGGCGTAAAAATCTGCAAGGTAAACGTGGACGAAAGCCCAGAGCTTGCAAAACGCTTTGGTATTATGAGTATCCCCACCTTGCTCCTTTTTAAGGACGGCAACCTTGCCGACAAGTCGGTAGGCCTACTCGACCTCGAATCCCTAAAGGAATTCGTGCTTTAATTATAAGCCATATCAAAAAGCAGACACGTAATGTGTCTGCTTTTTTAATGCCCTATTACTTCTTTTCTTGCTGTTTTGATCAAAAAATGCAAAAACGTATGGTCGTTTTTATGTATAATTGCTTTACAGCCCTTGTCACGTCACACGCCAAAAATCAAACGCAAGGATAAAAGCTATCGCTTCTTGCCGCTACAAAGCAACCGATTTTTACAGCTCGAAAATATCTACGCCAATAACCTTATCAAACGGCGGAAAGTTAACCGAGATAACCTCGTTTTTAGCGGTCGGCACATTCTTACCCACAAAGTCGGGGCGAATGGGAAGCTCGTGATGACCGCGGTCGATAAGCACGGCAAGCTGAACGCGTGCAGCCTTACCAAAGCTGAGAATCTTCTCCATTGCAGCACGCACAGTTCTGCCGGTGTACATAACGTCGTCCACGATTACCGCTCTTTTGCCTTTGGGGTCAAAAAGCTTTTCTCCCTTTTTTGCGGGGTCAAGCTCGTAAACGGGCACCTCAAAGTCGGTTGCCTGCTTGATTACGCCTTGAATATGCTGTGCAAGCGGCATACCGCGGCTTTTGAGTCCCACCAAAATAACGTTTTCTACACCCTTATTCTTCTCGATAATTTCGTGTGCGATACGGTTAAGCGCACGCTTAACGCCGCCTTCGTCTAAAAGATTAGCCTTAAGTTCCATAATTACCCTCCCTATTATATCATCTTATTTAAGTTTACTACAAAATCGGCACTCTCGTCAAGTTCTAAACCGGCAAGAATTTGCGCTTCGCCATATAAAATTTTTGTGATAGAGGTAAGCTTGTCCTCGTCCGAGCCAAGCAAGCCCTTTGCCCTTACAATAATGTCGTGTTTGGGGTTAATTTCGAGAACGCGAGTCGCCTTGATTCCCTTGCCGTTTGGCATAGCCTTCATTATGCGCTCCATCTCCAGAGAAATCTCTCCCTCAGCGGTAATGCACGACGGGTACGAGCCTATGCCCGAATTTAGTCGCACAGACTTAACCTTGCCGTCAAGCGCCTTGGTCATAAACTCAAGCAAGCTGTCAAACGAGTCGTCGCTTTCTTTTTCGCCTGCAGCCGAAACGGGCGTCAGTTTTTTGCCGTCATACTCGCGAAGCACCTGCATAACAAACTCGTCAATATTGTCGGTAAGATACAGAATCTCGGTATCCTTAGCCTTCATGCCCTCGACCTGCGGGGTGCGCTCGATAGCTTCAATCGACTTGCCCGAAGCGTAATATATCTCGGTCTGCCCCTCCTTCATACGGCTTACGTACTCCGAAATCGTGCTAAGCCCCTCGGTCTTAGAGCTACGGAACATTATGAGATCCTTATACTCGTCCTTTTTTGCTCCAAAGCTGTCGTACACACCAAACTTTATGCTTGCGCCGTACTCCGCAAAAAGCTTGTCATACTTTTCGCGGTCGGTGCTAAGCAGCTTTTTAAACTCGCTTACTATGCGCTTTTGAATACCCTGAGCAAGCGCCTTAAGCTGGCGATCCTTTTGAAGCATCTCGCGTGAAATGTTAAGCGAAAGGTCGCTGCTATCTACCACGCCGCGCAAAAAACCAAGATACGGTGGCAACAAATCCTCACATTTATCCATAATAAGAACGCCGTTTACGTACAACGAAAGCCCACGCCTAAAGCCCTCGCTATAATAGTCGTACGGTGCTTTTTGCGGCACGTAAATAAGTGCGCTGTACGTCAGCGCGCCCTCGGTAGAAGCCGCAAAACAATGAAGCGGCTCTTCCATGTCGTAATATCTGTTACGGTAAAAATCAAAATAATCCTTTTGGCTTACACTTCCCTTTGCCTTTTTCCAAATGGGCGTGCGACTGTTAAGCGTGCGAAGCTCCTTGACCTCCTCCCATTCGTCTGTGCCCTCCTTTTTGCGCTGACTGGTGCATTCCATATTTATGGGATAGCGGATAAAGTCGGAATATTTTTTGACAAGCTCGCCTACGCGCCACTCGGACAAATAATCGTCCGTTTGATTGTCGTCCTCGTTTGGCTTAAGATATAGTGTAATAGTCGAGCCGCTTTGCTCGCGCTCCGTTTTTTCTATCTCATAACCGTCCGCGCCACAGCTCGTCCACTTATACGCCTCGTCCTCGCCGTACTTTTTAGATACCACCTCGACCTTATCTGCCACCATAAACGCCGAATAAAAGCCCACGCCAAACTGACCGATAAGCTCCTCGTCCGTCTTATGCTCGGCCTTGAACTTAAAGGTGCCGCTGTTTGCTATCGTGCCAAGGTTATCTTCAAGCTCCTTTTCGTTCATACCGATACCGTTGTCGCTAATGGTAAGCGTGCGAGCCGCCTCGTCAATATCTATTTTTATAGCAAAGTCCCTGCTTGCGCCCGCATCGGTAAGCGAAATAAAATGCAGCTTGTCTATTGCGTCACTTGCGTTGGAAATAAGCTCTCGCAAAAAGATCTCCTTGTTTGTGTAAATGGAGTTTATCATAAGCTCCAAAAGTCGCCTTGATTCTGCCTTAAATTTCTTCATTTTTCTACCTCGATATAAATAATTTATTACAAATAATATTGTTTTGCCGCAAAAACGCCGCTACGTACGCTCGTTTTTGTTGCCAAGCATTATTTTCTATTTGATAAGGTCAATAAGCTCGGATATTTCCAAATTGCCCTCAAGCAGCCCCGAAAGCCTAGCCTTGCGCTTTTGAAGCTCGACAATCTTTTGCTCCAGCGTGCCGCTTAGAAGCAACGAATAAACCTGTACGGACTTTTGCTGACCTATACGGTACGCGCGGTCGGTGGCTTGGTTCATAACCGAAATATTCCACCACGGGTCATAGTGAATTACGACGTCCGCACCGGTAAGGTTAAGACCCGTTCCACCCGCACGAAGCGAAATCAAAAAGACCTGCGTTTCGTCCTTATTAAAGCGGTTAACAAACTTGATGCGCTCGCTTTTGGGTGTTTCGCCCGTAAGAACGTAGTTTGTTATGCCGCGACTGAGAAGCTGTGCGCGAATAATCTCCAGCATGGAAGTAAACTGCGAGAATATCAAAATCTTATGGCCACCCTTGATTGCCGAATCCACAAGCTGCATACACGCCTCGAGCTTTGCCGAGTTGCCCTTGTAGGCGGAGTCCTCAAGCGAGGGGTCACAGCAAATGCGGCGAAGCTTGGTAAGCATAGTAAGCACGGTAATCTTGTTGATCTCAGGGTCGCTAAGCAGGCTTTTGCGAATAAGCGAAAGGTGCGCCTTGTAGTATTCCTCCTGCTCTGCGCCAAGAGGACAAACAATGTCCGTTTCGATTTTGGGCGGAAGCTCCTTTAGCACGTCCGACTTAAGACGCCTGAGGATAAACGGCATAACCAGCTTTCTTAGCTCCTCCGCCGCCTTGACGTCACCGCCAACGATTTTGATTTCATACGCCTCCTTGAACTGTGCGTACGAAAGCAAATATCCCGGCATAATAAAGTCGAAAATCGACCACAGCTCGGACAGACTATTTTCGATAGGCGTTCCTGTAAGCGCAAAGCGGTGCTTGCTTTTTAGCGATTTTACCGCACGCGAATTTTTGGTTTCGGGGTTTTTGATAAACTGCGCCTCGTCCACCACCGCGAGGTCAAACTCCATGGTATAAAGCTCGATATCGCGGCGAATAAGCTCGTACGAGGTGATAACCACGTCGTACTCGTCCGCCCTTGCGGCAAGCGCGGCACGTTCACCCGCAGAGCCCATTACGCACAGCACCTTAAGGAACGGTGCAAACTTTTTGAACTCACTCTCCCAGTTTAGTATAAGCGTGGTGGGACAAACGATAATCGTTTTGAGGCGGCTTGCAAGTATAAGCGATATAATTTGCAAGCTTTTACCAAGACCCATATCGTCGGCAAGAATGCCGCCATAGCCGCTTGCCTTAAGGTCGCCAAGCCATTTTAGGCCGCTTTCCTGATACGGACGAAGCACGCCCCTTAGGCAGTCGGGTACCTCTATTCCGCTGTCTGCAATTTGACCCGCCTCGCCGCTTACGTCATAAAACTCACCAAGCTTTTGGGTAACGTGCGGCGCGTAATACGACGGCATGCTAAGCGTGGGCGAAAGCGTCAATACCTCGGCAAGCGCCCTTAGTCCAGGGTCATCTATGTCCACAAAATCATTGCCCAGTCGAACATATTTCTTGTTTTGAGCGGCGCTGATAATTTTAAGCAGCTCCTCGTGCGTAAAATCATCGTCTGTTAGGTCGATATCTATAAGGTCGCCGCTAAGCTTTACGCCTACCTTTACTCCGGGCGGCTTGCGAATGCTCACCTTTTGCAATTCGGCTGTCATATAGACGGCGCATAGCCTACGAATACTGCGAAGCCCCTCGGTAAGAAGCTTGTAAACGTCGTCGTCATTCTCCAAAATAAGGTGCGGAAAATACGGGAAGTACTTTGTCAGCACGTCCTTAAGCGCGTTTTCCGCCTCGTAGTCACGGTCGAGCGCAGACTGCGAGAAGATATCCACCTCCGTTGCGCCGTACTTGCACTCCAGCCTACCCTTAACAACGCCGCCGTCACGGTCGAGATATAGCGAGGCCGTCAGCTCGGGTACGGCAAAAACAGTGAGGTCAAGGTCGCTTTTGACGTCCAAAAACCTTGCCGCCTCGCACAGCACGTTGTTGTAGAATCTACCGATGTCCGCCTCTGCCACAAAGAGCTTGGGCCGCGCGGACAGTGCGCCGAGAAGCTTGTACGTTCCGTCCAAAAACTCGCTCGTCACTCTATAAATGCGTCCAGCCGTCATAATATAGTCAAATCTTTTGCCTACAAGAAGCTTGAAGGTGTCGATGTTGGATTGCACCTCGAAGCCGCCCTCGCATTCGTCCACGCGTATCTGCGCCTTAAGGCTGTCAGGGGTACGAACAATTTGTCTTACGCCCTCGCTGGCGCCACCCTCCTCTACCTCGATAAGGTCGATATAGCTGTCTATAAAATCGTCAAAATCGGACGGCGACAGCATCAGCCTATCCTTGATCACGACCCCCCTGCTTAAATTTTCGCGCACCGTACGTACCAAAAACGACACAAGGGGCATGCTTTTTTCGTTAAAGTTGTACACGGCGTGCTCAAACGCCAGTGCCGCACCGTAGCGGTGGTATTGCTTATGCTCCACAAACGAGGCAAAGCTTTCGATATTTTGCACCTTATACATGCGCTTTTTGCCAATAGAAAATCTTAGCCCTATCGAATCGTCACCGCCAAGGCTAAGGATGGGAACAAGCCTTACGGGCGGGTCCTCGCGCAGAATTTTACCCCTACGCATAGCCGAATACGCGCCAATAAGCCCCGAAACGGCGCTGTCCGAAACGTACTTTATAGCCGCCACCGAAGCCGCAGGGTTTTTCTCCTCATACGTAAGTGCCGTGGCAATAATGTGCTTGCACGGACCGTCACTAAGGTTAAAGCCCACGCAATCGCAAGAATAATCATATAACCCACCTTGCTCGTCAAAAATAATGGTGGTGGCGTAATCTCGATGACCGCGCACGGTACCTTTTATTATAGTCTTGCCATCCTCTTGACTCTCGGTAAGGTCAAAAACCTTGTTGTCGTAGAACCTTTTTTTTGCCGAGGTAAAGGCGTTGGCTTGACTTTCGCTGTAAAGTGATTCAAAATCGGGCATAATGCTCTCCTATCCTAGAAAGACCATTATAACACATCTTACGAAAAAAAACAACACAAAAACCAAAATCTTACAAAATTTTATTGCCGCAGCCAATAAAAAAACAGACGTGCGAATTTTTGTTTTCCGCACGACTGCTTTTTTGTTTTTTTAACCTTAGACTTAATTTATTTCAACCAAGTCTTATCTAAATTATAAATTGCAAAGCAAAGAATGCCACGTAAACGCCAAGTAATGCTATACCCTGCCATCTTTTTATTTTACCTGTTACAAGCGCAGGCACAGTAAGAAGAAGCATCGCGCCAAGCATAATAGGCAAATCAATCACAAGCGAGGAAGCCACGCCAAAAAGCATATTCTCGGAAGGAATTGCAAACGGCGAAAGCGTGATTGCCACACCGCTAACAAGCACGAGGTTAAAGAGGTTTGCGCCGATAATGTTGCCAAGCGACAACGCACCGTGACCCTTAACAAGCGAATTTATTGCGGTTACAAGCTCGGGAAGACTGGTACCGATAGCGATAAAGGTAAGTCCGATTACAGCCGAAGGAACGCCAAGCGCCTGTGCAATAATAATACCATTGTCAACCAAAAGGTCGGCACCCAACGCTATAACCGCCGCGCCCACCACCAAAAGCACGATATCCTTAATCATATCCATGCGCTTTTGCTTGGGCGTCATAGCCGCGTCCACCGCTTCCTCCTCGGGCGTTTCAAGCCCCATTTGGTCAAGCGCGTCGTGACCTTCGCCGTGCTTGTCTGCCTTAATACCCTTAATTACGGTAATCACCATGTACACAACGAACACAGCGAGAAGCACGATACCAATCACTCTTGAGAACTCACCAAGGAAGTACGCCGAAATAAGATAAATCATTGCCGCGCCAAAGAAGAAAAGCACCGGCATAATAAATGTTTTTCTGTCAACCTTAGCAGGTCTAACGGCAATAGTAATTGCCGCAATAAGCGCAGTATTACAGATTATCGAGCCGATAGCGTTGCCGTAAGCCGTTCCGCCATCGCCGCCAACCGCATCCATCGCCGACACCATAACCTCGGGAAGCGTAGTGCCGATAGAAACGACAGTTGCTCCGATAATCAACTCGGGGATGCGGAATCGCTTAGCGATACCCGTTGCGCTGTCCACAAACCAGTCGCCGCCCTTAATAAGAAGCAGCAGACCGAACACGAATAACATTACAGAATTATACATAATCCTCTCCGCAAAATTTTTCAACTTATAAATTATCTTCTCTTAATAAATTATATACACTAAAAATTTTTTTGTCAAACAACTACGGTGAATTATTTAAGCAAAAAAACAGGCTCTTGCACGAGCCTGTTTTTTTGCTTAACGTTTTCTTTTAGGTCAAAATAAGCTTTCCGCGGAAGATAACCGAGAAAAGGTCAATCCAACCCATGATTGCGCCGAACGGGATGCAAAGAAGCACCACAACGATCTGCGCCAATGCTTTACCGTGGAGCGCCGCCGAAATACGTACAGCAAGCTCGGTAATCCAGTTTACGCCGGGAATCAAAAGAAGAAGAATCTGAATGAGTCTCGGCAAATTGTTAAAGCTTTTAACAATAGACATAAATTGCCCCTCCCAAAAAAATTTTTGTAAGAATATTATATCATACAAATTGAATAAATGCAATAGGTTTTTGAAAATTATTTGTAAAATTTTTGAGTAAAAGGTCGTCACCGTCTGCGGCTATGTTATATTTATCATTTTGAACAAAAAACAGTATTACGCCTATCCGATTTTGCTACACGCCCTAATTAAAACTGCGGCGTATAAATCGTATCTGCGGCACAGCGCTCTTGCATAAATCCCTTTATTCCAAGTTCAAACGCAGCCTCTACCACGCTATTGTACTCAAAGCTCGTCACCTTGCGGTCAAGCTCGATATGCCCAACATTGAACTCAGGCGTGTACTGACTCATTATGCTGACGTAAGCCTTAGGAAAATTCTGTGCTATATACTCCATAATGGCTATGCTGTCTTTTCTGAGTCCGGGCAAAACGAGGTGACGGATAATAACGCCCTTTTTGATAAGTCCGTCCTCGACTACCACCTCGCCAACCTGTCTAAGCATTTCCTTTATCGCTCTTTTTGCAACCTCGGGATAGTCGGGAGCTGACGAATACCTTGCGGCAAGCGTGCTGTCCATATACTTAAAGTCGGGCAAGTACACGTCCACCAAACCGTCTAATATGGTGATATCTCCCTCGTAGCCGCTACTGTTGTACACCACGGGAATATTAAGCTGAGGCTTTACCTCGCGTAAAACGCCGGCAAGCCACGGCACGATATGCGAGGGCGTAACGAGGTTAATATTATGCACGCCGCTTTCTTGAAGCGACAAAATCTCGGCGGCAAGACGCTCCTCGGTGTAATACTCGCCCTTTAGCCCGTGGCTGATGGGTCGATTTTGACAAAAGCAGCATCTTAGATTACAGCCCGAAAAAAATATCGCGCCGCTTCCGTTTTTGCCGCTGATACAAGGCTCCTCGTAGTAATGCGGCATAATCTTTGCCACCTTAATTCCATTCACGCCGCACAAGCCGTTTGCTTGCGTTTTACAGCGGCGAGGACATCTGTTGCATTCCATCGCCTTAATTATACCATATAACTAACCCAAAAACAAGCGGCGAGGCCAAATATAAGTTGCCTTTTCGCACAAAATATGCTATTATCTTATTATGAGCATACTTGAAATTAAAGATTTATCACACGTTTACGACAGCAAAACGCTGTTTTCTAAAGCCAGCCTTAGCGTTTCGGGCGGAGAGCACTCGGGAATCGTAGGCCTTAACGGCGCAGGCAAGTCGACATTTATCAAGATTTTGTCGGGCGAGGTGCTTCAGGACGAGGGCGAGGTTAAGTGGCTTAACGGCCTTACGCGCGGCTACCTCGATCAGCACGCCGACATCGACCGAAGCCTTACCGTAATGGAGTATCTTCGCACCTCGTTTGCCGACCTATATGCGCTTAACGAGAAGATGGAGGGCTTTTACGCTCAGATGGGCGACGCCGACGAGGGCGAGCTTGACAAGCTGATTACAAAAGCGAACAATATTCTCGACACGCTTACAAGCCGCGGCTTTTTTGAAATTGACGCGACAATCAAAAAGGTTGCAGGTGGACTCGGCGTATCCGCCTTTGGCTACGACACCCCTATCGGCACGCTGTCGGGCGGCGGCAGAGCAAAGCTTATGCTTACAAAGCTGCTACTAACAAAGCCGGACATAATGCTACTTGACGAGCCAACCAACTTCCTCGATATCGAGCATATCGAGTGGCTTGTCGAGTTCCTTAACGGAACCAAATCCGCATTCCTCGTAATCTCTCACGACATTGATTTTTTGGACAAGGTGTGCAAAAATATAATCAATATCGAAAACGGCGAAATAAAAAAGTACAGCGGCAACTATTCGCAATTCGTCGTTCAGCGTGAGCAAAACGCCAAGCAGTACGAGGAAGCGTATGCTCGCCAACAGCGCGAAATCGAGAAGATGACCGACTATATCGAACGCAACAAGGCGCGCGCGGCAACCGCAGGCATGGCAAACAGCCGCAAAAAGATGCTTGACAAAATAGAGGTTATTCGTAAGCCCACAGTCATATACGACGCAGAATTTTACTTCCCGTACGTGGAGCTTCATACAAAGGAGCTGCTTGCAACCGACAAGCTGGAGGTCGGCTACGACTTTGCGCTGCTTCCTCCCATCTCGCTTGAAATGGGAAGCGAAACAAGGCTTTGGCTGCGCGGCACCAACGGCATAGGCAAAACGACCATAATCAAAACTATCTTGGGCAAAATTGCAAGAATAAGCGGCGGCACTAAATTCCACCCCGCGGCAAAAATTGCATATATCGAGCAGGACCTTGAGTTTGACAACTCCGAGCTTCTCCCCGCCCAGTACCTTAGCGACAAGTTCCCTCGCCTTAACCAAAAGGAAATCCGTGCCTTGCTTGCCAAGGTGGGACTAAAAAACGAGCTTGCACTTAAGCCCATCTCTACCCTTAGCGGTGGCGAGCAGGTAAGACTAAAGCTTGCCGCGCTTATGAACATTCCGTCCAACCTGCTTATCCTTGACGAGCCGACCAACCACCTTGACGTGCGCGCAAAAGACAGCCTAAAAAAGGCACTCCTTGCCTATAAGGGCGCAATACTACTTGTCAGTCACGAAAAGGACTGGGCGGCAGAAATTTGCAACAAAATCCTCGACGTCAAGGGATAATAGCTCTGCTCCTATACAAAAACACATATACGTATCATTGTTTTTAGCAAAAGGCTCGGGGGCTTGCTTTAGCAAAGCCTTGAGCCTTTCTTTTGTCCTACCTCTATTTTATAAGTAATCCATCATCAAAAAGTCTTATGTTGTTTGTACCTCAGCATTTCTACTGAAAGATTTTTCCATAGTCAAGCAAATCTTTCACTACTACTGAAAGATTTTACTGTTTATGCGATTTTCGTTCAGTAGCTAACGTAAATTAAAACTAAAATGCACCACCAACAGTGTCACTTTTGGGGTGCATTTCAAAAATTTGCGATTGCAGTTTTGCTTAATTATTAATTTTTTATCGTTTTGCTTGAATTAACTTAATAATATTCATAACTATAACAAATCCACCTAAGAGCATAAGAAGTACGTAATATAATCCTCCGCTATTTTGACTCCAAGGACGATATATCATATAATTATAAATCAAAAATACGAACGCCACAATACAAATAATTGTTTCAATTATTGCATTTATCTTAAAAGCCGTGAATTCTTCTATTAGGTCTTCTTCTATAAAGTAATCATCAAAATATACGAGATAATGCAACCCCGCAAATACAACAAGATATAAAAACTCAACTAAATTGCCCCAAAATTCCCATTCATATTCTAAAACAAATCTAATTTCAGGATAATATCTTGCTATAGGAATAAGTCCTATAATCAAAGCGTAGTTAATTAAAATTAATATGCCGGCTAAAGCATTAAAACGATTATTTTTTTCTCTTTTATTATTCTCTTTATTCATATTTATCTCCAATAATAATCATTGCATAAATAATTTTCATTGCTTTTTCCCCTCGAGCCTTTACGTCCACTTCCAGTAATGCCAAAGGCCCCGGAGCCGGGAAGCCCTCCCATCCCAGGTACCCCCGCCTTCATTTCTATATTTCTTCTTGCGCTTGAAACAACTATTGTGGGAGCAAGAACAGAAGGAGCAGCATCTCCGCCATCTCCACCGTCAGCCCGTCCTGTAATAGAAGAAGAGCCATCAGAGCCGTTTCCTCCGCTGCCGCCGATAATCGAGGACGTTCCCTCTCCCGAAAAATGAATGGGGCCTACCGACATAATTGCAGGCGCTCCATCTAGTCCATCACTACCGTCTTTTCCCAAAAGCAAAGATTCAAATGAGTCTAAGGCTGTTTGACTTACCGTAATTAGTCCATCAATATAACTTGTCGCATATTCTAACTTTCCGGTTGCAAAGGTTTTGATTGCAGCAAAAGGAACCGCTTTATATTTCAAAAGAACTTTAGTATAATTCATCAGCGCATCAAAGGCCCGTTGTTGGAATTTTTCAGCTTCTACACTTGCGCTTACACTCCCAGCGTTTATCTCAACCCCATCATTAAGATATATGTTTAACGCACTCGAAGAAAAGTTACTAATAACGCTTACCACGCCATTGTTTACAATGGAAACGTTGATAAACTCAATATCTAAGGGCTTTTCTCTTTCCTCAATAAACAACGCAAATGGGCCGGAATATCGTTTATCTTCGGATCCTACTATAACCTTATCCACGTTTGGGTCTACCCAATATCCTGATTCACTGTAAGTATTCAAGTCTAGCTCTATTACATTTGTAAATAAATCTTGCTTGGGGCTAAGATAAACCGTACCCATTTTGCGACCTTGCTTGTCTTTTACAATATACGGATCACCCCCAGGGTTATACGTATAATCGTTATTAACATATAATCCATCTATTATTTTTGCATCTAATTCTTTTATGTAATACGTATACTGGGCATTATTTCTTAAAATAATTGTACTTCCGATCTGCTCTATTCTCAAATCATCAGATTTACTATCACATGAGCATACCATAAAAACAGATAAAATCAATATTGAAAGTAAAAACGATATTTTTTTCATTGTTAACCTCCTTGATACGGGATAATATTAAATTCTTCAATTGGATAAACGCCATTAACAAAATTTGATTTCTCTAAAAATTTAGCAAATTCTTCTCTGCCGTTACCAATGTAAAAATTAACTCCGCTTTCGGGCAATAATAAAACAGTATAGCTTTCTGCTAAAGCTTCTATATTATATAAATCTCTAATATAAATGTTTTTTATATTGGGGAAAGTACTTTTTATGTCATATTTTCCAGTAATGTAACCTCCCCAACCAATTGTATCCTTATCAAAATATTTGGCATTATATTCTCCGTCGAAAATAACAGTATTTACCCCTTTAAGTCCTTCGCCGCCTGACAAAAATCCTGCGCCATCATAAAACACATACTGTCCACTCTTAGTGTATATACGATTACTTACGTAAAAAACATCTCTGGGGTTCAAATATGAAAGGTTCCATGAAACATTAGATTGACCATAAAAAACAGCACTGCGATATTTACCAAAATATTTTATATATCCGATTTCGTTAATGGTCCTTGTTCCCAAAAACTTTTTTTCTTGACGTTGTGCACGCGGTGGTCTACCGTTAATTGCTCCACCACTTGCAGAAAACAACGTACATGACGTATTAAAATTGTATGTTGTTTTTAAATCTGTAAAATAAACGGTCTTTGTTATAGTAGATTGTTCATTTATTTCATTTAAATCAAATGAAATCTTATCTTCCTTTTCATTAACCATGACCTTGAAGGTAATTTGCCCGTTTGAAAAAACACGATCATTCGCTTTATCTTTTTTTATTAACTTTATGCTATAGTCAAAAGTATTCTTTGCTATACTATAACTCACTTTCTTTTCAGGAGTTTTCCATTCGAAATAATCATCGATGTTTTTTTCCGTTATTGTTATTGCATCCTCGTCATATTGAAAGTATTCATTCTCCACCTCATCACAGCCAACCAAAAAGGATGCTAAAATAATCAAAGCCAAAACAACTAAAATCTTTTTTTTCATAACCTCCACCTTCAAATTAAGAATAATTAGCATATATTGCTAACACTCTATAATTATAGTAGCAATATATGCTATTGTCAAGCAAAATGTAGCGAAATTTGCTATTTGTTATATGATTTGAGGTGTTTATGTTGAAAATTCAAGAATTAAGGAATCTTGCAGGGCTTACTCAGCGTGAGCTTGCCGAAAAAATCGGCGTAAAGAATTATACAGTGGCAAACTGGGAACAAAACCGTACCGAGCCAAGCATAAAGGATCTAACCGACCTTGCAGATTTTTTTGAATGCAGCATAGATTATCTTATAGGGAGAGAAAACATTTTTGGGCAAATAATTATAATGAAAAACCTACCGTCTGAAATTTCGGAGCTTTTTGGACTGTACAGCAGTCTACCCGAAGATAGAAAAAAGCTCTTGCTTGCAATAGCAAAAGAATTTAAGCTTCTCACCGACAAGGAAAATGAATCCACCCAAAACTAAAAATTCATAATACATTAGCATAAAAAAGAGCAACCGCGGAAAATTGCGATTGCTCTTTTGTTATAATTTGGTTTTAGGGTTTACTTATAGTATTTTACGCCCGACTCGAATATCTTCATATCGAATTCGCCGGGGATATTTTTGTATAAGCCTACTCCGATACGCTCTGCGTGGCCCATCTTGCCGATGATTCGTCCATCCGGCGACAAGATACCCTCTACGCCGTAGTACGAGCCATTGGGATTATGCGGCGACTCCATGGTTACGTTGCCGTCCATGTCCGCATACTGCGAGAAGATTTGACCTGCCGCGAGCATACGGTCGAAATGCTCCTTAGTGGCGGTGAACTTACCCTCGCCGTGACTAACCGGCACGTTGTAAATGTCGCCTACCTTTACTCCGCTGAGCCACGGCGAGCAGGTGCTGCCTACTCTTACGCGGCAAATAGTGCTTACGTGACGTGCGATATTGTTGTAGGTAAGCGTGGGCGAATCCTCATTTTGCTTACCGATTTTGCCGTACGGAAGGAGTCCAAGCTTGATAAGTGCCTGGAAGCCGTTGCAAATACCAAGCATAAGACCGTCACGGGTATAAAGCATCTTTTCTACCGCTTCCATTATGTACGGATTTTTGAACAGCGTAGCAATGAATTTGCCACTTCCGTCTGGCTCGTCACCCGCCGAGAAGCCGCCGGGGAACGCTATAATCTGCGAATTGCTTATGCGTTTTACGATTTCGTCAATCGACTCTTGAATATCGGACGGCTTTTGGTTTTTAACCACGAAAATGTCCGTTTCCGCGCCCGCCCTATCAAACACACGGGCTGTGTCAAGCTCGCAGTTAGTGCCGGGGAATGCGGGGATAAACACTCTCGGTCTTGCAATCTTGCTTGCCGCCGAGTAGGTCTTGCCAACGGCGTTAGAGGTGATTATCTCGCCGCTTGCAGGTGCGGTGGTGGGATAGAAGCCGTCAAGCGGTTTTTCAAACGCAATTCTAAGCTCCTCGTGCGTAAATTCCGTATTGCCAAGAACGACATTGCCGTCAGTTACCTCGCCGAGCAAGGTGCCAACGCTAAGCTTATCCTTTGCCACAAGAATGATATTGCCATAGTGCGGCGCAAAATCGTCACCACGTAGTCCCATTTTTGCGCCCTTGCCGCTACCGAGAAGCGACTTGATAACAGCGCAAGCTCTACCGCCCTCCTCGACTACTGCGGCAGAAGCAACCTTGCCACCGGCTATAAGGCTCTCCACCTCGGCGTACAGCTTGTACGCACCGTCAAAGTCGGGCAAGCCGCTTTCCCTTCGCGGAATAGCAAGCTCGTAAATATATCCGTCCGTATCGAACGTGTTGTGAATAAGCGTGCGGTCGTCCGTAATGCCCATAGCAAACGCGATAAGCGTGGGCGGAACGTCAAGGTTCTCGAAGCTACCGCTCATGCTGTCCTTGCCGCCGATTGCCGCAATCTTTAGTCCCATTTGCGCCTCGAACGCGCCAAGAAGTGCCGAAAGCGGCTCGCCCCAACGCCTCGGATCCTTGCCGAGCTTTTTGAAAAACTCCTGAAGCGTAAGTCTTATGCTGTCGTATTTTACGCCAGATGCCACCAGCTTGGATACTGCGCTTACGATAGAGTGCGCCGCGCCAACGAAGGGCGAAACCTTGTTAAGCTCGGGATACAGCGCAAAGGACGAGCAGGTTACGGTGTGCGTAACGCCGCTTACGGGCGGCTTGCTTGCCATAACCATCGACGGGGTAAGCTGATGCTTGCCGCCAAACGGCATAAGCACGGTTGCCGCACCTATCGTGCTGTCGAAATTCTCGCCCATTCCCTTTTGCGAGCAAACACCGGGAAGCGAAAGCGTGTTTAGAACTGCCGCCCTTGCGTCCTTATCGATTTCCTTTTGAGCCGCCTGAGCGTAGCCGTCAAAGAAGCCGCGAGCAAGGGTGTCGGTGATTTCAGCGTCAATAGTTTGCTTAACGCCGTTGGTATCGAGGAACTCGCGCGAAATATCTACTATAGTTTCGTCACGGTAGAACATTCTCAATCTGCCGCCGTCCGTCACGGTTGCAACCTTAACCGACTTAAGGTTTTCCTTTTCGGCAAGTGCGATAAACTTATCTGCGTCCTCGGCTTTTACAACCACCGCCATACGCTCTTGCGATTCGCTGATGGCAAGCTCGGTTGCCGTAAGACCCTCGTACTTTTTGTTTACTCTGTCAAGATAGATATCAAGACCTGCGCTAAGCTCGCCAATTGCCACGCAAACGCCGCCTGCGCCAAAGTCGTTGCACTTGATTATAAGCTTGCTTGCCTCGGGATTGCGGAACAAGCGTTGCAGCTTGCGTTCCTCGGGCGGATTACCCTTTTGAACCTCTGCGCCGCACGTCTCTGCCGAAGCCACGTTGTGCGACTTGGAGCTACCCGTTGCACCGCCGCAACCGTCACGGCCGGTGTCGCCACCAACCATAACAACTATATCGCCGCCCTTAGGCGCACATCTGATTACGTTTTCCTTTTTGTTGCCGCCGATTACATAGCCTGTCTCCAATCTTTTTGCGCGGTATCCCTCGTCAAACTTTTCGGCTACTATTCCTGTTGCAAGACCGATTTGGTTGCCGTACGACGAGAAGCCGCTGAGCGCCTTTTTGGAAATAACCTGCTGGGGAAGCTTGCCCTTAAGGGTAGGCCTTGCCGCCGGGAAGTCTGCACCGGTAACGCGCATTGCCTGATAAACGTACGTTCTGCCGCTAAGCGGATCGCGAATTGCGCCGCCAAGGCAGGTTGCCGCACCGCCGAACGGCTCAATCTCGGTGGGGTGGTTGTGCGTTTCGTTCTTGAACATAATAAGCCACTCCTCGTCCTTGCCGTCCACGTCCACGTTTACGACAACCGAGCAAGCGTTGATTTCGTCGCTTTCGTCAAGATTGTTTAGGTATCCGTCCTTTTTAAGCTGACGAGCCGCAAGCGTTGCGATGCTCATAAGGCAGGGATATTTATCCGCACGTCCCTTATAGTTGTCCTCAAACACCGAAAGATAGTGTTTTACTGCCCTCTGAATATCCTCGCTGCCGTCAATTACCTTGATGCTTTTAAGCTCGGTATTAAACGTCGTGTGACGGCAATGGTCGCTCCAATAGGTGTCGATAACCTTAAGCTCGGTAAGAGTCGGATTGCGACCCTCCTTTACAAAATAAGCCTGCACAAACTTGAGGTCGTCCATCGTCATTGCAAACGAGAACGAGGAATAAAATTCCTTAAGCTCGCTTTCGCTAAGCGCTATAAAGCCCTCTTGCTCCACCCTCATTTTGCCCGTCTCGGTTATAATAGGCTTAAGCGACTCAGGAACGTCAAGACTGCCCTCCTTGCTGTCTACGGGGTTAATGAGATGCTTCTTTACGCGAGCAAGCGTAGTAGCGTCAAGACTGTCAAACGCGTATACGGTAGCGCACTTTATCAGCGGTCTAAGCCCCCCCGTAAGGAATTGCACGCACTGAACAGCCGAGTCCATACGCTGGTCGTACTGACCGTCGAGGTACTCAACCACCACGATATCGCCCTTAAGAAAATCTACGTTGTCGTACACAACGTCAAGCGGCGGCTCGGAAAAAACGTTTTTTACAGCCGCGTCAAACTGCTCGTCGCTTAGTCCATCCACGCAGTATCTTATAAGGTGGCGAGGGTTTTTAAGCTCTACCCCAAGCACACCCAAAACGTCTGCCGCAAATCTGCCTGCGGCAACGTCGTATTCCTTTTTCTTTTCTACGTAAACCGTTCTTACCATAATTTACACCTTTCCTATATCCGTGCGGTAACGGCAATTCGCAAAATGCACCTTATCAATCTGCGAATAAACCGCCTCACGCGCCTTATCCATATCATCTGCTACGGCAGTAAGCTGGAATACTCTGCCGCCGTTGTTTACAAGCTTGCCGTCCTTAATCGCCGTGCCTGCGTGGAACAAAATTACGTCCTCAAGCTCGCCGATGGTAATTTCGTGCCCCTTAACTACGCTAAGCGGATACTCGCCGCTTGCAATAACCACGGTAAAGCCCACCTTGTCCTGCCACCTTACGTCCACGGTATCAAGTGTGCCGTCAATGCACGCATTCATAATATCTATAAGATCGGTAGATAGAAGCGGCAAAACAGCCTCGGTTTCGGGATCGCCAAGGCGCGAATTGTACTCGATAACCTTGATTCCCTTAGCCGTCATCATAAGTCCAAAGTAAAGCACGCCCTTAAATTCTATTCCGTCCTTAATTAGTCCCTCTACGGTGGGAAGTGCTATTTTGTCCAAAAACTCCTTGCGGTGACTGTCCGTAAAGAAGGGCGAGGGAGCAAACGCACCCATGCCGCCGGTGTTTAGTCCCTTGTCGCCGTCGTAAGCACGCTTGTGGTCTTGACTGGACGGCATAAGGGAAATATGCTTGCCGTCACAAAAAGCCATAACGGTAACCTCACGTCCAACCAAGAACTCCTCGATTAGCACCCTGTTGCCCGCTTCGCCAAATGCCTTGCTTACCATAATGTCGTCAATTGCCTTGATTGCCTCGTCTAAATCGGCACAAATAATTACGCCCTTGCCAAGCGCAAGTCCGTCCGACTTGATTACCACGGGGTAATCGGTAGAGCGCAAATATTCCTTCGCCTTGTCGGGACAGTCAAAAATTTGGCTAGACGCTGTGGGGATTTTGTGACGAAGCATAAATTCCTTGCTAAAAGCCTTAGAGCTTTCCAACCTTGCCGCGCCAGCCGTAGGGCCAAACGCACGGACGCCACGCTCGTTGAAATAGTCCACCATACCCTTTGCAAGAGGGTCGTCGGGCGTAACGAAAACGAGGTCGACTTGGTTTGCCTTAACGTACTCGTAAATGCCGTCGAAGTCAAACACCGACATTTGCTTGCAAGAAGCAATCTTTTCGATACCTGCGTTGCCGGGCACACAAAAAAGCTTGCCGATTTTGTTGCTTTTACTCAACTGATGGCACACGGCGTGCTCTCTGCCGCCACCGCCAATTACCAAAACATTTGTCATAATATATTTCCTCTGCTAATAAAGCCGCAACTATGCTTATCTTGTTATTCTGTCAAAAAATCAGCTATACGCCTTGACAAAATCTACACTTAAAGCGCGACTAAATTGAGCCGCGCTTTTTAGGTATTAATGCTTAAAATGTCTCTCGCCCGAGAACACCATAGTAATTCCGCACTCGTCAGCCTTGATTATGCTGTCCTCGTCACGCTTACTACCGCCCGGCTGAACGATTGCCGCAATTCCTGCTTTGCTTGCGGCGGTAACGCAGTCGTCAAACGGGAAGAATGCGTCCGAGCCAAGCACTGCGCCCTCTACCGAAGTAAGGCTATGCTCAATTGCCTGATTGGTTGCCCAAATGCGGTTGGTTTGACCAACGCCAATACCCAAGGTGCAACCGTCCTTAACTACCACGATAGCGTTGGACTTGCAGTGCTTAACAACCTTCATCGCGAACTCCATATCGGCAAGCTGTGCCTCGGTGGGCTGAATTTTGGTTACTACCTTAAGCTCGCTACCAAAAACCGTGCGGTCGGATTGCTGAACGAGCAAGCCGCCGTAAACCTTTTTGAACTCGTAGCCGCCCTTGTCCTTAAGCGCAATTTCGGGATGAACGAGAAGGCGCAAATTCTGCTTTTTGCTAAGGATTTCTACAGCCTTTTCGCTGAACGAGGGAGCAATTACGATTTCGAGGAAGGTCTTGGTAAGCTCCTCGGCGGTGCGCTCGTCAACCTCGCCGTTGAGGGCTACGATTCCACCGAACACCGAAACGGGGTCGCTGTCGTGAGCCTTTTTGTAAGCCTCGTAGATGGTGTCAGCCTGAGCAACGCCACACGGATTGGTGTGCTTGATTGCAACTGCCGCGGGACGGTCGAACTCTTTCAAAAGCGCAAGTGCGCCGTTTGCGTCATTGATATTATTAAACGAAAGCTGTTTGCCGTTAAGCTGCTTTGCTTCAGCAAGCGAATTGCCCACAGGAATTGCCTCGCGGTAGAAAGCCGCGCTTTGGTGCGGATTTTCGCCGTAGCGAAGCTCGTCCACACGCTCGAACGCAAGGGTGAGCTGATCGGGATATTCAATACCGATTTTGTTCCTTAGATAAGAAGCAATCATCGAATCGTACACTGCGGTATGCTGATAAACCTTGTACATAAGGTAGGTGCGCGTTTCGATGCTGACTGCGCCGCTTGCCATCTCGTCAAGAACCTTATTGTAGTCATTAGGATCAATAAGTACGACTACGTCCTTATAGTTTTTTGCCGCACTGCGGAGCATGGTCGGTCCGCCGATGTCAATATTCTCCACCGCCTCGGCAAAGCTCTTGCCTGCCATAACGGTCTGCTTAAAGGGATAAAGGTTGACGATAACCACGTCAATCGTGTCGATATTAAGCTTGTCAAGCTGAGCCATATGCTCGGGGTTGTCCCTCATTGCAAGCAATCCTGCGTGAACTGCCGGGTGCAAGGTCTTAACTCGTCCGTCAAGACACTCGGGGAAGTCGGTGATTTCGCTGATATTCATAACCGGCAAGCCTGCCTTTGCGATGGTTGCCATGGTGCCGCCTGTCGAAATAAGCTCGTAGCCCATTTCCACAAGCTTAGAACAAACCTCTACGATACCCGTTTTGTCCGAAACACTTACAAGCGCTCTCTTTTTCATTTTCGCATCTCCTCTATTAACTGTGCCACTACCTTAGGCAGAAGCTCGTGTTCTTTTGCTAATACTTTTTTCTGTAACGACTGAGGGGTGTCGTCCTCGTCAACCGCCACTCTTGCTTGGGCAATAATCTTGCCCGTGTCCGCGCCGCCGTCCACGTAATGAACGGTACAGCCGCTTTCTCTTTCGCCCGAGGCAATAACCGCCTCGTGAACGTGCATACCGTACATTCCAACGCCGCCGAACTTTGGCAAAAGCGCAGGGTGAATATTGATAATTCTTCCCTCATACGCCTCCACGATATTGGGCGAAAGAATTGTAAGATATCCTGCAAGCACGACTAAATCAATTTCGTTTTGACGAAGAAGCTCGATTATTTTGTCGAACATTTCTTCGCCGCTGTTATAATCCTTTTTACGAAAAACGACATAACGTATGCCGTTTTTTTGCGCACGTTCTATTGCGCCGATGTCGGGCTTGCTTGCAACAAGCAGCTTTATGTCAGCCCTGATCAGTCCGCTTTGTACGCCGTCAATCACCGACTGAAAATCGGTGCCGCCGCCCGAAGCAAAAACGGCTATGTTCATAAAATAACTCCGTTGCCCTCTACTACCTCGCCAAGACGAATGGGGTCCTCGCCGATAGACTTAAGATGAGCAATTGCCTTTTCTTCCTCTTCCTTTGCTACGCAGATAACGAGTCCCACGCCCATGTTGAAGGTGTTATACATCTTCTCGTCGCTGATTTCGGCACGATGCTGAAGCACCTTGAAAAGTCTGGGCAGCTCGTAAGAGCTTCGGTCGATTTTTGCCGCCAAGCCCTCGGGCAAAATTCTGGGAATATTTTCGATAAAGCCGCCGCCCGTGATGTGCGCCATACCAAGCACGTCGCAGTTTTCGATAAGGCTTAGTGCCTGCTTTACGTAAATGCGAGTGGGAACAAGAATTACGTCTGCGGGAATAGCGCCAAGCTCCTCGTCGAACTTAAGAAGATTCTCCTTGTTGGGCTCAAAAATTTTGCGAACAAGCGAATAGCCGTTGCTGTGAACGCCCGAGGAGCGAAGACCGATAAGTCTGTCGCCTGCCTTGATGCGCTCGCCGGTTATAATCTTGTTGCGCTTAGCAATGCCTACCGAGAAGCCTGCCATGTCGTAGTCGTCGCCCTCGTAGAAGCCGGGCATTTCGGCAGTTTCGCCGCCGATAAGCGCACAGCCAGCCATTTTGCAGCCCTCTGCTACACCCTTAACGATCTCGGCAACCTTGCCGGGAACGAGTCTTCCGAGTGCGATATAGTCAAGGAAGATAAGCGGCTTTGCACCCTGACAAACGATGTCGTTTACGCACATTGCCACGCAGTCGATACCCACGGTGTCGTGCTTGTCAAGCACGAACGCGTACTTAAGCTTGGTGCCCACGCCGTCGGTGCCTGCAACCAAAACGTCCGCATTTTCGCCCTCGCCCAATGCATACAGTCCGCCAAACGAGCCGATGTCGCCCAAAACGCTGTCGTTGTACGTTTCCTTAACGTGCTTTTTCATGAGTTTCACAGCTTCGTAGCCGCGTTCTACGTCTACGCCTGCGCTCTTGTAATCAATCGCCATAAATCCTCCTTATATATCTAAAACGAATTTTCCACAGTTGAAGTTTTCCATATCAACAGGATACTTGCCGTCGAAGCAAGCGGCGCAGTACTCGCACTTTTTGCCGCCCGCCGCCTTGATAAGATAGTCAAGCGGCAAATAGTGAAGGCTGTCCGCACCGATAATCTTGCAAATTTCCTCCTCGGTCTTGTCCCAGCCGATAAGCTTTTCCTTAGAGTCGATGTCTACGCCAAAGTAGCACGGAAATTTAACCACCGGCGAAGCAATAAGCATATGTACCTCTTTTGCTCCGCAGTCGCGAAGAAGCTTGATGATCTTCATCGAGGTCGTGCCGCGAACGATGGAGTCGTCCACAAGGATAAGTCTTTTGCCATTGATGTTGTTCTTTATTGCGTTAAGCTTTACTCTTACGCCCTTTTCGCGAAGCGCTTGGTTGGGCTGAATAAAGGTTCTACCAATGTATCTGTTTTTGCTGAGAGCGTCCACAAGCGGAAGTCCGGCGGTTTCCGCATAGCCGCGAGCCGCAACCACTGCCGAGTCAGGCACGCCTGCAACCACATCTGCGTCGATCTTGAACAGCTCCGCAAGGTGCTTGCCGCACTCATAACGCATATCGTATACGTATTTTCCGTCCATTTCGGAGTCGCTACGAGCGAGGTATACGTACTCGAATACGCAGAGGTTCTTTTTTACGCCCGACAAGAACGTACTGCTCATATTGTTGTTTTCGTCAACCACTACGATTTCGCCCGGCTGAACGTCGCGAACAAATTCCGCATTGAGGGTATCGAGCGCACACGTTTCGCTTGCAAAGATTATGTCGTCGCCCTTCTTGCCGATAACAAGCGGCTTAAGACCGTAACGGTCGCGAACCGCAACCATCTTTCCGTCCGCTATTACCACGAAGGAGAATGCTCCCTCAAGCTCGGCACTTGCCTTTTCGACGCCTTCAAGCAATCCGCCCTCGCTGTAAAGGTTGATAAGCGAAGCGATAACCTCACAGTCAATCGAGCTTTGGAAAACGTGACCCTTTTTGATAAGCGTGCTTTTTAGGCTGTCACAGTTGATAATGTTGCCGTTGTGAGCAATCGCCATACGGCCGAATCTGCCGTAGAAGATGATGGGCTGAGCGTTGACTACGTTGTTGGAGTCGGAAGTAGAATATCTTACGTGACCGATAGCGCAGTCGCCGATGGGAAATTCCTTAAGGTTTTCCTCGTCAAAAACGTCATTGACAAGTCCCATCTTTTTGTAGTAGTAAACCTTGCGGGGTTCGTATGTAACTGCAATACCCGCGCTTTGCTGTCCGCGGTGCTGAAGCGCAAAAAGTCCAAAGTAGATATCGTACGCGAGCGCCTTTTTCTCGAGGCTTTTTATGCCGATGATTCCGCATTCCTCGTTAAGTTCCCTTTGGGGAACAATAATGCTGTTCATTCTTATTTCCTCCGTCGCTAAAAAAAATCTATTAAATTTCGAGTCCCTCGTTGCTGTCGATTACGGTCTGACGCATCTTTTGCTTGTACTCAATAAGCTTGTCCATAAGCATTTTGTCGCCAAGCGAAAGCATTTGCAAAGCAAGCAAGCCTGCGTTTTGTCCGCCGTTTACCGCCACCGTTGCAACAGGCACGCCGTTTGGCATCATAACAGTGGAAAGCAAGCTGTCCATTCCGTCCATAAACGAGCTTTTTACGGGCAAGCCGATAACGGGAAGCGGAGTAGAAGCCGCAATAAAGCCTGCAAGATGAGCAGCCTTGCCCGCAACGGCAATAATAACCCTTACGCCGCGTTCAAGTGCCGAAGATGCAAGTGCGGAAACCTCGCTTGGTGTACGGTGCGCGCTAAGCACCTTAACCTCTACGTCAACGCCGAATTCCTTAAGCACTGTCGCCGCAGGACGGGCAACGTCTAAGTCGCTTTTGCTTCCCATAATAATTTCTACGGTTGCCATAAAAATTCACCTCAAACAAAAATATATTGTAGTATATCAAAAATGCGAAAAAAATGCAAGCATTTTTATTGTCATATCATACCTCAAGCATATTTTTTTGCCGCCAAAAGCCAAGCAAAACCAAATATTGCCAAGCATATTTTGCGCCCCACCTTAATCAAAATACCCTCGCCATTGCATAAAGCCTCGGTTATAATTAGCCTGTGCTTGGGCATATACTTACCGTATGAGCGTTTGGCAAGCAATAATCGTAGGAATAATTCAGGGGCTAACCGAGTTTTTGCCGGTATCGAGCAGTGGTCATATACTTATTGCCGAGAGGCTGCTCGGCGTGCAAAGCGACCTTAGCTTTACTCTTATGCTGCACGTTGCCACCCTGCTTGCGGTATGCATTGTAATGCGAAAGGACCTGATTATGCTTATACGCACTCCAAAAAGGTGGGGGCACGTTATTGTCGCATCGCTGTTTTCGCTTGGAGTAATTTTTGCGTTGAACCCCATTTTGGACGTTGCCTTGGACGGAGTTTTACTTCCGTTTGCCTTTTTGCTTACTGCCGCTCTACTGCTTGCAAGCGGGTTTCGTAAGCCCTTCAAAACAGAAATTTCCTGCTTTGATGCGGCAATTATCGGCGCCATGCAGGGGCTTGCCGTAATACCCGGGCTGTCAAGAAGCGGCTCTACCGTATCCACCTCGCTGTTGCTTGGCAACGAGCGTGAAAAGTCGGTGTCCTTTAGCTTTTTGCTTTCTATCCCTATAATTATTGGCTCGGCGCTTCTTGATATAATTACTACGGGACTTGGTAGCACGCCCCTTTTGCCGCTGATATTTGGCTTTATCGCCGCACTAATAAGCGGTTACTTTGCCATAAAGGTAATGTTTAAGCTAACCTCGGCGGCGTATGACGGCTTTGCGATATACCTTATTGCCCTATCTGTTTTGATGTTTATCAACGACTATGCCTTGCATCTTTTTTAGCGTGTGACACAAAATGCACGTATAGTGCGCCGTTTTTCGTACATACTAAGGGTATGCAAAACGAAATGACAAAAACCAAATCAAACAAATTTTGGACATTTATCGGCTGTGTGCTGTTCACCTTAGGCGTGGGAACGCTTAGCGGCTTCCTTAGTGGAGCTATGCGTGGTTATGTGGGAATAAATACGCCCGACTTCGCCCCGCCCGACTGGATTTTTAGCGTGGTGTGGACGGTGCTTTACGTAATGATAGGCTGGTCGCTTTATCTTGCGATCACCTACCGTCCCATCGACCGCACGGGTGAGCATATAAAAAACGCATTTATTGTACTGTGGTTTGTTCAGCTGGCGCTAAACGTGCTTTGGCCGTTCATCTTCTTTAACGTTGATTACACCATAGCTTTTGTAATAGACGCCCTGCTCGTGGCGGCGGTAACCTCGCTTGTCACCTTGGGATTTTTTATGCGCCCCCTAAGCTCGGTTATGCTTCTTCCCTACTGGGGTTGGCTTATCTTTGCGGCAGTAGAAAACTTGATGATTATAGTCCTCAACGCCTAACAGACAAAGCCTGTTTTTGGGCGCAATTAGGTTTATTACGCTAAACAAGCCTTACTTGCGCTGTAACAAGCAAAGCTTGGCTTTGGGCGCAGGCAAAGCCTGATATTATCACACACCTTATAACACAAAAACGGCGGGTACGTACCCACCGTTTTTTGTTTTTATTTTTTATTTGCTAAGAATATCAACAATCTCTTTTACTGCGTTTACCTGAATATCATCGGGGAACTGCATATCGAATTCGTCCTCGAGGCGCATCAAAAGCTCTACCTTGTCAAGGGAGTCAAAGCCAAGCTCATCAAAGGTGGTTTCGGGCTTAAGCTCGATTTGCTCACCTCTATAATCGCAAACAATTTCCTGTAATTTTTTGAGTATATCCATTTTTGTATTCTCCTTTTACGCCGCGAATGAAATATCTTGCGGCTGAATGTGGGTGTATTATACACCTAAAATATATTTTTGTCAAGTATATAACGTGCCTTAATTTTGGGCCGTATCATAACCAATACGGCAAGGCACAGCACTTGACAAAGCCGAGTCTTTTGTTTATACTACTGTTATGGAAATTTTTGGCATAGAAAAGCTTTCGCTTGTGGATTATGACGGATACGTTGCGGCAACGCTGTTTACCGCTTCCTGCAATTATAGGTGCGGCTTTTGTCACAATTCGCCGCTTGTTTTGGGTTCAAAAAGCCTTACCCCTATCCCCACGGACGAGATTTTTGAATATCTGACTAAGCGCAAGGGTATTTTGGACGGAGTATGTATATCGGGTGGCGAGCCTACCCTGCACGACGATTTGCCCAAGCTGTGTCAAAAAATCAAAGCACTTGGGTATCGTATAAAGCTGGACACCAACGGAACCAACCCCACCATGCTACGTATGCTTATAGACAACAAGCTTATAGATTACGTTGCTATGGACATAAAAAACAGCCTGCCCTCTTACGGCAAAACGGTCGGCATAGACTACTACGACACGGCAAACGTACAGCGAAGCGCTCGCCTTTTGATGTCCGACGTAATAAGCTATGAATTCCGCACCACCCTTATAAAAGAATATCACACCAAGCAGGATATGACGCTTATAGGCGAATGGATAGCCGGTGCGGAAAAATACGCCCTGCAACGGTTTAAGGACACGGGCAGCTGTCTTTCTTCGGGATTAAGCGAGGTCGACCCCACCACCGCAAGGCAATATCTTGACCTTATCCGTGAGTATGTGCCAAACACAATTCTAAGGGGATACTAACCAAATAATGGCGCGACTATCATCTAATAATCGCGCCACGATGTGTTTTAGATAAACACTATTAGCATTTTGGTTTTTGAATTTTTATAAGAATGTTTTCTCTTTTTTATTTTTGGCTTAGTCACAACCTGCTGGTGATATTAAAATCAACCGTCTTTTGCGACAACCTTGTTTTTATATCATCCAAATTGGGACGATAAGATTATCTTTGTCAAATGCCCCGAATTGTTCAGCCATGCATAGGACTGCGCCGGTGCCGACTTGCAACGGACCGCGGTCGATTACGCCAAATGTACGAATAATGCGCTTGTCGGGCATAGCAGTTTTCTTGATTTCCAAGGGATAAAGCCTGCCGTCGCCTTCCATAACAACGTCGATTTCCTTAGCATCCTTATCACGGTAAAAGTAAAGATACGGCTGAAGTCCTGCATTTTGATATCCCTTCATTATTTCTGATATCGTGAAGTTTTCAAGGAGTGCGCCGCTCATCGCTCCGCTTTCGGCAACCTCTGGGCTTGACCATTTTGTGAGATAGCACACAAGTCCTGTATCATAGAAATAAACCTTAGGCGTTTTAATTGTGCGTTTGAGCACATTATTGGAGTATGGATGGAGCATAAAAATGATCCCCAGCGTTTCAAGAATATCCACCCACGTCTTTGCCATAGCCATATCAATATCGGCATCGTCCGCAATGGCTTTATAATTGAGCAGTTGCGAGGTTCTTGTCGCGACTGCAGTAATAAAGCGGTTAAATTTAAGAGCATCTACCGTTCCTGAGATATCACGCACGTCGCGTTCCACATACGTCGAAATATAGGACGAGTAATACATATTTCGGTCAGGATAAAGCTTTGCGATGATACCGGGCATTGAGCCTCGCCAAATACGTTCAAACAATGTAGGCGTATCTACGGATTCAATCTTTTTACTTTCAGCAAGAAGAGTTTCCATTTTTGTTGCGAAAGGAATACACTCTGCGCCGATGATTTCACGCTGTGACATGGGCGACATGTGCAGGAGCGCTACACGTCCTGCGAGCGATTCCTGTACACCTTTCATTAAACGAAAAATTTGCGAACCCGTCATCCAAAAATCTCCCGGATTGTGGTGTTCGTCAATATGAATTTTAATATAAGTAAACAATTCAGGCGCGTACTGAACCTCGTCAATTAAAACGGGGGGCTTATGCATTTGCAAAAACAGCGCAGGATCGTTCTTTGCCATAGCGCGCGTTGTAAGGTCATCAAGAGATACGTATTCACGCCCCTTGTTTTCCTTTTCCGCAAGAGCACGAAGCATGGTCGTTTTACCTGCCTGGCGCGGTCCGGTCAAAAGTATGGCTGAATATGACCGCGACAGCTCTAAAATTCGATTTTCCATGTGGCGGTAGATATAACTCATAAACTCCTCCATTTACACCTATAGCATTCTAACACTAAAAGTATTATACTCTGATTTTATCCACTCGTCAATACTTTTTCGGCTGATTTTATAAATTTTCTAAAATTAGCCGAAAATCGCGCCAGGGCGTGAAGATGGCGCGGTTTATTTTCATAGCAGATGTTGAATTTGCCTTTAACAATTTGCTTTTTTTGAGGGAGTGCGATTTATACGTATAGGTATCAAAAAATCGTTATAGGACTAAAAAGCAACCAAGATCACCAAAAATTACATAAAAATCGACCTATATACCTTATTTACCAAACGACAATCTCGCCGTCATTGCCATAGTGCCAGAAGCTACCCTCTACTTGCGGCTGAGTATAATTTTTTCGCCACAACCTTAAAGAAGCTCCATCTGATGAGGGAGCTGTCAACATAGCTGACTGAGCAAGAGATTTTTTGTGACATTTGTTTTTGTCTTTTTTTCTCTCCCTCCGTCATTTTCTTACGAAAATGCCACCTCCCTCGTCATAGGGAGGTTCTTTTTATGTGCAAGACCTATGCTTTTTTCGCTAAATTCACCTATCTTGCGTAATTTTCTATCCTTATCACCTCTTGGCAGGAAATAAACTCAACCTTAAAGAAGCTCCATCTGATGAGGGAGCTGTCAGCGCAGCTGACTGAGGGAGAGATTTTTTACGGTCAAATCTATATATTCACATACGCCGTCAAAATTACGGTCGATATCCAAATTGCAAATTCGCACAACCGTCAAATTCATAGTCTCCAATGCCTTTGTTCTGATTTCGTCGCTGTTTGCCTGCTTATCGGTATAATGCCCACCGCCATCCAGCTCGATTATAAGCCTTGCCTTGGCACAATAAAAGTCCGCAATATAATTACCAATCGCCTTTTGACGTTGAAAGCGAACCGAATAATTCCTTAAAAAACCGTACCACAGCTTTCGTTCCCAAGGCGTCATATTTTTCTTAGCACCTTTGCAAGAGGGATATTAGCTTTGTTATATTCCTTCATTTCTCTCCCTCCGTCAAAAATCAAAGATTTTTGCCACCTTCCCTAGGGGGGATATTTATTTTGTGAACAACCCATATTTTTTGCCACAACATTACTTAATCCGTCACGGTTTATACCGCAATATAAGCAAATAGACAAACGCGGGGAGTAAAAAAAGTACAATCCCCACCGCGGCACCAATACCAAGTCCAAGCCGCAAGCCGCCGCCCCAAAACGCCGAAATAATAACACCCAAAATCATCGACAAAATGAACATAACAAAAAGTATTGCACACGTCCTTGTGATTCTTTGCATTTTGATTATTTTGGGGCCATTTGGAGAATGACTTTCTATATCGGCATATTCCTCTCTTGTGGCTATACCGATGTCCATAAGCTCTTGCTTCCTTGCTCTCTCATCGATGCGGGCATGCGTTCCCGCAACGTAACCGCTTCTGCGCAGTCCGCCGTTAGTGCCGCTTCCTTTATACGCCATTTCTTGCGTGTATTCTTTAGTATCATAAGACTGCATACCGTCATTATTGTAATCCATAGCACCCTCCTTCTCCTTTAGGCAAAGAAATAAATAACTGATTAGCTTAACGGTTTGATCGGCAAAACACAAAAAGAACAAGCGTTGTTATGTTGGCATGTAACCCATTATAACGCAAAAAAGGTTATTGGTACATTATTTTGCCGCCAAAAATCACTCAGTTGAAGTAAAGACTATCTTTTGTAATTTTAAGTTTTGTGCCGTTAATATCGAATTCCTCAACCTTAGCTTCAGTTGTAAAATAGCTATGCTTAAAAAGCTCAACTTGCTCACCGTTAACCGTTACGGCAGAATAGCCTTGCGCAAGAGGCTCAGGCAGAGACAGAGGTTTATCTCGACTAATCTTGGGAACAAAGAAATTATGATACGTGCCGCTAACTTCAAAAGAATAGAAGCCGCCTATAACGGTTTCTGTGCCATCTATTACAACGGGATATGCGTACACATCGGACGGAACGTACCACATTATAATCCAGGTTTTTGTCACAGGAGTTACGCTATAAATACCGTCGCCCATATGCGAGCCCGTGGTTAAGCTATAATAATCATCAATCGTCTCATAATAAAAATAGCAATCCTTGACTTTGATGTACTCCATATTGCTGGCGCTTTGCCCTATTGCCGCCTCGGGTGTAAAACGAATGCCAACAAACGCCCAATTGATTAAAAAAATTATGGCGAATCCTATAATTGCAATCGAGGCAATCGTAAGAAGCACACCGATTATAATAACCTTGAGCGATGCGCCACAAAAGCTCTTGAGTTTCTCTGAAAAAGAGCCGTTAGAAACAGTATCCACGTTGTCGATATTGCCGCTATTCATTGCACCATCCTCCTCGCAAAAATATTCTTCTACCTATATAATATCACATTTTTTGTAAAAGTCAATAGGCAGCCCCAAAATTTCACAAGCGAAGCTTGGTCTTGGGCGCAAGCGAAGCTTGTCTTTGGGCGCGGCGCGCGTTATTTTGCTAAACAAACCAAATCTGCGCTGCAACAAGCAAAGCTTGATTATGGGCGCAAAAAAGCCTAAGATTTCTCTTAGGCCTTTTCTTTACATACTCTCTAAATACATAACCGCGTTGGTTGCTGCAACTGCTCCGTCTGCGCAGGCGGTGGCGACTTGTCGAACCGTCTTAGTCCTGCAATCGCCCGCAACGAACAAGCCGTCCGTCCTCGTCCTGCAATCCTCACCTGCTACGATATAGCCACGGCTATCAAGCTCGACAAGCTCCGCAAACGCCTTATTGTCAGGCACCTGACCAATAGCCACGAACACGCCCGTTATCTCGTGCGTTTGAGTGTTGCCATCGCCGTCTACGTACTCCACCGCCTCAAGCGTTTTGTCGCCCACAAAGTCCGTTACACTAACGTTTTTGCGCCACTCGATATTTTCTTTGCCCAGAAGATTGGTCACAAGTCTACCGTCACCCGAAAATCTATCCTTGGTGGTATAGATATAAACCTTAGAGCAATAGCCCGACAGCATAAGAGCGTACTGCAAAGCGGTGTTACCGCTGCCGATAACCATAACCTCCTTGCCCTTATAGAACGGGCCGTCGCAAATAGCACAGTAATAAACACCCTTGCCCACGAGGTCGTATCTATTAGATTTGGTAGTAATTTCGCGGTGCTTGACGCCCGTTGCAAGAATAACCGCCCTTGCCTTATACTCGCCATATTCCGTCTTTACAGTAAAGTCGCCGTTTTCTTTATTTATGCCTACCACCCTATCGATTTCAAGCTCAGCGCCTAAGGCAGAAATCTGCTCAAAAAGGTTGTCGGCAAACTGCTCGCCGCTTATTTCCTTTATGGACGGATAGTTTTCAAGCTTGGGCGAGGTTGCGATTTGACCGCCGAGGCTTTCGCCCTCGAGCACAAGCACGGACTTACCGTTTCTTAATGCGTAAAGCGCGGCGGTCATTCCCGCCGCGCCTGCGCCGATAACAATTATATCGTACATTATTTTCTACTCTCTATATATCTTCTGATTTCGCTTGCGTTGTCGAACTTTTCGATGCCCGATTCGGTGGGCACGATAAGCGTCGGTGCCTTAGAAATGCCATAACGTACTGCCGTTTCTTTGTCCGCCTCGGCATTTATTACCTCGTATGCAACGCCTGCTTTATCAAGCATCATCTTGGCAGTCTTGCAGTTGGGGCAAGCCTCTCTGGTGAAAAGTATGGGCGAAGTAATAATCTCGGTGTTATGCGAGGCTTCGCACGAGCACTTAGCTTCCTTAGCCGTAAACTTGCTGCTTGCAACATCGTAAACCTTACGCGAAGCGAACTCCTCACGCTTACCGTCGTTCCAGTTTTGAACCGGGCGATAGTAGCCGGTTATGCGGCTGTAAACCTCGGTCTTTCTGCCGCAGGTGGGGCACTCGTATACCTCGCCCGCGATATAGCCGTGGTCTGCACATACCGAATAGGTGGGAGATAGCGTGTAGTACGGAAGCTTGTAGTTTTCGGCAATCTTGCGTACAAGGCTTGCCGCCGCCTTCCAGTCGGGAAGCTTTTGACCGAGGAATGCGTGGAATACCGTTCCCGAGGTGTAAAGGGTTTGAAGCTCGTCCTGAATATCAAGTGCGGCAAAGATGTCCTCGGTATAGCCAACGGGCAAGTGCGAGCTGTTGGTGTAATACGGAGTCTTATCGCCCTCGGAAGCGGTTATGATATCCGGATAACGCTTGCGGTCGTGCTTAGCGAGGCGGTACGAGGTCGACTCTGCCGGAGTAGCCTCAAGGTTGTAGAGGTCGCCGTACATTTCCTGATAGTCACTAAGCTTGTTGCGCATAAAGTTGAGCACGTTCTTTGTAAACTGCTGAGCCTTGGGGCTGGTCATATCTGCTCTTATCCAGCTTGCGTTAAGGCAAGCCTCGTTCATGCCCACAAGACCGATTGTGGAGAAGTGGTTATTAAACGTGCCAAGATATCTCTTGGTGTACGGATACAAGCCTGCTTCCATAAGCTTTGTTACGGTGTCGCGCTTTACCTTAAGCGAACGAGCCGAAATGTCGAGCATTTTGGTAAGACGCTCGTAGAATTCGCCCTCGGTCTTAGAGAGGTATGCAATACGCGGCATATTGATGGTAACAACGCCGATCGAGCCTGTGCTTTCGCCCGAGCCGAAGAAGCCGCCCGACTTTTTGCGAAGCTCACGAAGGTCAAGGCGCAGTCTGCAGCACATCGAACGAACGTCGCTGGGCTCCATATCGCTGTTGATATAGTTGGAGAAATACGGCGTGCCATACTTTGCGGTCATCTCAAAAAGAAGCTTGTTGTTTTCGGTTTCGGACCAGTCGAAGTCACGGGTAATAGAGTAGGTCGGAATCGGGTACTGGAAGCCTCTGCCGTTAGCGTCGCCCTCGATCATAATCTCGATAAACGCCTTGTTGACCATCGCCATTTCCTTAGCGCAGTCCTTATACTTGAAGTCTACCTCCTTGCCGCCTACGATTGCGTTCATTTCCGCAAGGTCGTTGGGCACTACCCAGTCAAGCGTAATGTTGGTGAACGGCGACTGCGTACCCCATCTGGACGGAGTATTTACGCCGTAGATAAACGACTGAATGCACTGCTTAACCTCTTTGTAGCTGAGGTTGTCTATTTTTACGAACGGCGCAAGATAGGTGTCGAACGATGAGAACGCCTGCGCGCCCGCCCACTCGTTTTGCATGATGCCAAGGAAGTTAACCATCTGGTTGCACAGTGTGGAAAGGTGTCCTGCGGGCGACGAGGTGATCTTGCCGGGTACGCCGCCAAGGCCTTCCTTAATAAGCTGGCGAAGCGACCAGCCTGCACAGTAGCCGGTAAGCATCGAAAGGTCGTGGATATGAATATCCGCATTCTTGTGTGCGTCACCGATTTCGTCATCGTAAATCTCGCTAAGCCAGTAGTTTGCCGTAACCGCGCCGCTGTTGGAAAGGATAAGTCCGCCTACCGAATAGGTAACGGTGGAGTTTTCCTTTACGCGCCAGTCGTTTACCTTAACGTAGTCGTCAATAATCTTCTTGTAGTCAACGAGGGTACTGCCGATGTTACGCACCTTTTCGCGCTGCTTACGGTAAAGTATGTAGCTTTTTGCAACGTCAACGAAGCCCGTCTGAATAAGCACTACCTCGGCGCTGTCCTGAATGTCCTCTACGTTGATTACGTTGTCAATAATTTTCTTTTGGAAATCTGCGGAAACACGGAGCGCAAGCGTATTGAGCATATCCGCCGTATAGTTCACCTGCTTGGCATTGAACGCCTTGCTAAGCGCAGTCGTGATTTTGGACAAATCGAATTCTACAAGCTTGCCGTCTCTCTTTCTTACCTGAAACATAAAAATCACCTTCCCTTTGATATTTTTACACGCTCTTACTCTGCTGTCTTACGTGTAAATGGGCTCAAGATAAAAGGTCGTACGCGGTTGTTGCAAAATATTCGCTCCGATTGCGTACGGCTTACTTAACTAAGCAATAACTCTCAAGCCGTTTCTTTCGTGTGACAATATACCACATACCCCCAAGTCTTGTCAACCAAATTACACCCATTTTGAAAAATTTTTATACTATATTTTCCGCCTTAATTTTACCCCCACCACAATATATAGTGTTTACCATAAAATGTAAATTTTCACCGTCCGCCCATCAAAAAAAGCCAATAGGTCTGTCCTATTGCTTTTTTACATAATTTTTTGTCTTATACTAGTCTAACGCTCTAATCTCATATACAGCATACATACTAAGCACGCCCGTTACACGGTTGCCATCTTCGTCATACACGCCGTAATTGCCTATTATATTCGCTGTATCAAAGCCCGCCTCATAAATGTAAAGCTCCATGCTTTCAAAATCAGCTGCAGTTAGATCGATAATAAAGGTTTTTCCCGCGATAAAGATCTCTTCAATATCAACGCCCTCGCCAACAGTAAGCTTGCCGGCTCCTTGTACGCAGTACACATCCTCAATATCGACACGATTCTCCGCCGTATTTACAATAGAAGCCTCCACGTCCGGGCCTATAATGTTAACATTACTTGAATAATAATTTTCCGTACCCAGATCAAATCCGTTTAGATTCAACGTATAGCTTACACCGTTCCAGCTCAAGTCTGCCGATTTTTGTACATAAACGTCATCTGCATCTGCGTTTACGTCAGACCTCATAAGCGTAATCGTTGCGCCCTCCTTCGGATCGTAACTAATCTCCTCAAGCGTTTGATAATAAGCTACACTTTCGCCAACAGTAACACTAACAGCAGCCGCAAACAAGCCGCACGCATTTTGGCAATAACCCGTTTCGGAATCCACAACGTGTTTTCAAGCTCCCCGTGCTCAGCCCTGCAAGCCTCGCACTCGGCGTATTTTGTGCAAGTAGCCTCGCCACCGTAACAGCATTCGGTTATCGTTTCGTCACAAGCGGAACAATTAAAGGTATGGGTGCCATTACTGTTGTTCGTTGCATTTTCGTACGTATGATTGGGTGTCCCATCCACGCAAGCAAAGCTTATGCGCTTAAAGGTATAGCCACTCCACTCCCTAACGTCCACCGTTTATAAAAAAATTTTAACACTCTTTTATCATTTTATCAATATGGGTATGCAAAGTTTTTGTCCTTTGCGTAATATAGCCAAACAAAAAAGCGTGTTTACGAAAATTTGTTCCCGTAAGCACGCCCTACCCTTTTAGATACAAATATAAAATTTAGCGACACGTACCGCCGTTTTTTGTCTTTATATACAACATTAACCGCTATTACAGCTCCTTTGTCGCATCTATACAAATCTAGGCTCCCTTGTGCAAAGGGAGCTGGCGCGTTAGCGACTGAGGGATTGTTTTACAACCTTATCAATATGCTCACACACACCGCAAAAATTTTTGTTTATATCCACATTATCTATTCTTATAACGGTCAAACCGTACTCTTCAAGAAAAGCTGTTCGTTCTATATCATGCTTTATCCCATCATCGGTATAATGACCTGATCCGTCAAGCTCAATAACCAACTTTGCTTGGGCAGAATAAAAATCGGCTATATATTTTCCAAGCACCTTTTGACGCGTAAAACGCACAGGATATTCACGCAAGAAATCATACCAAAGATGCTTTTCTTCTTTTGTCATATTTTTACGCAACATTTTGGCAGTAGGAACTATATTTTTATTATGTTTTCTTTGCATTACAATCCCTCCGTCATTTTTTGCTAAAATGACACCTCCCTTTACACAAGGGAGGCTCTTTTTGCTCTTATTTCTTTACTTGAATAACAGCGAAATACATTTTGCTTCCTTTTTTTCGAACGGGGATAGTTCCGCCTTTTTAGATAAAATGCAAGATTTTAGCGACACGTACCGCCGTTTTTTGTCTTTATATACAACATTAACCGCTTTTACAATTCCTTGGTTGCATCGGAGATTTTACGCTTACCCTTTTTGCCGTGAAGGTCTATACGCGCACTGCTATAGGTTACGTGCGACAAGCAGCCTGCGCCGCCGATACAGCCGCCCTCGCAAGCCATACCCTCGACAAAATTTTCTTTTAGCGCCTTTTTGCTCTTTTTGAGCAGTGCTGTATGGCACTCGGTTATTCCGTCGCACACACACGGCGAAAGCGAGAAGTCGATATTTTGCTCCTTTAGCCCTTGCGCCACGGCTGAAGCAAGTCCGCCGCTACGGGCAAAAATTCTACCGTAGTACGAAGCGTCGTCAAGCGGAGTTTCTTCGAGTAGCGAAAGGTCTATTTCACGGCTATCAAGCAGGGCTTGAAGCTCCTCGAAGGTGATTACGGTATCTATATACGGCTTGACGGAATCAAGCTGAGCCTCTGCCTTTTTAGCCGTGCAAGGTCCAATAAATACGATTTTTGCGCCCTCGTGCTTCTCTTTTAGGTACTTGCCGATGGTTGCCATAGGCGAAAGATTTTCGGAAATATGCTGCGCTAGATCGGGGAACGCATTTTTTACGTGCATCACAAAGCCGGGACAGCACGAGCTTAGCAAAAAGCCCTTTTCGGCAAGCTCCTTGGCTTCCTTTTCTGCCACCATGTCCGCACCGAGCGCAACCTCGACAACGTCGGTAAAGCCAAGCTTTTTGATTCCGCTGATCACCTGACCTATCGATGCGTACGAGAACTGATCGGCAAGCGCAGGTGCTACAAGCGCGAAAAGCTTCGAGCCGTCCTTTGCGCTGCTTTTTATTGCATCGACAACCTCCAGTATGTACGACTTATCCATAATTGCGCCAAAGGGACATTGGTGCATACATGCGCCGCACGAAATGCAACGCTCGTCGTTTATGTGTGCTATGTTGTTGTCATTTATGGATATCGCCTTAACCTTGCACGCATTTTGACACGGGCGTTTGCGGTTGACTATCGCAGAAAACGGACATACGTTAGCGCATTTTCCGCACTCTACGCACTTTGTCTTATCTATGTGCGCCACGTGAGCCGCATCAAACGAAATCGCTCCCTGCTTGCAAACGCTCTCGCATCGATGCGCCAAGCAGCCTCTACACGACGCCGTAACCTCGTAGCCTGCGGCAGGACATTCTTCACAAGCAATGTCAATAACCTCAATCACGTTGGGGTCCTTTTTGTTGCCGCCCATAGCAAGCTTAACACGCTTAGCCAAAATTGCGCGCTCCTTGTACACACAACAGCGCATTGTGGGGATTTTGCTGGGGTGAATAATCTTGGGTATATCCAGCACGTTTTGAAGCAGCGTATCGTTAAACGCCTGCCTCGCCACCTCGCGCAGCACCCTGAACTTCAAGTTATCCACGTAAGTATCAAATCTTTTTTCCATTATAAAACACCTCTTATCGCTTGCGCGCCTTTTCTATTATACAATTATAGCATATATTTTGCAAAAGCACAACAAGAAAAAACAGGAAATCTCCGTTTGCCCCAATTTTTATACGCAAAACCGAATTTAGGGGGGCGGCGAAAAAATATGAAGGCCGATTTCTCGACCTTCACCGTAATTTCGCACTTATTATTCTTGCCATACCCACTCGACAGGGGTTACTCCGTCCTCAGCCCAGTGCCAATACAAGCCTTCTGCGGTGGGAGCATCCTCGCGGTAGTAATAGCGAGAAGCATTAAATACCGGTCCGCCATAAGCCTCTACTTCGAGGCTGTTCCACTCGTCCTCGGTACCCTCGTAATAAACCTTTTGCAGCTGTGAATCCCAGCCGCTGAACATAGATTCGCCAAGCCACACCACATTTTTGCCGATAACCACGGTAGTAACGTCGTTGGTATCGAAGAACGCCATTCCGTTGATATGCGTTACGTCCTTTGGTATAACGACGGTGGTTGCCGTACCGATATAGCGCACCAGCACAACCTTGTCGCCGTCATGCAAAACAACAAAGCCGTCCTCACTGACCGTAACCTTGCTGGTGTAAGGCTGGGTATAAATTACGCCGTGAATGCTACCGCCGCTTACGCTTGCCTCCGACTTGTTGTAGATTTCGACCAATCTCGGGCAGTTGCTAAGCGCGCCCGCGCCAAAATATTCTAACGCCTCGCCCACAGTTACTGAGATAAGCTCCCAGCAACCAACGAATGCATAGTCGCCCAATCTCTTGACGGTGTCCGGAATAATTGCAGAAGCGTAGTCGCCCTGCGAGAACGCGTACATTCCGATAGCCGTAACGTCACGGGCTTCGATTTGGCTTGGAATAACAAGGTCGGTTGCATCACCCTCATAGCCGTAAATAACCACCGTTTGGTCTCTCATAAGCGCCCACTTAAAGCCATCCTCGGTAACGCCGTTTACTCCGCCATAGCTCCAAACCACAGGCGTTTCATCATCCTTCCAGCCGTACTCATACTCGCTGGGATTAGCGCCTACGTCGGCTTTTCGTTCGCTGAAAATCACCAACTCCTTACCACAGCCGCAGAACGCAAATCTGTCAACGCCGCCGGTAATCAATGCACTCAGCTTGACGCTATTGAGGTCAGTGCGCTTATAGAAGGCGTACGCGTTTATTGCCGTAACCGTATCGGGCACGATGGGTGCGCTTGCACTTCCCTCATACGAAACAAGCCTTACCTCAGCTCCGTCGGCATAAACGACAAAGCCGTTAGCGTCGATGCTGAGCTTGCTGTCCTCAGAATTTTTGTATATATTTAAGGCATATCGCGCGATATCGCCGGGGGAATTTAGGTCATTTTTCACAATATTTACCGTGGATCTGTTATAAATTTCCACAAGGCGGTAGCAGCCATAAAACGCCATCGAGCCGATTGACGTAACGGTTTGCGGCAAGCTTACGCTTGTTATTCTTTCGCAACCTTCAAATGCACGCTCGCCGATTGACGTAATGCCCGAGGCAGTCAAATCAACCGCCGTAGTGGGCACGCCGTCCTCTTGATAATGCCTTACCTCGGTAAGCGAACTGCAGCCGCTGAACAGATACGCAGGCACGCTGGTAATACTCATACGAACGGACTCAAGCGCGAAGCAATCGGAGAACAAGCCGTAGCCAAGCTCGCCGCCCTGTGTGTCAAGCTCCGATATAACCTGACGGATCTCCACAGCTTTGAGCTTTTCGTTGCGATAAAAGGCGTAATCGCCGATTTTGCGAAGAGTCGCACCGCCCGCTATATATACGCTTTCGAGATTGGGGCACTCCGCAAACGATTCTCTGCCGATGCTCGATACGGAATAGGTTACGTTGATTCTCTTAAGCGTCTTGCAGCCCTTAAATGCGTAGTCCGAAATTGCTTCCTCGTTGATGTCAGTGCCAAAGCTTTCAAACAGCTCGCCGTTTACGTAAAAGTCGCCAAAATATTCAAGCACCGGTCCATCAAACGTAATATCGCTTGCCCAGTCGTCCTCGTATCCCTTAAAATACAAGACGGTATCGGTGGTTACTACGTCGCGCAAGGAATATTGCGAAATGGATGCAAGGCTTGCGGGAAGCGTTACGCTTTGTAGTCTGCCCTCTTCCTCGTCAAGCGAATAACCAAAGGCGTTCTGCCCTATAGCGGTTACGCCGTCGGGAATAACCAGGCTATCCTGCTGATAGCCACTCGCCGTATAAAAGGCGTAGTCGCCGATAGATCTTATTTGCGAGCCGCTTTCGAATACGATGCTCTTGATTGCAACCTCCTGCTGATATCCGCCGTAAAACAGTCTGTTAGGAATAACCTGCGCGCTTGCGCCTACGGTAACCTCGATACCGCCCGACGCTGTGCCAGCCCCTGCAAACGGACTTCCGCTGTAATTTGCTTGATTTATTACGTCGTAATATACGCTGCTAAGCGCTGTGCATTGTGCGAATGCGTTTGCACCAAGTGTCTCTACGCAGGACGGAATTACTACCGATGCAATAGAGGCACAGCCGTAAAACGCATAATCGGATACGCTCGTCACGCCCGTCAAGTCGACCTCGGCAACAGCCTCGCCGTCAATATACAAATCGCCCGCGTACTGCGTGGGGCTGTAGTTTTGCGAATATCCCCACTCGCTGTTGTACGTAATCTGCGCCCATTCCTTTGCGGTGCCCGTGTAGCTTACCTTCTCAAGAGCCTCGCTCAAGCCCCAGTCGTAAATATTGGTAATGCCCTTGCCTATTGTGATTTCCTGCACACCACATCCGCCAAAGGCGTATGTGCCAATTTCGGTTACGCTGTCGGGAATAACCACGCTTGTAAGCTCTCTACCGCAAAAGGCATCATTCGCGATTGCCGTAACGGTATATCCGAATATCTCCTCAGGAATAACAAGGTTGTCTCCAAGCATACCGCCAATGCCCGTAACGGTGCAAGACTGGCCGTCACCGTTAATTTCGTAATCAAGCTGCTCGGGAGGAAGATCTATCACGGTCGTGCCGTAATGGGAAAAGCTCCATACCGCGTCCTCATACGAAGTAGTTTGGTTGTTTACCGTTTCGGTATAATCGCAGGAAAGCTCAATAAGCTTGCCACCGTTTGCTTTAACCACGCCGTTTGTCATTGCAACCTCTACCGTCACAGGGTCACCTGCTCCGTTTTCGTAGATATATTCAGCGTTTACCGTTCCGCTTACGGTGTATTTGTCCTGCGCCGCATTATAATTAGCCGCTTCGTAGTTTGCCGCAAGCACGGCAATAGGTACCGATATAAATTCGCCCAATCTGTCGTACGAATTTTGCGGAATGATTACGCTCTCCACTTCCTCGCCGTTCATTCTAAGCACGTACTGCAATGCGCCCTCAGCATGCTTTACCGTGTATTCGCCCTCTACGCCATCCACAGTCAACGACCAGACAAGACTGAAGTTGCCAAAGTTGCTCATGTCAAGCATTGCATTCCATTCTGCAAGGCTCATTTTGCTTGCGGGTGCTTGCTCGGTCTTGGTTGCCTCGCAAACGTCGCAGGTATAATTGATTTGACCGTCAAACTCTACACCCTCGTCCCACTGGTGAACGTCCTTGTCGATTACCGAATCGCAATCCTCACCCTTGCAGGCGTGCCAATGGTGCGTTGCGTCCTTTTCCCAATTTGCCCAATAGCTGTGCTTATGATCGCCGCCCGTTGGTTTCACATCCGTAGTGCCGTCATCACAAGCAACAGCCGCTACGCCAAGGCAAAAAAGCATACATACCGACAGTAAAAGCGTCAATATTTTTTTCATAACTCCTCCTATTTCCCTTTTTTTAGCAAGACACTTACTTCTTGCCCATCGCATATACGTAATGCATACCTATATACACTATAATTATATAACAAATCAAAAATAAGTCAAGCACTTTGACTTACGGCAATCAAAAAAACACACACCCGTGCGCTTGTTTTTTGCAAAAAACTCGACTAAGCGATAACGCAAAAAAAGTGCCGCCTCAAAATGCGACACCTTTTTTATTAGCCTGTGGGGTTAGCAAAATATCCTTTAATTTTCAGTCGTCAATGTCGATCTCGCAGATGCCAAAGCCTTGGTCGTTTCTTACCATTTCAACAGAAAGCTCTAAGTCCTTACCGCCGACCGTAATATCCATATCCAGCTCGTATTTAGCTCCGTCCACCTCGGTTGTATACACGGCAGACGAAAAGCCTGTGTATCGCTTTATCTCAATGCCGGCTTGAAAATCCACGCCCTCCTCGGCTTCCTCTCTGTTAAAGAATGCCTCAAGGTCGGTTTTCACACCGGGGTGAAGCAGCTTTTCGGCTTCGACAAAATCACCCGACGAGACAGCCGTTATAAGAGCGTTGACTTGCTCCTTCGCCTCATCTGTTGTAATTCTGTTTTCACAGCCCACCATAAAAATCGAGAACCCCAAAACAAGCAAAATTGCAACAATCCGCTTAATTTTCATAATTGACCTCCCTTTTTGTGCATAGTACAAGCTGAATGCAATGTGTTTAGAGAGCCTACAAGCAACAGACTTGCGAAAGCACGCCTCTTACTTTCTGAAATATCTGTTCAAAAGTCCCTCAAAAGCCTTGCCGTGACGAGCCTCGTCGCGCGCCATCTCGTGAACGGTATCGTGAATAGCATCGTGGTTTTGTTCCTTTGCAAGCTTAGCAAGCTCAACCTTGCCAAGAGTAGCGCCGTTTTCTGCCTCCACTCTCATTTCAAGGTTCTTTTTGGTGCAATCGGTTACAACCTCGCCAAGAAGCTCGGCAAACTTAGCCGCATGCTCTGCCTCCTCCCAAGCCGCCTTTTCGTAATACAAGCCCACCTCGGGATAGCCCTCGCGGTGCGCCACCCTTGCCATAGCAAGGTACATACCAACCTCGGTGCACTCACCCATAAAATTAGCTCTTAAGCCCTCGATAATTTCGGGCGAAGCGCCCTTTGCCACGCCGATAACGTGCTCGGCAGCCCAAGTAAGGCCATCGGACATTTCGTTGAATTTTTCACCGGGCACCTTGCAAACAGGGCACTTGTCGGGAGCAGCATCTCCCTCGTGAACGTAACCGCATACCGGACAAACAAACTTTTTCATTTTTCTTTTCTCCTTATATAAACATAAATTTTATTATTTTACAGATTTCTCTGAAATTTTGCACTTAGAACACTTGCCATAATAAATAACTCTTTCGCTGTCAACCGTAAAGCCCGCTTCTAAAATGGACGTGCGCTTTTCGGGCTCGATGGGAAAATCATAAATTTCCTTACAGCCGCTACACACAAAATGCGCGTGATCCTCGGCAAAACCATCGTAGTATATGCACTTGTCCACAGCCTCTACCGAAATTATCTCGCCCTGCTCCAAAAGCTGACCCAGATTCCTATAAACCGTACCAAGGCTGATATTAGGAATTTTCTCCCTTACCGCATCGTAGATTTGCACAGCACTACAATGTTGCCTTTTTGAACGAAGAAACTTTAGTATTTCTGCTCTTTGTGTTGTGTTCCTCATAATGCTCCTTTTTTAACAATCATCTATTCGCCTTGCTCAATTGCTTATTAGTAATGATTACTATTATCATTATACTTATAATCCTACCTCTTGTCAAGCATTTTTTTCAAAAAAAATAAAAAATTTTTTGTCGGCGAAAATTATGGCAGACAAATTACACTAATATGTTTTTTGTAACACGATTTTCCTTTTTGCCCGTATAAAAAATCGACAAGCCCTAAAAACCTGTCGATTATATAAGCATACATATTATTTTACACGACCTAATAAATAGTCAATGGATACGTCCATATAATCAGCAAGCTTATCCAAGCTTTCTACGGTAGGCAGTGTCTTGTTATTAAGCCAGCTGAACATACTTTCGCCGCTAATTTTAAGGTCGTGCTCGATTCTGTACTGCGTTGTTTTAGTTTCTTCCATTACCATTCGCAGACGTTCGCCAAACGGCGGAAGCGGCAAAAAGTCCATTTCGTCCGTATAGTCCATACGCCCGAGAAGCACATCTGCAGAAATATTGAAAAACTCAAGCATGGCAACAAATCCATTAAACAAAGGGAGCCTCTTCCCCTGCAAATATCTGGTTATATTAGATCTATCCGTTCTCAGAATTTTGGCAAGCATCGGCGCATTTAGACCGCGCTCCGCCATAAGTGCAGAAAGGTTTTCAGCAAATTTCGACATTATAATCATAAAATATGAAATCTCCTGCATCTATTATCATTGTTTCCGCCATCAAAAAGTTAATTGGTGGCAGAAACAATGATATAATATAACTACACTTTTTCTTGCGCGCGACTAAGTGAATTAAATTATAGGAGTATCTTTATAATGAAAGTAAAGTCTAAAGAAAATACAAACGAGAACACGCAAATCAAGCGAGCAAAAATCGACGTTTTATTCAATGAAATATTGGAAGTTGTTACCGATAGCTTTGTTGCAATTTATGAAATAGAACAAAATTCTATCATCATGCGGTTTCTTAACGGACAAAAATTTCTAATTTCCGTAAAGGAAGTAAATTAAATTAGCATAAGAATATTTCCAGCTTTTATGCGCAGTAAATATCGCAAAAAGAAAAGGCCGCACGGTACTACCGTACGGTCTTTTGCTTATAAATTAAACCATTTTACAATCCAAATTTATGCCGCAAACATCAATGTGAGTCAAAAAATATACTCACGCTTAGTAAGCAATAGGGGTTAAACAAAAACCGCACTTATAAAAAGCACGGCTTTTTTGGAGCTACTGGCCGGATTTGAACCGGCGACCTATTGATTACGAATCAATTGCTCTACCGACTGAGCCACAGTAGCATTTTTGCTTATTTACCTATACCCCACCTTATTACACCATTCTTACGGGCAGGACGAGGTACATAAAGTCCTCTACCGAGCCGCTGGGAACAACGATACACGGGCTAACCGCGTTGGTGAACTTGATTACGATATTCTCGCTGTTAACGTAGCGAAGCATCTCGGTAAAGTAGCGGGCGTTGAATGCAATTGCAAGGTCGTTACCCATAAGCTTAACCACGATTTTTTCGTTGATGTTGCCGATTTCGCTACCGGCGGAAACCTCCATCATATCCTCTTTGATATTGAACTTAACGAGGTTGTTCCTATCCGAGCCGGTATGAGCAAGCAAGATTGCGCGGTCGAGCGCGTCTGCAAACTGCTCGGTGGGGAGCGTCACAACCGTGTTGAAGTTGTACGGAATGATATGCTTGTAGTTCATAAAGTCGCCGTCAAGGAGGCTCGCGTAAATCTTGGTGTGAATAAGATCCACCATAAGATAGCGCTTTTGGATATAGACGGTAACGGGGTCGGTGGTGTCCTCGATCTGCTTAGCTATTTCATTGATGCACCTTGCGGGAACAACTGCCGACATCATAGCCGTGGTGCCCTCGATTTGCTTAACGCACTTAGCAAGGCGGAAGCCGTCAAGCGCAACGCCGGTAAGCGTGCTTTGCTCCACCTCAAGATTGACGCCCTTAAGCATAGGACGGGCGTCGTCAAGGCTTACCGCAAACGAAATCTTGCCGATAAGATCCTTAAGCTCGTTTTTGATAATAACGAAATGCTGAGCACCCGAAACGTCGGGCATAACGGGGAATTCCTCGGCGGATCTGCACGCAAGCACGCCCTCGTTGCCCTGATAGCGAATAACCATTCTGCCATTTTCGGCAACCGAAAGCTCGATTTGCTCGCGGTTGAGCTTCTTTACGAACTCTGCGAAAAACCTACCGGGAACAAGCGTTTCACCCTCGATTTTTACATCGGCGGTGATGCTCTTTTCGATATAAAGCTCCTGATCGGTAGCAGACAACGTCAAAGCGCCACCCTCGGCCTTAAGCTTGATGCTTTCGAGGATAGGATTGGTGGTTTTGCTACCTACCGCTTTGAAAACCTTGCCGACTGCGTCGGAGAGGTCGTTGCCGTTACAAATCAATTTCATATCGTCACCATTGGGGATTATACACTTTTTTTGCGCTTATGTCAATGTTTTTAGCCGCGAAGAAGCGCAAAATTTGAAATTTTTTCTCGCCTTAGATATGAGCGAGATATTTGTCCACGAGCGCGTGCACCTCGCTAAGCGTGTTCGCCGAATAAATCAGCCCCTTAAATTCCTTTACACCCCGCTCGCCCTTAAGGTAGTAGCCGAAGAATTTTCGCATGGTAACTACCGAATAATGCTCGTCAAAATACTGACTAAGGTAGTATAAATGCTTTTTGATCAGCGGATATTTTTTGGCAAGCTCGCCACCTGTAAGCAGTGCGAAAATACTTGGGTTTACAAGCGCACCTCTGCCTATCATATAACCGTCGCCGTACGGCAGTCGCTGCAAAAAGGTAGCCTCGTCCTCGATATCGCCGCTTAGGATTACGGGAATGCTAAGGGCTTCTCTTACCCTACCCACTATCTCGTAATTTGCCTTGCCGCTATAGAGCTGAGCAGTCGTACGCGCGTGCACTGTTACGGCATCTGCACCCGCTTCTTGCATCTTTTGTGCAAAAATTACCGCTACGTCCTCGTCTTTTTTGTACCCACAGCGCATTTTTACCGTTACGGGCTTGCCGCTTTTTTTTAGCGCCTCGACAATCCTTGCCGCCTTATCGGGGGTGCGTAGCAGTGCCGAGCCCTCGCCGTTTTTGACAACCTTAGTCACAGGACAGCCCATATTGACGTCTATAATATCAAATCCATCAAGCGCGCCAAGCTTTAGCGCGGCGGCAAAATCCTCGCTGTCCGAGCCGAACAGCTGAACGCACGAGGGAGCTTCCGCCTCCGATATGCGCAGCATCTCGAACGTTTGGCGATTTTTGTAGCACAGCCCCTTTACGCTTATCATCTCGGTGACGGCAAGTCCCGCCCCTTGCTCTAAGCAAAGCCTGCGAAAGGCGATATCGGTATAGCCCGCCAGCGGCGCAAGTATAAGGTTGTTTTTGAGCGTTACGCTCCCTATCTTAAACTGTTCCATTTTTTACTCTGTCGTAATATTGCTTGCGCTCGTCTTGCGAAAGATTGTTTACGTCCTTGCCGTCGGCAATAACCATATTCTCATACAAATCGTACTGCTTTTGCACAGCCGAAACGACGTCGAGCAACTCCTGCTCGCAGTCCTCGCCCGTAGCCTGCGACAGCCACGCAAGCGCAAAAAGAAGCTTACCAAGCGACCTTGCCGCACCCACCTTGTCGCCGCCTTGCATTTTGTCAAGCACAGAAGCAAGCTGAGCCTGTATATTGCCGCAAATTTCCTCACGCTTCCAGCCGCCCTTTTCGGCACGCTTTGCCACCTTTTGAGCACGAAGCAATGCGGGAAAAATAGACGGAACGTCGTTAACAGCCGCCGCAAAGGTGGTTTGATGCTTTTCCTTCATCTTATTCTTTTCCCACACATTAAGCGCGCCGCTTGCGCTGTCAGCCTTGTCGGTGCCAAAAATGTGCGAGTGGCGGCTTACGAGCTTGTCGTTTAGCCCCTTAATTACGTCCTCGAGGGTGAACTCGCCACTGCGCAAGGCAATGTCACAATGGAATACCACCTGTAGCAGAACGTCACCAAGCTCCTCTATCATACCGCCCAAATTGCCGTCCGTGATTGCCTGAACCGCCTCGTAGGCTTCCTCTATAAGATTGATACGAATGCTTTGGTGCGTTTGAGCCTTGTCCCACGGACAGCCGTCCGGCGCAGTGAGTCTTGTCATGATGCGGGTAAGCTCGGCAAACGAGGAATTATTGCCACCTTCTACGAACACGGCGGTTGTTTCGATATACTCCCCTTGTCTGTCGAGGTCCATAATTTGAATATGCGTCATGCCGTTTTCGTTACAAAGAAGAGCTTTTTGCTCAGCATCATAAAAACGCAAAAGAAACAACTTGACGTCACCGGCAAGGTGCACATCGTCTATGCCGTACACGCAAAGCGGAATACTTGGGTCGGGATAGAAATTTTCCCTAAGGTCGTAAGCACTAAGGTAGCTGCAGCTTGTAGACGGCGGAATAGGCAGATCGAACGGACCGCAAATTACGTTGATTTGCGTTCGCTTAGATAGCTCCACCACCGAGCTATCCTTATATCCGTCACCGTCCACACAGTAAACAAGGTCGGGATATTCGGCGTTAAGCCTTATAAGCTCGCTTGCAATCGTTTGATTAAGCTCGTCATAGCTGCTTGCCTTTTCGTACAAGTAGTCAAAGCTGCCGTGGCAAAGCCCCATAAGCGATTTTGCCGCCCTTGTTTTTGTGGTGCGAAAAACAACAAGCCCTGCACATTGAATAGTGTCAAGTCCACGCTTAGACACACTGCCTTCTTTAAATCCCAATCCTATTACGGTAATCATACCCACACTCCTTTCTTTCATTCTACCATATTTTGCAAATAAAAACAAGTATATTTTGCCCCACCCTGCAAATACTAAGCGTACAAGGAGGAATGATTATGAAAAAGCAAAAGCTTAACTGTGGCGAAATTGCACCCTGGTCCGGCGAATACAACGTCGTTGACTCTAACGGTGAAATCGTAGGAACCGTTAACGTTTCTAAGGGCGACAGAATGCCCCCGACGCAAAGCAGCGGCGATCACTTTGAGTACGTAGAGTAATCGAATCCGACTAAGGCGATGATGCAATAAAAGACTGATAGATTATACGGCAAGCTGACAAAATGCGATAGCTGTGCTTTAGCTTGCTTCTAAAATCAATCAAATATTGTGGAAGCGTCAAAAAAACAAAAGGCCGTACCTTGATTTTTGGTACGGCTTTTTGTTTGTGTTTGTTTTTATGTTAGTTTAACTTTAGATAAACCTTGGGCACTACCGCCACCGAGGTGCAATCCACATACATTTTGGACAGTCCCATCAGCGACGAAAGCACGGGGGCCTCATTGCCGTCACAGCAAGAGCAATCGCGAATCCAACAGCTGCTGATATTTGCGCTACGGTTGTCACCCATACCGCCTATGCAACGGAAGTAGTCGCTACCCGCAAACACGGGGTGCATAGTCGTATAGTACTTTTTGTCAAGCGAGCTTTCCTTGTCCATTAAGAAGACCTTGTCGTCGTCGAAGTCGCCGCCCTCGTAGCACAAATACTTTTCGTCCTCGCCAAACGCATCCTTTATAAACGCGGTATTAAGCCAGAATCTAAGAGTTGACGCATCCCAATTGTTGTCAAGCCCCTTGCCGTTAAGCTCGCGGCTGTCAAGCCCCACGCTGGAAACAAGGGTAGCCACGTTGCCGCTAAAATTCTCGACGTCCCAAATTATATCCTCGAAGGCAAAGCAATACACCTTGCCGGGCATATAGTCGTGAATGCGCTGATCCTTGGGCTTTACGTCCGTCTTTTGCACCGAATACACGCCGCGGAATTTTACAAAGTACACGCCGCGGTATTTTTTGCCACCTATCGTTTCGTCACGGTACCAAGTATACGCCATGCCATTCTTCATAAAGAACATGGGCGTCCAGCCATTATTATCACCCATAAACTCCGGCTTAATAAGAGCCTCGAATCGATCGGTTACCACATTGCTATTGACCAGCGATTGCGGATAGCTGCCAAACGCTATTTGCTTTCTTGACGGAGCCATACGGAACCACGACTTTTTTTGAACCTCAAGCGTTGCCTCGCCCATCTTTTGCGCGGTCTGCCCCGTGGGCTTTTGCGTAGGCTTCTTTTCCGACACCACTACGCCATTACAGGTCAAAACGAAATCGTTATACGTTTCTTTTTCGTCATACTTATACACACGCTCGGCTATGCTGTCGTCAGGAAGCGATACGATAATTTTGCCGCGATACAGCACAAAACCAAGATTTTCGCCTGCAAAGGCACTATTGTCTATGCTCTTGTAATAAAATCTTGTGTAAATATCGGTAAGCCTTGCGTCAATGCTGTTGTCCGCAACGACGAGCATACTGTTGGAGTGGTCAATTGCATAAAGTATTGCCGCCTCGTACTCGGTTTTGTCACGGTAGTCATCTATATCGGGCACGAACGCATTTTTTACCACTCTGTCTGGCAGATTATTGCGAATCGTAGATGCTACCTTAAAGCCCTCGTCGCCCTCGTCTTGAGAATAATCCTCGTAAGCGATAAACACAGAGTAATGGAAGTCCTTGCCCTTTTCGCTTTCGATTTTGTCGTAGGTTTCCTTAATGCCATCCACGAAGTTTGCGTAATAGCTAATCTTACGCTCGGCTTCAAGATCTCCTCGCTTTGTTATAATTTCCTTAGCGGTGATATATTCTACGCTTTCGGTAAGATACATCTCGTTGCGGCTATGACAAACAAGGTCGGGAAGCTCGTCTTCATTTTCCTCGCTGAAAATAGCCTGCACGTGAAATTCCGAAAGTGCCATACCGATATAAGTATCGGCAGATGGAGTTTTTTTGTGATGCTTTGCATCATCGATGGCGCGTCTGAATTGATTGGACGCACGCGCAAATTCGCCCTGCGCGAGCAATTCGTAACCGCTCGCCGTCCTTGTTCTGCTGCTTTCTTCCACCGCAGTGGGCTCGCCGCAATACTTACAAACGATAAAGCCGCCGTTTGTCTTAGCCTCTTGAAGCTGTTTTAGCGAAAATGACTCTCCACAAACTGAACAGGTATGTATCATAATTTTCTCCCTAATGTCTTTTTGGTTGGTTTTGCCGCGCGGTTAAGTTCCGCTGCGGCAAAGCCTTGTTTATTTGTATTCGTCGTATCCGTCAAGCCAATCACAGCCTCTGAACACGCCCTTGCCAAACTTGGCATCATTGTTTCCCACAACGAACGAAGTGAGAGAGTAGCAATTTTGGAACGCCTTTTTTTGAATCCTTTTAGCGCTGGAGATATGTACGTAAGAAAGATTTAAGCATTCCTTAAACGCACGCTTACCGATTTTATTGAGGTCGCCCTGCACGTCAAGCGAAGAAATTCCGCTACCCTTAAATGCACGCGCCTCGATTTTGGTAACGCCAACGGGAATAGTTACACTCTCAAGATTTTTGCATTCCCTAAACGCGCGGTTAGAAATAGTCTTAAGCGAGCTCGAAAGGCGAAGCGTGTAAATTCCGCTGTCTGCCGCAACCTGTTTGCCAATTCTTTCTACCGAGTCGGGCATATAAAGCGACTCCAAGCTGTTGCATCTTTTGAATGCCTTTGCTCCAATCGAACGAAGCGTTTCAGGAAGCTCAATCCAAGTTAAGTTTCCGCAATCCTTAAAGGTGTTGCTTCCGATTTTGGCAACCTGAGTTTGGCTGAGGTCAACGCCCTCCAGGGAATAGCATCGCATAAACGCCTTATCGCCAATTCTGCCGAGAGTAGTCGGCAAAATGATGGTATCCATCGCAGTGTAATCGACAAACGATTTTCTGCCTATTGAGGTAACGCCCTCGTTAAGCTGAAGACCGTTAAGGCAGTCTTGCGCACCCTTAAAGGTGGTTTTGTTTACCCTCTTCATCGAGGTGGTAACAATAATCTTTACCTCGTTAAAGCCGAACATGTGTCTATATCCACGATAGCAAAAGCTGCGAGATGCGCCCACGAACGGAGTAACTATACCCTCGATGGTGCTGTATCCGCCGGCAAAAGCCTTTTTGCCAATTTTTTGTACCGCATCCGAAAGCTCGATTTCGGTAAGGCTATCGCATCTAAAGAACGCCTTTTTGCCAATCTTTTCGACGTTTACCGTCCTAACGGACGTGATACTCGTCCTTGCGTAAGCCTTTGCGCCGATTTTGGTCACCGTTTCGGGCAAGTCAAGCTCGGTTTTGCTATTGCACTGATAGAACGTTCCTGCCGGAATTTCGGTTATTCCCTCGGGGAAGTCTACCCACTGGAGGCTGTTGCAATCGTAAAATATGTTTTTGCCAAGCTTTTGTATGGGCGCAACCGAGAAGTCCATCGACATAAGATTGTCGCAGTTGCGGAAGGCACCCGAGCCGATTTTGGTAAGCGCCGTTCCACCAAGGTCGATTTCGCTAATGTTAAGGTCGCGGAACGCATTGTTGCCGATTTCCTCAAGAGTGGACGGAAGCGAAATGTACATAAGGCTGCCAAAGCCGCGGAACGCTCCATTACCGATTTTGGTAAGCCCCTCGTTGAGGTAAATGCTCTCTACCGTAGTCGCGCCCTTAAAGGTGTTGCGTTTTGCATTATCGAGTCCGGTCACCGTAATACTGGAAACACTGTAAGATGTGCCAAACATATAGCTAAAGCCCTCGCCCGACTTATCATTTTTGCCAAGGAACGGAGTAGTGATCTCAACAAGCTGCTCGCAATCCTTAAAGGCGTGCTTGCCCACCTCGGTAACCGAGTTGGGTATAGTCAAGGTGATTATGTTGTCGCAATCGTAGAACGCACGCTTACCTATCTTTTCGACGTTCTTAAGGTCAATTGAGTCAAGCACAGTGCTTTCAAACGCGCTGTCACCCACCTCCTTTAGCGAGTCGGGGAGGCTTATCGAGCTAAGCGAGCTACAATCCTTAAATGCATTTGCGGGCAAGCCTTCGATTCCTGATGGCAAAATTACCGAGCTGAGATTGACACACGCCTCAAACGCACCCTTGCCCATACTCTCAAGCGGAATCTGAGTAAGGTCGATTGCCGTAATTGAGTTGCATCCGCTGAACGCACTGTCGCCTATGCTTTGGAGGCTACTGAACGCCGTAATGCCGCTTAGGCTTTCGCAACCTGCGAACGCTTTTTTGCCGATATGAGCTACCAAAGCTGCACCGTCAATATTGATTAAGCTACGGCAATCCACAAAGGCGCTGTCGCCAATAGCCTCAAGCGAAGCGGGCAACGAAACGGCCACAAGGTCATTAAAGCCCTTAAATGCTTTTTTGCCGATTTCGGTAACAGAGCCGCTAAGCATCAGGCTTTGAATACTCTCGGCCCCCTTAAAAGTCTTTTTGTCTATCTTTGAAATATTATTTACAGTTATGCTTTTTACGCTGTCCGATTTGCCGAACGCATACCTAAAGCCATCGTTAGAATCTATATTTTCGCCAAGATACTCAGCGGTAATAGACTCAAGCGAGTCGCAACCCTCAAACGCCTTTTTGCCCACGCTTTCTACCGAAGCGGGAACGGTCAATTCGGTCAAGCCGTCGCAATCTCTAAATGCGCTCTTGCCTATTGTCGAAATGCCCGCAAGGTCTATTGTCACAAGTCCCGAGCCCTCAAACGCGCTTTCAGATATTTCTTTCATCGATTCGGGCAAGCTTATGCTCATAAGCGCCGAACAACCGTAGAACGTTTTTGCAGGAATACGCTCCATTGTAGACGGAAGAGTAACACTATCAAGGTTTTCGCAGCCTGCAAAAACGCCCTCGCCGATTTCGCCAAGCGGCGCAACCGTAAGGTCGATTGCGGTAAGCGAGGCGCAGCCCTCGAATGCACCGTCTCCAACGATATTGAGACCGCGGAAAGCCGAAATGCTATTAAGGTTTTGGCAATCCTTAAATGCTTTTTTGCCTATTTGCTCGACCGCCTCAAAGCCGTAAAGACCCGAAAGGTTGTCGCAGTCCTCAAACGCCTTTTCGCCTACCTCGATAAGGCCGCCTGCGTTTGAGTATACCTCGGTAAGGCCGCCGTTTTTGCTGAATGCTCCGTCTCCGATTTTTGTCACCGTTTGCGACAAGTAAATCGATTGGAACGATTCCCCCCTAAAAGCTTTTGCGGCAATACCCACAACCGTTTTGCCGTCTATTTGATCGTCCACCGTTACGGCTTCACCTGAATTAGGCTGAGCATTGATATTGCTGTCTACAAAGCCTGCGATAACTATGCCGTCGCCCTCGTTGCAATAATAGAAAATATCGTTGTAGCCGTCGTATCTGAAATTATAAAGAGCGGTAAAGCCGATTACCGCAATCGCAATCACACCAAACACGCTTGCTGTTGCTTTTACCCGTTTTGTAAAATACCTATACGAGTACACCTTTATGCGTCGTTTTTTTGCTCTGAAAGCAGAATAGACTATAATGCCCACGTTGGCAAGCCACCAAACAAGAAGCAATATCTCATAAAACTGCATTATTTGTGCCTTGATAATGGTGTACCTATGCCAGAATGCAATAAGACCTGTCGCGGCAAGCGTAAGAAAGCCAAAGATAAACGGATATATTTTTAGGCGAATATCTCTGCGGCGAGCAAGATGCTCCTTAAATGCGCCGTTAAGCTCGCTGATAATATTGGCAAAGCTACGGCCGGGCAATAGGCTTTTTAGAACATATATGTTGCTTTTGCGAATATCGTTAAGCTTTTGTATTCCCGAATCAAAAAGAGCATTCACCTCGTCGTTGGTAAAAATTCCGCCAACGGCAACCCCTAAAGGCACCTTATGTTTGTAGTTTTTGATTTTTTTCCAAGTGGCTTCGAGCATTTTGGACTCTGCCATATCGGTGTCGATTGCCTTTTTTAGAAGGTTGAGTGTGTCCTTCTGATGCGAAAGCCCCATCTCGCTAAGGTCGATTGCGCTAAGGCTCAGCACGTCCTGCACGCACGCTTCCTTGCCCAGCGACCTATGCAAAATCGATACGTTTTTCTCCCAAACGCCCTTAGTCACCTCACAACACTTGTTGCCTACAACCTGACTTGCGTCCTCAAGCTTTTTCCACACTGCACTAAGCGGAATCTTGGGCAAAATACCCACCTTGTCGCCGGAGAGAGTAAGAATCTCGTTGCTACCCTTATAGCGGCATTTTGCGGCGAACTTATATTTCATGTAGCCGTTTAGGACGTTGCCGTTGTCGAACGGCATAACGTTACGCGCGCCAAAATAAATATCCTGACTGCGCTTGTCAAAATATTTTTCCTCGGCAAGCGCGCCATCGCCGATTGGCACTTGCTCTTCCGCCTCCGCCTCGTCGGTTACGATAACCTCGTCCGTTTCGACTATCGGCGTTTCTTGTTTTTTCTTTTTTCTTGCCATAATTCCCCTTTATTCGCGTATAATTCTATACGCACTCAGCCTTGAAGAATAGCTGATTTTGTACTTACGAGTTGACGCCTCGTTGCCGTCAATATAATTGAACTCCTCGGTTAGGTAGTAGTCAATAACGCCCTCGCTTGCAGTAATCGGCGCAACGTACATTACATTCTCCTCTACCACCGCTATGTTAGCATTCCTTACCTCGATACGCACTCTCTTGCCCTCTCGGGTCTCCAGCTGAAGCTCGTCACGGTCGAACACAAGCCCAAGCACCGCAGCATTATAAGCGTTGACAATTGCGTAGCAATAACCGTCACGGTGCTTGCATTCCGAGGCGTAGCTTATATCTACGGTGAACGGTTTTTCTTCTTTAAGAACGGTTCCCTCGTCCATATCCGCAACAAACCTAAGCGGCGCCGCAGTAACCTCGGCAAAGCCATCTACAAAGCTATTAGCGTCCTCATTGCGCGGAGCAACGTCTATAATCGTGCCGCTGTCGTTTCGACAAAGGCGAATATCCTTGTCCCTGCCCTTGTCGTCCATGTAGGTGACGTGCTTTACGTTTTCGGCTTCCTTAATAAAGTCAAGAATATCCTGCCTGCCATAAAGCCCCTTTTTAGGAAGTCCCACGAACAAAAAGCTGGGCTTGCCGCTTGGCTCGGATATATAAGCTATTATTAGGCCGTGCGGCTGACGCTTGGCTTTTGGGAGTGCGGGGCAAGCACCCACGCTTAACAAAACGAGGTCGCTTGCCTTATTCTTTTCAATTTGCTTATACTGCATCTCCATAAATTTGTCCTTTTTTCTTTGCTTAGTCGTTGCCTTGGTCGCTACCGCCGGTTACCTCGTCCCAGCTCTCTTGGCTAATCTCCTCGAATACAAGAACCTCGTCGCCCCTGTAAGAATAATTTGCCGCGTCCGCTCCGGTCAAGCCAACAAATTTTGCCTCGTAATATCCCGGTCCGTCAACCTTGTCTACCTCGACGCCGTCCTTATAAAGCTTGAACAAAATTCTTACGTCGTCACCGCTTACCGCGTCGTCAACAGTGAACGTAAACTGAAAGGTACTCATATCGAAGTCGGTGCTTACGTTATCAAATCTCATTGGAAATATGTCGTACGTTGTTTGAATATTTCCCACAATCTCGTAGTTGGTGTTGCCGTCCACTCCGATTACGGTAGCAGTATACGTGCCTACATCAATGGGCGTTCTGTCTGTGCTGATAATAAACGAAACGTGGCCGCCAAGCTCGGGGTCGACATAGTCTGCGGTCATAGGCTGCTCGGTACCGTTGTAATTAAAGCCAAAGTGCAGCCAGTTTACCGAAGTAATGCCCTTTGCCTTGATGGTGTACGAATGCGAAATTCCGCCATCGGGAAGCTTAACGTTTTCGCTGTCGATTGCAGTCAAGGTTACGGTATATTCGCCTGCATTTACCGTTTCCTCGCCGTTATATCCGGTTACGCTTATGCTGTCGCCAAAAATCGTTATGCTTGCAGTGGGGCGCTGAGCCTTGCCATTAAAGACGTACTCGCTTGCCGACCAGATTACGTCGCTTGCCTTAAGGGTGTAAGCCTGAATGCTGTAATCCTTAGAAATTGTACCCGTACCGCCGATAACAAAGTTGCTGTTGCCGTTTACGCTTGTAAGAGTAACCTTGTAGCTTCTTCTTGCGTCCTTGCTATCCGTGTCGCCCGTCGCGTTAAACTCTACGCTTACGCCATTAAACGAGAACGATGCCTTGGGCGACTGAACCTTGCCGTTGTAGGTATACTCAAACGTGGTGGTATCCCAAGTGATTTCGTCAGCCGTGATGGTGTACGGTGTAATGGAATACTCGTAGGTGAAGGTGGTAGAAAGCTTGAAGTTATTATTGTTTCGTACCGACCTTGCTACGATGGAATAGTCGCCCACGTCTATGCTTGTTGCAACGTCGGTAGCTATCTCTACCGTGATTCCGTTGTAAACGTACGATGCATCGGGGAACCTGATACTGCCATTGTAAACAAAGCTATTTGACGACCAAGCGATTCCGCCTGTTATGATATGCGGAGTAATCTGGTACGTATGAGTAAGACCGCTGCTAAGCGCGAAATTGCTGTTTGCTACACCAGTTGCCGTAATGGTGTACGTGCCTGCGTCTTTTGCCGTCTTTTTGTCATAAGTCGAAACGCTTATGTCCTCGCCGCCGTAGGTAAAGTAAGCCGAAGGATAATGCTCGCTTCCGTCAAACACAAACTCGTCATTCGACCAGGTAAGCACGGAGATAATTCTCGGCGTTACCTTGAAGCTATGGGTAAGACCGCCGCTAAGCACGAAGTTGCTGTTGTCCACAGCCGTTGCCGTAGCGGTGTAGTTGCCTACGTTTATCGGGGTTGCGTTGTACGTAATATTGCTTACGTTTACCCTTATGCCTGTCGGCTGAGCGTTGAAGTAGAAGTATGCATACGGGCTCTTTTGCGTTCCGTCATACTCGAACTCGGTACCCTCCCAGCTAAGCGTTGTGATTTGATACGGCTCGATTTTGTAGGTATAGCTTATTGCAGACGCAATAGCATAGTTGCTGTCGCTGATGCCTGTTACCGTAACGGTATGCTCGCCTACGTTTGTCGAATCAGACGGAGCCGTTTTGGAGAACTTATCCCAGCTAAGCGTTTCGCTATTGTACGTACAGCTTGCGGTGGGCATTTGCTGTGCGCCGTTGTAAACGTAGCTCTTTGCCGTCCAAACAAGGTCGCTTGCGGTGATGCTGTACGGCTTAATCTCGTAATTTTTGGTGACGGTGCCGTCAAGCACGAAGTTGCTGTTACCGTTTATGCCGGTAAGAGTTACCGAGTAGCTGCCCGCATTTTTAGAGGTAGCCGCGCCCATTGTAAACTGTACCGAAGCACCTGCAAACGAGAACGAGGGGGCGGGGTACTGCACTCTGCCGTTGTATACAAAGCTATCTGCGCTCCACGAAATTTCGCCGCCCTTGATGCTGTACGGCGTAATGGAGTACTCCTTGGTAAGTCCGCTTTTAAGCACGAAGTTACTGTTATTCACGCCCGTTGCCGTAACGGTGTACGTGCCTACGTTTTTTGATGTGTTCTTGTCGTATGCCGTAACGTCTATCCTCTCGCTGCCGTAGCTAAAGTAAGCGGTGGGATAATGCTCGGCTCCGTCATACTGGTAAGTGCCGCCCTCCCAAATGATAACGTCTATGGTCAACGGATTGATGGTAAAGCTGTGCGTAAGACCGCTTGCAAGCACGAAGTTGCCGTTATCCACGCCCGTTGCCGTAGCGGTATAGCTGCCTGCATTTATCGGGCTTGCGCTAAACGACATAGTGGTTACGCTTATCCTCTGACCGTTGTACATATAATGTGCGGTGGGGTGATGCTCGCTGCCGTTGTAGGTAAATACGTCACCGTCCCAAGCAAGCGAGGTGATTTGACGATTGTCGATAGTATAGCTATAGCTTAACGCCGTAGATATATTATAGTTGTCGTTGCTTACACCCGTCACCGAAACGATATAGCCACCCACGTTTATGGGGCTTTCGGGAAGCGTTTTTGTAAACATTTCCCACGTAATGGTATTGTTTTCGCCCTCATAGCTTGCTGTGGGGATTTGCGCCTCGCCGTTATAAACAAAGCTTTGCGCCGACCAGTTAAGATTACTTAAGGAAATACTCTTTTTGGCGATGGTAAAGTCGGCAGTTATGCCGCTGCCGGTCATATGGAAGTTGGGATTGTCAAGGGCAGTAATCTTTATCTCATACGTGCCTGCGTTAACTGCCTCGGCAATTTTTTTGCCACTCTCGTCATAAAGCTCGTACTCTGCCGCCGCCAATTCGATTCCGCACATCGTGCTGGAGAATATGGGATGCTGGCTTGCTCCGTTATACGTAAATGTCGTATCGTGAAATCTATGAGAGTTGACCCAACAGGTGTTTATCGTCCACGGCAAAATCTTGTCTAAGCCGCTTGCAAGAGTGTAGTTGGGGTTGTTAATCTTGAACGTTGCCTTATAGCTGCCCGCATTGGTTGCCTTGTTGCCCGAAAGCTCAAACATTGCGTCCTCGCCGCTTACTACGTCTGTCGAGCTGATGCTGGGAGTATAGACGTGTTCGGTGTTGTTAAAGGTGAACTCCGCGGTGCCGCTTACGTCCACGCTACCGATAACCTTTTTGTCAATCGACCAATTAAAGCTGTACTCCACTCCGTCGAGCGTATAGTTGCTGTTGCTGATACCTGTAACCTTAGCGGTATATTTGTCGCTCGCATCGGTCGCTTGATTGCCCTCGTAGGATATGGTAACGGTATCGCTTCCAAACAAGCCGCTTGCCACCGTGGTGGTAACGGTGTACGTTTTTCCGCTATACGTAGGCGTGCTATATGCGCTACCGTCAAGAAGCCAGCTGCTGCTGAGTGTGATTTTTGCCTTTTGTATGGTAAGCGTAAAGCTTGCCGTGCTTGCCTTTACGGTATAGTTGGCGTTATCCTCAATGCCGGACACCTTGATGATATACGTGTCTGCGCTTCTCTTGCTTCCGTACGAGGTTTCGTACACTACCGCAAGCGTACTGCCGTCGCCATCGCAAAGCTCGCCTTCGGGTACGCTTGCAGGCGCAGAGTGCGTTTTTCCGTCGTAGGTAATGGTGCTGCTAAAGCCCTTTACCTCTTGGTTATCAAGCGTCCAAACAAGCGAAACCTCCTTGGGGTCGATTGCCCAGCTTATAGATGCCGAATCCATCTTGTAGTTTTGATGCTCTACAAGGCTTACCGTGGTGTTGTAGTTGCCCGCAACCGCCTTGTGCGTATCGCCCGAAAGCGTAAGGTTAACCTCGTCGCCCTCGATTACTCCGGTTGCCGAAGCGAACACGTCGTAGCCGTAATGCTCGCCGTTGTACGTTTTGCGCACACCCGACTGGATTGCGGTGCTGTTGCTTGCGCCCGTCTTATCCTGCATACTCCAAGCCACGCCGATTGTCTTTTTTGCTACGTTAAGTGTGTTTATTTGCGTTTCGTTTTTAATCTCGTAATTGTCGTGCGTAAATCCGCCAAACTCTATCTCGTAGCTACCTGCGTTTGTAGCGGCATCGCTTAACGCCACTCTTATTTGATAAAGTCCGCCGCTTACGCTACCCGAAACGTCGTTGGTCTGAATGCCTCCCAGCTTTACCGTAAAGTCATCCATGGAAATTCCATTCAAATCACTGCTGTAAAAGCCGTCTACAGTCCACGTTCCGTACTGCTTTTCGCCATTGTAGGTTGCGTAAATGTTGTCCGTATTTTCTCCTACAAGCGCAAACGAAATTCCCCTTTTGCTGATACTAAAGCTTGTGGACCTACCTACTATACTGTAGTTTGCAAGGGACGTACCGTCTATTGCAACATTGTAGCTGCCGGCATTGATTGCCTCAAAGCTAAGCGACATTGCGGTAGAGCTTGCACCCTCCTTTACGCCTGCCATGCTACTGCCCGTGTAGGTAAATACATCTGCGCCAAAGCCTTGTGCCTCGCCCGAAACAAAGCCCTCTACGCTGGCGGTAACACCCTGCGCCTTAGCACTATACGTCTTACCACTGTCACCCGTAAAGGTTACTGTAAGCTGCTTTTTGGTTATGCTCCACTCGCGCTCGGCGTTAGATGCGCCTGCGTTAAAGAAATAGTTTGCGTTGTCAACTCCGGTAACAACTGCGCTGTATGTGCTTACGTTATTTGCATTGACCGTGCCACTGTAAACGAAATTAACGGTATCGCTTCCGTAAACGATAGACATAACTGCTTGCACTCTGTGAGTGCCGCCGCTATAAACGGTGCTTGCCGTCGCGGTATCCGCTACCGTGTTGCCGTCAAGCTCCCAGCGAACTATGGAAACCTCGTGCTGATTGATTACCCATTCATGAGAGGTGGTAGTATTTTCGGCAAGATAGTAGTTAGTACTTGCACCGCCCTCCAATCCGGTGATGGTAGCGGTGTAGCTACCTGCGTTAGTCTTTGTATTGTTTGTGTAAACAAATCTTACGTCGTCCGAGCCACACTTGCCCTTCATTGCGAGTGTAACAGTCTTTTGGTTGCTGTCGTACACAAACGAGGTATTGCTCCAGGTATCGCCGCTGATTGCCTTTTGCTTTATTACAAACTGATTGCTAAACGTCTTGGTGTTGTAGTTTGCCGCTTCTGCGGTGTCGCTCTTTTTCCAAAGAACCTCAACAAGGTACGTGCCTGCTTCCCTTACGCCGCCGCTAACGGTAACCTCGTCACCCTTAGTGTCGCCCGAATAATCGTAGTAACGGTACGTGGGAATCACGTTTTGCGACACAATGGAGCTTACGTTGGCGCATTCAAGCGTTTGTACGGCGCCATTATACTCTACCTCGGTGTAGATAAGCTTGGCGTCGCCAAGGTTAAGATCCTTTCTGTTTATGGTTATACTGATATCAGTGCTTGCCTCGCTAATCTCGCCGTCCTCAGCATAAGCCGTAACGGTAAGCGTATACGTGCCCGACTGAGCTACGTTTTGAAGCTGAACGTAATCGTTAATATCAAATTCTTCGTTATTTATGCTCCAAGAGTACTCGTAGTCTACAACGCCGTTGCCCGAACGCGCAAGGTCGTGATTAGCCTCTGCCTCAAGTCTGAGTCTTTGAGCCTCGTCATAGGTTACCTGTACGGTATTGCCATCCACCGAGCTGTAATAGTCGTTTACGCTATCCTCGTCGATTAGTCCGCAAAGAATATCAATTTCGGGCGCATCCAACTGCCACGTAGCCGTAAAGTCTACGTCACGCATAAGCCCCGTCGTGTCGGTTACATCCTGACTGTTGTCTGCCGTAACCCATCTTACACCTGCGTCATAGCCCGCGCGGTCGAGATAGTTGGGAAGATTGTAATCGTCCTCCTCCGTCCACGTAATATTAGTTGCTACGCCGACGGGAGTATGTCCCCAGTTGAGGTCGCCGTAAAATTCCTCGACCCACTTAGCATAAAGCTTAGTGTTGCCGCGAAGCTCTACCGCGCCGTCTAAGGTAAACTCACACGGTGTGGTAAATTCGGGGTCGTAGTACCAGCCACGGAACGCCGCCTTTTCCTTTATACCGCTTGTGTTCATTTCCTTTCTGTCACGAATATACGCAACCGTATCGGTCTTTAAGCCGATTCCACCAAGCGTTGAGCTTATAAGGTCGTCAACGGTAAGCAATATTTCGTCACCCTTGGTGCAGAAAAGACTGTCAAGGTAGTAGTCGCAGCCCGTAAAGAAGTCAACGTAAAATTCCTCTCTGGGCAAAATGGGCGAGAAGTTTGATTCGTACTCGATATTTGCCTCGCGGTACTCGTTGTAAATTGACTTGTCTACCTCGATGCTTACAGCGCTACTCATGCCGCTTAGCGAAGCAATTTTACCTACGCTTTCGCCCTGCATAACAATGGTGCTGAGAGAAGGAGTAGAAAGTGCCGAAATATTAAAGTCTGCCTTGCTCTCGTACGTTAGTGTTTGGAGCGAGGTAGAGGAAATTGCGTTTGGTCCGATAAAGCCAACCGAAGCAGGCAAAACTATGCTTGAGATTCTGTCATTTACAATCGCGCCGCTTTCGATATATTGAAGGTTGCTTACAAGCGTTTCGTTACCGTTTTCGTCCACCGAAAGCGTACCGAATACGATTTCGTCAATCTTATATCTGTCGATAATCTCGGTCTGGTCGATTGCACCCTCGGCGATACCGACAACCGGCTTGCCGTTGTATTCGGCAGGAATGTTAAGATAGCTGGATGTTCCGCGATAGACGTCAACAACAATATAACCGTCTCCCCCCTCGTTGGATGCGTACTTGATTGCACGCGACTCGTCAAAGAGGTCGTAAAGCGTGGGCGGAAGCTTGTAGATAAGCAAAGCGCAAACCTGAAGCAATACGATTGCCACGCAGATTACCGCATACTTAATTACGTAGCCCTTAGCCTTTTTAAGCTTTGCCGCCTCGTTGTCGCGAATCTTTTTTGCGGTCATTGCGCCAATCGCACGTCTGTCGAGCACCGGCCATACCACGTACGCCACGAACGCCACCACAAACTGAACTACCGCTACAATCGCAAGGTCGGTACGAAGCTCGCCAAGCTCGGACGTGCCGGCAAGCATTTCGCCAAGGACAGCAATCACCCAAAGCGCCGCCAATCCGTACGACACAAAGGGAAGCCATTTTATGTACACACCCTTGGTCCACTTAAGAACGAAGTCTACTACGCACACAGCAACCTGCATAATGTTGAGTGCAAGAATGCCGTACATAATATAGAGCATGGTGTCGCTACACCCTCTCTTGGTCAAGAAGAACAGGGTGATTGCCGTACCAAAAAGAACGGCTATAAAGTTTACGAGCGCAAGCATGTGTCTTGTTCTCGAAACCCTGCTATGCCCTGATAATACTATTGAATTGGAAATTTTGTTAGCCATAATAATTCCTCTGTTCTCAAGATTTATTTTTTGCCCTTAGCCTTTTTTTGCGCGGGTTCTTCGGCAACCTCGGTGCCGTCACCCGTGGTCGTATCCAAAACGTACGACGAAATCTTGCGCAAATTGCCAAGCTTTGTCATTACGTATTTGCTTACGATTTGCTTTTTGCCTACGACCCTGCGCATAAATACAAGTCCGTCCGAGCGAGTAAGCATGTGTCTCTTTTCGCCCACAAGCTCATCGCAAACGCCGCAACGAAATTCGTAGTCATACGCACCGCCCTCGCCTCGGTAATACTCGCCGCCGCAGGTGTTACACTTTCGACAGCCGTCAATTGAGGTAACGCGAATGTCCTTTACGTCAATATCAAACTGAGCTGCAAGCCTTTGCTTGAACCTTGCAATGGTTTTCATTGCAAACTCCCCTTCCTTAAAGCCCTTAAGCTCGGTCTTTTTGCCATCCTCGGCAAGGCGTCGTTGCTCGTAGAACGCCTCAAACTCGTGGTACGAAGCAAGCTTTTCGAACGCGGTATTTATAAATACCATCTTTTCCTTTAATATTACGCCGTGCTCCTCGGCAGATCCCGACATTTCATCATATATCCAGTCGATACCCTCTCGGCAAGCACAATAGTTGCAGTCCTCCTCCAGCGTGCGAAGCGACTTAATAAACTCTCTGCCCGGGCGAAGCCTTATGCCGTTGTATAGGTTTGAACCAAGAAACTTCTCGTAATCGAAGTGCCAGCCGCCGCAATCGGGACACCTAACAAGACAGTCCTCGCAGCCAACCGCAAGCATCTCGCCGCTTTCGCCGGCGTAGGCGTCCATATTGATGTGCAGACGCGCCACCTTTGAGGCGTCTTTAACGTCCACCAGCTCGTGCGAGCAAATGTTACAGGTGTGAATGCTGGCGTTAAGAGCGCCAAACTCGTTGTTTGCGCTTGCTATGTACGAGGTGTAGTATTCGGCCTTTCTGCCCGCCTCGTCAGAAAGCTTAACGCCGATATTCTTAAACGAAAGGCTTATCTCGAAAATGGACTTTACCGTTACGCTTTGAATATCCACGTCGTCCTTTGTGTACTTTTCGTAAACCGCCCTTTGAATTTGGTCGCGGTTTTCGTTGAGCACCTCGTGGTCCTTTAGGATATTAAGCTTGCCACCCTCGCTGCGTGCCACCTGATGCATAACGCTTGGCGGAATTTCCTTGATCTCGCCACCCTTTATCATAAAGGTGTACGCGTCGGGCGAAGCGGATACGCCGGTGTCCTTTACAAGCTGACACTCAAAGATATTTGCACTGTAATCCACGTTTTCCGCATCACTGTATATCGTTACGGTGTCGATAGTGGTGTCGTCTCCCACCAGTCCCTTCATGCTCTCGCTCATTTCGGCAACGCTTGGAAGCGCGTCCACCTTGGACACACGCTGAATGTACGTTATGCGAGAATAAACCTCGTCGATAAGCGTAGAGGAGGTTTCCGTATCAATTACGGCGAACTTATTGTTTATGCTGTTGTAAAACAGCGGACTAATGTTTTGCGCTTCGGTCGCGCTGTCCACGCTTTGGTACACCTCGTTGATAACGATATAGTCCATTTCGCCTATGCGGATTGTTTCTACGTCGCCATACTTTGCCCTAAAACGCTCTACGTCGCTTGGGCTGATGGCGGCGCTACCGAAGCCGCTAAATAGCTCTTTGAGTTGTCTTGCAATATCAGTTAATGCCATAATACCCCCGATAATACTTGTCTTTGCCTGTCTGTAAGCGGATTACCGCCTGTTCTTATATCCTTATACATTTTTGTTAGTTATTTTAGCGCCGCGATCAGCGTACCGATTGAAGCTTGTTGCTTTTGGGTCGCCGCATCCAAGATTTCCATTATGGTTTGTATGTGCTTTCCAAGTATTTCTCCATAAACGGAAAGCACATCGTTGTAAATAGCGTCTACAAGCGCAAATTCTACCGAGAAGAAAATACCCGACTGCGCTAATTCCTCGATATAATCAAGGTGCGTCATTGCATCTGCTGAAGCCGATGCCACCTTGCTTTGATCCAACGCAGAAAGCGGATTGTCGGACGCGTTGCTGAAAATTACCTCACCCTCACCGCGCTCCTCGGTCTGCGGCTTTTCAACTCGCTTTATATACCTATCTGTTCTTGCAAAGAAATCCTTTACGCACGAAACAAACGCGTTAGCATCGTTGGTAACAAGCCTGTTTTTCTCCTTGCAAGCGGCACAGTCGTCAAACAGCATATTGCACGCGCGCCACAGCACCTTTAGGCATACATTGAAGAACAAGCTGTGTTCCTCCTTGCGCTCGATCTTTTCGACAAGCTCTGCTCTTTTGCCGCCATTGTCTGGAACGTACGAGTATTTGCTTTCGATAACGTGCTCGCCCTCATCGCCAAGATACTTGCTGTTTGCGAACACACCCATAAAGCTTTGTCCAAGCTTGAACAGATAATCAAGCTCGGCATTAAGCCTTCTGCTCTCGGGTGCGCCACCCATTGCGTACAGCGTAACCAGTCTGCGTATCTTTTCTGCCGTTTCTCTTTGAGCATCCTGCTCGGCAGTAGATACTATACGGTTTAGTCCCCTGTACGCGCTGTCGGCGTATCGCACGATTTCGCCGTAGTCTACGTAGTTACGCTCACGCATTGCTACGGGTGTAGCGCGCAAAGGAATGGCAAGCTGATTATTTTTTAGCAATACGTCCTGCCACTTTTGTAAAAAATGTGCGCTTGCATCTGCATACTGTGCAATCAAGAACACCGAGCCGCAGCTTTCTCTTAGCCTGCAAATCGTATTGTTCATAGCGCAAACGTCATAGTCCAAATCCGCAAGGAAGGCTATCCCTGCGTTAGCCGGATAAGGCCAACGTGCAAGCTTATCGTACGAGGTGACAACTATCTTTTTGTCACCTGCTTGCGCCGAGGATAGCATAGCCAAGTCGCCGCTGATTTCGTATCCCTTGACCTGTCGCTTAATTGCCTCCATAAATCTGTCCGCGTGATTTTTGCTTACGATAATTGCGGGAAGCGCAGACCTGACATTTTCGTCACGGCCGTCCAAAATGCGTTCGATTGCAACGCACTTTACGGTATAATCGTTGCCCGGACGAAGAAGCGAATACGTAAGCTCGTCGTCAATAACAGCCTTGTGATTGCGTCTTATATACTCCTCAAAGCCCGAGTTATCACGGTTTATCTTTATAACCTTGCAGTTGTTTACGGCAGCTTCGGGCTGATGACACAAGCCGTATCTTCCAAAAATCTCTATTACGCTTTTAAGCTCATCCGCCGTAAGCTCTACAACAGCCGCCGAGGAAATCTTGCTTTCCAGCTCGCTTTTCATTGCGCCGTAAAAGCACATTTCGCAGAGTGCCGCCGCCGCTTTGGTAGGTGCCGATTCGGTCATAAGCATATCCAACACCTCGGCAGCGGTAATTCTTTTTCCGCCGTACACCGCCTTGGAAAATGCGCACATCGTCCTAAGATACGACTCCTCCTCGGACATAAATTCAAGCTTACGTAACAAATATTTACGCATATCGGCAACGCTACGCGGAACGCCGCTTATTCTGCCGGCTACGTTTCTTAAGCACAGCGACACCACGCCGTCCTCGTCAATCATATTGACCATTTCGGAGTTGACCGCTTGGCAGTCGTCGAGGTACTCGGCATATTCGTGTGGCACTATGGAGTACGCCTCGTCGAATGAAAATTCGCCGTGAAGCAAGTGCAGTCCCGCATACAAATTCGCCACACTGTCGCCCACCGCGTACGGCGAAAGGGCAATTACACCCTTAATACTATCGACGATGTTTTCCAGCCTCTTGTACGAAGCCGAAAGCGGCGAGAAATATTCCTTTCCAAAAAAGTCAATACGGTCAAACTCGATGGGCTCGATTTTGACGTCCGCTCTCTTTTTGGGGTCGATCATCTCGAACTGCTCAAAAAAGTTATCTATTATCGCAAAGTCGTAGCCGCAAAGCGCAAGCATATCCGAAAAGCAGAATTTTGCCTGTCTGTCGCGGAACATACCTCTAAGACTGCGGTCGCTTCCAAGCTCGGCATTAAGGATGGGCGTTTCGCCGTCCTTTGCCGCCACAATAAGGTGCGGATGCTTTTTGATAAACTCTGCCGCTTTTTCCCTTGCCGCCTGCTCGTCGTAGCTGCGGTTAGTGCTGCCTACCGCCTCGTCAAGCTGCGCCTTGCTTGCTATTACGTGACAGTCAAGAGTGCCTTCAAGAATATGGGCAATCTGGTTTGCCATCGCCTTATCGTCCACGATGATAAGGTTAGACCTTTTGCTAAAAAGCTCGGTTGCGGCTTTAAGCGCAAGGCTCTTATCGTAATCGACAAGCACGATCTTTTCCTTTGCAGAATAAAGCTCCTTTAGCTTTGCCATATATGAAGGAGTTTTAATTTTACTAACGCTCATTACCTACTCCTTCCATATTGTTCATAAAGTCAGCGATGGACAAGGTCTTGATAAACCTCTCAAAAAGGCTCGCGCCCTCAAGCACGCTGTCGCACTGACGGTGGAATCTGTCTATTATCCTGTTGATATATTCTGCAACCACATCGTCCCAATAAAGCTTTTTGAGCTTGCCAAAAATCTCGGAGTATTCCTCGAAAGGCATGGTAAACGGGTCGTTTGTATTGTCAGGAAGAAGCTTCTTTATTTCGCTCTTTGCCGCCTTAAACGCCTTTGCTCTGTTTCTGAGGTAGTCCAGCAATGTTTCCTTGCTTGCACCGCTGATTACCTCACTGGGGCTATGCATCTTGTCTTGCTTTGAATTGTAGAACTTCTCGCCCATCGTGAGGAAGGATTTGATTGCGTCAGCAAACACGCTGTACTTGTTTTTGATTTGGCTGTCGTTGCCACGGCATTTGTTTTTGTACTCACATTCCTTACAGCTAAGCGCATAGCACTTGCGCGAGCTACCGCCAAGCACGGTGTTGAAGCGCACCACTCGCTCCTCTCGGTCGTGAATCTCGTTACCCTCACGCTTGGGCGAAATGGAGTTGCGGAACATTGTGTCAAACGGCTTACGAAGCTCTTGGATAAACTCGAAGTCGATTTGAGCCTGTGCCTCGTCCACCTTTTTTTCATGCGCCCTGTTGGAGCTGAAGAATCTGCGGAAGGCTGTTGCCATTTCCTTAATTCTTTCTTGCGATACTTCGTTTTTGCACAAATCGTATATAAACTTGTAGTACTCCTCAAGCTTGTATACCTTGCCCTCGAAAGATACGTCCTCTCCACCGGACGCCTGCTTTTCCTCCTCCGGAACTGATACAATACCCGTTGTTTCACCCATCCACTGCGTGAACATTTTAAGCTCGTTTGCAAAGAAATTGATTACGTATCCACTCATATCGTTTAGCGGAACGAACGAAATAATATTGATTTCCTGCTTTTGTCCGGACGGACGGATACGGTCGATACGACCGATACGCTGCTCCATCTTAAGCGGGCAGTAGTTGATGTCAAAGTTTATTATGGTGTTAGCCTTTTGTAGGTCGACACCCTTTTCATAACGCTTGGGGTCGATGATGATAAGAAGGTTTTGATTTGCCGAGCCGAGAATTTCAAGCACGCCCGCGTTCTCCGAAATATACCAATCGGAGGAGGGAACGCCGTAACGTGCCCACTTTCTTTCGTACTCGCGATACATTTCGTTGCTTAGGGTCTGCTCGTAGCCATCAAACTCGTTTTGCTCCTCGGGGGTGAGTCCGTCCGACCTCTTTTCTTTAAGGTGCCTGTATCTGATATAGCTAAACCACTCTACGATTTTTTCACGCTCATTTTCGGCAAAGAGCAAAACTCTGCCATCGATTTGACCAAGCGCGGCGTCCGAGCCTGCCATAAGACGGCTTACGAGCGCAAGCTTGTAGTCAACCATTTCGGCGTCGTCTATTTCCACCGAGTCGTATTTGCTGCTGGACGGCTCGTGAAAATCGCCCTCGCCGCCGCTCATAGCGTTGTTGATATAATCGAATATCGCTACCGCGGTTTGGAAGCGTTCTGCCTTTTCGGCTTCGCTACCCGTAAGATTTTCGAAGTTAGGAAGCTCTTCTATTTTTATGGGGCGAAGCTCGTTGCGCTTGTGATTTCGTCTAACCTGCTGGAAGCAGTCGAAGAAAATATCGTCACGAACAAGGAATATTACCTTGCCGTCACGCCTTGGCCATATCGGAAGGTTAAGGTATCTTTCGCGCTTACCGGAGCGAAGCTTATTTATCTCGGGGCAAGAGGCGAGGTTGTAGGTTTGGTGACGGGTATGACGAATTCCGTACTTGCGGTATGTCTTGTGCCATTTACGCGGACCGTCCTCCGTTTCAAGAAGTTCGCGAATACGCTTGATGGGCGTGCCGTCCGGTTTTGTGAAGTCCTCCTCGAATCTCATCTTGATGCTATTGTTGAACAAGCTGCGGAACACTATTCTCGTGCGAAGGTACGCCCTTTCGCGGTCGAGATCGAGCGCGCTGAGCAAGTCTGCAAGGTCGGCAATAAGCTGCTTAATATCCACGATTACGTTGTCCATATCGCGGTTTTTGGTCTTCTTTTCGGCAAGATAAGCAGTTATAAGCTCCATTACCACCTCCTCCATGGATAGATATGTAATGGTGGCTTTAAGGTACTGCTCGATAGCCTCTGCGCGGTTGTAGTTGTTGCTAAGGTACGAGCCGCCAAAGTACGGATAGCGCAAGCGATACTTGCCGCCACTAACTGCGCCGCCCTTTTCCTCGGGCTGAATGTAATGGTCGTGGAACTGGCTGAAATGCTTTGCCGCCTCGCCAATGCCATTCTCAAACGAATAGTACAAGTCCTTAATTGCCTCTTCTCTCTCGGAATCCTGCAAGAATGCAACGTCAAGCTGTGCTTTGATTTTTTTGTACATCTCGGAGTCCTTGTTGCTTGCAAGCAGGGTGAGTAAGTAAAAGTCCACCATGTCCGACTTGATAGGCGTTGCAGTAAGGAATATCTTTCGGTTTGCATTGTCTGCAAGCGACTTAAGCTTTTTGTAAAGGCTGGATTTTTTGATAAAGTAATAGTCGTCAAACAGCTCGTATCTGTTGTACTCGGACGAGGGGTAGCTGCGATAGCCGCCGTTGCCGCCACGGTGGAACTGGTCGCGATCCATCTTTGCGCAAACGTCGATATAGTCGTGCACCTCGTCTACGATTATGGTCTGGTACGCTACGTCTATAAAGAAGTCAACGATGCGGTACTCCTCGTACCTCGGCTTGTTTTCGCCGTTATCGTCCTGAATTATGTACTCGTGCTTGTAGTTTTCGGTCTTTGCCCTAAGCGTGCGATTGAGGAACTCGTGAAGCTTTACGCCGCCGCCCTCGGTATGCTCGGAGTATGCAATGGGTATTACGAGAATGGGATAGTTGTTTATCATGCTGTCCGAAACGGAGGAAATTCCGCCCTCGAGCGTGGTAAAGAATTCGCCCACAAGTGTGAACAGGCCGTTAAGCTCCTGTCTTATGATTTTGTCGTATCGATTGCGAAGACCGTTTTGCGACTGCAAAATTCTTTTTAGCGATGCCGTGTTGTTTGCGCGGTGACCTGCAAGCTTAAGGTATTCCTTGATTGCATTACCGCTGTCGTAAACGTATTCACGCGCAAAATCCGTGCCTACGATAGCAAACTTTTTGCCGTCAAACACAACGGTAGCGTCTATATCGTTGAACATAAAGCCTCTGTTTATAAGGTCTATCGACAGCTTAATGTCCTCCTTTACGAAGCCTTCGATAACGCCGCCAAGCGTGTCGCCCTCTTTTACCTCGTATTTGTCGTGGTTAAAGCCGTGATCCTTAAGCTTAGCCGCAAGATCGTAGAAATTTTCTTCTACCAAGCAGTCGAAAACGCATCTGCAAAAATCGTCGTAGCTTTTAAGCGCCTTTACGACGGGATACTTGCGTTCTACTCTGTGCGCTACGCCGTCCTCGCCAACGACCTCCTCGGTATTGGTGTACTCGTCGATACCGAACTTGTGCTTAAGCTCGTCTTCCCACTTGTTTGCCATAATCTCGTTGGGGACGATGATAAGCAGCGACCTAAGCTCGTTTCGGCTTGCAAGCTCGCTGATAATCATACCCGCCTCGATGGTTTTACCCATACCTACTTGATCGGACAAAATGCCGCTTTTGTTAAGGTTGAAAATAAAGTCATAAACAGCCTCTTCCTGATACGAGAAGTAGCTCTTTTTTGCGGACTCGCTCATCCTTGTAAGTCCAAACCAATTAAAGCGACCGTAATAGTCCTGCTTTAGGCGCAGCTTTTGCTCGCTGGGCGTGTTGCCGACAAGCGCAAGCAAGTCCTCGACGCCGCGCATCTTGTCTTCATCGCCAAGCAATTCGTCGATGTCATCTCGCTGAACAGGCATTTTTACGTCATTCTTATCTATCATAAGCCTTATGTCCCCTTGTTATCTTAATAGTGCGACGTCCCCGTCGCCGATAATATTAGTCGTTGCCGTAGCATTCAAATAAAATTTGTACGCCGCTTTTAGTCGTAATGAATACACGAAATCTCTGTGCCGTGTCTTCGTTTTGTGTACACGTTTAGTCCGCCGCCAAGGCAGTCTATGTGCTCCACCACCTCGCCCTCTACGCTGCGGTACTCGCTAACGGAAGAAGGTAATCCAATAGTAAAAGCATAAACGCTTTCGTCCGAAATCCAAAACACCTTGTGCGCCTCGTTTGCCACCACGTAGCCCTTTACGTGGTGCAAAAAGTCCTTGTCACAGCCGTCGTTAACGCCGATTGCCACGGGCTGAAGGTCCTTATGGCTAAAATAGTAATAGCGAAGCTGTCCGCCAAGCACCAAGAATACGTGCCTACCTAGCGTAACCAGCGTCGCGCTTAGGTCAAGCACCGTGGGAAGCGGCTCCTCACACAAAAGCACAAACTCGCTGGGGTGAGGGCGGTACGAATATACCGCAAGCGTCGTTCCCTTGCCGCCGGGGCGTTTTGCAACGGCAAACATAAAGGTCTTAACGCCCGAGGTGGTCGGTATCGAGCTTAACGCCCACGCCTTGACCTCGGTGCCGATATTCAGCACATCCTTTTTGCTCCCTACAGCTACCCTGCCCGACTGAACGCAAAATACTTCGCCGTCCAGCTTTAGCGATGGAAGCTCGCCCTTGCTGCCCTTTGCCTCGGTAAATGTCTTACCCGCTGCGTTGCCGCCGTCAAACAGCACGAAACCGCCACGGGCAGTAAGCCATCTAGAAGAATGATACCTAAGCCAATCGGCGTACTCCTTTTTTACGTCCTCGCCGTATGCAAGCGAGCGAACGTTGGCATTGCAAGAAAAGAAATTCTTTTTTGCTGTTTTCTTTTTGCAAAAGGTTTTCACTGTTAATCTCCCGCCTTAGGTAAGCTGAATCATAAAGCCGTTTCCGCTACGATCCACGTTTTTAAGCCTGCGATTGTTGAGCAAAATCGTATAAACCTCGCATTTGTCCAGCGTTCCATACATAGCCTCGTATTCGGCAAGCGCCGCAGAGTCACACTGACCGATACCCGTTGCGTTACCCGTTTCTTCTATCTTAGCGTAGATAAACTGCTCGAGCTGCGTGTTTATGGGCGCATTTCTAAGCATTTCTACGGACACGTACGTTTTTGTACCGTACGGCTGCATAACCTCGGCATAGCCGTAGCCGTGCTGAATGCAAAACTCTCTTAATCTTTCGTACTTGTCGATGTTGAGGTGATACGAGCACATATCAAAGTTCTTCATCTCTATTACGGCAATACGGTCCTTGTAATCCCTTACAACAAAGTCGGGGAAGTATCTGCGGTCGCTAAGCTCCTGCGATATGTACGGAATTTCCAGCGTCTGCGCACGCAAATCCTTAGCAAAGCCAACAGTCGCCATCATGGTAGCAAACCTGCTTTCGAGGAATGAATCGCACTCTATCGTGCGCTTGTAGCTGTCGAAGTCAAGCTCGAGCAAGCAAAAGTGCTTGGGCGCTTCCACAATCGGCTTTTCTACGTCCGAGAAAAGCTCGTCGAGATTGCCGCCAAAGGTGATTGCGTTTTCGGGATAAACGATAAGCTCCTCTACCTTTTCGCACTTGATTTCGTCGGGCACCTTCGCCACTATAACGGTGCGCTTGTCGTATTTACTTTGAAGCGTATCGTCATTTTTTTGACCATAGCTGTTATTTTGACTGCCGCACTCATCGCCGCTTGCCGTGTTTGTCTCTTCTTTTTTTGCCTCCTGCTCGTCAAGAGCCTTAGGAACAGGCAGTCCAAGCACCTTGTAGGCATCGGGCATTGCCACTCTGCCGTCACGGTCGACGCGCACAAGCCCCTTCTTTATAAGATACGCCTCGTACTTTTGCGCTATAACGTTGTTGCTTTCGTTCATTGCGCGTGCAAGGTTGTCAAGACCAACGGGGCCGCCGCCGTAGCGGTGAATTATCATCTTAAGCAGCTCGCGGTCGCCGTTTTCCAAGCCGTATTCGTCTATTCCGTTTTCCTCAAAGAAGTCTATAATTATGTTTTCGGCAATACTTATGTTAAGCTTGCGGATTTCCTCAAGAGTAAGGGGTCCGTCCACCTTGATGTTGTTTTGCACTATGTGCTTAACAAGCGCCTTGTCGGTAATACGCTTTATCATATTGTTGGCGGTACGCGGATTGTTGCGACAGCGTTTGGATATAAGAAGCGCGTTTTGATCCGAAATGCTCATGCCAAGCTTGTAGGTGGACTTTGCGATTATGCCGGCAAGCACCTCGTCCGTGTATTCCTCCAGCCTAACCGCTATGGTACGGTGAGTGAACGGCTTTGCAAGCTTACCGATTTCGGTGGTTGCACCAATAAGCGTAAAGGGCGGAAGCTGGAACTCAACGGGTCTTGCAAACTTGCCCTTGCCCTCGATGTACGTGATTCTGCCGTCTTGCATAGCGGAGTACAGCACCGACTCTGCAACGGGCAGAGGAATCGTGTGAATTTCGTCAATAAACACTACGTCACGGGGCTTGAGCTTTTTGAAGATTGCCACCATCTCGGGAATGGTTATTTTAGAAACGTTGATTTCGGTAAAGCCTACGCCAAGCTCGTTGGCAATAATGCGCGAAAAGGTGCTTTTGCCAAGACCGTGCGAGCCGTACAGCATTATGTGCGGCATTGCCGCGTTTTTGAGCTTTGCGGCTGTTATAAGATCCTTTACTGCCGTAACAGCCTTGGGCTGACCAACGTACTCGGACAGCCATTTGGGCGCAAGCGCATTGCTTCCGCTTACCGTCTTTTTGTGCGACTGTTCATTTGCATGCGGAGCAGCAGGAGCGGTAGGTGCGCCGGGCACAGTGGAAGCGGGCGGCACAGTAGGCGTTGTCGGAGCAATAGGCGTTGTCGGAGCTATGGGCGTGATAGGCGCAGCGGAAGGCGGTGCAATCGGTGCGGTAGGCGCAACGGGAGGCGGAGCTATTGGGGCAGAAGCCTTAAGCTTTTTATCGATGCCCTCAAGAAGCGCCGTAAGCTGCTTGCACTGATCGAGATACCTTTTTTGTACCGCGCCCGCACTGCTTTTTGCAAGCATAAGCGCTGTTTTTGCCGCACTTTGCAAATAACTGTACGCATGGGTAAGCTTGCCTGCTGTCATTGCCGCATTGGCAAGCCTAATATATTCATTCAAAAGACTTTCTTCTTTATTACTCATTACTCTCTCTACCGTTGTTATTTTTTCTGCCGTTTAGACAGGGGCTGTGCGTTATGCACAAAATTCGTTGCCACGTATAGGCAAAAACCTGTTATTGACCAAGCTTGCGCTGAAGCTCTGCTAATTCTGCGTCAATCGAAGAGCTTGCGGCGCTTGCGCCCGTGTTGCCATAAATAAGAGCATTGATTTCGTCGTCGGTCGCCTTAGCGTTTTCGTCCGCAAAGGAGCCTACGGTATCCTGCGATTCGTCCATCAAATCCTCAAGGCTTTCGGTCTGAGCCTCTACCTTGCCCATAGCCATCTTAAGGTCGCTGTTGATTTTGCGAACGTCCGTAGTGGTATTGCCCGCGATCTGCTTTGCAATAACGTGGATAGCCTTAAGGAACTCGGTGGTCATTTCGGTCATATCGTTCATCTGCTCGATAATGCGTGCATTAAGAAGCATCTTAAGGGTACGCTTACGCTCGGTGATGGTCATCTGAAGTGCCTTTTTTGCAAGCTCAACCTGCTCGGGCAAATCTTCCTTAACTGCGATCTGAGCCTGCTGAATGTAAATTTCCTTTTGGGAATCAAGCTTTTTGATTCTCTTTTCGAGCTCCTTCATGGACTGTCTTACAGCCATCTTTTTTTCTTGCTTACGCTCTTCCTTACTCTTGAAAATTGCCATTTTTATTTCTCCTAAATTTTATTTGGGTTATGAATTTTATTTCGCTTACGCAATGTCCTCGGGCAACAGGGTCATAAGTGCGTCCTTGGTTATCGAAGACACGCCCGCAATACGGTTTGCCTGCTTTCTACACGTTTTTTCGAACAAGTTACGTACGTCACGGGCGTTACCGAAATTTTCGTCACGGGTGTCGTACATCTTTTGCAATCTTGTGCGAAGAATTCTCTCTGCCGGCTCGGAAAGAACCTTTCCGCCCTTGCGGCAGTTAAGCTTGAAAATAGCCACCATTTCGTCCACGGTGTAGTCGTCGAAGTGAAGCGTGTTGGGGAAACGCGATTTAAGACCGGGGTTCATCCTAATAAAGTCGTCCATTCTGTTTTCGTAGCCAGCAAGCACGGTTACGAACTCGCCACGCCTATCCTCTACTGCTTTAAGAAGAACGCCCACAGCCTCCTTACCGAAGTCGTTTTCGCCACCCTCGGCAAGACGGTAAATCTCGTCGATGAACAGCACGCCGCCCATAGCTTCCTCTACCTTTTCCTGCGTTTTTATACCGGTTTGACCAACGTAGCCCGCAACGAGGTCCTCACGCTGAACCTCAACCAGCTGACCCTTTTCGATTATGCCAAGCGAGTATAAAATGTCCGCGATAATACGCGCAACAGTCGTTTTACCTGTACCCGGGCTGCCTGCAAAAATAAGGTGATTGTTTTGGTCGCCCGTGGGAAGCCCAAACTCCTTGTTCATTTGCTGAACCTTGAGATAGTTAATAAGATCCCTAACCTCGTTCTTTACCGCGCCAAGACCGATAAGCTCGTCGAGCTTAGCCAGCGACTCCTCTACCGAAAGCTTTGGGAGCGGCTCGGTGTTTTCCTGCTTTTTCTCCTGCGGCTTAGCGGAAGCGCCCGGCTTGTTTGTGCCTGCCGCGGGCTGCTGCTTGCTTTGAATAAGCTTTATGGCGTCCGTGATGTTTTTTACCTTAATCATATAGCCGTCACGCTCGGCGCTTACCGTAATTTTTGCAAGCTGAATAGCATTCTCTAGCGCACGCTTAAGGCAATCCAGCGCACCGTCAAGATTATTCTGAGCAATATATCTGTTTGCGCCCTCGTAGCTCGACTTAAAGCGCATTTCCAATATGGCTTTATCCTTGTTATCCATACAAACCTCGCTTAGCCCAAGCTTTTAAGCAGCTGCTCGGCACTTGCAAGCTCGGGAGCTACGTCCTTTTCGCTTGCGCCCGAAAAAGCGCTGAGGTTGCCATTCATCATAAACGCATCGATTTCGGCGTCTATCATGGGGTCTGCCGTGCCGCCGTCCGAAACCTCGTCGGGGAGCGCCATTTCCATCGAGCCAAGGAACTGGTCGAACATCATGCCCTGCTTGTCAAGCTCGCTTTGGGTCTTAGCAAAATTCCTTTGCGTTTCCATCATAACGTTCTTGTCAAGCGAAAGCTTGCCGAGCGATCCTGCGATTTCCTGCATTGCGCCCAAAAGTCCTGCGGTGTTTTTGGAAAGCGCCTGCATATCCTGCATACACTCCATCTGGAAGAGGAACTGCTCTGCCTGAGCCTTTCTCGCCCTCGTTACCTTTATAAACGTAACGCACTGGGTGTAAATCTGACCGTATCCCTTTTGCTTAGCCGCAGCCGCACGCTGAATAAGGTTTTGCTCGGTCTTATTTATTTCGGCAATAAGCTTCTCTACCTCTTTCTTTTTCATCTTAGCGGTATACTTTGCCTGAAACTCCTGGTCTCTTTTTGCTTCCTCTTCGGCCCTTGCCTTTTCTTCCTTGGTTTGCTTGTTTTTTCCAAATAACATAATCATTGTTTCCTTTTATTTGTTTTTGTTTACGGTTTGCCTATCTTCTGCCGTTTACCAAGGCATCAAACTCGTCTGCCGCGGAATTGCGCGAGCTAAGACTACCGGTAGAATTTGCAATTTGATTTTGCATATCCTGCGCCTTGCTTTCTTGCACCATAGCGTCGAAGCCGTCGTTTGCAGCCGCTGCCGCCGCACCCTGTCTGCGCGATCTTGTGTCCGCCATAATTTCGTTGTCGGTAAATATCTGCTCGTTCTTTCTTGCGATGATCGCCTCGCTGTCTGCCACCCACGAAGCAAGCTGAGCACCCGTCTTAGGCGGCTCGGGCATCTTTTGGATAGCCTCCACCTCGTTGAGTAGTCCTATTTGGTCTACAAGGTTGTTATACTGACCCTGTAGGGTAGCAACGGTTGCCTGAACGGTCTGAAGCTGGCTTTGCTGAGTCATGTACTCTGCCTTTGCCCTTTGATATTCGTAGCTACCCGGAGCCGCTTCCTTAGCGCGGTCGAGTGCTCTTTGCATAGCCTCGTTGTGGTGAGCGATCTGCTTGAAGGCATCGCACATCTGAGCAAGCGTATCCGCACGTGCCTCGTCAAAGGCAAGGAAGTTTTTGGAATACTTTTCCTTACCGTTAATTCTGGAGTGCATTATAGCGGAGTAAAGCATATTTGCATGAACTGCAATGGACTCGGCAGAGCCCTGCTGACAGTCCGCGGCAATCTTGTCAAGCATTTTAAAGATTCTCTCGTCAATCGGCGCTATTTCCTTGCCGTCCATAGCGCGACCTCTTGAATCCATCGGGTACTCCATTTGCTGAAGCTGCATCATGGCTTGGTTAAGCACCTTGCCTGCGCCGCCAACCTGCATGCTACCGATTTTCATAAGAATACGCTGGATGCTTTCGGACATTAGCTGCGAATTTTTTGCAAAATCCTTATTGTTGTATTTATGTGAAAAAAGTCCCATTGTTTTTTATCCTCTCTTTTTATTTGTTAAGCTTTTCGCCGCACTTATTGCAGTAATTACCACCATGGTTACGCTCGCCGCAACGCGGACAGATGATTACGGGCTTGTCGTCTCTGTCTGCGCGGTCGTGCTTACCGGCATGAGCCTCGACGTCCTTAGGCAAAGCATTTGTTTCTCTGATGTTCTCCACAAAGGCCTGCTCTTTATCTACGCCGATATCGTCGCGCTTGCCCTTGTTTTGCTCGGATCCGATAGCGTTATTGATTTTTGCGTCCTTAAGGCGATTTCTTTTAAGCTCGTGATCGGGAGTATAAGCAAATTTGTTGATTACTACGCTTTCTACGCCAATGCCCTTGCTTTCAAGCCTATTGTTGATTTCTTCCTTAATCTTTTCCACAAACCTTTCGGCATTTGCCTTGCAGTCGTTGATGGTCGACCTCATAAGCACGGGAGCAAGAATCTTTTTGAAGATGCCCGTGCTTTCCTGACGCAAGAACTCACGAATATCGTCTCGCGTTATTGCGCCTCTTTCGCCCACCGCCATAGCAGTAATAAAGCTGTAGAAGTTGCTTATCGTGTAATAGTAATTACCCGTTGCAATTACGCTTGCCTCTACGTTGAAGTCGGGGTCGATGGTGGTCATAGCATTGGAGCCGGCAAGCGCCCATTCCGCATTGTACTGGCTGGATTGGTCGATTGCATAAATCTCAAACTTTTCGTACGGCTTGTCGCCGCCAAAAAACTTCTTGTTCTTTCCGGGATTGAAAAGCCCGAAAACGGTGGACGACTGTCTCATTTGAACCTTGGTTTGATTGCCTATTTTTACAAGCACCGTAACCTTTCCGTCCGTTTCGATAACAGTGTTGGGAGTAAGCTCCGCCACCTTAACGCGCCAGCAAGCAACCTCCTCGGCTCCTCTGTTCTTGATTTCAATAACGCTCATACTTTACCTCTCTATTTTACAGCGAATTTCGCCAAATTTGCATGTTTTTGGGCGAGCAAAAAACGCAACGCCAAAAAAAGCGTATAAATATACACGTATGAGTATAGCATATATTTCGACTTTTGTCTACGGAAAATCAACATTTTCTTGATGTTTATTGATGTAAAAATCAAGAAAAAAAAGCTTTTTTCTAATAAATGTTATTGTAATTTCCAACACAATATGATATACTGCTTGTATACCAACGACGGAGGACGAGCTATGAGCATTTTTAAACGAAAGGTAGACTACACCTCGCTTACCTGCCCCGAGTGCGGCGAGCACCTCGACTACAACAAAGAGGCGGGAACGGCAAGGTGCAAATATTGCAACACCGAGATTATTATCGACGCTCCGTCTGCCCGCAAATCCAACATGCTCGAAACGGTTTTTGACTTTGTTGAACGTCAGCAGGATCGCTACGAGCAGAATGCCGAAAAGCGCCGCCTTGCCGAGGAGCATGAAGCCGCGCGTCGCCGAGCCGCCGCAAAAAAGCGCAATATTATTCTTGGCGTTATCGTAACCGTTGCACTTATCGCATACGCTTTGATTATCCTACTATAGCAAATCGACAACAAAAAAGAGGGAACGTACAAAAAACACCGTTACGTTCCCTCTTTTTATTGTCTTATTTTGTTACTATCCCCAAACTTTGCTTCAGCGCAAAATTGGTTTTTTAGCAGAAAAAGCGCAATCACACCCAAAATCAAGCTTCGCTTGTCACCAAATTTTTTTATCGTATTGAGGACACTCGCACGGCTGATGCGGCTCCTGCTTAGAGCGATACGACATGCCTTTTTTACAAATGCGCCTATCTACGTTATAGAAGCGGCAATTTGCACAGCACTTATCCTTTCTTTCCCATTCTTCCTTAAAGAAACCAAAAAGTCCCATATTTACCACCGATTTATCTGTTTTTTGCATCGAACTTAGGGCAGTCCGTATAGCTGTTGGGCTTGTGTCGACAGTTGTACTTATAGCTTTGCGGCGCCCAGAAGTTATTGCACTTATATTCGCGATCCATACTGCTCCACCAGCACGACGTGCAATTTGTGCAACGCCTGTCCTTTTTTTCAAACGGTTCATTTTTGCCAAGTGCATCGGAAATTTTTTCTAAAAATCCAAAAAGTCCCATAATTACTATCCCCCTCTTTATGTATACATATATTGTACCACCACACAAAAGCATTGTCAAGCACAAAAAGAAAAAATTAAAGATTTGTCGTTTTCCAAGCAAAGCAAGAGACAAAAAGCACCTTGATTTAAGGTGCTTTTTGCTTAACGCCACTAAGGAGTATTACTTCTTTTTGATATCGTAGCCGTCTTTTTTGTCTATTACCACAAATCCGAGCTGAGCGATTTTATCGCGGAGAATATCGCTCTGCGCCCAGTCCTTATTTTTGCGCGCGGCAAGGCGTTGCTCGGCAAGGGCTGTTACCTCGTCGGGAACGTCCACCCTTTCCTCTTGCGGTACGGCATCGAGGCTAAGCCCGAATACTGCATCGAACTTTTGTACAAGGTCGTAAATTTGCTTGGACACAGGCTCTTTCAGCATACTCCAAAGCACGCCGAGCGCCATGGGAATATTTACGTCGTCGCTTACCGCGTCTGCAAATTCTTGTTCATATTTTGCCAATACGTCTAAAGGAATTTCGTTCTTGCCACCCTTATGCTCGTTGATTAAGGTAAGCAATCTCGTGTACGCAGTCTTTGCCGCGTCCATGCCCGCAAAGGTAAAGTTGAGGGTCTTGCGGTAGTGAGTGTTAAGGCAGAAGTAGCGGAACATCATGGGCGAATAGCCCTTAGCCTCGAGGTCGCTTACCGTGTAGGTGTTGCCCAGCGACTTGCTCATCTTGCCGCCGTCCACCTGCATGAACTCACCGTGCATCCAGTAGTTGACGGTCTGATGACCCTCAAGCGCCTCACTTTGCGCAATCTCGTTTTCGTGATGGACGGGGATATGATCCACGCCGCCTGTGTGAATATCGAATCTGCTGCCGAGGTACTTTTTGCTCATTGCGCTGCATTCGATATGCCAGCCGGGATAACCCATGCCCCACGGCGACTCCCACTGCATAATATGCTCCTTGGGAGCTTTTTTCCAAAGCGCGAAGTCGGCAGGGTGGCGCTTCTCATCGTTGACGTCCACGCGCGCACCTGCGATTTGGTTGTCGAGGTTAAGCCCGCTAAGCTTGCCGTACTCGGGGAACTTGGATATATCAAAGTAGATACCGTCGCTTGTTTCGTAGCCGTAGCCGAGCTCTACAAGCTTAACCACGTAGTTAAGCATATCGGTGATATGGTCGGTCGCCTTAGCCACCACCTCGGGCCTAGAGATATTAAGCTTAGCAAGGTCGGTCATAAACGCCTTGGTGTACATTTCGGCGATTTCGTAAACGGACTTTTGCTGTTCGCGGCTGGCCTTTGCCATCTTGTCCTCGCCCTCGTCACCGTCGCTAAGAAGGTGACCAACGTCAGTGACGTTCATTACGCCCTTGATTTTGTAGCCGCAATAGCGGAGCGCGCGCCTTACGCTGTCCATAAAAACGTACGCACGCATATTGCCTATGTGCGCAAAGTTGTAAACCGTCGGGCCGCACGAGTACATGGTAACCGTCTTGCCGATGGGGATAAATTCTTCCTTCTTGCGTGTAAGTGTGTTGTAAAGCCTCATAATAGCTCCTTATATAAACGACAAAATGTTGATAGCGTCACTCATGATTTTTAGAGCGCGCTGGTAGTCCTTTTTGCTGTATCGCTCGTTGAGCATATCCTCGATGGCGCGAAGTCTGCCATCAAGATATTCCTTACCCTTGTCCGTGATGGCATACCAAACCGAACGCTTATCCAGCTCGGGCTTTTCCTTTACTATAAGCCCGTCCTTTATCATCTCGGCAGCAATGAGCGCAACATTGGTTTTGGCAAGGTGAAGGGACGAAATTATATCCGAGGGCGGCAAGCTCTTGTCCCTTATCAGGAACAATATCTTGGTCTTTAGTGACAGCGTGTTTTTGGTCTTGCCGTACATATTCTCGCACATCGTTGCACCGCGCGTTGCTATGCGTAGCTCGACAAGCTTTTGTGCCAGTTCCATATCGCCCTCCTTTGCCTGATTTGTTATACGAGCCCTTCTCTCGCCACTAATTATTATATACTTACCCACGCCTCCTTGTCAAGCAATCGAAGATTGTCTTTGGGCGCGGCGAGATTTTTATTCTACCCCAACTATTTTTGCACTATACTTGCCAACAAAAAAACGTGCTTACAAGTATTTTACCCATAAGCACGCTTTGCTTAATTATTTATAAAACTGTTCTTCCCTTAGCCGCCCTATATATACATTATAAACTGAATATACTCGGCAAGCTCTTCTTCTCCCTTTGACACCAAATCGTTATAATACGCATAATAGCTTGCTTCATCATACACCCTAAAGCATACATTGTCGCTTCCCTCAAATGCTGTAGCAGATATGTCGGTTATCCCCTCCGCAGCTGTTCTTAAAAGAATCGCCATTCCAAGATTGTCGCAGTTAGCAAAAGCACTTTCTCCTATTGCCTCTATACTGCTTGGGACTATTACGTCCTCTATCGCACAATTTATAAAACCGTTGTCAGCAATTCTCGTCACAGGCTCTCCATTGTACATAGAGGGTATTATAATCTCACCAACCAAAGGATCTGCCCCCTTACTTACTTCATACGTTCCATTCTCAAGCAAAGTAAAGTTAAGCCCGGCAGTTTCGCGTACAACCATGTCCTCAAATCCCTGCGCTTCAAATTCTGCCACATATTCATTGTAAATGTAATCATCGTTTGGTACGATAATACGACCCAGTCTTTGGCAACCGTCAAACGCAGAATCTTCCAGCTCTAATATATCTGAGGTGCTTGAGGAATTTGACATGTTTGCATTTATACAAACAAACATTAGCATTACGCATCTCCCAAATGCACCCTCACCTATTGAC
>JAFVXY010000014.1 GCA_017500845.1 Clostridia bacterium
ACTCAGCCGAATCGGTGAACCAAGCGAACGTCGTACCGAGAAGCATCGTAAAGCTCACAACAAGTGCGACTACACTGCTAAGCAATGCTTTCTTTACTGTCTTCTTTGTCTTCATAGTCTTTCTCTCCTATAAAATTTTTTTCTACGCCCTCTTAGGTTAAGCCCAAAAAAGGTATAGGAATATACAAATTTATCTTGCAGCAAATCGGCTTTTACGCATTGCTGCGTAATTATTGGTTTTCATCTGCCGTTTGCTCGTCAGATTCTTGCTGAGCTTGCTCAATGTGCGGCTCAATAATCTGCGGTTGCTCCGACGTGGGTTGAGTCGGATTTACCGCGGCGGCTTGCTGAGCAAGCTGAGCTTTTAGCTCAAGTAGCTGCTTAAGCATTTCCTCGTTTTGTCTGCGTTGCTCGGCGAGTGCATCAATCTCTTGTTGCGGCGGCACAGGTGCGGCGTTTGCCGTTTGAGCCGCCTGCATCTCTTGAAGCTGTTTAAGCATTTCTTCGTTGTGCTTGCGCTCGGCTGCAATTTGATCCTTTTCGGCTTGAAGAATTGCCGACTGCTCTTTTTTGTATCTACGGAACAAGCGGATTACGTTGATGCCGTTGTACAATATAAGAAGCAAGAACGGAACAAGTATGCACACGATATAGCCCGGAGTGGACTTTACGAATGCAAAGAAGTTACCAAGCCCCGGAAGCTTGCCCGCGTACGTACCGATTACGAATCCCGGCTCGACAAGTGCTTCGTCGATTGCTCCGGTGTTGGTACCGTAAGTTACGTAACCAAGCAGCCTACCTCCATCATCCTCTTTTCTTTCATAAATCATGTGGGTGATGGTTTCGCCATAGCTCTCATCGTTGGTAGAGATAAACGAAATAATGTCACCCGGCTGAAGTGCTGTTTTATCCTCAGCTTCCTTTATGAAAATAATATCGCCCGCATTAAAATGAACATCAAGGTCCTCATTCTTTTCGGACTTGCTCATAGAGCCGGTTTGCACAATGTAAAACCTAAGGCCAAACAAGCTGCGCTCGTTGCGGTCGACGGTTGATACGGTGAATATCGTAAACACCATCATGCATGCAGCAAAGGCAACCAACATCCAAGTAAAAACCTTGAGCACGATATTGATAATTTTTTGCGCTTTTTCGCTTAATTCCATCGTCGCTCCTTAGTTAAAGGCGCCGTTGCTTTGTACCGCGTAAACAGTTACGCCAATGCCCGAATACGCCTTACCTTGAAAGTCGTTTCCGACCGTGGTCTTCATTTTTACAATCAAATAATAGGTTTCGCTGATTTCGTCCGCCTTAAGATTAGCCGAGAATTTGTTAAGCTCTATAGCATCCTCGCCTGTGGGTTTGGTCGAAACCAAAAGCTCGAACCCTTGCTCGAATTGTTCCCTATTTTCTACCTTATCTGTACTAAGCGAAAGTCTATAGGTTATCGAGATGTCGCCTTCGTTTTTAATTCTAAACCCTTGAGTATAATAGGTTGCGCCCGGCTCGAAATAAATCTTTTTGTTGGAAGACGAGGTTTGAAAATTGAGTACCTCTCCAACAAGCGATTCAGCCTTTTCGGACGTGTCCACGATATCCACCTTGACGCTACCCGTCGTAGTAACGATACCGATTTTGCCACCCTCGCCCGTAAAGAGTGCGAGCGTTGCGCCCACCAAGGAAACAAGGCAAAGCAAAATGACCATTGCCGCTATAACGAATGTTCTTTTGTTTACATGCTTGCGAACCATCATTTCCTCCTTGCCAAAAGTTTGTTTTGCGCTTGGCTTTTTGCCCAAGCAAGCTTATTTGTGCCTGAATTTTCTTCCTTTGCCCACTTACACCTTATATATAAGGTTATAAGATATTGCCTTAAATCTTGCCGTTTTCCTGTACCGACTCTACAGTAACCAAAATGGAAGCAGTAAGTCCCTGATAGTCGTTGTTTGCCGAAACGGGAAGCTCGATGGTAACCACAATGCCTTCCATTTTCTCGCCTACTTCAATGGTTTGCCAGTCGGTTGCATACGAGGATGAATTTGTAAACTTAACGCCGTTTACTGTGATTACAAGACCCTCCATAAGAGCCTGCCCCTCGTCGCACGAAATAAGCAATCGGCTTTTTACCGCGATGTCGCCGGTGTTTTCGCCACCAACGGAGAATTCCACCATATCGCCCGGGGTGATAAGACTAAGGCTGAACGTTCCATCCTTGTACCCTGCCGATCCTCCGTTAAGGAATTTGCCGGTCTGCTGCTGATAAACGTACTTGTTGCCGTATTCGTCCTCTACGGTTTGCTGTGCGTTTGCGCCTGCAGGCACTGCCGAATAAAGCTTGATATCGGATTCGTCAACGCTTGCCGTCATACCTACCTTTGCCGAGTTTATGGAAATGTTGAATTCCTGCTCGGTAGTAAGCAACGCCATAGTCGAGCCTACTATTACACTAAGGCAAAGCGCTATTACCAAAATCGCAGAAAATAATGTTTTTTTCTTCATAATTATTCTCCCTTTCTTGCATTAAGTCCGGCGCCGCGTTTGTGCGTAGCGCCAAGCCTTACAAGAGCTACTTTTTGCTTTACTGCGAAACCACCTGAACGGCATGCACGACAAGGTCGAAGCTTACCTCTTGACCCTGCGCATCGTTGTTGCTGCCGTCTTTAAGATCCAAAAACTCTACGGATACACTAAAGGCTTGGCTTTCGTCCGTGGCCGCAAGCGTGCCAATAGGCGAAGTCTCACTGCCCAAGGTAACGCCACTGCTAAGCTTTGCCGAAACCGATTGATCCGTCGTAACGGTGATTTCGATTTGGTCGGCAAGCTCAAGCCCGAGCGTATCGTCAAAAACAATTTCGATCCAATACGCGAAAGCAACGTCGCCATTGTTTATAATTTCCATATCGGCAGTATACTTGCTGCCCGGAACAACCGTACCCGTTCCGCTAAAACCAAACACGTTTTGGTTGGTCGCTTGAGTGAAGTCTACGTCTTCACCGTCCGTCTTTTCGTCAAGGTAGCCGTCCTCATCGAGATACGTCGCAACGAGATTTGTACGTCTTAACATCACGTCCAAGGTGCCCGCTTTTAAATGATTGGTAAGCGTAACCTCTGCCGAAAACAACGCATACGTACCTACCGCCACAGCAGCAAGACACATCATAACCATAAGCGACGACATAAGTAAGCTTTTAGCTTTTGTTGACACAATCATTTACCTCCTTGTCAGATTTTGCGCTATTTGCTTTGCGCTTTTGTTACTGAGCCGCAACCTCGGTTTCTACCGTCGGCGCTTCTTCTGCCGGAGCTTCCTCAACTACCGGAGTCTCTTCCACTGCCGGTGCTTCTGCCGCCGCTACCTCAACCGCAGGTGCTTCTTCTACCGGAGCTTGCTCTACAACGGGAGCCTCAACCACCGGTGTCTCTTCTACAGGAGCGGCTTCTGCCTCTGCTGCTGCCTGAGCAGCTCTTGCCGCTCTGCGCTTTTCTCTCATAATTTGCTTTTTGTACTCTTTTTCTTCTGCAATCGAAACCACTACGATGTCGATAGCATTCTTAACCGCCTCAAGAGTGCTGTCGCTGTCGATACGAATGGTTGTTGCCGACTGCTTAATCGAAATCTTATTCTCGTTTACGTAATTTCTGAAATTGCTGTTGTTGAGGTATACGTCGCAGTAAATTACGCCGCGCTTGATAAGCAAACGAACAAGACGGCTGTTGCCCACCTTGTATTCCTCGTAACGAACGTTCTTAACGCGCTTACTGCCTTCAATGCTCATAGCGTGTCTGATAATCTCGTCGTACCATGTCTTTGCCGCGGAATCAAGAGCAAGATACTTTTCTTCAAGAGTTTGCTGTGCTGCCGTGAACTTAACGCTGTTCTCATCCTCGACGGGAGCTTCTTCTACGGGAGCCGCGGGCTCTTCGATAGCCTCAACAGGAGCTTCTTCCACTACGGGAGCAGCGTCTTCCTTAACCTCTTCTACTATCGGAGCAGGCTCCTCCTTAACTTCTTCAACTACCGGCTCGACAGCGGGCTCTTCCTTCGCTTCAACGGGAGCAGCCACTTCTACTACCGGAGCAACGGGTTCTTCTTTTATTTCTTCAACCGACTCGATAGCGGGCTCTTCCTTAACCTGCTCGATGGGAGCAACCACTGCTACGGGCTGAACCTTTTCGCAAGCGTGAGCTACTGTCTCGGGCTCTTTAGCTGCAGCAGCTGCCACAACGGGCGCCGCAACTGCGGGTTGCGCCTCGGGCTGGGGCTGATTAGCAGCCGCATTATTTCCCTTTTTCGCACCGATGATTTCTTTAACGATATCTCTCAATACGACGAGCACGGAAAACAACGCCATAACAGATACGAATATCATAAACACCATAAACAAAATTTCCATACTATGCCTCCTACAACATTATATTATTAATCTCTACGGCTTTCGCCGTCAGTTCCTTAGTTTGCCGCATCGCCAGTCTGCTCGATTTCCTTAGCTTCAAGCTCAGCCACGCGTTTGCGAAGCTCCTCGATTTCGCTTTGCTTTTTTTTGGACGGACCGATGACGCCCACGATTCTTATCACCTCAAAGGCAATTATCGCAAGAGCGGGTATGATTACGATAAGCACAAGTCCTGCGGGCGATTGCAATGCGCTGACGAACTTGCCAAGAACGTAGCTCTGCCCCACAACCTTACCTATTATGTAGTTGGGGCTGTCTGCAAGCGTGGTGTCTATCGTCTGCGTAAGCGCGCCCATTTCGCCGTCCTTGTTGTCGCCCGTAAGCTCAAAGACGAAACCGCCCTCCTTTGGCGTCTTTTTGGTGATGCGATGAGTGATCGTTTCCTGCTTGCCGTACACGTACTTAAAAGTAAGCACGTCACCCTCGTTTAGCGAGTCGTACCAAGCCGTAGCATCGTACTCTGGAACCACCTGGACAAAAATCATAGCACCCGTACGAATGCTTTTGATGTCAAAGTCGCTTACGTCCGTACCCTCGCTTGCCTCCATCGAGGCGGTTTTGACAATTCTCAACTGTCTGCCAAAAATTGTCGCCGTACCGTCGGCGTCCTTCTTTGCGGTAACGGTGAGTATCACTCCAAACAAGCATATTGCGATAAACACATACAACAGCACGTTACCCACAATGACCGCAATTTTTTTGAAAGCGTCCTTTTTCATAGGCATTACCTCGGCTTAGACCTTTTCTATCCTAAAATGGACATCAAAGTCGGCTGACGTACCCTGCGCTTCGTTGCCAACAGACTCGGGCATCTCGTAGCAGATGTTTACGTCCACAGCCTTGCCGCTTTCGATTTCGACCTGAAATACCACATCCGTGTCATCCAAAAGGTCGGATAGGCCACCCTCGTACACAACGCTGTCGCCGCTTTTTATGGTAACGAGAACAAATTGCTTCATTCCGCCGTCGCGCGTTTCGGCAAAATCAAGAACAACGTCGAACGTGCCCTCGATCTCTGCTTGAAGGGAAATTGAGTAATCCTTCTTTTGAGTGGGGATAAGGGATAAATCATTAACCGATACTACCGTTTCGGTCACGCCGTCATTACTTAGCGTAATACTGTCGGCAAAGTTGTCCTTAGCGTCGTTAAGGTAAACAACAAGCATACCCGCAAAAACCGCAACCACAGCAAGGGCGACAATCAAAATATTCAAGCTTCTCTTTTTCATTACCGCACCTCCCTTTTTCAGTCTGCCACAGCACCTGCTTGCGCCTTATTATCCGCACGTGCCTAAATATACGCACAAGAGTACAAATATACATACTAATTATACCATACATTTTTATAATTGACAAGAGATTAATCGAAAAATACTTACAATAATTACACTTTTTTGCCACCATTGTATTTTTTTGTCCAAGACGCGGCTTTGTTTTGTACCAAAACGCCCCCCTTGGAACGGCAAGACACTATGATATATTAAGCCGCGCTTTGACAATTAGATTATGTTTTAAGCATACGTATATTCACTTTAGCCCTCGAAGACGACCGCTAAGCCCACAGGCAGGCAAAAAAGCTATTAAACAACAAGAAGCGGATGCACGCATCCGCTTCTTTGATAAACGCTTCCGTCAAGGGGTTATTGATTACGTTTGTTATACGCAAGCTGTGTTGGTGTATCCTATTGCGGCTCTTGGGGAGAATATCGCACAAAATAGAATAGCGTACCATAAAAATATATTGTTTGTATTGTACGGAGCGTTTGTCACATTCTTACGGCCAAACACGTTGACGCTCAAGCAAAATTTGCTTTTGTCTGATTCCGTCGTTCAACTATGCTACGGCATCTGCCATATTTGTGATTAGCCGCAAAAGGCGTTGCTTGAAGCGTAAATGGAATCTCTATTATTATTTGTTGTTATAAATAACCGTTACGCCCTCGTAAGCGGGAAGTCCCTTAACACCGAGCTGCGCGCCGCCAAAGATTTGGTCGAAGGGAATCAAGAGCTTACAATGTGCCGTACACTGGCTATGGTCGTAATCCTCGGGAAGTCCATCATAAGAATAACCGGGCTCAACACGCATACCGCGCCCACCGTTAAGTCCGGGCGTAGGATCGCAATAATGGTAATCAGCCCACTCGCCGTACGTAACCGTAACGTTTGTGCAGGTGATATTGTATTTGCTGGTATCGGGATAATTTGTTCCGTCGATATTTACGGTCTCCTCCAAGCGACCGATGATCATACCGCACATACGGTAGTTGTAGTGGTCGTACGAAGCCGTACAATCGTTGTATGCGTCTATACGGCAAGCTATATTTACGTTTTCGAAGTTATACGTTGCGCCGGGCTCGCCCTGACCTACGATACCCCCGATAGAGCTATCGAAGGAGCCCCAAAGACCTCCGAGAACGACATCCTCTGCAAGGGTAATATTTTTGAAGGTATACTCGCCTGCACCGGACCATCCGATAATGCCTCCGCAGCCGTTGTTATAGGTTGCAGCTATGCTGTCCTCAATAGTGATATTCTCAAAAACGCAGGTACCGGTGGCGCTGCCTGCAACAAAGGATACGTCGCCACCCTCGATTTTGCTCTCGCCTCCGGAGAGAGTCAGGTTTTTAACGGTAGCATTATTTATGTTACCAAACAAGCCGTAAGCGCCGTATACGCCCCATTGATAGCCAAGATCCCAACCGTTCTGATAAATATTGGAGATAGTTTTTCCGTTACCGTCAAAGGTGCCCTCAAAGGTGCCGTTCTTCGAAACATCTCCAATCGGTCTGAACGTTACCGGATCGCCGTCAGCCGACGCTGAGGTATCCTCGCAGTAAAGATCAAGATCGTTGGTCAAGGTAAACGTAACGCCGGCAAAGGTTGTGTCGCCGGAAACAAGCTCGCCTAAGCCAGCAAGCTGCTCTACCGTGCTAAACTCATAATGGGTCTGGATGTTAGCCGGGTCATACCACGAGGTATCGGCAGTTCCGTCCCAAACGTCTACGGGTATGGGCTCTACTATCCAATTATCGCCGTCCTTAACAGCCGTATAGCCGCCAGCAAGCCACTTGGTCGGATTGAAGCCAAACGTACCGCCGGTGATGATTACGGTACCGCTACCAAGGATTCCGTCGGTATATCCGCTTCTTGTGGAAGCCTTACCAAAGGTTCCACCGTTAATGTATACAGTCGTGCCTTCACCTGCATATACATACGCACGCTTTTGGTTTTGAGACTTATTAAAATCAAAGCTGCCGCCGTTGATGGTTATCTCACTGCCCTCGCCCTCTGCGTAGAACAAATAGCGACCCGACGTGCTTGTGGAATTAACGTCCACGCTGCCGCCGTTGAACACAACCTTACCGCCGCCAACCGCGCCAACCGCGCCGCCGGCAGACTTAATGTCTACGTTATTTAAAACGGTTTCCGAGCCCGCACGACCGATAGCGGCATAATCTGCCGCACTGCCTGCGTTCATCACAACGTCCTCGAGCGTAGCGCTTCCTAAGTTTTCAAGACCCGCTGCGGCAACAACGATCGAGCCACCGCTTACGTTAAGCTCGCCTCTGTTTACAATCGAATTGTTTACCGTGTTATCGTTAAGATTCATTTGCACCGATATTCCGTCAGCGATGCTTACGTACATATCAATATTCTTGTTTTGCGGAAGATCTATAACTCCGCCCTTTGACAAGATTTCAGCAATAAGGGCGTCGTCTATGGTTGCCTCGTCAGCAAGCTGAGTTGCCACTACCTGCACCAAAAACTCGCCAACGGTAAGCCCCTGATATTCATTGCCGGCAGATTCTCTCATCTTAAAGACAAGCGAAAAGGCGGACGAGCTGTTTGCTGCGAGACGACCGTTTATAAGCTCCTTGTTTTCGAGAACCTCTACCAACGTACCAAGCCTTTCGCCCACCTCTGCGCTGTCCTCCGTAAGCTGCGTGGCGTCCTTAAAGTAATACACGTCGATTACCTCTGCAAGCGCACTGACCTCCTCGTGAGTAACGATGCGAACCTGATACTTAAATCCAAGCGTTCCATCGTTCGTAATCCTTACGTGTCTTGCCTGACTAAAGCCCGGCTCCCAATTGGTATGGTTAAAGATCGCTCCGCTTGAAGCGTCCTCCCACACCGTCTGCTCCGACGCAGGATCCTCACTGCCCTCTGCCCAATACATTGCTACCTTAAGCGTGCCCGACTGAATGATATTACCGCTGCTCGTAACCGAATCGGTAAACCATGCAAACGTGGTGCCTAAAAGCATACTAACGCAGACAACAAGAGCAAATACACTGCTAAGCAAGGCCTTCTTCACTGTCTTTGTTTTCATAACACTTTTCTCCTATATTATTTATTTCTCTACCCCCCCCCCGATTTTTGGCCGGAAAAGGAATAGGAGATTACGATGCCCGTGTGCTGCTGCCTCATTTTCAAAATAAGCGCAACATAATTTTGATTATGTTGTAAAAAAATCTATACTCGTCTTATAAAAGTACAACAAAAGTAAAAAAACATTACAAAAGAGCCTTTTTCGTTTTAGCTTGATAGAGTTAGTGCGTAAAAGGTCTTTTTTGTAATGCTAAAAATAAATTTATTTGTGAAAATTTGATGAAATATATCTATTAATTATGTATGAAGTGTTGCATATTGCGATATTATGTGCTAAAATTTTACGCAGTTAGTTTTTCATCTACTAATGCTTTTGGATTATGAGCACATAATCAAAATTATGTTGCAGATCGACCGCCGTCGGTCCTTTTTTTATTTATAAGATAAGTCGCATATTTTCCATTTTTCTTTTGTGCTCTGTTCCCGTTGTGGCGATATATATCCTCGTTGTATTTATACTTGCGTGACCGAGAATATCCGCCAGCTTTGCTATATCCTTTTCTATACCGTAAAAAGTACGCGCAAACAAATGACGTAAATTGTGTGGGAACACCTTGCTTGGCGATACATTTGCTTGCTTGCAAAGCGACTTCATATCTCGCCAAATATTGTGACGGCTTATAGGTCTTCCATTCCTTGTTATAAATATCGCTCCCGATCTTATCCTCTGCTCACTTACGTACCGAAGCAGTTTTTTCTTTAGCTCTGCTACGATAAACACTCGCCGATTTTTTCCCTTACAGCTTACAAAAGCCTCACCACGTATAACAGCGTCTACTGTTATATACTGTAATTCGCTTACCCTGATACCGCTGCCGCAAATAGTCTGCAAAATAAGGCTTAGACGCTCATTACCTTTTTGCTTGGCCGCTTCTATAAGCCGCATATATTCCGCTTTTGTCAGCTCCTTATCCTCGGAGCAGAACGCGGACCTTTGTACCTTGAATTGGCGTACGCATAAGTCGTGCCAATTAAGAAAACGCAGAAATGAATTGAGCGCGGCAATCATAGAATTTGCGCTTGCTACTGCGTACCGCGACAAAAACTGATTTTTGTATTCCACTACAACCTCTTTTTTTAGCGGTCTATCTGCCAAAAACACAAAAAAAGCCCTTACGTCTCGTAAATATTTTGACACAGTTGCTTGACTTCTTTCCTCTTGTCTTAGGTATGACTCAAAGCTATTCAGCATACCGCAATCCAAACTTCTTTCCATAATAAAACCTCCGTTAGATATGCTTAACATTATTTTACAACGAAAGCTTTTTTATACTTCATTTTTCATCCATAAAACTGAACATAAAAATTTCGCCCTTAAAAAGCGAAAATCCCTTGATTTCTCAAGGGATTTCGAGGCGATATCTTTTTTGTCGCCCTTTGATGGTGCCGCCGGTCGGAGTCGAACCGACACGGTATCACTACCACCGGATTTTGAGTCCGGCGCGTCTGCCAATTTCACCACGGCGGCGCATACAGCCTATATACTATACCACAAAAAATTGCGCTTGACAAGTGTTTTACCGCAAAAATTCACATCAAAAAATAAATTTTCTGTATTGACAAACCCAAAAGTCAATGTTATAATTATAAGGATGGGGCAAAACACGCCACCAAAAAGGAGATCATAACATGGAAAAGAAAAACGCTTATACAGGAACTCAAACCGAAAAGAACTTGCTAGCAGCTTTTGCAGGCGAATCACAGGCTCGCAACAAGTATACCTATTTTGCTTCGGTAGCAAAAAAAGAGGGCTACGAGCAAATTTCGGCCATCTTCCTCAAAACGGCAGAAAACGAAAAGGAACACGCAAAATTGTGGCTTAAGGAGCTTCAGGGTATCGGCGACACCGCAGAAAATCTTAGCGATGCTGCCGACGGCGAAAACTACGAGTGGACTGATATGTACGAGGAGTTTGCTAAAACCGCGGAGGCTGAGGGATTTAAGGCTCTTGCAATCAAATTCCGTATGGTTGCCGCTATCGAAAAGCACCACGAGGAACGCTATCGCGCACTTTTGAAAAACGTAGAAACGAAAGAGGTTTTCGAAAAGAGCACCGTCAAGGTTTGGGAGTGCCGCAACTGCGGTCATATCGTAACGGGCACCAAGGCGCCCGGTGCTTGCCCCGTTTGCGCTCATCCGCAAAGCTACTTCGAAATCTTGGAAGAAAACTACTAAGATTTATAAATACGCAATGCAAAAAGCGCTGTCACAACATTTCTTGTGACAGCGCTTTTTTATCTTTTTGAATAAAAACTGCTGATACGTATCTTTGTTTTAGATAAAATCAAATTGTTTTTTTATAAGCTTTGAGAATCTCGAACATCTCGGGCGAAATAACGTGCTCGATTCGGCAAGCGTTATCCTCGGCAAGCTCTCTGCTTGCTCCCATGCGAACAAGCAGCTCGGTAATTACGCTGTGACGCTCGTAAATATCGTTCGCCCTCGCCTCGCCCTCGGGTGTAAGCGAAATATGACCACTGGTGTCAATCGTTATGTACCCACGGTCCCGCAATAGATTTACAGCGCGGGACACGCTGGGCTTAGAATATCCAAGCTCGTTAGCGATATCAACCGCGTGCAAATGAGAATTTGCTTTTTTAAGCACGAAAATTGTTTCGAGGTACGTTTCTTCCGATTCGCGAACTTTCATTGCCGCCTCCTATTCCAAGATTGCCTTAATGCGTCTTACGCCTGCACCCGACGACTGCTCCTTGAGTATTTTGAACTTACCAAGCTCACCCGTGCTGCTTGCGTGCGGACCGCCGCAAATTTCCTTGGAGAACTCGCCCATGGTGTAAACCTTGACTCTCTCGCCGTACTTGGATGCGAACAAGCCGATTGCGCCCTGAGCGCGCGCCTCCTCTACCGTCATTTCCTCGCACACGATGGGAGCGTTTGCCTTGATCGCCTCGTTAACAAGCTCCTCGACCTTAGCAATTTCCTCGGGCGTCATCGCTCTGCCAAAGGTGAAGTCGAACCTAAGGCGTTCCTCGGTGATATTGCTACCCTTTTGGTTTGCGCCCTCGTCGTTGAGCACCTTTTTGAGTGCGGCGTGCATAAGGTGAGTTGCGGTATGAAGCCTTGTGATTGCTTCGGTATGGTCGGCAAGGCCGCCCTTGAACTTTTGCTCTGCGCCTGCGTGACTCTTTTGCTGATGCTCCTTGTATGCGTTCTCGAAGCCCTCTACATCCACCTTAAGGTTATGCTCCTTTGCAAGCTCCACGGTCATCTCCACGGGGAAGCCGTACGTTTCGTAAAGACGGAACGCAGCCTTGCCGCTGATGGTGTCGCCCTTTTGGTAGAAAACGAGCTTTTCAAACTCCTTCATTCCCGTCGAAAGAGTCTTTTCGAAGCGCTCCTCCTCGGCGTTGATTTCGCCGATGATCTTATCCTTACCCTCGAGCAATTCGGGGTAAACGTCCTTATATATATCAATAATAGTAAGCGCTATTTTGCCAAGGTCACCCTTGCTTAGAGCAAGCTGCTTGCCAAAGCGAATAGCACGGCGAAGAAGCCTGCGCAAAATGTAGCCTTGGTCTACGTTAGAGCAGGTCACACCCTTTTCGTCACCGATAATAAACACCGAGGTGCGAACGTGGTCGGCAACAACACGCTCCGCCTTAGTATCGGAATTAGAGCTTAACTCGCGTATTTTTGCAAGGATAGGTACAAAAATGTCGGTATCGTATACGCTTTTTTTGCCCTGCATGGTGCACAGCGTACGCTCGAGTCCCATGCCGGTATCTACGTTGCGTTTAGCAAGCGGCTCGAACTTTCCGTCCGCCGTCTTGTTGTATTGCATAAATACGTCGTTCCAAATTTCGAGGTACTTGCCGCAATCACACGCTGGCGAGCAGTCCTCGCCGCAGTCGTCACGGTCTGCTACAATGAACATCTCGGTATCGGGACCGCACGGACCGGTAGTACCCGCTGGGCCCCACCAGTTGTTCTTTTTGGGCAGATAAAAAATTCTTTCCTTGGGGATACCGCACTCTTGCCAAAGCTGCGCGCTTTCCTCGTCGCGCGGACAGTCCTCGTCACCTGCAAACACGGTAACGGCAAGGCGCTTGGGGTCGATGCCAAGATATTTTTCGCTGGTCAAGAACTCGTAGCTCCACGGAATCTGCTCCTTTTTGAAGTAATCGCCAAGCGACCAGTTGCCCAGCATCTCGAAGAAAGTGCAGTGACTGTCGTCGCCGACCTCGTCGATATCGCCCGTACGTACGCACTTTTGAACGTCCGCAAGTCTTGTTCCTGCCGGGTGCTTTGCCCCGAGAAGGTACGGCACGAGGGGGTGCATGCCCGCCGTCGTAAACAGCACGGTGGGGTCGTTTTCGGGGATAAGAGAAGCCGAGCTTATAATAGCGTGACCCTTTTCTCTATAAAAATCAAGCCACATTTTTCTTAAAGTATAACTGTCAATATTTTTCATAATATCCTCTCTATTTTTTGTAGCTGTCCTTTAGACCGACTACAAGGTTGAATACATTATTTTCGCTTTTTATATCACGGCAGAAATAGCCTTGGCGCAAAAACTGGAAGGACGTACCCTTATTTGCCTGCCCAAGATACGCCTCCGCCTTTGCCTGACGAACCTCGAGCGAGCTGGGGTTCATACGCTCGCTAAAGTCCACCTTGTCCTCGGTGTCAAGCAACAAATAATCGTACATATTAGCTTGAATATCCACGGCTGTCTTTGCGTCCACCCAGTGAATTACACCCTTAACCTTAACGCCGCTGTTGTCCTGGCCCGACTTGGTGCCCTCGATGATTTCCGCCTTAACCTTGACAACCCTGTCGCCGTCAGCTTCGTAGTCCACAGCGCGTATAATATACGCGCCCTTAAGCCTTACCGTGCCGCCAAGCACAAGTCGCTTAAACTTAGGCGGCGGCGTAACCTCGAAGTCCGAGCGCTCGATATACAATCTATTAGATATAGTGGTTTTGCGAACCTCGCCACCCTCTACGGTGGGGTTTACCTCGAAGTCAAGCTGCTCGCTGTAATCATCGTCGCGGTTGATAATTTCAAGCTCGATGGGGTCAAGAACCGCCATCGCTCTCGGTGCGTTAGCGTTAAGCTCGTCACGGATACAGCTTTCGAGCAGTCCCGTTTCCACCTCGCTGTTTGCCTTGCTTACGCCAATTTTTTCGCAGAACGTTATAAGACTGCTGGGAGTATAGCCTCTGCGCCTAAGTCCTGCAATTGTGGGCATTCGCGGATCGTCCCAGCCGTCTACCGCGCCGGTATCCACAAGGCGCTTTAGATATCGCTTGCTCATAATCGTGCGCTTAATCGCAAGACGGGCAAACTCGTACTGGTGCGGCGGATTTTCAAACTCGCACTCACGCACGATCCAGTCGTATAGAGGACGGTGATCCTCAAACTCAAGCGTACAAATGGAGTGCGTTATGCCCTCGATTGCGTCCTCGATGGGGTGCGCGAAGTCGTACATCGGGTAGATACACCACTTATCGCCCTGTCGGTGGTGCACCTCGTGAACAACTCGGTAAATTACAGGGTCGCGCATATTGATATTAGGGCTTGCCATGTCTATTTTTGCACGCAAAATAAGCGCGCCGTCGGGGACAAGACCGTTTTTCATATCCTCAAAAAGCTTAAGGCTTTCCTCTATCGGGCGGTTGCGGTTTTTGCTTTCCACACCCGGCTCGGTAAGCGTTCCTCGTGTAGCTCTAACCTCGTCCGCACTCATATCGTCCACATACGCCTTGCCCTTTTTTATAAGCAGCACGGCGCACTCGTACATTTTTTGGAAGTAGTCGGATGCAAAAAGAACATTGCTCGTATCAACTCCAAGCCACTTTACGTCGTCAACGATAGAGCGAACGAACTCGTCGTCCTCCTTTGCGGGATTGGTATCGTCAAAGCGCAAATTGAATTTGCCGCCGTACTTTACTGCCGTACCGTAATAATTTAGACAAATGCTTTTGACGTGTCCGATATGCAAATAGCCGTTCGGCTCGGGCGGAAAGCGCGTAATAATACCGCTATGCTTGCCCGAGGCAAGGTCATTTTCGATTATGTCTTCAATAAAGTTACTCATATTTTACCTCTTATTTATGACCGCCGCAAAGGCTGCCCTTAAACGTAATTTCGTCACTTCGTACGTACATAAATCCGTCCTCCTCCTGTTTGAAGCCGAACATTGTATGTATGGATTGTTCTCCACTCTAACCATAATGGGAAGCTCAAAAAGGTTGATTATATTAAGCGTGGAGCGTGCAAGCAAATCGAAATACGGAAACGGCCTATCCTTAACAATAAGCTGTCTGATTTCCACAACCGTCCTGTCAAGCCCGATTACTGCGGCACCTATTTTTTGTCCGTTCTCGTCCATAATAAGGACGCGCTCGTCCGCGCTGAGCTTGCCACCCAGTGCCTTTACGATATCCTTTGCTTCGTCATAACTGAATTCGTTTACCGTAACCATATTTATTCTCCGTATAACAAATTATTTTGCTTGTATAAATTAACCAAAAACGTCTTCATACCGCTGTAACGCTTGGCTATATAATCGTTGTCCACCATACGTTTTAAAAAGTACTCGTCGCCCACAAGCGCCACAAACCTTTTCGCCCTCGTGATTGCCGTATAAAGCAGGTTGCGAGTCATAATCATAGGACTGCCGCCTGTTATCGGCATAATAACGCCCACGTACTCCGAGCCTTGGCTTTTGTGCACGGTGACGGCGTAGGCGTGCATAAGCTGATTGCGAATATCCGCGGTATAAACCACTTCTCTGCCGTCGTCAAGCAGCACGGCAATTTCGCCCGTTGCCACCTTGATATCCACGATAAGCCCTGCATCGCCGTTAAAAACGCCCAGTCCTTGCTCGTAGTAAGGCTCTCGCCTTGTCCACTCAAGCTCGTAGTTGTTGACGGTGTGCATAACCTTATCGCCTACGCGGAACACACTTTCGCCAAAGCTAAGCTCTTTTCCCGTAGGATTGACTGCGCCCTGAAGCCTCTTGTTGATGGCAACAGTGCCGCATTCGCCGTTTTTGACCGGGCACAAAACCTGAACCCTTTGCGGCTCTACGTCCAAAAATTTGGGGATACGCCTTGCCGCCATGTCTACCACAAGCTCGGCTGTCTGCTCTTGCGACCGTGCCTTTACAAAGAAGAAATCCTTGTCCTTGCGACTGATGTCGGGCATCTCGCCGCGGTTTACGGCGTGTGCGTTTTTTGCAATAAGGCTTTCCTCCTCCTGTCTGTAAATGTGCGTAAGCATTACCGTAGGAACAAGCCCACACCCAATAATGTCCGCAAGCACGTTGCCTGCGCCCACGCTGGGGAGCTGATCCTTGTCGCCCACAAAAATAAGCCTTGTTCCACCGCGAAGTCGCCTAACAAGCAAGTTAAGCAAAAACACGTCCACCATGGACACCTCGTCCACGATTACCGCACCGCACGCAAGCGGAGTGGTTGCCGTCCTGTAATCCTCGCCCGCGTCCTTCATAAGCGCGCGATGAATGGTGGTTGCGCTTCGCCCCGTGCTTTCGCTAAGGCGTTTTGCCGCCCTGCCCGTAGGCGCCATAAGCATGGTGGTAATACCAAGCTTTTCGGTGATGTCGATGATACACTTGACCACCGTGGTTTTGCCCGTACCGGGGCCGCCCGTAATAACCGATACGCCGCTTTTAACTGCCAAGGAAATCGCTTCCCTTTGGTTTTGATGCAGCTCTACTCGGTTTGTTCGCTCGAACTCCTCGATGTCCGCGCTTGCATCGTACTCGGTCATGTTCTCCTCGGTGATAAGCCTTATAAGCCCTGCCGAAGCACCCTGCTCGGCTTGATACACCGCGCGGCTGAACACCGCCTCCACGCCGTCAACGTTTACGCATTTTAGCTTGCCTGCAATAACAAGCTCGTCAATTTGGTCACCTACGCTTTCGCTCTTGCATTCAAGCAGGTGCGCCGCCGCCTCTATAAGCTCCTCGCGCGGCAAAAAGGTATTTCCGTCCTCGCCCGCAACGCTAAGCGTGTGCGAAATTCCGGCGCGAATTCTAAACGGACCCGAGCGCGGAAGCCCTTGCTTGATTGCGATTCGGTCGGCTGTCAAAAAGCCGATTCCGTCGATATCCTCTATAAGCTTGTACGGATTTGTCGATACCGTAGCCACGGTTTGGTCACCGTAGTACTTACAAATCTTAAGCGCCGTGCCAAGCGGAATGTCCTGCTCTTGCAGGTACATTATGGACTCTTGAACCTTGACGTTGTCCATATACGCCTCGTGAATTGCAAGCGCCTTAGCCCCCGAAATGCCCTTGATTTTTGCAAGCGCAGTCGGCTTAAACCGAATAATCTCCAGAGCCTTATCGCCAAAAACGGACACTATGGCAAGCGCGGTTTTGGGTCCTACGCCACGAATAAGCCCGCTACCGAGGAATCTGATTATTCCGTCCTGCGTGGTGGGCGTTATGCGCTTTACGTCGGTCGCCTTAAATTGCCTGCCAAACCTTGGATGCACCGTGAAATCGCCAACAAGCTCTACGTTTTCGCCCTCGCTGACGGGCGGAAAGCTGCCGACTGCCGTCGTCATTTCACCGTCCACGTCAAGGACAACAATTGTATAGCCGTTTTCGTCGTTTCTAAAACGGATTTCTTCGATGCTACCGCTTATTATCATCTAATATACTGCCTCAGCTCGTCTGCCTTGTCGGTTTTTTCCCACGGCAAGCTCTCCTTGCCGAAGTGTCCGTAGTTGGTGGACACGGAATAGATGGGGGCACGCAACCCCAAATTCTTGATTATCGAGTACGGACGGAAGTCAAAATGCTTGCTTATAATCTCGGCAAGCTGCTCGTCGCTAACCTTACCCGTGCCAAAGGTATCTACGCAAACCGAAACGGGCAAAGCCTTTCCGATAGCGTACGCAACCTGAAGCTGAGCCTTGTCCGCAAGACCTGCCGCAACGATATTCTTGCATACGTATCTCGCATAATAGGACGCCGACCTATCCACCTTGGTGGGGTCCTTGCCCGAGAACGCGCCGCCGCCGTGCGGGCACATACCGCCGTAGGTGTCCACGATTATCTTTCTGCCGGTAAGACCGCTGTCGCCGTGCGGGCCGCCGATAACGAATCTGCCCGTCGGGTTGATAAGGAACTTGGTTTTGTCGCAAATAAGCTCCGCGGGCACGGCGTGCAAAATTACGTGCTTAATTATGTCTGCGCGAAGCGTTTCAAGCTCCACGTCGGCGTTATGCTGAGCCGAAATAACCACCGTATCCACGTAGACGGGCTTGTCGTTTTCGTACGCCACGGTAACCTGCGACTTGCCGTCCGGGCGAAGATAACCGATTATGCCCTGCTTGCGCACCTCGGTAAGGCGGTGCGAAAGTCTGTGCGCAAGATCGATGGGAAGCGGCATAAGCGAGGGGGTTTCGTTGCAGGCATAGCCGAACATCATGCCCTGATCGCCTGCGCCGATACGGTCGGCAGGGTCGGTGGACTCCTTGCTTTCCATAGCGTCGCTTACGCCCATAGAAATGTCGGGGGACTGCTCGTTGATATAGGTAAGCACGGCGCAGTTGTGATAGTCGAAGCCAAGCGAGGAATCGTTGTAGCCGATTTCCTTAACGACACGGCGCACCACCTTGGGGATATCCACGTACTGCTCGGTGGTGAATTCGCCCATAACCAACACCATGCCGGTGCTGCAGCAAACCTCACACGCCACGCGCGAGGTGGGGTCGCCCGCAAGCGCCTCGTCCAAAATTGCATCTGCGATTGCATCACACACCTTGTCGGGGTGACCCTCGGTAACGCTTTCACTGCTAAATAATCTGAATTTTTCCATCTCGTCCTCCACGGCTCGTAAATTTCGAGCCACCTTGAGTATATTTCGAATTATTATACAATAATTTACCCAAGTCCGTCAAGAGAATACGGGCAGAATGCGTGAATAAACGCACTTTTACTATCGCAACCGCCCACATTTGTTTGACACAGCCGCGCCAGATGTGGCATAATCTATGCGAACAAAATTTTTGTGGAGAGCTATTATGGCTAAAGAAAAGGAATTTGTAAAAGATATTGCGGACATCAACGAGAATTTTCCGCAGTGGTACACCGACGTCGTGCTAAAGACTCAGCTCGTGGACTACGGTCCCGTAAAGGGAACGATGGTTATTCGCCCGTACGGCTACGCTATTTGGGAGAATATCCAGCACGAAATGGACAAGCGCTTTAAGGAAACAGGTCACGAAAACGCCTACTTCCCCATGCTCATTCCGTACAGCTATCTCCAAAAGGAAGCCGAGCACGTAGAGGGCTTTGCTCCCGAGGTGGCAGTCGTAACCACCGCAGGCGGAAGCGAGCTTACCGAGCCGCTTGTCGTTCGCCCCACCAGCGAAACGATTATTTGCGAAATGTACTCTAAGTGGGTAGAGTCGTACCGCGACCTTCCTATGCTTATAAATCAGTGGGCTAACGTCGTAAGATGGGAGAAAACCACTCGCCCCTTCCTTCGCACAAGCGAGTTCTTGTGGCAGGAGGGTCACACCTTGCACGCAACCGAGGAGGAAGCGCAAGAGGAAACACTAAAAATGCTACACGTATACGAGGAATTTGCACGCAACGTCCTTGCTATCCCCATGTTCATGGGTCAAAAGTCCGAAAAGGAAAAGTTCGCCGGAGCTAAGGCAACCTACTCTATCGAGGCTATGATGCAGGACGGCAAGAGCTTGCAGTCGGGCACCACTCACTTCTTCGGCACCAACTTCTCCGCCGCCTTCAACATTAAGTTCCTCGACAAGGACGGCAAGCTGAAGAATCCGTATCAGACCTCGTGGGGTATCTCCACCCGCATGATCGGAGCTATTATTATGACTCACGGCGACAATCGCGGCTTGTGTCTGCCGCCCCGCGTTGCTCCCATTCAAGCGGTTATTATCCCCGTTGCTATGCACAAGCCGGGCGTTACCGACAAGTGCAACGAGGTATTTGCTCAGCTTAAAAAGAACTACCGCGTAAAGCTTGACGACCGCGACTACTCCCCGGGCTGGAAGTTCAACGAGTACGAAATGAAGGGCGTGCCTGTACGAATCGAAATCGGCCCCCGCGATATCGAAAACGGCGTTGCTACCGTTGCTCGCCGTGACGTAGAGGGCGGCGCAAAGATTCAAATTCCGCTTGATCAGCTTGACACCAAGCTTCAAGAGCTGCTTGACGATATACATGATAATATGTACAACAAAGCACTTGCCTTCCGTGATTCGCACGTTAAGACCGTAAACAACATGAACGACCTCAAAAATGCAGTCGATACCGGCAACTTCGCCCTCTCGATGTGGTGCGGCGAACGCGAATGCGAGGACAAAATCAAGGAGCTTACCGGAGCCTCCACCCGCAATATGCCCTTCGACCAAACACCCTGCGGCGAAACCTGTGTCTGCTGCGGCAAAAAAGCAAGCAAAAAAATCTTCTTCGGCAAAGCATACTAAGCCACGAACTAAACCAATCCCAAAAGAGCAAGCCCTCCGCTTGCTCTTTTTTCACCCCAATGTCAAAAAAACACCCCTACATAAAGGTGTTTTTTGTACAAGTATAAGGAATAGGACGATGTCACCACGCTACACTTATCGGAACATTTTCACACTTAAGAACATTCAAAGATGGTCTTGGGCTCAATTTGTTAAATTCGTCAACTATCATATTTTCTATTTCTATTTTCTGTTCTTCCAAGAAGCTTTGAACCACATTGATAAGACGTAAAAGCAACTGTTGGTTTTCTTTGTACAAATAGCCTGTCCGAACAGTAAAAGCAACAATTTCCTCCGCCGTGTTATTCTTTAAGTCAACAGTTATTCCAACAATATTTTCCTTAAAATTATGCTGATCGTGGGATAGTGTTTGATTTCTAGCATTGTAAAACTGAGCATATTGCTTGCTTAAATCACATTCGCCCATTTTTTTCGCATGCTTTACAAACACCCTATTTGAATTAAGTGGTCTTCTACCATTTTTATTTTGACTTGCAAAACACTTAACCAGAAGTTGTATAGCACTGTTAATCAAAGCCCCGTCTATCAACGAGGTATCTTCTCGGAAAAACATCTGATTCAAATAAGCCTTAGCATAATCCATATCTTGACTTAGGGCTAATAAGGTACGATATCTGTCTAGTAATTCTGGTTTCCATGTCCCAATGTCGTAAACGGCTATAGCTCCTTCAACCCCTACAGGTTCTACCTTGTTATTGTGTATTCTGTAATTGTATTTTCCCATAAATATTCACCACTTACTTTTATTTTTAAGCTGCTAACATTTATTTTTTTCTTTTAGCAATCTTTTTCCTTTGTTATTTTATGTATATCGAATATCGCATAAAAGTTCGTCTAAGTTCTTGACTTTTTAGTACGCTCATTGAATTTTTCAATAAAACGATTCTTAATATATAATTGAGTGGCTTCATCAATGTTTAATTCATCATAAAACAACTGATCGATTTTTTGATGCAACTCAGAATATATTTCCTTTGCCGCATTATCAACTTTAATATTTAAAGATTCCTTAATCAATTCTTCAATTTTGCTTTTAGCCTTAAAATCAAAGTAAATTGGAAATTGCTTCAAATCAACGGCTTCTGCCTTTAACATACCCCCGCCCAAACTTTTTCTACCTGAAATTTCTCTTATCAACCAAAACAATGTCGTATTCATAAATAACCACAAATTATTTATCTCTTTCTTTTTATCAAAATCAACATATATATCAACACAACTTGCAGAATATCCGCAATTGCGGTTTATAGAACAAAAATGTTTTGCACCTATACCTCTGGGCAAAATTAAAGCCGGTCGCCTCCGCTTAGATTTACGTTCATCAAAAATAACATAGTTGTCTTTCTTTAAGTCTTTCAACCTAGATGAATTCATTGTCTTGTTGGAAATTAAGAAAGTGTTGGATTGATCCCATACGTAATACCCACATTCATCCACATTTAAGTATGGAATTATTTCTTCGTATTGAATGTCTTTTGGTAACATACATATTGAGTATGCATAATCTTTGGTAATATTTAAGCCCTGTCCAATTTTTAGCCAATTTAAATCTTTTTCTTTTTTTCCTTTTTGATTTAAGCTAGATATTAATCTTATAAACTCTAGATCTGAATTAAACAAAAACCCCCATTTGTTAAATTTGATAAGATTATCATCGTAAGAAAACCGTTTAATAGAAACAGAATCATCTACACCGTTATCTTCGCATCTTAACGCAATGTTGCAATCGCCCATTCGAGTGTGACATCTTGCAAACACAATATCTTCTTTACAGCCCTCTTTTCCCTTGAATATTGTTATTACAGTATTAATATTAGCGTTCTCAAAGGCTTTAAAATCACTATCAATTATAGATAAAATGTTTGTTCTGTTTAACAAAAACTGCTGAAAATTATAACCATATTCTGTATCTAACCATGAATTTTGCGTAATGAATACATTAAGCCCATCTTTCTTCATTGCTCTCAAACTTAATTCATAAAAATAAATAAGAAGGTCTGAGCCCCTTGGAATTAATATTGCACTTTTACCATAAATACGACGTAATTGCTCCTGCAACTTATCTTTTAAGTCATCAGAAAAATTAGAATGCCTAGCTTCCAAATATGGCGGATTTCCAATTACTATATCAAAACCGTTATTAATACCAAACATCCATTCGGGGTCAAACCAATCGGTAGGTTCGTTGCCAAAAGGTTTCCACGCTGACAGTTGCTGATATTTTTTTGTTGCTTGCTTTTGGTAATTTGCGATTGTGTTTAAAAGCATGTTTTGTTGAATATTTGCAAATTCAAGTTTTAATTCCGTCTTTCTTTCATTGTCCGCATTAAAATATTCATCACGCACAGCTTTCAACTCACTAATATGACTTAAATCCTCAAATAAACTAATTTGAGCCCCTTGATCCAAACAAATTAGAGAATTTGCAATAATGAATTTAAAATCGAGACTAGGCAAAGGATTGATACCGCGATTGGGCTCATTATCCATAACCTTTTCCTCAATAACCAAAGAAAGAAAACAACGAAGACGCGCGATTTCAACTGCAATAGACTGGATATCCACACCGAAAATAGAGTTTTGAATAACGCTTAATTTCCGTATGTAATCAAGTGAACCCGAATTAAATTTCTTTTCAAATTCTTTTTTGATTAAGAAACTCACGTTTTCCGTTGCTTTATCAAACCAAAGGTTTGCTTCTGGGTCAATTTCTTGAAGTATATAAACGATTTTTTGCAGCATACCTATCGGGAAAGCGCCTGAACCGCAAGCAGGGTCTAAAACCGTAACCGTATAAAGTGCGTTGATGATAGCTTTCTTTTCAGCTTGATTAAATACCGCCAAATTGTCGTCTTCTTTGCTATAACTAATAAGCGCCTTCAGTCTTTCATTGTCAATATCCGTTTTGGATTTAAGATATTCAAAAATGCTACTGTCAACCATATAGTCAACAATATCTCTTGGCGTGTAAAAGCTACCCGTGCTCTTTTTTGCATTTTCGCCCGTTTCAGGGTTGATTTCCGCAAGCAAGTTTTCAAAAATTCTACCGAGCATTTCGGGGTCAATAGAAAGCTCTATATCGTAAGACGTGTTTTCATCAACTGTAAAGTTATATTTACTTAATACTCCTATAAAATATTCAAACCATTCATTGGGTATAGTAACAACACCATAGCGGCCTGTTCCCGTAGCTACTTCGAACTTATATTGGTCATCAACGTGAGGACTAAACAAACCACCATTGAGATACGGGATTTGATTGTAATATTCGTCGTTAATAAATTTGTCTTTGCGACGACTTTGATTGGTATTTAAAAGTTCAAAGAATAATGGCTCTAATACGTCATGATAATAGTTAGTGCTATTTTTAATTGAGCTAATAGACAACATATCTTCCGGGACTAATGGAATGCCTGCTTCGCTCTTTTTCTCTTTTAAAAACCAACAAAAAACAATTCTACCGATTAAACGTACAGCAAATTCGGCGTATTTGTTTTGGTTAGTGACGCCATATATATTTAATTCTTTCTCGAAATTCTGATTTTCTCTTTTTCCTCCAATGAGTTTTGTAAAAGACAAAGCAATTTCATTATAGAAATGTTTATTCACAATTTCAATAGAGAAACGCCCAATCAGCTCGTCTAAAGAGTGAACTTTACCTTTTGAAATTAAGAAGTCATAAGCGGTTTTTGTTTTAGTGCCATAGCCTAAACTATATGAATAACGGCGTGGATTAGATAAAACTTTTACAACTTTATTTCCGTCAAATTCGTATTTGCTAGTTAAAAGTGAAAGTCTATAATTACGTTTATCCGCATTAGCAAAAGCAACAATTGCGTTATTTATACCTTGTCCTCTTAAAACACGGAACATTTCTTGCGTTATTGTTACTCTGCGGTTTTGTGCGCCGTCTTTTAGCAACACTTCATACACCGTAACCTCACATTTAGAAGACGAGCCAAGTTGAGTAACACTTTCAAAAATGCTGTTGGTAAAATAGACCTCGTGTTTATCAAACTTAAAGTCAGGTAAAATCAAGTCATTTACCATAAACAAAAAGTTATCTAAGTGATACTCTTTTTTTAATATCTCTTCAGCTTCTCTAATTGTTATCACTTCTTAAGTCCTCCGTAAATATGATAATTTCGGTTTGTGCATCAATACTTTCAGCTCTAGTCTTAATTTGAATAATGTAATGAACAGGAATTGTTTGTTTTAGTTCTTCAAAAATTTCCTGCGCGTTATTCTTTCGTACAACAAGCGCGGCTAAATACTTTAATTCACCGTCAGATAAATCGTCATAAGTTTGAATAACCTCTATAAGATCGCTGAGATAATCCTTTCCCATAGGATAAACTGCAAGCAATTGCCTTAATTTTTCAATTGCATTTGCTCTTCTTTTATCTAGTTTTATTTTAGGATACGGTTTTTGAATTTCTTTGCGCAATATTTCAAATTTCTTGTCTAACTTTTCATCATACTCATAACCTTCTTCGTCTGATTCTGCCTTAAAATATCTTAAAACCATTTCGGGTGACAATATTTGTGCCACCGAAGAATTGTCTGGAGCTAACGCAAAAAGAGTGTTATTGCCACGTTTTGCGAATGAAATCGCAATATTTTGTTTTTGTCCTTTACGCACGACTCTTGCGCGTTCGGGAATCTTAAACACATCATCTAAAAGCGTTGTATTATGCTTGATAGAATTGTAGATATTTTTATATTCATTATCCCAACTTCTTTCGTTATTACCTTGCTCAGCATCGTCATATTGTTTCTTAAAATAACTCTGTAAAGATTCATCGGGGGTGAGTGTTCTCGTATCACTACCGACAATATTGTTTATAAGAAGCATTTTTAACGTAGAAATACCTTTGATTAGCGTATTTTTTTCGCCAATGTCCGTTGGAAAGAAATTGTAAATATAAATCTTATCAAACATCTTCTTGTTTATACGATTTATACGTCCAATTCTTTGAACAACCCTTGTTGGGTTATAAGGAATATCATAGTTGATAATTATGCCTGCACGGTTTAAGTTGAAGCCTTCGCTAAGCGCATCGGTTGCTACAATGATATCATAATCATCAAGCTGTTCACTAGGTTTACAAGAAGCATCAAAATTGCGTTTTACTATGTTCCTATCCAGCTTACTAGCACCACCAGTATAAAGCAGCACTCTAAAGCCATCTCTTTCAAGATGTTCCTTAACATAAACGGCAGTATCAGCATAAGAAGAAAATACCACTATTTTACGTTTTGAATTTTGCTTTAACAATCCCTCAATAGTTCTTTTAATTTCTTTGTATTTAGGGTCTTCTCCAATTTCATTAGTTTCAAACCAATTTGAATATATCCCCCTTAATAATTCTATATCGTTTTGTACATCTATGATATATTCCGCACGGAATAAAGACTTTTCAACGGGTATTTCCTTTTCCTTTAATCTATTTAAGTCAATCCCTTTTTCTGCAATACTATTAATTTCGTCAAGTGTTTCTTGAATCTCATCCTCATCAGGGTCAGAAAGATATCCTCTTTTTTTGATAGGCACAAAGCCTTTATCCCACCATTTCTTTATATTCTCGTAAGATTTTAGGATGCTTTCAAGGGTGGCTTTAAATGCAGATTTAGAACTTTCAAAACGCATTACAAGCAATCGTTTAATAAATTTTGCTAAGTTACGTTGCGAAAGTTGCATATCTATTTCACCAAACAGAGTGCCATATTTTTCTGCAAACTCGTTAGGATTTTCTAGATAAGCTGTCGGATTATAACGGGCACAAACAAATTTGTTACTTAACAAATCTAAAGTATGTATATACAATGCCCTAATCGCACCTAAATCATATTCTTTAAGTTCAGGGCCTACAACTTCGGGGAATTGAATTTTTTGTACCTTTAAGTCATCAGAATATTCTTTAATTTCCTGAAGGTCTATTCTACTACGACGAACAATTACAGGATCTATTAAAACTCTCAATTCCGCACTAAGCTTATCTAACTCTGCTTTGATCGCTGTTGTTAAATTTTTCTTACCTTCTTTTTCTAATCTATTATATCGAGCAATAAGTTCATGAAAACGTACCCCAAGGTTATCGACCGAGTTAATAGTCGACCTGCTTGGAGTTTGAAATAATTTTATTAAAGCAAATAAATCTTGTGGTTTATTATTGTAAGGCGTTGCTGTCAATAAAACCACTTTATTTTGCACATGCGAACGAGTTAATTGATGTAAAAATTGATAACTTTCGCTTTCTTCATTACGGTATCTATGCGCCTCATCTATAATGTATAATATCGGGTTAGGGTCAGACGCATAAGCATTATACAATTCCTCTATTTTGCCACTACTACAAACTCTTACTCCTCTTAAACCAAAATCTTGTTGATACTCATTCCACTGTTCAACCAAGTGTGGTGGAGCGATAATTATGGTTCTTCGTAAATTTAAGTTATATGCTATTGCAGAAGCTATTACAGATTTGCCCAAACCAACGACGTCCGCAATAATAACTCCGTTATTTTTGTTAATGCAGTCAACCCCATACTTTATGGCATCTATCTGATATTTTAAATTTGAAAATTTTCCATCGGTAATTTCATTTGGGCTTTGGACATCGTTGCTTTCAATTGACGAATAAAGCTCATACAAAATACGAATAAATATTTGATATGGTGTAGGCTTCGCAAATATCCAAAGATTTTTCTTCAACTCTGTGATAAAGTCTTGACTGCCGTTTTTTACGCATACGTCAATGGATTTGCTATCGCTCCACAATGTTTCGAATTCATTTGAATATTCCTCGTATTTTGAATTATCACTAAAACGCTCATTCATTTCTCCTTGTCCAAGCAAGCCATTATAAGTAAAATTTGATGAGCCGGTAAACACCACTCCCTTTTGATCCCCAAAACAAGAATACTCTTCTTTATTCGTCAAAACAAAAGCTTTGGCATGGTTTTGCGCAGCAGTAAAGCGTATCTCAAGGCTTCCGTCTTCTATCTTTGATAAAAACATCTTAAAAACAGCCTGACTCTCAGTTGAATCAAATTCTTCTGATAAGGTCGACTTGTTAAACATTTCTATAAAGCTTTCAGTATAACAGTTTTTTATTTGCGAATTATTTAGTTTATTCAATCCTTTGACACCATACGGGGCTAAATCTTCGTTTGGACATTCTTTCAAATTGCTACAAAGCTCTCCTATTGCCTTTGGGTCAAGGGTTTTTCCTATTAGAATTCTGATTTTTTTATCTTTTAATTCTTCTGCTAGTAAATCAAATCCAGAAAAGTAAAAGAATGCTGTTAAAATATCCACTCTTTCGGCTTGTTTTAATGAATTTTTTAATGACTCTAACATAGTTTTATTTCTATTATCAATTATTGATGCCATAATTTTCTCCTATTGCTAAGTCTACCACACAAAATATGACAGCTTTGGTCATAATTGTAAAAATTTATTTTTCTTTGACTATTATAGCATAAATTTTGCAAAACATCAACCGAAAATGTAAAATTAGATTTGTAATTTTGTTTGCTATGTTTGTTGCGGGGCAAGGCGTGAGGCAGATAGCAGCGGTTTGGTAACAATTTTGGCATAACGTTGTTTCGATTTACTGTCACGCCTTACAAAAACGCAAAAGAAAAAAGCCGGTAAAACGTTGCCATCTTACTGACTTTTTGGTTCTATTTAGACTATTCTATCCTTATCAAAGCGGCTATTTTACTCTTATAAAGTTGCCGTACGTTTCGTTTATGGTTTCGGAGAAAGCAAAGGTCCCTTCGTATTTTGCAAGGATTTTCTTAAAGTCCACAATTTGGTGCTTGTTGACTACGCAAAGCAGAATGGATTTTTGGTCGTGGCTGAATCCGCCCACGCACGACACCTGCGTTGCGCTGTGCTTAAGCTTTTCTAAAATTTCAGCAGTGATTTCGTCGGGGTGCGAGGTTATCACCGTGAACTTGCTTGCCGTCTTAGTACCCTTGACTATAAAGTTGCCCACGAACATGGAGATAAAGCTGTACGTTATGCAAAGGCAAACGGGCTTATAATCATAGATAATTGCGCCGTCCTCGCCCACCTCGGCATACACAAAGAACGAAGCAATTGCAACAAGCGCGTTTATAATAAAGGTCACCCAAAAGAAGTTAAGCTCGGGCTTTTTGAAGCTTATGTATTTAGAAACAATATCCGTTCCGCCCGTGGACGAGTTGCAACGCAAGCACATTCCGTACACGAGGCCGCTGATTGTTCCGCTTAGGATTACAGGGTAAATCGTGTCCTGACCCTGCGCATCATATTGGAAGCTTTGCAGCCCCAGCTTTTGTAGCAATAGGAACACGCCCGAATACACCAAGCAAAATACCAGCGTCGTAATCGAAAACTTGCGGTCGATCAAAAAGAACGCCGCAATACAAAGCGGAATGTTGATAAGGAGCGATACGTAACCTATGCTAAACCCCGTCTTATACTGAATCATCGTAGCAACGCCGTTTAGCCCTGCGGGCGCGAAGTCGTTCTCGACGATAAAAAGCTGATAGTCAAAGGCGAGTAAGATTGCCGCAGCTATCGTGATTATGTACGGAATAACCTTTTTGAAACTGATTTTCTTCATATTCTCCACCTAAACAAAATGTGTAACGAGAGTTTGCCATACTCCGCCAAAAAAGTCAATAGATTTTTATAAGAATTTTACGTTTGACTAAAAAACAATTGCTCATTATTGACAACCGAGCCGCAAAAAGGAGCCATAACTGCTTACCTTCCTACTCAACCTGTATCTGCGCCTTTACTAAGGGGAGTTGACAGCGCAGCCGACTATGGGTTTCTCTTTTTTTAACAATGTACCCAAGCATTTATCCTTCCCCCCCCTTGTGGAAGGTGTCAGCCTCAGCTGACGGATGAGGTTCCCCAACTTCCCTATTATTCCCCAAAACACCCGCCGCAAATACTTGACAAAAGACTTAGCATTTTGTATACTTACCGTATCTTAATACTCGCCTGTATAGTTAAATGGATATAACAAACCCCTCCTAAGGGTTAGTTGTGGGTTCGATTCCCGCTGCGGGTACCAAAAAACGAGAGCTGCCTTGTGTAGCTCTTGTTTTTTACCTAAGCGGGATGAGAACCCACGGGTTCGCTTAACCGAGCCGCTTTAGCGGCGAACGTCACGGAGCAG
>JAFVXY010000015.1 GCA_017500845.1 Clostridia bacterium
AGCCGAGCTAATAAGACATAAGAACCTGCGAAGCATAAAAGCAGTAGAAAAGTAATGCCTTGGAGCAGAGAAGCTCCACGAGCTGACTTGTTTTATATACCAATGTTAATAAGCAAAAGCACTTACTGTTAAGGTAGGTGCTTTTTTCCATTAAAGCCGTGAAATGCTTCGCCATCGCTATTTTTGCTTTGCGGTTGCTCATTTGTGTACAAAAAAAGTACACATTATATGAAAAGTTTATATATTTGCCAACAATATTCTAAAGATAATACTTATAATAAGAGAAATAGTAGTGAAAATACTGAACAAAATTATATAGCTTTTGTAGTTGTTGAATTTGAAAGTGGCATTCTTCAACCTTTTTCGCAGTTGACACATCATAAAAAATGAGGGATTATTTATAGTCAATGAATTGCTATGCGTGTGCATAGTTATCGAACAAGGTTTTATACAGCGGTGTCTTGACACTTCTCCTTGGTCGAATACTACATGTTTGACATCTTTGAGCTGTATAGATTGAGTGTTTATTTTCTTTCCTTTCACTGTTAGTTTATCTTCTTCATCAATAAATACGGTATGTTTTGAAAATAAACTTATTAGAAAATGAATTATATTTCCAGTAATGAAAAAAATGCGATTAAAAAAAGATAAAACAGTAATAAGGCTTTCCATCCTACCTTATTTGGGAATAATATGAGCAAAGGGAGAAGAATGCAGGAAGAAATTGTCAAAGACATATTGCAAAAATTAAAACTAGAAGTAAAAAGATAATTAGATTTGTAGCGCTTCATAAAGATGACCTCTTTGAAAAAATTAATTTAATGCAGCTATCGGTTATATGTGTTGCAGATGGTGCCTTTACAGTATATAGCGAAATATAGCGAAAAAAGTTTTCGTCATATATTTTTGTGCCATCTTTTCTTTGCTTAGTTTTACTGCTTGCGTTGGAGTTGGCGAATCTCTGCGTACACAATTTCTATTCTACAATTCTCCATTTCATAGATCTCGCAATAGCGTATGAACCATTTTTCACTTCATCAATGCTGATATTGGGTTCGTCCGACCAAATAATCCAATTATGGTCATCAAACATAACGGTAGTATCTGTAATCTCACATTGGCTGTCTTTTATCTGCCACTCTAACAGACTTTCGAATTCAATTTCTACGATGGAATCACAGATGCTGGTGACAAGTATTTTAAGAACTAACTTTGTTTGTTCAGGATTAAAAGAATGTCCGTTCTCTGTCTGGGATATTCCATTATTTTCATACTGGATTCCGATGATATACCCATCGTGCAGTGCGTTGGTCTTTTCGAGAAAATACAGAATATCGTCGTTTGATTTAATCACGTTATACATTATTCGTCCTCCTTTGTCAAAATATTTACAATTATTATACCATATTTTTATAAAAAAACAACCATATGGCGTGATATAGCTTTGTATTATTTATGCTACCGAGAATTGCGCTGTAAAATCTTATGTAACCCACGAGGGGATTTTGCCCCACTAGATCTTTCGCTTGCGCGTGGGAGATGACTGTGGGGCAGGCGTTGCGAAAGTGGCAATAATAGCGGCAAAATTTTCTAAAACTCCTTGATCAAATAGCTTTTATAATCGAAAAAGCCACCAATACTCTTATAGCCGCATGTAATACCAACGTAATTCCCGATGGTATAGTAATTATAGGAAGGGATGCCTTTGCTGGTTTCGAAATAACGAGCATAACAATACCTGATTCGGTCAAGATTATAGAAGAGAATGCATTTGCCTATTGCTACTCATTAAAAAACGTAATAATTGACGGTGACGGACTAAGCATAGGGGCGCGTGCATTTGACAATTGCACTTCTTTAACGAGCGTTATTATTAAGGATGGGGTGACGAGCATAGGCACAAAGGCGTTCTATTATTGCCGATCCTTAACAAGTGTTGTAATTTCTGATGGTGTGGAAAGTATAGGCGAGGATGCGTTCTATTATTGCAGTGCATTAACAAGCGTAACTATAGACAGTGGAGTAAAGAGTATTGGCGATAGTGCCTTCCTTAATTGCCGTGCGCTAACTACGGTTTTTTACAAGGGTGCTGCGGCGGAATGGGACGAAATATCTATAGAGTCTTATAACAATTCTTTGACAAACGCTACCATTTATTATTACAGCGAGACCGAGCCAGAGCTTAGCGAGGACGGCTCGGCGTATGACGGCAACTATTGGCATTACGATACCGATGGTGAAACGCCGATAATTTGGACAAAGCAAGATTAGACGTAGCGAAAAAAACACACAACAGATGGCGCAAGTCGATTGTTCGATTTGCGCTTTTGTATTAAGGCTTGAATTTGCCCTTGCAACACTTGACTAAAAGGCGTGTGATGTTATATAATTATGGGTAACTAATTGTTAGAGGCGGAAATATGGATTATAAATCGGTAGAACAAAAGTGGAAGGACTTTTGGGAAAAGAACGGTATCAACAGATTCGACAGCGAAAGCGATGCAAAGAAGTATTACGTGCTGGAAATGTTCTCGTATCCCAGCGGCTCGAATTTGCACCTTGGACACTGGTACAATTATGGCCCGGCGGACAGCTTTGCAAGATTCAAGCGCATGCAGGGCTACAACGTTTTTCAGCCTATGGGCTTTGACTCGTTCGGCTTGCCGGCAGAAAACTACGCAATAAAGACGGGTGTTCATCCCGAGGACAGCACCAACAAGAATATTGCCACAATGGAAAAGCAGCTGCGTTCGATCGGCGGAATGTTCGACTGGTCGGCATTTATGTACACGTCGTCGCCCGAGTATTATAAGTGGACGCAGTGGCTCTTTTTGCAGCTGTATAAGCACGGACTTGCGTATCAAAAGCAATCGCCTGTCAACTGGTGTACCTCGTGCAATACCGTTATTGCCAACGAGCAGGTTGTAGACGGAAAGTGCGAGCGTTGCGGGGCAGATGTAGTGCGTAAGAATATGACCCAGTGGTTCTTCAAAATCACCGAGTACGCCGAGGAGCTGCTTGAGTGCTTGGATAAGCTGGACTGGCCCGAAAAAACGCTTACAATGCAGCGCAACTGGATAGGAAAAAGCGAGGGCGGCGAGGTAGTATTCCCCATTGGTGAGGACAAAATAACCGTATTTACTACGCGCGCCGATACGCTTATGGGCGTTAGCTACGTTGTTCTTGCGCCGGAGCACCCCCTTGTGGATAAGATTACAACCCCCGACTGCAAAAAAGCAGTCGAGGAATACAAGCTTGCGGCATCTAAGGCAAGCGACATAGACAGACTCAGCACCGCCAAGGAAAAGACCGGTGTGTTCACCGGTGCGTACTGCACGCACCCCATTTCGGGCGAGAATATTCCCGTTTGGATTGCAGACTACTGCCTTGCGACCTACGGAACAGGCGCAGTAATGGGCGTTCCTGCACACGATACGCGCGACTTCGAGTTTGCTAAAAAGTTTGGACACAAAATTACAAGAGTAATCAAGGCGGCAAGCGGAGAGGACGAATTACCGTACGTTGAGCACGGAATTTTGGTTGGTAGCGGCTCGTTTGACGGCCTTACCACCGCCGAGGGCAAAAAAGCGATTTTGGGCTTCTTGGCAGAGCGCGGCCTTGGCGGCATAAAAATCAATTACCGCCTTAGGGACTGGTCGGTTTCGCGCCAACGCTATTGGGGCGCACCCATTCCCATAATTCACTGCGACCACTGCGGCGCAGTTCCCGTGCCCGAAAAGGACTTGCCGGTAAGGCTTCCGTATGATGTAAACTTTACGCCCGACGGTCAAAGCCCGCTTCGCAAATGCGACAGCTTTATAGACACCGTATGTCCGATTTGCGGCGCACCGGCGCACCGTGACCCCGATACGCTGGATACCTTCGTTTGCAGCAGCTGGTACTACCTTAGATACCCCGACAGCAAGAACGGAGATCAGCCCTTTGACCCCGCGCTCATCAACAAAATGCTTCCCGTAGATAAGTACGTGGGCGGCGCGGAGCACGCTTGCATGCATCTGCTTTACTCGCGCTTTATAACCAAGGCGCTTAGAGATATGGGATATCTTAAATTTGACGAGCCGTTTACCTCACTTGTTCACCAAGGCTTGATTCTCGGCACGGATGGCGAAAAAATGTCCAAGTCCAAGGGCAATACCGTCAATCCCGACGAGTTTATTCAGGCATACGGCTCGGACGTTCTTCGTATGTACCTTATGTTTGGCTTCTCGTACGCAGAGGGCGGACCGTGGAACGACGACGGCATCAAGTCGATAAGCAAGTTCCTTGACCGCGTAGAGCGAATTGTGGACACGGCAATCGCAAGTAGGGGCAAAAGCACCGACGCAAGTAGCCGCCGCGAGCTTGAATACGCCGTTAACTACTGCATAAAGCGTGTTACCGAGGATATGGAGCATTTCTCGTTCAATACGGCTGTGGCGCGCATTATGGAGCTTGTCAACACGATGTACAAGTGCGAAAGCTGCGACTTGCTGTTTGACGCTTGCGAAAAGCTTATTCGAGTTATGGCACCTATAGCACCGCACTTTGCCGAGGAAATGCACGAGCGTATGGGCTTTGCACCCAGTATTTTCAATGAGCAGTTCCCCATTTGTGACGAGAGCAAGCTTGTAAAGGACGAGGTAGAAATAGCAATTCAGGTCAACAGTAAGATGCGTGCAAAGATGGTTGTGTCCACCTCGCTTGACGACGAGGGAATAAAGAGTGCAGTTCTTGGCGACAGCAAGATAACCGAGCTTCTCTCGGGTGCGGCTGTCAAAAAGGTAATCGTTATCAAGGGCAGATTGGTGAACATAATCGTATGATAAACGTCGTTTTGGTAGAGCCGGAAATTCCGCAAAATACCGGGAATATTGCAAGAACGTGTGCTTGTACCGGTGCAAGATTGCACCTTGTGCGCCCATTTGGATTTGAAATAAGCGACCGCACGGTTAAGCGCGCAGGGCTTGACTACTGGGACAAGGTAGAGATATTTTATTACGACAGCCTCGATGACTTTTTTGCAAAAAACGAGGGCGGCAAGTTCTTCTATCTTTCCACCAAGGCGAAGCGGACCTATACGGATGTGGAAATCCCCGACGAATCGTTTTTGCTGTTTGGCAAGGAAACAAAGGGACTACCCCAAAAGCTTGTTTTTGACAATCCCGACAGCGCAATCCGTATTCCGATGGGCGAGGCGTTACGCTCGCTTAATCTCGCCAACTCGGTTGCAATCGTAGTTTACGACGTACTTCGCCGAAACGGCTTCCCGGGACTTAGATAATAACAATACAAAAAAACGACCGCACGTAGTGGTCGTTTTTGTATATTTCGATAAGTCGCGCCCAAAACAGGCTGTGTCTATCATTGCGAGCGAAGCGCAGCAATCTGGGCGGAATACAAAAATTTTACAAAAATACCTATTGACAATGTGATAAATATATGGTAAAATATTACAGTAAAAGAAAATGGAGGTGCCTCGTGAAAAAGATATTGACCTTGATGGGACTAATGCTTATCGTAGCTTGCTCGGTGCTTATGGTTGCGTCTTGCGAAAATACCGATTGGGGCGAGGGTGACGGCGACCCGACTTTGCTTGAATACGAGCTATCCGAGGACGGCACGTTTTACTCGGTAGCAGGAATCGGCAAATACGTAGGCAGACATTTAGTTATCCCCGAGGAATACAATGGCTTGCCTGTAAAGGAGATTGGGATCTGGCGGTTTGGTAGTTCTGAAAATTGTGCTTTTTTAAAAGCTATAACAATTCCGGACAGTATAATGAATTTGGGCGATATGTTTTTTTGGAAAGCGTCAGTTGAACGAATTAACATAGGTAGTGGTGTAAAAGTTATTGACGACTACGCTTTTCTGGACACATATAACCTTAAGGAAATTAACGTAAGTAAGGACAATCAAAATTTTATATCAAAGGATGGCGTCTTGTATTCCAAAGACAAGACCACGTTAATTAAATATCCTGCACAAAAAGAGTCGACTGCGTACAAAATTCCTAAAAGTGTAACAATGATAGAAAATAATGCTTTTAGAGATGCGGTAAGACTTAAAAGAGTAAAAATAGGAAAAAACGTTACGATAATTGGAAGCGGTGCGTTTGAGAATACGAGTATCAAAGAGATAAAAATACCAAAAAGTGTAACCGTTATGGGAGATGCCGCATTTGCAGGAGCAACTAAACTCAAGAGAGTTAAAATAGGGAAAAATGTAACAACGATAGGGGACTACGCTTTTAGCGAAACAAGTATTAAGACAATTAAAATTCCGGATAGTGTAGAAAGCATCGGGAAAGGTTTGTTTAGCGAATGTGTTAATTTAAGAAAGGTAAAACTGGGGGAAGGGATTACTGAAATTCCGCAGGAAATGTTTTATGGTTGTGAAAGCTTGAAGAAGATTTTTATTCTAATCAACATAGAAAAAATTGCCGGATTGGCTTTTGTGAAGTGTGATAATTTGACTGAGGTCTTTTATGAAGGAAATGAAAATGACTGGACGAACGTGTCTTTAGATGCAAAAATATACTGGGGGCAGATACCGGAAAAAGCGACTTACCCGATTTTTGACGAAAGCGCAACGCTGTATTGTTATAGTAAAGATAGACCGAGCGGCGAGGGTAACTATTGGCGTTATGTATTTTGGAAGCCTACCGTTTGGAAGATCTAAATAAGAATTATACAAAAAAGCAAGAGTTTTTTACTCTTGCTTTTTTTGTTGTATTATGGTTGTTTTTTAGCCGCTTAAATTAACTGTTTATCGTGGATATTGTTGCAAAAGCTAATATACGTTACACGAAAATTGCTATTATGCAAAAGCCGAGGAGTGCCGAGATAAGCATATACGGCTTGGTGATTCCGTTGTTAAACACGAAGATTACGCACATAAGGGCGGCAACGGTAAAGATTGCCCAGCCAAGGTCGAGCATAAAGGTAGAAAACTTGTTTTTTAGTCTGTTTTCTACCGCCGTTACGCCCACGAAGCAAAAACGGCTTACGCCGCCGAGTGCAAAGCAAAAGGCGCAAAGTAGTAGCTGGGCAATCATTTGAATATCCTCTTAAGCAGCGGCACCTTGGGCGCGGAATATTTTATACTGTCAAGCTCGCCATCGAAGCAAAGCGAGCCGTCATCCACGTCGTATTTGCTTATTTTCAGATTTTTGCCCGCAATTTCCAAGCCGCCGTGCGAGGACGAGAGAACGATTGCCGTATCTGACGAGGAAATAACCTTGTCGATGCCGCTCATACTGCACTTGCATCTGTTGCTTAGCTCGATTGAATGCTGTTTTTTTGTTTCCTTTTCCATAATGACCTCCGCTTTTCAGCGCTCTGAATGAAATAATGAAGGGTGCTTCTTTGAGGACAAAAAGTCGTCAAATGAATACAGTCCGTACGGCTGGTTAATCAGCCACCGTGCCGCCTTGAGTGCGCCGAGAGCAAACAGCTTGCGGTCACACGCAGAGTGGGTGAGTGTGATAGTCTCGTTGTCTAATCCAAAAACCACCTTATGCTCGCCAACAACCGAGCTAAGCCGCAAGGAATGAATTGTACTTGCGCCCGAGGCGTCTTTTAGCATAAGCGCGGTACCCGAGGGCGCATCAAGCTTTTTGTCGTGATGGGTTTCGATAATTTCGCATTTGCCAACGCCGCTAAGCATTTCGCAAAGGTGTGCCATAAGGTTGATTCCAATGCTCATATTGCCCGATTTTAGCACGGCGTGACGGCGTGCGCAGTCGTTTATTTGGGCTATATCGCTTTCGCTTTGACCCGTGGTCGCAATAACCAGTGGGCAATTAAGCTTATCGGCAAGAGCGGTCACCTTTTGGGTGGCGCTTGCCGCCGAAAAGTCGATAATTACGTCGGACGGAGCTTCGTCAATGCGGCTTGAATTTCCGCACCCCGAAAGAGTAAAGTCGTCAGGTAGATTGTGGGCAAGAATTTGACCCATTCTGCCCGAAATTCCAAAAATAAAGACACGTATCATAATAATTTCAAGTCCTCCATAGCGCGGCGTAGCTTAGCCTTGTTTTCGGCTGTAAGCTCGGTAATTGGCAATCTGGGGTCGCCTACGTCAATCCCAAGCATTTGCAGTGATGCCCTTACAGGGATAGGGTTGACCTCTGCAAAAAGTGCGTTTATAAGGGGCAAGAGCCTGAGCTGCAAAGCGGTGGCGGAAGCAATATTTCCGCACAGCGCCATGCTTGTCATTCTGCTCATAAGAGCAGGTGCGGTGTTTGCCGCAACCGAAATCACTCCCTTGGCGCCCATAGCCATGGATGCCGCAGTCAGTCCGTCGTCGCCGCAGTAAAGGTCGGCGGGGACAATTCGCAAGCACTCTTGGATCTGAGCCATATTTCCGCTTGCCTCCTTAATGCCCACAATTCCCGGAAGCTCGGCAATGCGAGCCATGGTTTGTGGCAAAAGATTGAAGCCCGTTCTGCTCGGCACGTTATAAACGATAATGGGAATATGTACGTTAGCGGCGATATGGCGGTAGTGAGCAAGCGCGCCGTCTTGCGTGCATTTGTTGTAATATGGCGTTACAATCAGCAGTGCATCTGCACCCCATTTTTGTGCTTGCTGACACAAATTCGTTACTACGTTAGTGTCATTTCCGCCCGTTCCCACAATTAGCGGAAGCGATGAATGCGCCCTTACGTATCGCACGAACTCTTCCTTTTGCCCCAAGGTCAAGGTGCTTGCTTCGCCCGTAGTGCCAAGCGCAATAAGGGCATCCACGCCGCCGCTTGTTACGTGAGCAAGAAGCTTTTCTGCCGCCGAAAAAATAATACCGCTATTGCTTGCGGGTGTAACCAACGCAACTCCTGTGCCCGAAAAAATTGACATAAATTTTACCTCACCTAATAAGAAGCTCTGCAATCTGAACGGCGTTGGTCGCCGCACCTTTTCGCAGGTTGTCTGCCACAATCCACATATTAAAGCAGTTTGCCTCGCTCTCGTCACGGCGAAGTCTGCCCACGGTAACGCCGTCGCCGCCCACGCAGTCGGTGGGAGTGGGGATATCGCCCACGGTAACGGACTGAGCCTCGCGTAAGGCTTGACTTACCTCGCCAAGCGTTGCGGGGGTCTTTAGTCTAAGGTTAACGCTTGCGCCGTGACAGCGAGTGATGGGCACACGCACGCAGGTGGCGCTTACTCTTATTTGACCCGAAAGGATTTTGTGCGTTTCGTTTATGATTTTAAGCTCCTCGCCCGTATAGCCGCCGTCTATATAGCTGTCGATTTTTGGCAGAAGATTGTTCTTTATGGGCTTTTCAAAAAAGCCGTCCACGCCGCTTTCAAGCTCGCACAGACCCATCGCACCTGCGCCGCTAACGGACTGATAGGTGCTGACAATCATTCGGTCTAAGCCGAATTTGCGATATAGAGGTGCAACTGCTGTAAGTATCTGAATGGTGGTGCAGTTGGGGTTTGCGATAATACCGTTATGCAAAAAGGCGGCGGCGGGATTCACCTCGGGAATAACAAGAGGAACGCTGTCGTCCATGCGCCAAGCAGACGAGTTGTCGATAACGACTGTGCCCATCGTGGCAAAAATTTGAGCATACCTTATGCTGATTTCGCTACTAACCGCAAAAAGAGCGAGGTCGCACGGATTGCGATACACGTTCGCTTGCGTAAGAGCAAGCACGGGCAACGTGCCAAAGGGGGTATCGGCAACGCCGTCGCTTTCGGCAAAAAGCACCAGCTGTGATACGGGAAAGCGGCGCTCGTGCAAAACGGCAAGCATGGTTTTGCCGACAAGACCTGTTGCGCCCACTACGCCAAGCGAAAATTGTTTGTTCATAAAGACCTCCGCACGAATTAGTGACACGGATAGTCTATGTAGTAATATGTCAAAAAATGACCCTCACTAAGAAATTTTGATAAAGCAAGCTAAATCATTTGTTTTTATCTTAAAAATAGTTTATAATGGCATTGTGGATAGTTTTATTCGCAAAAATGAATTAAGGCGATACTTATTATGAGAAGAGAATTATTAACAAAGCTGACGGTGGACGAATACAACCACGAGTACCTCGTAAAAAACTACCAAGAGGGTGGTAGATTCAAGCTGTTCAGCAACGTATTTTTCGGCAAGATGGGCAACATGGCAAAGGTGAATTGGTGGATGGTACTCTTTCTACTCCCCGTGCTTGCGGCGCTCATCTTTATTGCGTACAAGGGCTTCGACTACGGCAAGTACACGCCGTTTAGTGCAAATTACGGACTTGGCTATCCCGTAATCAGCGACAGCGAAGAGGTTTACGCAAATCTTGTTTACAACAACAATATTTTTAGGGCGTTGCTTCTTATTCCGTGCATTATCATAGCTTTTGTTGGACTTGCGGGTGCGTTTAACGTAATCAAGTACGAGTCGCTCGGCTATAACACCAAGGTCAGCAAGGAGTTTTTTAAGGGAATCAAAAATCACTTCGTGCCCTTTATGTGGATTGGACTTGTAAACGCGCTTTTGTATCTTTCACTTGAATTTGCGCTCAACTTTTACGGCAATCCCGACCTTCACCTTGCATGGAAAATAGTCACCATTGCGGTAAACGTGCTTGCACTTGTATTCTCTCTTACTGTTTCGTTCTATGCTATGACGCAAGAGGTAATGTACAGCCTGCCTTTTGGTAAGCTGCTTAAAAATGCATTTCATTTTGCGGTGTCATTTGTTGTCCAAAACCTTATTATTTTCTTGTTTTCCATGGTGCCCGTTGGACTTTTGTTCCTTTTGAACACGTCTATGTTTGTCCAGATGCTTATAGTATTGGCGCTTGCGATGGTGGGCGTGTCTTATATCGTTTGCGTATGGACGATTTACGGTCACTACGTGTACAATTTGATTTTCTCGGCTGTAATCGAGCAAAACAAGCCGACCAAAGCAAAGAACAAAAAGAAGGCTAAGGCAAAATAATGTACGAGGTAATTTCGCAGTACTACGACTTGTTTATGGATTCCCGCCGTCCGTGGATAGACTTTGCTTTGGGCAAGGTGGGCAGCGGCAAGCGCGGAGCAGACGTTGGGTGCGGAAGCGGCGAGGTGGCGATGCGCCTTGCGCTAAGCGGCAATCGGGTGATTGCAATAGACAGCTCGCCGGGGATGCTTACGGTAGCCGCGCAAAAATTCCGCGAGGCGGGGCTTGATATTCCTACGGTGCTGCAAAGCGCACAGCAGCTTAATTTAGGCGGAGAGATGGACTTTATTACAGCCATGTGCGACGTCGTAAATTATCTAAAAAATCCTCGATCGTTTTTTAGGGCGGCGTACAAAAATCTAAGGTACGGTGGCGTACTTATCTTTGATATCAGCAACGAATACAAGCTGCGCGAGGTGCTTGGAAACAACGTTTATACCGACACACAAGGCGGCATAACGTACGTATGGGAAAACTTTTTATGCCGTGACCGCGTGGAAATGGAGCTTAGCTTTTTCGTGCCGGAGGGACGCTTGTACAAAAAGCTTACCGATACTCAGACGCAGTACATACATTCGGACGAAGCCATACTAAATGAGCTTGCGCTTGAGGGCTTTTCGGTAAAGAAGACGGCAAAAAAGGATAGGACGTATTTTGTCGCTAAAAAGGTTAAAAGATGAACAAAAAGCAATTTGACTATCTTTCGGCGGCGCAAAAAATGTTCGATAAGGGCGATTTCAAATCGGCTCTTCATTATGCGTTTTTGCAACGCGACATCGAGCAAAACGAGGAGGTGTACGCATTTATAGCGGACACCTACGTGGAGATGGGGCTTTATGACGAGGCGTTTAGCTGCTATCTGAAAGCGTATGACTTTAAGCCCAAGGATCCGCGTATCTTTGACGGGATTTTAGAATGCCTGCGTGACGAGGACGGCGCGGCTGCGGCTTTTTATATGCAAGAGCAAATGAGCGGCGATCAAAACGTTCTTGAAATGTTTTCGGAGCTGTCCGAGTGCATAGAGGACAGCGATCTTGACGGCTTATTTGCAGATTCTCCGCCGCAAGAGCCCAACCGTTACGATTGGCGCGACCAATCGACGCTGATGGATGAAGCAATCTTTTGTGCTCACACGGGTAATCACGAGGAAGCCGAAAGGCTTTTTGACTCAATCGGCAAGGACTCGTTTCAATACGAATCCGCCGCGTATGCCAGCGCATCGCTTAAGCTTAGTAGGGATGATGCGGACGGAGCAATCGCTATTTTGGACGACATTATAGCGCGCGGCTCAGAGAGCGTTGACGTGCATATCACCAAGGTTATAGCGCACGACTTTAAGGGCGACCGAGACGGCGTGGAAGCGGCAATAAAGATTTTGGACACTTTGCAAGAAAAAGGCGTTGACGATACCATAAAAGTTGCGTTGTGTCTATGCAGCTACGGTCACTTCGCCGAGGCAGAAAAACACGTAAACAAAGCCTTACAATACTGTCCGTACGACAAGGTGCTTTTGCTGTGCATGGGTGATGTGCGACTGCATCAGGGCAAGTATGACGAGGCACTGGAAATAATGAATGAAATTTGTGCGGTGTTCCCCGAGGATATTGAAGCGCACGAGCTTGCTCGCCGCCTAAAAGAGAACCGTGTGCCAAGCCTTATGCGCGAGAAGCTTGAAATCGGCAACGAATGGGGTGAAAAGCTTTCGCACATACTCTTAGAGGGTGGGGACTTGACGACCGACGAGGCAAAAAAGCTTATAAAGTGGGCGTACAAGTGCTCGATAAACCAAGCGTTGCAGGCGGCGCTCGGCGTAGCCATAAGCAAGCTTCCCGAGCTTGACGCATTGACCAAAGAGCTTCTTGTCGACCCGTTCATATCGAGCGACGTAAAAAAGCCCATTTTGCGGCGAAAAATTCTTGGCGGCAAGGACAAGCAAATCAAGCTCGTTACACAAAACGCACTAAAAACCATAGAGGTTAATCCGCCCGATTCGCCCAACAGCTTACGTGCCGCGTACTGCGAGGTGCTTACGTACCTCGCAATCGAGGATCTGTTTTTCGAAAAGGATTTTGCAATAGCCGTAGACAAAATCAGTACGGTGATGCGAAGTAGCGACGAGGCGGCTTCGCTTGCAAAGCAGGTGGTCGCGGCGGTGCTGTACGAGATATCTACAACCATAGTAGACAAAGATGACGCATGTACAAGATTTGGCTGTACGTCCGAGGAATTTTTGCACGCAAGAGCGATTTTGCACATAAGTGACGACGATAAGCCGACCAAGGGTCACGCCATATCTAAGAGGAGATAATATGTACGAATTTAACAAGCTGTTTTCGGATTACGTTTTGAAGATAGGACATGTTCACGAGGAGGAACTGGGCGAGGTGTACGAAAGATGGTACAACGAATACTGTGACGCTCTTATGGACAGCCCGCGCGGTATAATCTCGTCTATGTCGGACGGTGAGCTGTCGCAGGAGCTTATCGAGGAATGCTACTTAGGCGCGCCCTCGCTTACCGTGATGGAGGCGCTTCAAAGCCGTGACAACGAGCGAGTGCTGGTTCCGCTTTTGTACGAGGGCAATTCAATGCTTGCCTATTGTGCGGCGGAGCTGCTTCGCAACATGAATAAGATTCCTGCCGAGGCGTTTGCTCAGCTGCTTACGCAAACGGACGATAGCGAGCTTTTTGAGCTGGTAGTGGACAGCCTAAAGGAAGACCCCGATGGCGTGCGTGACGTGCTTTTGGAACTAATCGAAGGAGCGGACGAGCACGTAAAAATGGCAATTGCCGAAATACTATCGTGCGGAGGCAAGGACGAGCGCGTTTATCAGCTTCTTGTCGAGCAGTTTGCAAGTGGCGACAATCTTGCGCTTTATGCAAGCTACCTGGCTCGCTACGGTGACGAACGCTGTGCGCCCATGCTGTACCGTGCGCTTTCGTCTTCATCGTACGCAGACTATATCGAAATTCGCAATGCCATCGAGTCACTCGGCGGCATCGTGGACGAGGAGCGCGACTTTTCGTCCGACCCCGACTACATCTATATAAAGGAGAACCCAAATGTCCAAAAATAAGGTTACGCTTGCAGATATTAAGGCAAATGCCGAAATTAAGGCGTTCATTGATACGGCAAACCATAACCTCGAGGTTATGGGCTACACCGAGCACGGAATCCGTCACGTGTCGTTTGTCAGCCGCGCAACAAGTGAGATTCTGTCCGAGCTTGGCTACGACGATAGGACGGTAGAGCTTGGTGCAATCGCCGGCTGGATTCACGACATCGGCAATGCTGTCAACCGCCGCAGTCACGGCATTTCGGGCGCGGTAATGAGTCACGAAATTCTGTCCGATATGGGCATGGATCCCGTAGAGCTTGGCACGGTAATAGCGGCAATCGGCAACCACGAGGAGGAAATCGGCAAGCCGGTTAATGCTGTTTGCGCCGCCCTTATTATCGCCGACAAAAGTGACGCGCACCGTAGCAGAGTTCGCCGAGATAAATATAATCTCAACGATATTCACGACCGCGTAAATCTTTCTATCAAAAAGAATTTTATTACGGTGGATAAGGACACTAACACCATCAGCCTGTTCATCTACATGAACGAAATCAGCTCGCCGTTCGAGTACATGCAAATTTATATGTCGCGCATAGTTCTTTGCGAAAACGCGGCATCGGCACTTGGCTGCAGCTTCGAGCTGGTTATCAATGGGACGGCAGTAAACCGCCGCCAAGATCTTGCAACAAGTGAGGCTATGATTACCGCGGCGCTCCGCGGCAAAAAGGTGGAGTAAGGCAAGCGCGTAACAAAAACCAATTAACGCCGCTTTATAAGGTAGGGCTTCTACTATAATAAGGATATAAAGAGAGGATGGGTTGCCGTATCCCAAATCGGTTGTATCAAAAAGCTTCTGTGGCAAAGCAGAGGCTTTTGTTGTAAAAAACCTCAGTCGAATGAGATCGATTGAGGTTTTTTTTAACTTGTTTGCTTAAATCAGTTTGAATTTAAAACGTGGTTATACATATTGGCAACATTTTCATTCATGTTTATTGGCACAAGAGAAACGGTGGGGTGGGAATTTTTGTATACAACAAACAACTGATGAGCAAAGCCTTGTCCCATCCATCCAATGCCCTCAAAATCAAGAATCACTTCTTCAAAATTTTCCAAACGATTGCAGATGCGTTTTGCTTGTGATCGAGAAACGGGTGCGGAATCAAAAATATTTTTCAAGGGTATGCGAGTTGTTGAAAAGCCGCCATCTACATCAGAATATAAAGCGAAAACCGCCCCCGCACTTTTGTTTGTAAAGTTAGAAAGTGACATATTTACACAAGTTCCCGATGCACATTCGTTTATATCAAAAATAAACTCATTGTCGTATTTGGATGTAGTGAATATCTTTCCGCTTGAAGATATCACAAACATGTCCATCATTTTTGAAGTAAAGAAGATTCCTTCGCCGGAATGATTGGTTTCATCGGTGGTTAGCTTTCCTTTAAATAACTCGCAAATTGCTTCGTCATGGCTGGACAAACAAAAGTGATTTTTTATTTTTTCAAAAATACCAATACCGTCATCTATTATCATAACATTAGTAGTAAGGTAATTATAGCTAACCGTCACCAGCATATTTTCTGCGTTAGAATGGTCAATGACGTTGTTAACCATTTCGCTTAAAGAATACATCCATATATGCTTAATGTTTTCGTTTAAATGCTTTATTAGTTTGCTCAGGCATTTATCATAAGCGACAGTGTCGGTGTATAAATCGCCGCGGCTTCTCTTAAAGATATAGTTTTCTTGTTTTGTTACCAAATTGTATTCGCCGCGTTTTTGCTTTTCTATTATATTGGCATCTATTAACTCATTGAGATATGTGTGCACCGTATTTGTGCTAATGCCAAATGTCTTGGCAACAACGCCGGATAAGCCGGTTGTCCCTGTGGAAATTTTTTCGAGCAAATATAATATTATAGTTCTTTTCTTTTCTGCTGAATATTTCATTCCATTTTCACCTCTAAAATTATTATAATATACTTTTTCAAGCTTGTCAACATATATTACTCAAAAAAATATATTTATTACTAAACAATGAATTGTTATTACTGATAAACACAGAAATAATACCGTTCATTGTTCTTATCAGTAATAAGTGGTTTAGGCAACTAAATGTAAGGCGAAGCTTCCTTATAAACAAGCGTCGCTTAAAAAATGCTTCAGCTCAAGAATGGCGTGGTTAGCTAAAAAGCATATGTCTCTCCCTCAGTCTCGCTTAACGCCGTGGCAGCTCCCGCATCAGATGGAGCTATTTAAGATTGTATTTTTATTAGCTTTTTCCAAGGACAACTTGATTAACGAAAAGGCTCGCCGCGCCCAAAAAGAGGCTTCGCTTCCTACTCACTGTCATCCTATAGCGAAGCGAAGGATCTAATGGTAAGGCGATCGGCGAACACTATTCCATATCTTGCGTGCAAAAGGGTAGTGCAAACACGTATGGACACAATAGGTGCGGATAAAATCACAAAAAAACATAAAATAAATAAAAAAGTTTTTCACAAGCCCTTGACAAATACATTATATATGTTATAATATTGCTAAGTGCATAATTGTCTAATACTGCAATGATGCAATTTGTATGATTATGTAAAAATTTTTATTAGGAGGGCTTTTCATAATGAAAAAGCAAAAGATGTGTAAGATTCTGCTTATGCTCGTTGTGATGGTTGCTCTTGCTATATCGTCCTTTGTGATGGTAGCATGCCCGGCACCCGAAGAGCATACAGAGCACACTTATGGCGAATGGACCATTGTGACCGAAGCAACCTGTACTACCACCGGTAGTAAGGTAAAGGTTTGCTCCGGCTGCGAAGAAGGCACCGACGGCCATAAGGTGACAGAAACCATCCCTGCGCTTGGTCATGAATGGGGCGAGGGTACAGTAACTCAGGACGCTACGTACAACACTGCTGGCGTAAAGACGTTTACCTGTGCTAACGACAACACCCACACCAAGACCGAGGATGTTGCTGCTACCGGTATCCCCGCAATGTACAGGGGTACTTGGATTTGTCCCGATATGGGCGTTGAAATCGAAGTGGAAGAAGACGATATCACCATGACGATTACCAGTGGCGCAGTGGCAGAGATTACTGCGTGGGACGGCGCAAACGGCGAATTCGAAATTGAGTTCACTGTTACGGTTGATGACGAAGACGAGTTCTACGTAATAAACGCAGAGTACGTTGCAGCTGATGCGGACGCAGACGATGATTACGAGTGCGACGTATTTGTTTGCGAGATGCTCGAGGTTGGCGATACCGAGCCTATGAATATGGTATTCTACGCTGAGGACGATCTTTTTACCGTTACCGTAAACGTTAACGACGAAGATTTTGGCGAAGTACTCTTCTACAGCCCGTACGTTGCTCCCGGCGGATTTGCATACGTTGTTGTAGCTCCTGCGGAAGGCTACGAGGTAGAATCCGTAATGGCGGGCGAAGTTGAACTTACATATGTCGACGATGCAGCTATGTATGTTCTTACGAACGTTACCGAAGATGTTACCATCACGGTTACCTTTGCTGAGGAAGCTGTAGAGCCCCCCGTACCCAGCGTTTCGATTCCCGAAGCTTTCCACGGCGTTTGGGAAAGAGCTGCATCTGACGGCTTCTATGAGTTCACCATTACCGAAAACGGTATTGCTGCACTCGTTGGAGGCGCAGGCGGTGCTCCGGCAAGCTATAACGCAACCAACATTGCTATTCAGGGCACTGACCTTGCGTTTACCGTAAATGGCGTAAATTACGTTATGTTTGCTCCCGAGGGCGGCACCGCAATGGTTAGTATTGCAGGCGCTATGCCTCCCGTTGAGTTTACTAACCACAGTTATGTTCCCCCCGTACCCAGCGTTTCGATTCCCGAAGCTTTCCACGGCGTTTGGGAAAGAGCTGCATCTGACGGCTTCTATGAGTTCACCATTACCGAAAACGGTATTGCTGCACTCGTTGGAGCAGCTGGTGGCGCTCCGGCAAGCTATAACGCAACCAACATTGCTATTCAGGGCACTGACCTTGCGTTTACCGTAAATGGCGTAAATTACGTTATGTTTGCTCCCGAGGGTGGCACCGCAATGGTTAGTATTGCAGGCGCTATGCCTCCCGTTGAGTTTACTAACTACGATTATGTAGCACCCAGCGTTTCGATCCCCGCTGGTTTCCACGGCACCTGGACTGACGGCACTAACACCCTTGTAGTAACCGAAACCGGCGTTGTTTACAACGGTGAAGATGGATCTGACTATGCTCCCAACGGAGATATGTATAGATTCTCTATCGGCGCTACAAATTACCAGATGTATTTGTATGAAAACGAGATTTGGCTTAGCAATTTGGCTACCTATGCTACCGTTTATCTTACCAAGGAAGGCACCGAGCCCGGCCCCGGTCCTGACGTTCCCGGTCCCGGCGAGGATGAGGAAGAATACGAATTCTCCGGCAACCAGCTTGGTACTTGGAGAGGCGTTTCCGCTGGCGAAGATTTCGTAGTTGTAATCGAGCCTAAGAAGGTTACCATCAACGGCGATGAATATACCGAGTTCGATGAGTACGGCAGAATTTCTATTCCCGAGGGCTTTATTACCTTCGAGTTTAGCGGTAACACCATGTACTGCACCTACGGTATCAATGATCCCGTAACCCTTACTAAGGAAGTTCTTACCATAGCTGAGGGCTATCGTGGTACTTGGTTGGGCGGTGGCTACACGATGGTAGTTACCGAGACCACCATTACCTTGTCCACCAGATGGGGCAATAGTGCAGCTACCGGTATTGCAGCTTCTGCAGATCCGGCAGGTTATACCTTTGTAATCGGCGAGGATACATACCTTTTGTATAACCTTAACAACAACAGTGTAACTCTTCGTATGGGCAATGACGCTGACAACGAAATCGAATTCACTAAGGAAGTTGAAGGCGGCGAAGAGGAAGATGGCATCCCGGCAGAATACCACGGCGTTTGGGAAGGTCTTATCTATACCTTTGCTATCTCCGCTGATGAAGCTTGGGTAACCTACGGCGGCAACGTTTACGAGGGTAGCGATATCACTCTTACTTGGGATCGCCGTCATACTCAAATTGTTGGTATAAGCTTTACTGCAAACGGAATTGGCTTCCAGATGTCTCTTCCTGAGGAAGGTATTGCATGGGGTGGTTCTGACGAAGAAGCAGAAGACTTGTACTATGTAGGCGAGTTTGAAAGACCCGAAACTCCCGCTCCGTCCGTAACTTTCAGCCAGGAAGAGCAGGGCACTTGGAACGGAAGCTTCCAGGGTATGGATTTTGTAGTAACCGTTACCGAAACCGGTATCAATGTTACCTACGGTGGATTCCAAAGCTATGATGCAATTGACATCGAGTTTACCGAGGGCGCTTACTGGTTCTACATCGGCAGCAACGATCCGGAAGAGGGTCTCCGTTGCTCCCTTACCTTTAACGGAAACACCGCAGTTCTTAACTGGGCTTCTCAGGCACAAATCAACCTTACTAAGGCCGGTACCGAAGAACCCGGTACTCAGGTTGTAATCGACCCCGCACACTACGGTGTTTGGGAGGGCGAAACCACTCTTAATAACTATCTTGTAAGAATCACCCTTAGCGGTGAAGGCGTAGCAATGTACTTTATCGATGCTGATTGCACCGTTAGCGACGTTGCTGTAATCGCAGGCGGATATAGCTTTACTGCTGTTGATGCTTATATGACTTATCACGTTGTACTTACCTACAACGCAAACGAAAACACCTTCTTTGCTGATTTGGAAGACGGCTGGAGAGAAGCTACCCTTACTAAGCAAGGTGCTCAGCCCGATCCCGAGCCGGATCCCGTAGAATTCACCGAGCAGCAGCAGGGTGTTTATACCGGTACCAGCGTTGATACCGGCGCTACATACACCATCGAGATTACCGCTGATGCAGTTCTCTTTGGCGAAGACAAGGAAGCTGTAACCGGTCTTGCTTATAAAGCTGGTCAAAGCTATCCGTACTCCTTCACCTTTAATGGAACCTTGTATTCGTTTACTTTTGCAGGCGAATATGTTGATTTCATTGTAGGCGATTGGGAAGACGGCGCAGAGCTTTATATTGTACCCGTTCAGCAGCCTATCCCCGAGGGATACCGCGGCACTTGGTTGGATGACGAAAACATCCTTGTTATTACCGATTACGTTATTACCTTCAACGATGCTGAGGGTAGCGAGTATGATGACTACGGCAGCGAGTACAGATTCAGAGTGAATGGAACTCTCTATCGTATCACCGTAAACGGCAACACCATTACTATTTTCAACTTTACTAATTATGACGAGTTTACCCTTTACAAGGAAGGCACTCAGCCCGCAACGTTCACTGCAGATCAGCAGGGTAACTATGCTGACGAAGACGAAACCTATACCATCGAGTTGTCTGTAGACGGACTTCTCTTTGGTGGCGAAGCTGTAACCAATCTCGTTTACTCTCGCAGACAGGCATATCCGTATTCGTTCACCTATAACGAAACCGTATATTCGTTCGCTTTCGATGGCGAAGCTATTACGCTTGTTGTAGGCGATGGCACCGTTACTCTTACCAAGGTTGTTGACGAAGAGCCCACGGTAGTTGTATTCGAGGATAAGACCTTGCATGGCTACTGGGTTGGTACTCTTAACAACGTAGAATATACCGTTCTTGTTGATGAGACCGGCGTATACGTAAACGGCGTTGCTGCTACCTCTTATACGGTTACCGACGGCGGAAGAAATGCGGACGTTTATAACATTGTTGTAAACGGCGTAACCTACGGCTATAGCGTAGTTGGTTACTACAAGACTTACGTTAAGTTTGGTACTACCTCTTCTACCTACAACTATAAATACAATGCTATTGCATACTTCAGCGATGGCACCGCAGGTATCGAGCTTTATGCTCCCGAAGTAAGATTTGCGGATGATATCGTTGGTAAGTATACCGCAACTGTAGGCGAGGGCGATGCTGCAGTTGATTATGAGCTCGAGCTCAAAAAGCAGACCTCCGGCTCGTGGTTGTCCGATGCTGTTACCTTGAAGGTTGGCAGCACCACCTACAACTACCAGAAGCACAACGGTCTTGTTCCCTTGAATCTTCTTGGCGACAACAGAAACGGCTGGAAGCTTTTCGGTACTGATTATGAGATTGTTATCAAGGCAATTGCTACCGATTATGAGGGTGTTTATAGCACCGCTCTCGTAGTAAATGACCTTGTAAAAGACATCGAAGTTAACTTCGGCGGCTCGGTTGCTCTTAGCGGCGACTACGACGGTACTTGGTACGGCACCCACGGTGAGGACAGCGTTAAGCTTTACTTCAACGAGTATGGCGATCTTCTTATCACCGAGGACGGCGAGTATGCAGTAGACGTAGTTTACTACTATGACTATACCGAAAACGAAGAAACCGTAACCTCCTTTGCACTTAAGCTTGCAGATGCTGAGGGTAGCACGGTTTGGATGGCACTTAAGGCAATCGCTGATGGCAGCTTTACTGCAATCAACCTTGCTGACAATTCGACCTATTCGTTCAATCGTCCCGAGGGCATCGGCGAAATTGAATCCGTGCTTTTCGGAACTTGGGAAGGATCCTCGTACAAGCTCATTATCGGTGAGAGCGTAACTCTTGGCGGTAAGGAAGCTTCCTACGTTGCAGCAAACGAGGGTGTTTACACTCTTATCGTTGACGGCGTAGAGTATACCTTTGAATTGGTGGAAAATGATATTGTTCTTACCGACGTTTACAAGGATACCGAAGCAACTCTTGCTTTGCAGATCGCATTCGCACCTGAGTATTTTGGTACTTGGAGAGACGGTAACAACGTAGAAATGGTTATCTCCGAAAAGAGCGTAACCTACGGTGGCAAGACCTCCTCCGCAATCAGCTGGAGCAGAAACGCTCAGGGCGTTATTGAATACTATGCATTCGATATCGTTGAGGGCGAAGGTGAGGAAGCTGTAACCACCACCCACAAGATTTCCAATTTGGAAACCGAAACCAATATCATTTACTACAACGATGTAGAGCTTGAGGTTATCACCGCTTCGTTCGACCTTACTGTTGGCGAAGATACTGTTACCTTCTACTATCAGAACTTCCCGTCTAACTCTGCAAGCTACAACGTTGCTGCCGGATTCTCCACCTACTTTGGAACCGGTGACACCTATGCAGCAGGCGGATATTACGGCAACACCGTATATGCGGGCGTTGGTAATCTTGACGGTTACTCGTTGCTCACCATGACCGAGGATGCTTACTTCGTAATGGACGGCGTAAGCTACCGTGCTAACACCATCACCCTCATTGAGTACGACGAGAATCTTGACTACGCTGGTATTAGAGATTCCGTTGATTTGTGTGCTACTTACGAGTTCTGGATCAATAACCGTGCTAATAGAGTTGTGGCTATCCTTGGTAGCGTTAGCTCTGCTACTGAAAGAATGGCTTGTGTTATTATCTATGACGAGGATGGTAACGAGGTTGACTTTGCAGGTCTTAGCGCATTCGTTGCAACTTCGACCGCAAGAAATGCTGACTTCATGGGCGATATCGTTGCTACTGTTAATACCGGTGACGAGGAGAATCCGAGCGAAACCTCTTATGTATTCTCGGTTTATGATTCCGGTACTACCACGCCGTATATCAATACCTACTTCAACATCTACACCGGCAGCTCGACCTCTAAGGTAACTCCCAACAACATCCACCCGATTTACGGCGCTAACAAGGCAATCGTTGGTTACGGCTTCTATGGCAACAACCAGCTTTACACCGTACTTAAGACCGAAACCGGATATACCATCAATCTTCCCACCGGCGAGTCGTACAGCGCAACTAAGTTCGCAGGCTTCGACGAGGAATACTATGGTACTTGGAAGGGCTTCAAGCTTAGCAATCAGGACTATCACCTTACCATCAATGAGAGCGGTATTACTGCTATGCGTCTTAGCAACAGCACTTACTACAAGGTATTTGCACTTGCTCCGAGAGCTGACGGCGGCTACTGGTTCGTTGTACATGGTTCTACCTCGTACTACAACTACATCTACCTTGACGAAGAGGGCAAGATGGGTGGTAAGGCAGGTAACTCGACCATTGATGCTGGCGGTATTGTTAAGCACGTTCCGCTTCAAATCGAAGCTAGCTACCAAGGTACTTGGAAGGGTATGGACGATGAAGAACACGAGCATATCGTAGTTATCGGCACCAACACCATCACTATTACCATGTACAACTGGTACTACGGTGTAGGTATGAAGCCTGCTGTTACCGTTGCTGAGGCTGGTTTGACTGAACTTGAGGATGGCGGCTATCAGACCAATACTATCAACTCCTACTTTGTATGTGTTGTTAAGTATAATGAAGAAGATGGCACTCTTACCCTTACAATGCGTGTATCTACTTCTCAAACCAATATCCGTGAAGTTGTTCTTACCAAGGAAGTTGCTGAGGCGTAATATCTAAATCAAAACCTGTCTACATAACAATGTAGATTTGCGGCACCCCCGTCCTTATGGATGGGGGTGTTTGCTTTGTCAAAAAAGGGCAGTGCGCATTCAACCTTCCCCCTTGGGGAAGGTGGCACGAGCATAGCGAGTGACGGATGAGGGAAGCGTAGCTTCTTTTTGGGCGCGGCGAGCGTGGGTTTGCTAAAATAGCCCATTTTGTACTGATACTAATAAAAACCAACCTTATATAGGCTCCCTTGTGTAAAGGGAGCTGAGTGCGAAGCACTCTGAGGGATTGTCAAGTAAAAGTAATAACAAAAGAGCAGGGTAGAGCGCCTCCAATTTATAACAATCCCTCCGTCACGGCTTACGCCGTGCCACCTCCCTTTACACAAGGGAGGCTTTTTTGTTGCCCGTACCGCGTTATTACTTTTGACAGCACTAAAGGCATTTACCAAAAATTATTTTATTAAAATTTTTAATTTTATGCTTTATTTTTGCTTGACAACGCTTGTCAAAAGATTTTATACTAATACAATGCAGTATTCTGCGATTTTAGTTAGTCAACACTTATAAGGAGTTTATATAATGTCCGAAAGAATCATCAGAAAGATTAAGTACGGCAATACCGAAAGACTTTCCTTTGCGCAATGCCAGGAAGTTATCGAGATGCCGCAGCTTATCGAAGTTCAGAAGGCATCGTACGCTGATTTCCTCAACACGGGTATCGGTGAGGTGCTTAAGGATTTTTCGCCCATTACCGACTTTTCGGGTAGGATTGTTCTTCACTTTTTAGACCATCACTTAGACGAAAAGACCAAGTACAGCGAAAAGGAATGCAAAGACCGTGACGCTACCTTTGCCGCAGCCTTAAAGGTTAAGGTAAGACTCGAGGTTTACGACGAAAACGGCGACGTGATCAACGCGATTGACCAAGAGGTGTTTATGGGCGATCTTCCGCTTATGACGCCCAACGGCTCGTTTATCATTAACGGTGCCGAGCGTGTAGTAGTAAGTCAGCTCGTTCGTTCGCCCGGCGTATACTTCGATTTGCAAAAGGATATCCGTACAGGTCAGGCTTACTATGCCGCAACCAACATTCCGTCCCGCGGTGCATGGCTTGAGTTCCAAGAGGACGCAAGCGGTATGCTTTGGGTGCATGTAGACCGCACCCGCAAGGTGCCGGCTTCGGTGCTTTTGCGTGCTCTTTCGGCAACTCAGACCACCAACAAGTTTGGTTCGGACGAGGACATTATTCGCATTTTCCACGACGAAAAGCTTATTCGCGAAACGTGCGAAAAGGATACCACAAAAACCGAGGACGAGGGTCTTATCGAGCTTAACCGTAAGCTTCGCCCGGGCGAGGTTCCCAACGTAGACAGCATTCGTACGTACGTGGACGGACTTATGTTCGACCGCCGCAAGTACGACCTTTCGCGCGTAGGTAGATATAAGTTCAACAAAAAGCTTGCGCTTCGCACCCGTATCGAGGGCAAGGTAGCCTTCGAGGATATCGTGGACGGCGACGGCGTTGTTCACGCAAAGAAGGGCGAGGTTATCAGCCACGAGGCTGCTCGCAATATCCAAAACAGCGGTATCAATGAGGTTAAGGTAGAAATCGCTACCGAGCCGTTCTATCATGTGGTTATGGGTAACAACATGGTGGAAATCAATAGCTATATCGATTGCAATCCGCTCGACCTTGGTATCAACGAGATGGTTCACTATCCCACGCTTAAGGCTCTTATAGACGAGGCAAGTACCCCCGAGGAGCTTATGGGTCTCGTTGCAAAGAATGTGGACGAGCTTATCGTTAAGCATATCCTTATCGACGATATCATCAGCACCATCAATTATATTATCGGACTTAGATACGACATCGGCTATGTGGACAACATCGACCACCTTGCAAACCGCCGTGTTCGTAGCGTAGGCGAGCTGCTCCAAAACCAGTTCCGTATCGGTATTGCAAGACTCGAGCGCGTAATACGCGAGCGTATGCAGATTCAGCAGGACAGCGAGCTTACTCCGCAAACTCTTATCAATATCCGTCCCGTGGCAAGCGCAATCAAGGAGTTCTTCGGCTCCAGCCAGTTGTCGCAGTTCATGGACGAAACAAACCCCATTGCCGAGCTTACACACAAGCGCAAGCTTTCCGCACTCGGCCCCGGCGGTCTTAACAGAGAACGTGCTTCCTTCGACGTTCGTGACGTACACTATACGCATTATTCCCGTATGTGCCCCATCGAAACGCCCGAAGGTCAGAACATCGGTCTTATTTCCTCGCTCAGCGGCTACGCTCGTATCAACGAGTACGGCTTTATCGAGGCTCCGTACCGCAAGATAGATAAGGTAAACAAGCGCGTTATCCCCGGACCCGAGGGTGTAGAGTACCTTGCCGCAGACGAAGAGGATAAGTTCACGGTAGCTCAGGCAAGCGAGCCGCTTGACGAAAACGGCTGGTTTGTAAACGAGCGTGTTCTTATGCGTTATCGCGAGGACATTGCCGAGCGTCCGCGTGAGGAAATCGACTATATGGACGTTTCGCCCCGTCAGATGATTTCGGTGGCAACCGCACTTATTCCGTTCCTCGAAAACGACGATACCAACCGCGCGCTCATGGGATCTAACATGCAGCGTCAGGCAGTTCCCCTTCTTAAGCCCGAAGCACCCATCGTTGGTACGGGTATCGAGCACAAAATCGCTTACGACTCGGGCGTTATGGTAATCAGCCGCAAGGCGGGCGTTGTTTCCTTTGTGGACGCAGACACCATCAAGGTTACCGAGGACGACGGAAACGAAGCAGTATACTTCCTTAAAAAATTCCAAGCATCCAACCAAGGCACGTGCATCAATCAAAAGCCCATCGTAAGCAAGGGTCAGCGTGTTAAGGCAGGTGAGGTGCTTGCGGACGGACATTCCACGCAAAATGCCGAGCTCGCTCTTGGCCGCAATATTCTTGTAGGCTTCATGGCGTGGGAGGGCTATAACTACGAGGACGCAATCCTCATCAGCGAAAAAATCGTTAAAGATGACGTATTTACGTCTATCCATATCGAGGAGCACGAAATCGAGGCGCGCGACACCAAGCTCGGCGAAGAGGAAATCACCCGTGATATCCCCAACGTGGGCGACGACGCACTCAAAAACCTTGACGAAAACGGTATTATCCGCATCGGTGCAGAGGTTGATTCGGGCGATATCCTCGTAGGTAAGGTTACACCTAAGGGCGAAACCGAGCTTACCCCCGAGGAGCGCTTGCTTCGCGCAATCTTCGGCGACAAGGCACGTGAGGTTCGTGATACCTCGCTTAAGGTTCCGCACGGCGAGGGCGGTATAGTTGTAGACGTCAAGGTGTTCACGCGCGCAAATCGCGACGAAATGAGTCCGGGCGTAAACAAGCTTGTCAGAGTTTACATCGCTCAAAAGCGTAAGATCTCTGTGGGCGACAAAATGGCAGGCCGCCACGGTAACAAGGGTGTAATTTCCCGCATTTTGCCGCAGGAGGATATGCCGTTCATGGCAGACGGCACTCCGCTTCAAATCGTGCTTAACCCCCTCGGCGTTCCCTCTCGTATGAACATCGGGCAGGTGCTCGAGGTTCACCTTGGTCTTGTGGCTAACGCTCTTGGCTGGAAGGTTGCAACCCCCACCTTCGACGGCGCACTCGAGAGTGATATTCACGATTTGCTCAACGAAAACGGCTTTAAGACGGACGGAAAGGTTGACGGTAAGATTCAAATGTACGACGGACGTACGGGCGAGCCGTTCGAAAACCGTTCCACCGTTGGCTATATGTATATGATTAAGCTTATCCACCTTGTTGACGACAAGATTCACGCCCGTTCGACCGGTCCGTACTCGCTGGTTACCCAGCAGCCGCTTGGCGGTAAGGCACAGTTCGGCGGACAGCGTTTTGGTGAGATGGAGGTTTGGGCGCTTTACGCTTACGGCGCGGCTAACATCCTGCAGGAAATCATGACCGTAAAATCCGACGACGTGGTGGGCAGAGTTAAGACCTACGAATCCATCGTTAAGGGACTTAACATGACCGAGCCGGGTATCCCCGAATCGTTCAAGGTACTCATCAAGGAATTGCAGTCGCTCGCTCTTGACGTCAAGGTTCTTACCGAGAACAAGGAAGAGGTTGGCATTCGCGAGCTTCTCGAGGACAGCATGGACAACGAAATTATCGAGGAACGCAAGACGTTCGACCGCAGCCAAATCAACTTCGACGAGGAGGATTTGGGTCTTGGCATCGACAAGGACGCATTTGACGACGATATTTCGCTTGACGATACGCTTGACGGCATGAGCATTTTGGAAGATGATTTCGATATCGACGACCCGTTTGCCGATAAGGAAATAGACCCCCTCGACGATGACGACGATTTGTTCAATTTCGACGTTGACGACGAGATCTAAGACGGAAGGAGATAACAATGTTTGAATTAAATAATTTCGATTCTATGCAAATAGCTATCGCCGGCCCCAACAAAATCAGAGAGTGGTCGCACGGCGAGGTTACTAAGTCCGAAACGATAAATTACCGCACCCAAAAGCCCGAACGCGACGGCTTGTTCTGCGAGCGTATCTTCGGACCCACCAAGGACTGGGAGTGCTATTGCGGCAAATATAAGCGCGTTAGATATAAGGGCGTTATTTGCGACAAGTGCGGTGTAGAGGTTACCAAGGCTAAGGTTCGCCGTGAGCGTATGGGTCACGTTGAGCTTGCCGCACCCGTAACTCACATTTGGTACTTCCGCGGTGTGCCCAGCCGTATCGGTCTTCTTCTCGACATTCCGCCCAAGGCACTCGAGCAGGTAGTTTACTTTGCTTCGTTCATCGTGCTCGATCCCGGCGACACCGACCTTGCCTACAAGCAGGTGCTTAGCGACGCTCAGGTTGTAGAGGCACAGGAGAAGTTCGGCCCCAAGGCGTTCCGTGTCGGCATGGGCGCAGAGGCTATCAAGGAGCTTCTTTCTAAGGTTGACCTCGAAAAGGAATACAAGGAAATCCGCGATATCGTAAACAACGCTACCGGACAAAAGAAGGTTAAGGCAATCAAGCGTCTTGATATCCTTGATGCCTTCCTCAAAAACGGTACCGATCCCACGTGGATGGTGCTCGACGTGTTGCCCGTGCTTCCGCCTGAGCTTCGTCCCATGGTTCAGCTTGACGGCGGCAGATACGCAACGAGCGACCTCAACGATTTGTACCGCAGAGTTATCAACCGTAACAACAGACTCAAGAAGCTTCTCGAAATCAGCGCACCCGACATCATTATCCGCAACGAAAAGCGTATGCTTCAAGAAGCCGTTGACTCGCTTATCGACAACGGCAGACGTGGAAAGGCTGTTTCGGGCGCAGGTAATCGCGAGCTCAAGTCGCTCAGCGGCTTGCTCCGCGGTAAGCAGGGTCGCTTCCGTCAAAACCTTTTGGGTAAGCGTGTCGACTACTCCGGCCGTTCGGTTATCGTAGTAGGCCCCGAGCTTAAAATGTATCAGTGCGGCTTGCCTAAGGAAATGGCTCTCGAGCTTTTCAAGCCGTTCGTTATGCGTGAGCTTGTGGCTCAGGGCAAAACCCACAACATCAAAACAGCAAAACGTATCGTAGAGCGTGCCAGCAATGAGGTTTGGGGCGTGCTCGAGGGCGTAATTAAAGAGCACCCCGTACTCCTCAACCGTGCACCCACGCTTCACCGCCTTGGTATTCAGGCGTTCGAGCCCGTGCTTGTAGAGGGTCGTGCGATCAAGCTTCATCCGCTTGTGTGCGGCGCGTTCAACGCGGACTTCGACGGCGACCAGATGGCGGTTCACGTACCTCTTTCGGTAGAGGCGCGCGTAGAAGCAAGATTCTTGATGCTCGCTACCAACAACATTCTCAAGCTCAGCGACGGCAGACCCGTTTGCTCGCCCACGCAGGATATGGTCATCGGTTGCTACTACCTTACTATTGCAAAGCCGGGCGCTAAGGGCGAGGGCAAGATTTTCTGTGACGTTGACGAAGCTAAGATGGCTTACGCTAACAAGGAAATCGAGCTTCAAAGCCGTATTTGGGTTCGTGTTACCAAGGAAATCGACGGCGAAATGCGCAGCAAGCGTATCGAAACCACCGTTGGTAGATTGATTTTCAACGACATTATTCCGCAGGATCTCGGACTAAAGCTTGTTGAGGACGCAGACGGAAAGATTCACGAGGGCGACAAGAACGATCCGTTCACCCTCGAGGTTGACGCTTGCGTAGATAAGTCCAGATTGCAACAAATCGTTGACGCTACCTTCAAGCAGAAGGGCGCAACCGAAACCGTAATTATGCTTGACAACATCAAGTCGTACGGTTACAAATATTCGACCATCGGCGCAATTACCACCAGCGTATTCGATATGCACATTCCGCCCGAGAAGAAAGATATTCTCGCGACTGCCGAAAAACACGTTATCGACATCGAGGAAATGTACGACAACGGACTTATGACCGAGGACGAAAAGTACAAGCTTGTTGTCAACGAGTGGACGCAAGCAAACAATCAGGTTACCAATGCGCTCAAAAAGACTCTTACCAAGTTCAACCCCATCAACATGATGGCTGTGTCCGGTGCGCGTGGTAGTATGAAGCAGATTGCTCAGCTTTCGGGTATGCGTGGTCTTATGACCAACCCCCAAGGTAAAACGCTCGAAACACCCGTTCGTTCTTCTTTCCGTGAAGGTCTTTCGGTACTTGAGTACTTCATTTCCTCCCACGGTGGTCGTAAAGGTCTTGCCGATACTGCACTTAAGACGGCAGACTCCGGTTATCTTACCAGACGTTTGGTAGACGTATCTCAGGACGTTATTGTACGTGAGGAGGATTGCTGTGAGGGTAGCAAGCCCAAGGGAATGTACACCACCGCCATTATGGAGGGTAATCAGGTTATCGAGTCGCTTGCCGATAGACTCAACGGTAGATTTGCTGCCGAGGACGTTTGCTATCCCGAGGGACACGAAAAGGCAGGCGAAATTATCGTTGCTTGCAACGAGCTTATCAGCGAGGACAAGGCTAACGCTATTCAGGCGGCAGGCATTGTGGGCGTAAATATCCGTACAGTTCTTACTTGTAAGGCTAAGCACGGCGTGTGCGTTAAGTGCTACGGTAAGGATATGTCCGGCTCCATTCCCGTTAGAGTGGGCGAGGCGGTTGGTATCATCGCCGCACAGTCCATCGGTGAGCCGGGTACACAGCTTACCATGCGTACGTTCCACACCGGTGGTGTCGCAGCTGCAGAAGATATTACCCGAGGCTTGCCCCGTGTCGAAGAGCTTTTCGAGGCTCGCAAGCCCAAGGGTGTTGCAATCGTAGTCGAGCATGGCGGTAAGATCAGAATTGTCGAAAAGGACGGCAAGCGTGACGTTGTTGTTCAGCGCGAGGACGGCAAGGAAGAATCGTATTCCATTCCGTACACCGCTAAGCTCAAGCCCAATATCGTGGACGACGCTGTGGTTATGAGTGGTGATGCTCTTACCGAAGGTCCCATCAATCCGCACGATATTTTGCGCACAAAGGGTCGCAAGTACGTTCAGGACTATATTTTGTGCGAGGTTCAGTCCGTATACCGCAGCCAAGGCGTTCAAATCAACGATAAGCACATCGAGGTTATTGTACGTCAGATGCTCAAAAAGGTTCGCGTAGAGGACAGCGGCGACACCGAGCTTCTGCCCGGCGCAATGGTTGACCTCTCGGCATTCGACGAGGCTAACTCGTCCGCTATGGAGAATTACGGCAGACCCGCAGTTGCTAAGCACACGCTTCTTGGTATCACCAAGGCGGCGCTTGCTACCGAGTCCTTCCTTTCGGCGGCATCCTTCCAGGAAACCGCAAGAGTCCTTACCGAGGCGGCTATCAAGAACAAGATCGATCCGCTTATTGGTCTTAAGGAAAACGTTATTATCGGTAAGCTCATTCCTGCAGGTACGGGTATGAAAAAGTACAAGAACATCTATCCGCACGAGGTCGTAAGCAAGGCCGAGGCGGCTATGGATGAGCTTGTTGCAGCCGAAAACAATAACTAATCCTATGGATAAAAAGGATCAACAAAAGGAGCAAAAGCCCACAGCGCCCCAAAACAAGCAAAGCAAGCCGAGCAAACAGCAACGCGAGCTTGAAGCCTTCAAGCGCAGATATTTTGACTACTACGACGACGTCAAAATCTCCGTACGCGAGGACTGGTAAGGTAGGCAATGCATAACTTTTTATAAACAAAAAAACAAGGTATCTATTTGCAAAAGCAGGTAGATACCTTTTTCTTGTTCCCCAAAAACGCTCAATATACACAATCACAAAAAGTCGCAAAATTTGACAAAATGTGTATTGACAAAAAATGGATAATGTGGTAAACTTGAATTAACAAAGTGAAAAGACGTTTTATAGACCAATGTTTTATAACAGTAACTCTTTAAAATCTGATATTAGAGGTGACTTATTATGAAAAGACGAGTAAAAGCTATAGCAATGATTATGCTGGCGATTATCCTTTGTTTTGGATTGGTTGCTTGTGTGGGTGAGTATTATCCGGAGTATGAAAGCGGATATTTTAAGTATGTGGTAAAAACAGAAAAGGATGGGACGAAAAAAGCATATATCTTGGGCTTAACGGAAAGTGGATTGGAACAAACAGTTCTCATCTATCCCGAAGAAATCGATGGCATTTCGGTGTATGGCATAGGTTATGATCGACCAATTGCCAGTGGACATGAAGCAGTAGGTGAATTTAGGAGTACGAATTTGAAAAAAATTTATTTTCCTAATATGCTTAAAGAAACTACAATAAGCAATGTTGGGATTTCTTTTTATATTGGGCGTGTAATTATTTGGAATTTATCTGAGGATAATGTTTCTAATAGGGTGCATGGTGGAAATGCCGGCGCTGTTTTTGGTTATAATTATATTATAAATGAGAGTTGGGTAAAAGATTATTTCCCTCGATTTATTGCGAATGTATCATATTTATATAATTATGAGGAAGCACCCAATGAAAATTATTATTGGGTGGATAGTTATGACCAAAGTATTATCACGTTTATTCCACCAGAACCACAACGCGACGGATATACTTTTGATGGATGGTATAAGGAAGCTGAATGTATCAACAAATGGGATTTTGAAATTGATGAGACGGGTAAGGAAATAATGCTTGACACCAATAAAGTATATGACTCTTATGAAGGTCTCTATTTATATGCAAAATGGAATAAAAATTAAGGATTTTTGTAAAGCAATCTTTAATGATACCATTAAATTTGATTATAGAAGCATCTTTTGTATGATTTGGAGTGTTGATGAAACATGAAATATAAATTCAAACCTTTAGGCAATTTGCATTTTAATATTACAAGACTAGCGAGCGTTATTTCAATCATTGTAGATATTAGCGGTTTAATAGCGTTTTTTAACGAAAAAGTATTTGATATTCAAATTTTTGTTGCTTGTTTAATTATTTCTCTTTTACCAATTTTAACGTTTATAATAGTAAGATTAGTTTATCCATACTATTATGTAATAGATGATATATACATCACAAAATATAAAAACGAAAAGGTATTGTTTAAAATTGAGATAAAAGAATTAAAAGCGATATTAATTAAAAAAGCAACTTTTTTGGATTATTATAAGTTTATTATATCTTTAATAACATATTATAACTTATCAACTGCGTATTTGACAACATCTTCGTTTGTTTTTAGTAAATATGAAATTTTGACAGATTATAATCATAAAGAAATTAAAATTTTACCACTTAATAATACTTTATATCCAAATTGTTTTGAGTATGTTGATATAATTCCTTATTGTGAAATAATAAGAGTGGCGAAACTAATAAATGCAAAAGTACATATGGTGTAAGATAAGAAATAGAGATTTTATGACGAAAGTGGCTTAAGATACAAAAAGGAAAGGATAGAAAACGGAACAGTAACAAGTACAACAAGGTACTACTATGATGGTACAAACATAATAGCAGAGGATAGAGATGGCGAGCTTATACAGTATTATTACGACAGTATGGGCGTAATAGGTATGAGTTATGACGGTGAGGAATACTTCTTTTACAAGGATATATTTGGGAATATTACACACATAATAAACAGTGA
>JAFVXY010000016.1 GCA_017500845.1 Clostridia bacterium
GCACACTCAGGCATGGCTGTCAACTCCTTTTCGTATTTTACACAAAATAATTATATCATACAATTATAAATAAATCAAGAGGTTTACGAAAAAATTATTAAATAACAACGTATACTTTGCCCTTAAACAAGCCCTGTCATTCTGCGCTTCGCTCTATGATGACAGTGGGGACACAGACGAGCTTAGCCTAATAAATATTCCCATCTTGCGCATAGGCTTTTTTCCACATCTTCCCCGACCTTATCTTTTTGCTGTAAGCGAAAAAAGCATTGCGGGGTGCTGGGGACACAGCTGCAAGTGTCCCCAGCACTTTTTTGGTGCTTTTTTAGCGCATAAAAAAGCACATCAAGCAAAGCTTGACTTTGGGCGATTGAGGTTATCCGTAAACGCACCAATTCCGCGCTGCAACAAGCACGGCTTGTCTTGCTAAGTAGATTTCTTTCATACCTAATATAATATTGCATTCTTTATTTACATTTTGCATTTATAAAAAAAACACCTATTTTTTTAAAATAGATGCTTTAATTATTATAAAATAATTTACTTTTTTACTTCAAATCGCCAACCGTACGCGGGAAAAGCTGTACGTCACGAATATTTCCAAGACCGGTTACGTAGAGCAAGATTCTCTCAAGTCCAAGACCAAAGCCGCTGTGCGGGCATGCGCCAAACTTACGGAGCGCCATATAGTTCTCGTATTCGGCAACCTTGATTCCGCGTTGCTCCATCGCCTGAGCAAGCTTGTCTGCGTCAACCTCACGCTCGCTACAGCCGATAATTTCGCCTATGCCGGGCACGAGAAGGTCGGTTGCGGCAACTGTCTTGCCGTCCGGATTCTGCTTCATATAGAACGCCTTGATATCCTTAGGATAGTTGGTTACAAACACGGGCTTGTTGAACACCTCTTCGGTAAGGTAACGCTCGTGCTCGGTCTGTAAGTCGCAGCCCCACTCTACGGGATAAACGAAGGTCTTGCCCGACTTTTTCAAGATTTCCACGGCATCGGTATAGTCAAGCACCTTGAATTCGCTTTCTACTACCCTACGAAGCTTTGCCTCAAGGCCCTTCTCGAAGCGCTCGTCGAAGAACTTGATTTCCTCGGGGCACTCGGTAAGAACGGCATTGATTATATACTTGATAAGCTCCTCTGCGATTTCGATAATGTCGGGAAGCTCGGCAAACGCAACCTCGGGCTCGATTTGCCAGAACTCTGCCGCATGGCGAGTGGTGTTGCTGTTCTCTGCGCGGAAGGTGGGTCCAAAGGTGTAAATCTTGCCCATCGCCATTGCCGCCATCTCGCCCTCGAGCTGACCCGAAACGGTAAGGCTTGCAAACTGACCAAAGAAGTCCTTGTCGAAATATTCCTTTTGCGACTTAGCCGCGTAGTTCCAGTCGTGTGTGGTAACTCTGAATACCTCGCCTGCGCCCTCGCAGTCGCTGCCCGTGATAATCGGGGTGTGAACGTAAACGTAGTCGTTTTGCTGGAAGTATCTGTGGATTGCGTACGAAAGCACGCTTCTTACACGAAGCATTGCATTGAAGGTGTTGGTGCGCACTCTAAGATGCGGAATGGTACGCAAATATTCCATCGTGTGTCTTTTTTTCTGCATGGGATAGTCGGGCGGGCAGTCGCCAAGGAGCGTAAGCTTCTTTGCGTTGATTTCTACGCCTGCACCCTTAGCCGCGGCAACAAGCGTGCCCTCCGCCTTTATTGCACAGCCAAGTGCAGTGCAGCTCTCAAAGCCGCTTGTAACCGATTTGTCGATTACTACCTGCAAATGGTTAAGCGTAGTACCGTCGTTAAGCTCAACGAACGCCATGTTCTTAGAATCACGGCAGGTGCGAACCCAGCCGCAAACGGTAACGTCGCTACCAACCAATGATCCATCAAATAACTTTTTTATATCTGTGTGTTTCATAACTAATCAACCTGCTTAGCTTTTTTGCCTCACACTTATTGTGGGACACTGTTAGTATAACCATTTATTAACATTTTGTCAACACTTTTACAATCGAAGATTGGATTTGGGCGCAAGCAAAGCTTGACTTTGGGCGTGACCTAAGTTTATTACACTAAATAAACCAATTCCGCGCATTACCTACCCTTGTTCCCACGAGAACAAAGACCGTGGCAATCTCGTTCTTTTGTCACCAACGAACAGCGTTCTCCCCACGTGTCATCCCCACGCGTAGGGCGTAGCCCGAAGTCGAACTCGTAGGGGAAGCAAAGCTTCTTTTTGAGCGCGGCGGGCTTGGCACGCTAAAAATATACAGTCGTTGCGCTGAAACTAAAAATTTCAACCTTATATCGGCTCTCTTGTGCAAAGGGAGCTGAGTGTGTAGCATTCTGAGGGATTGTCTTAGTAATAATTATCACAAAAGAACAGTAGAGCGTACCCCTCCTTTTTTACAATCCCTCGATCACGGCTTTATGCGTACAAGCAAAGCTTGGTCTTGCCGTTTTATTCTTCAAAATCAACTAGATTAAAAATTTCCTTACCTTTACTTTTTGCGTATTTATACGTTGCGTACGCTCCACCCCAATTGTGATCTATATAAGCTACTACATAATCAGCATTTTCAACCATATATCTATTTCGATATGTAATTGCAAAGCGTTTGGGCTTGCTTTCAATCTCGAAATAAATAATTGAATCATACATCTTTTGTAGATGATTCAAATGGTTGCGCTGGTATTCAATAGTCAAGTATGGCGTTACAAAGACAAGCGACACGTTTGAGTGCGCTTCCTTATATTTTTTACAACATTCATAAGCCAAATTGTCAAACTTACCGTAGTTACCCAAAAACATGTCCACAGGAGAACTTCCCACCTTTTCTTCTAGAAAGGCAAGCATTTTTTGCTCTGTGTCCTTACAAATACGAATTTTCGAGTGTCCACAAAAAGTTACAATCATAACCAAGCCTCCGCGTGTAGTTATACCTTCTTATTATATCAGACGCCGATCGAAACAGTAAGAATATGTAGGTATGCCTACATATAATTTTTCTTGTTTTTTGATAACATATATATGTGGGTAAACCTACACATCAAACTTTGTTATCCGGAGTAATGATTTGACAGTAAATGACGCTGTTGCAAAATGTGTTGCCAAGCTGTTGAAGAAAAAGGTATGACCCAATATCGCTTGGGGCAGGACTCGGGCGTGCAACACGGAAGCCTGCAAGGTATAATGAATGGACGAAATAAAACGGTAACTTTGCGTACCGTAATGATGCTCGCGAAAGGTTTTAATATGACCCTTATCGAATTTTTAGATGATGATATATTCAATTCAGAAGATATAGAGGTAGAACAGTAAAAGCCGCCTTAGATATAGGCGGCTTTTTTGTATCCTTATGTTTGACCCTTTAATAGTTCTAAATAACGGCTTGCAACAAGCATAGCTTGACCTTGGGAGGAAGCAGAGCTTTTTTTGGGCGCAGGCATAGCCTGTTTTGGGTGCGGCGAACTTGGGTGCGCTAAATATACTGTTGTTGCGCAACACCTACCCTGCTCCCACGAGGGCGTAGCAATCAAAGGCAATCTCTTTCCTTATGAAATTGCTTCGCTCAAGGTGACGGCTTAATGGGCAAACGTATGCCCTTAGTCATAAATAACTTTGCCCTCTAAATTTTAACTTTCAAAAAAACAAGAAAAAACGCCTTAATTACAAGGCGTTTTAGCTTAACCAAAGCATAATAAGCAGCACCGCTATGCCGAAGCCGGCAAGCATTACCAAAAGCATGGGGAGATATGCAAGGTACGCACCCCATATCATTGCACGTCTTTCCTTGCGAGTGATACGAAGATCTTCCATTTGCTGCTTCTTTTTGTCCTTTTCTTCTTTATTGGGCTCGTACCACGGCATGCCCTCGACGTTCATATTGGCAATAGTTCTGCCATCGTCATCATCGTATTGTTTTTTATTTTTGTTTCTTTTCCAAAAGCTCATAATCTGCACTCCTATTGTAGTTTGTACAAATAGATAAAAACTTTTCGTTTTTGCACACTACCTATCTAACAAATATGGGCGGCGAATCTGCCACCCATATTTATTGATAACTATTTTAGCCTTGCTGCTGTTCAACGTAGTGACAAGCACAGAAGTGATTCGGCTCGTACTCTTTGTACTCAGGCGGAACCTCTTTGCAGATATCCATACATCTGTTGCAACGAGTATGGAACTTGCAGCCCTTGGGCGGGTTTGCGGGGGACGGAATGTCGCCCTTGAGTATGATACGATTCATCTTTACGTTGGGATCGGGTACCGGCACTGCCGAGAAGAGCGCCTGCGTATACGGATGCAAGGGGTTAGCGAAAATCTTTTCTTTATCGCCGCTTTCCACCATGCTACCAAGGTACATAACGCCGATTTCGTCCGAAATATGCTCTACAACGGACAAGTCGTGCGAAATGAACACGTAGGTAAGTCCCATATCCTTTTGCAAATCCTCGAGAAGGTTGATAATCTGAGCCTGAATACTAACGTCAAGTGCGGAAACCGGCTCGTCGCAGATTACAAGCTTGGGATTGAGTGCCAACGCTCTTGCAATACAAATACGCTGACGCTGACCGCCCGAGAACTCGTGGGGATAACGCTCGTAGTAGTGATCCTGCAAGCCGCACTTACGCATAATGTTAAGCACGTAATCCTTATAATCTGCCGGATCAATAAGCTTGTGCGCAAGCACTGCCTCACCGATGATTTCACCAACCGGAAGACGGGGCGAAAGCGACGAATACGGATCTTGGAAAATCATCTGAATTTGCGGTCTGATCTTGCGAAGCGCCTTACCCTTGAGGCTTTTAAGATCCATACCGTCGAAAAGCACCTCACCGTCGGTGATATCGTGCAAACGCATGATGCAACGACCGGTGGTGGTCTTTCCGCAACCGGACTCACCTACGATACCGATGGTCTTACCTCTTTTTACCTTAAACGATACATCGTCAACGGCCTTGAGGAATCTGGTCGGCTTACCAAAGAAGTTGGTCGCGATGGGGAAATACTTTTTGAGGTTTTTGACCTCAAGAATATAGTCGTTATCTTGCTGAACGTTTTCTACAATATTAGTTGTTTCCATCAGTCACATCCTCCTTCTCGTACAGGTGGCAAGATACCTTATGCGTTTCGCTTACCTGAATCATTTCGGGGTAATTGCCGTCACAATTCTTGCAACGCTTGTCGCATCTGTCACGGAAGTAACAATAGTTGGGCATGTTGATCGGGTTGGGAACGTTGCCCGGAATGCTGTACAATCTGTCCACCTTTTTGTTAACCGCGGGCTTGCTCTTTTGGAGACCCATGGTGTACGGGTGCATCGGATTGTCGAAGATTTCCTTCGCGGTACCCATTTCGATAACACGACCTGCGTACATAACAACGACGAAGTCTGCCATTTCGGCGATAACACCAAGGTCGTGAGTTATGAACATAATCGAGCCGTTGATCTTCTGCTTGATTTCGCGAAGAAGGTCAAGGATCTGAGCCTGAATAGTAACGTCAAGCGCGGTGGTCGGCTCGTCTGCGATAATAAGCTTGGGCTGACACAAAAGCGCCATAGCGATTACTACTCTTTGACGCATACCACCCGAAAGCTCGTGCGGGAAGCGATCGTAAACGTTTTCGGGAATGATACCTACCATCTTAAGCATCTCGAAGGTACGTGCCTTAGCAGATTCCTTGGTTGCGCCCGGAATGTGCAAGAGAACTACCTCGTCAAGCTGATTACCGATGGTGAAGATGGGGTTAAGGCTGGTCATCGGCTCTTGGAAAATCATGGTGATTTCGCGGCCGCGGATCTTACGCATAACCTCGGTGGGCATCTTAGCAACGTTGTAAACCTTCTCTTCGGTCTCGAAAAGAGGAATACCGTTTGCATCACGCTTTTGAACCTTTTCTACGACGGTTCTACCCTTTCTGGTAACGGGAGCCATCTTGTATACGGGGTTGCCGTTTGCATCGCGCTTCTCGTTGCCGAATTCGTCAAGCTCTACCTCGTAGATGGGGATATGATTGCCGTCCTTGTCCTCCTTATACGCGGTGGACTTGAAGCGGATTTGGCTGCCCTCGATAACCTGACCCTTAGGAGCCTGAACGAGCTGCATAAGCGAAAGCGAGGTAACCGACTTACCGCAACCGGACTCGCCGATTACGCCGACGGTGCTGCCCTGCGGAATGCTGAACGTAACGCCGTTTACTGCCTTTACGACACCGGCATCCGAGAAGAAGTAAGTGTGAAGGTTTTCGAACTCAACAATGTTGCGATCGTCCTTCATCTGAGTAACGTACTCTTCTTCGGGAACGTTCTTACGCTTCTTTCTTGCTTCGTACTCTTTGATAGTACGCATATTCTCTCTTGCGATGCGGCGACTTTCCTTGCTGGAAATGTAGTGAGCATCCTTTTCGGGGTTGAACACTCTCTTTACAGCTGCCCAGATAGCCACGCAATTTTCCTTAGAGAACATCTTAACGGGGTTATAAATTTCGTGCTCGCTCTCGCTAGCCGTCTTGATGGAGCGAACGAGAATTGCCAAGCCGCCCAAAAGCGCAGCGGCAACGAAGAGCACTGCACGCATCGTATCGAGAATACCTGCTGCGAACGCGCCAACGGCTACGCTTGCAAGCAATACAACAACGAGCGCTGCGAATACAAAGTTGATTTCCTTAACGAGTGCATTTGCATCTCTGCTTGCTACCTCTTGTCCATCCTCGGCGGTGGTGCTAAAGATTGTTTTGATAAGAAGTCCAACGAGAAGTCCAAGAACGAGTGCCAAAACGATAACCTTGCCAACCGAGAAGTAAAGAACAAGCGGAACAATGTAAAGCACTGCTGCAATAAGGAGCGCAATAAGCACGCCGTCGAAGTTGTTAACCTTCTTGTACTTGATTCTTTCGTTAAAGTTGGAAATAATTGCAATCAAAGCAATCACAGACGAAAGTACAACGAAAATGTTGTACGCGCTGAGCGTCTTTTCGCCCTTAAAGCCCGAGCCTGCAAGCAAGAACAATCCTGCGAAAATTGCAAGGCCGCCGAGAACTGCCGCAACAAGGTTGGACTTTTTTGCAAGCGCCTGGGTGTAAGTGCTGAATGCCTCACCAAAGCTAACCTTTTGCTTTTGGTCATCCGCATAAATATTTTTAAGGGTGATTTCGGATCTGTTCTTTCTCTTTGCTTCTACAATCTTAAGCATAGCCATACGAACGATGGTAGCCGCTGCAAGCAACACTACTGCGATCGCGTAATAAAGGACATGCGAGGATGAGCCCGAAACAAGGAACAAACGAAGGAACTCGATTACCGCAGCAACGTCTGCGATAAAGAGAATAAGGTCGGCGGGGGTTGCTTTTTTACAAGTAAGCTTGGAGCAAATGTAATAAAGAGTAAGCACCGCGCCTGCGATAAGCAATGCGAGCGTTACGGCATAGCCTGTGCTCGAATTTGCCTTGAGGGTCTCAAAAAGACCAAATTGCTCGACGGTCATAACTGCCACAAATGCAGCAAGTGCCGCAAAAATGGGAGCCAAAACGCCGTACTTTGCCAAAACGGCAGAATAATATTTGCCTAAGCGGCTGTTTTTAAAACCTGAAAACATAATACCTCTGCCCTCCTATCTACTTGCCTTGGGGTCGAATGCGTCACGCAAGCCGTCGCCGACGAAGTTGAACGCAAGTACCGCAAGGACAATAAGTATACCTGCCGGAACCCACAAATTGGGATAGCCCTGCAAAATTTCGGGTTTTTGAGCCGCACTTATCATAGTACCCCAAGCTGCGCCCGGAATAGGAATACCTATACCAAGGTAGCTAAGCGTGGACTCGGTAAGAATAAGACCACCAAGACCAAGCGTCATTTGTACTATAAGCTGAGGCAACACGTTGGGAAGAAGGTGTCTGAATATCTTGCGCGGAACGCTAAGACCCAAAGCTTCTGCCGCAACCATGTATTCCTGCTCACGAAGGAAGAGTATCTGACCACGTACGACACGTGCGATACCAGCCCAACCAAGAATGGTCATTATACCCATAAGGTAGTAGATCTTCATATTTGCCTCGATATCCATACTGTCAAGTACGGCGGACAAGATAAGAAGAATGGGGAACTGCGGTACACAGTTGAAGATATCAACTATACGCATTATCACCTGATCTACCCACTTACCGAAGTAACCTGCAAGACCACCAAGGATTACGCCGAAAATAGTCTCGAGAATAATTACGACGAAGCCGAGCGTAAGCGAGATTCGACCACCGTACATAAGACGGGTGAATACGTCCATGCCGTACTCGTCGGTACCAAGCCAGTGTTTAGCCTCGACCTTACCAAGCTGATTGAACGTTTTGCGGTCCCAGCTATACTCGATTACATAATGCATAATCTTGTTTCCGTTTTCATCACTGACGAAAACAGCTTTGTTTGCACCGGGCTCAACCTTGAACCAAATCTGCTTGCCATCACGGTAGTAATTACCAATGCCGGTATCCTCGTCGTAATCTACGCCCGAAAGCGGATTGCACGCAAAAAGGTCACCGTTTACAAACAAGTCATTGGGATCAAGCTGCTCTACATAGTTGGTAGTAAGGTAATTTTCACGCTTTTTCTCGGGGATAGAATAGTCTACCTCGGTTTCTTCCCAAGGCGAGAAGATAGGACCGATAAACGAGAAGGCAAACAACACGATAAGTGTAATAAGACCTATCATAGAAAGACGCGAACGGAAGAATCTTTTTGCAACGAGTCTTCCGGGCGAAACGACCTTTACTCTATCCGAGAGGGATTCCTCTTCTTCAACAACTTCGTTATTTACTTCGCCCTCTTCCATTTCGGGGGTTAATATTTTATTTTCTTCCATACTATACCTCCTTATTTGGTGATCTTAACGCGCGGGTCAACTACCGCGTACATAAGGTCGGAGAGCAAGGTGCCGATAACCGTCAAGATTGCAATGAACATGTTGTAGCCCATTACGAACGGAACGTCACCTACTGTAAGTGCCTGATATGCCTTGTTACCGATACCGGGCAACGAGAATACCTGCTCGGTAATCATCGCGCCGCCGAACATACCGGGGATTAAGCCTGCGATCATCGTAACTACGGGGATAAGGGTGTTGCGGAATGCGTGGCGATAAATAACCGTTCTTTCCGAGCAGCCCTTTGCACGCGCAGTACGAATGTAGTCTGCATTGAGTACCTCGAGCATGTTTGTACGGGTGTAACGCATAAGACCACCAATCGAAAGAATTACAAGCGTAACGATGGGCAATACCAAGTGGTGTGCCATATCGAGGAATCTTTCGAATCCGTTGTCGAAAATTCTTGTTGCGTCCTCGAGACCTTGATACGGGAACCATCCAAGGTTGAGCGAGAATACACCAAGCATCAACACGCCAAGGAAGAAGGTGGGAAGCGAAATACCCATCATTGCGATAACAGTTACGGTATAGTCGAACGCACCGTACTGGTGAGTTGCCGCCTGCACGCCAAGGGGGATTGCAATAACGAACTGCAAAAGAGTACCGATAAGCGAGATTGCGAACGAAATCCACATACTGCTGGAAATTACGTTTACAACCGAGTCAGCGTATTTGAACGACTGACCAAGGTCACCCTGCACTGCGTTTCCAAGCCACCTGCCGTAGCCCTCTGCATAGCTGGCAAGCGCACAAAGTGCCTTTTGTCCGCCATTAAGGCAGTCCGCACCTATTTCAGTATTATAATCCCATTTGAAAATACCGTAGAACAAGGTACCGTCGTCGGGAACTGCTCCGCAATATACCTCATAACGTATTCTAAGTCCATAAAGGTCCTTTATCGCATCAAGGTCTGCCTGTGTGATAGTACCCTGAGCAAGCTGTGCCTGGAATTGCTTATCTACGTAGTCCATGGGCATAAGTCTTACAAGCACATAGATAAGAAGCGATACGCCAAAAAGTATAAGGAGGGACAGGAGTAATCTTTTTATAATATACTTAACCATATTTCTCCATCCATTTCGTTATAGGGGATTGCTCCCCTATAACGATTTATTAAATGTCAGTTTGCCATTGCTGCCGGCAAACTATTGCCCTAATCTGCTCTTAGCCCTTAAGGGATACTTCCCAAAGTCTTGCGAGCGGTCCGCTGTACGGAGTGGGTGCCTGATTGAGCGTAGTGCTATCAACAATGTTGCTGTTGTAAGCATAGATATTCTTACGCTGATAGGTCGGAAGCTCTACTGCAAGGTCCATAACGGTGTTATAAGCCTCATAGTAGTACTGAGCACGGGTAGCAGTATCAAGAACGGTTCTTGCTGCCTCGATGTAGCCAGCGAGCTCCTCGATGATGCCATACTGTTCGCTATAAGTAGCGGTGGTTCTCTTTTCGATAATGGTCGGATAGCCCCAGCTGTCTACCGAGGTAGCGGTGCTGTCCATGTGGTAAACCTGATACATGTCGGGGTCATTTGCCGAAGACCAAGCAGCTGCCCAAACAGCAAGGGTACCTGCCGACAACTTGGAAAGTGCCTGGCTGTCAGTCTTAACGGTTACCTTAAATCCGCAATCGTTAAGGATGTTTGCAGAGTTCTGCATGGTGGTGTATGCCGGGTGGTCGTCAGATGCACCTGCGATGGTGAAGGTGTACTCAAGCTTGTGAGTGGTACCGTCATCAAGAGTTCTCTGATAGATGCCGCCTACCTTCTGGTAACCTGCGCCCTCTACCATGTCTACGATTTCTGCCTTAGCAGCTTCCATCTTAGTACCGTCCTTGCCGGGCAAGTACTCGTAGTATTGGTCGGTAATCGTACCGTAGTACTCGTTGTTGGTGTTCTGCGGAGAAGCCCACGAAACGGTGGATACGGGACGGTAAATGATTTCTGCGAATCTACCGTAGTAGGTCTTGATAAGGTCAAGGTTCATGGTGTGCATGATTGCACGGCGAACCTCAAGGTCAGGAACATAGGTAGCATTGATACCGATGTAACCGTAACCGTTGTTGTCAACCTCTACTACCGAGATCTTGGAGTCAGCCTGAAGCTTTTCCATGTTGGACTGAGTAGCCGACGGATCGCCGTAGTCTACTTCGCCGGTAAGTACGGAGTCAAGCAAACGTGCAGTGGTAATAACCTTATAGCGGATAAACTTAATCTTGCAGTTGCTGATCTTGCTGGTTTCTGGAGTGTTGTTAGCCTGACCGGAGGTGGTATAGAAGTACGGGTTGCGGATGTAGTAAACTACGTTGTTAGACGAGAACTGAGTAAAGCTCGGTCTGTTCTCGGGTGCATAGTAATCACGGGTATCGTAGCTTGCAACCTGGTACATACCTGCGCCTACGGGCACAGAAATAATGTTGCTTGCCTTAAGAACCTTATCAAGGTAATCCTTTTGACCGAACGGACGGCCTACGTGAATAGCCTTGCTTGCATCGTAACCGGGGGTTCCGGGATAGTTGAATGCACGGTAGTCGTCAGCTGCGGTATAAGCTCCGCCGGAGTTTTCTGCATTAGAATAGTAATGCATGGGAGCAACTGCGAATGCGAAGTTCCAAATAGCCTTCGGGTCAACGCGGTCAATCTTGATAGAAAGAACGTACTGCTCCTCAGTGATTGCGGTGTTACCGAACTGACCCGAGAAGGTGTCGCCTGCAGAAAGCTTCTCTACAGTGATACCCTTAATGGAATCAACTGCAAGTCCGCCCTCTACTCTGTTATCCTCAAAGTATTCTGCCTTAGCTTCTGCAATGAACTGATCACGAATGGAGTTTGCAGTAGCCCAGTAGGATACGATGTTGTAAACGTTTCTTGCATAAGTGGTGGAATCGCTCCAAAGAAGGTTCCAATATTCAGCCGCATCATTTGCCTTAATAGTGCTGCCGTTTGCCTTGCCAAGCTCGTCAACGGTAATATCGGTGATAGGACCGTCCTGAGGATTGCTGGGACGCAAAACGTCATTTTCCATTACACCCTTAGCGGGATCTGCAATGTATTCACCAAGCTGATCGGTATCAAGAATAGCAGCCATGCTGTTGAATACGATGGTGATAAGCGAATTCTTATCGTGCCACCACTTCCAGGTGTCACGGTAGTCGATCATCTTGTCGCCGGCCTTAGTCTTGCTGCCGTCCTTTCTGGTACCCATGTCGTCAACGTCGTAGGTGTCAATTTCACCGTTAGCCTTGAATGTTGCGCTGATGATACCCTCGTTGTAAAGGAACACTTCCCACACCTCGGTAAATCCAAGCTCGGAAGCCTCGTTGCCGGGCTTGTTGTTCTCCTCTATGTAGCTCTCAAGCGCAGCCTCTGCCGCAGTATAGTCGCTTACGATTTCATCGTAGAACATATTTCTTGCGGTTTCTACGTCCTTAAGGAATTTAGACTTAGCCGTTTCGTTGCTGCTGATCTGATTACGGGTGGAGGTCTTCAAGGTAGTAGCCTCGTTAGTGGTCGAGGTGTTGTACGCACGACGCATCAACGTAATTCTGTCACTAGCCTCTTTGTTCATGGTCTGATTGAAGCTGTCGGTATCCGAATCGTTTACATCAGTTTTTTGCAAGCGATATTCTTCAAGACCCTGAATAGCGGTCGAGTAAATAGTCGAGGAACCGTAGTAGGTAGGATCAAGATACGTATAAAGGTTGAAGATAACATCCTTTATAGTAAGGTCCTTACCGTCGCTGAACTTAATGTTGTTCTTTATAAGGAACTTGTACTCGGTAAAGTAATCCTCGGGGTCAATGTCCTCAGCAAGCTTGTCGCCAAGGTCAGGTGCCGCGCCATTCGGATAAGCGGTAAGATCGTCGGTCGAATTTTCTCTATAGTAGATGGTCTGACTATAGTTACGAGCAACAGTGGGCTCGTCTTCGCCGCAATAAACCTGACCTGCCGAATTGGACGTAAGCATTGCTATCTGCGTGTTGCCGGTAATCTCGCTGTCGTAGCCGGACGTCGAGAAGTACGGGTTGAATACGTTATCGAGCTCGCCTACACTGAATACCAAGGGTCTGGTTTCATTGTTGCTCGAGCCGGCATCGGGGCCGTCAGGACCGGGCTTCGGGCACGCCGTAAGCGCAAAGCACGAAACAAGCATAACAACCGATAACATAAGCACGCAAAGGGTTCTTGCAAATTTTTTCATGTTGGTTTCTCCTCCTGAAAATTTTGATATGAAAATTGTAATAAATTACAAAAATTTCCGTTTGTTTTTTGTTTTAATTACTCAGCGTCAACCTCAGGCTCTTCCGCTTCAGCCCATACAACCGAGCTGTCCGTAATCTTGTCGTCGTTTTCGACGTCAATACCCTGCCAATCAGCAAAGTTTACGGTAACTTCGTATTCGTTTTCGAACATATCGGTAATCCAATCACCGGACTCATCATCAAACACCATGTCGCCGTCGATAATCGAACGAGTGATAGCATAAGCAGCATTAATGGTTACGCCCGAGATGCTGTACTCGCCCTTAAGCGCACCCGCAAGCATACCAACGTAGCAAACTGCGTCACGCTCGGTGCCCTGATCCTCAAACGGGGTGTACATACCGTAATTGCCCTCTGCAGGATCTACGCCGATTTCGAAGGTAACTGCGATATCAATCTCTACGTTCTTAATGGTAGCGCCGTCAACAGTACCGAACAAGCCGCCGTAAACGTTTTGCGCGCCTTCCTTGCAAACAGTCTGCTGAACAGTTACGCTGATGTTTGTAAGCTTCTTGTTATTGCCGTCGAAGATTGCGGTATACTTTCGGCTATTGTCCACCGTCGCGCCATCAAAGTCGATATCATTCAAAAGATAAATGTTAGCATCCGCCTTTACCGCATCACTAAATTGCTTAGCGTTGGTAACAATGCTGTACTCACCCTCAAGCTCGGTATAATATATAGGAGTAAGGGGCTTGGTTGCGGTATACGGGAAGGTGAGTTCTACCGTGCAAGCTTCATCCAAGAAATACCTAATAGCGGTATATCCCTCGCGAACTACATTATATACATTGTCCACTAATTGCTTTCTGTTGATTACGCCGGTCGCATTGGAAATATCGGTAAGGTTGCCCTTGTACTTTTCAAGAATAGCCTCGTCGGTAGTAACGATATTGGTAACCTCATCGCCATTTACCGCATAAAGCTCGCTGAAATCAACCCAGTCGCCATTCTCATCCTTATCTACAACCATGAAACGATTGTACATACCCCAAACAGCAACAAGCACAACGTCCTCGGTTGCATAAGCACCCGAGAAATCAAAAAGATTTCGCTCGTCGTAGCTATAATACTTCTTTTCAAGCGTATAGCCAAGCTTGCTTGCTTCCGCAAACTGATCCTCGGAAATCGCACCGTCTTGGGACATCCATACGCCGCCGTCGTGAGGATAAAGAGGCTCATCCAAAAGAACGGGTGTGCCGTCCGGATTAACATCCGCCTTTGCCCAGCCGACAAGCGAATAGCCCACTCTTACCGCGTTTTCTACAATACCGTCAGTAGTGGGCTCGTTTATAAGACCCCCTTCCGGATGATAAAAATACAACTCGGTCTTTTTCTCAATCGTTCCACCATTCGAGCAGTAGGTAACCTTGTGCGGAGTTTCGTTGGGGTCGATCTCGAACTGAGTCGTGCAGCCCACAAGCACTCCGGCCGCAAGAATTGCAACCACTGCCAATGTCAACAATAACTTTAATTTCTTCATAGCATTCTCCAAGAAAATTATGTCGATTAAGTCGCCCGTACGCAACCTTATATATAAGCAGACTTTTTCCACTGTACATAAAACTACATACTAAGCATACTAAGTATATCAAATTATAGCGAGCCTTGTCAATAATTATTTAGGGAAAATTTCGTGTTATTTTTTAAGTTTAATAAATTTCCCAGATACAATCATTATATGAAGCATTTGTGTTAGCTATACGAAAAACCTTATTTTGCACCGTTTTTAGACCGTTTTTCACGCTCTCTTGTGCTACCCAAAAGGGCACACCACAACATATACCCCTTGATTTACAGATATTGTTTACGCCCGTTTTGCGCAAGATTTTCACATTGTAAATTTTTACTTTTGCCTGCACTTTTATATGCAAACGTCACTATATTTTGTAGCTTGTATTACACCACAAATATAGGCAAAATAATGCCCTTTGAATCCTACCCCAAACCGCCCTATTGCACAAAAAACAAGCAACCGTACGTTTGTTTTACAAAACAATCGCCCAAAACCGCCACAAAACAAAATGCGCAAAAAGGGCGCAAAAAACCTCACAAAAGTGTGCTTTGACTTTTGTGAGGTCGGTTAGTCGTAATAGCATTTTCGCACCCAATATAAACGAAGCTTACCTACGCTTTTCCAAGCAAAACAGCCCCGCTTCATCAACGACTTCAATTCCGCCCTTGTGCACATAGCCCAATTTTTATTGTGCTACCAAGCTTTCTAACCTTATCCAAAAATTATTGCACCAAATCTTTCTTGGATTTTTCTATTTTCCATCGCCACAATATTCCGTGCACAAAATACGGTACACTAATAACCGCCTGCGGTAAAAAGTAAGGCAAAATCTCAATTGCTTTAAACACTACTAAGCTATATAACAAAACGATTGATATTGCAAACAACACATATCCGTACAGTAACACCAATGCCATATTGACGCCTGATAACCACCGTATGCTTTTTTCACTAAACGCATCATAGTTACGTAAATACTTAATGCACATATAATAATGAAGCGCTATTACGGCTATCGCAAACATCATCACCGTCATTATGACTACCGGCGCAATTGCATTATCTATAAAAATAGACATTATTGCAAAAACGCCAAAACATGCAGAGCGTATTAAAGAAAAAATAAACATTATAACCGTAAATATATACATTGTCCTCACTCCTTTTTGTCGCTTATGCTATATTTATTATAACATAATATCTAAAAAAGTCAAGTGTAACATTTTTGCCATCATAAGGAGAATACTGTTCAGCGCTTGCTCCCATTCGCCACTTGGCGTTATCATTCGAACGCAGTGAGTTATCATTCGAGCGCAGTGAGTTATCATTATATATCAATGCGAAGCATAGTATATCATCAACACGAAGTGTTGCATATCATCAAAGCGAAGCTTTGTATATCATCAAGCCGCAGAAAATACACGCTACGCGTGATGATATACACGCCAATGCGTGATGATATACCAAGCCTGCGGCTTGGATAAAAAAACGACAGGTTACGACCTGTCGTTTTTTGGCGCCTCAGGTAGGATTTGAACCTACGACATTCACATCTCGCAGCACAGCTGCTTCGCCGCTTTGGCTAAAAACAATCCACTGGATTGTTTTTACGGTAACAAAGTTACCGCCGCGTCGCGCAGTTGAACAGCCGTATCGCTTACGCTCACGGCTGTTAAGAATATGCCGTAGGCACCTTACTTAGATAACAAAATAACGGAGTACCTA
>JAFVXY010000001.1 GCA_017500845.1 Clostridia bacterium
CTCTATCGGTCATCAGGTCGTATTTAGCCTTGGGAGATGGGCCTCCCGCTTTCCCACCGAATTTCTCGTGCTCGATGGTACTCCGGATATACTCTGTGTGATTCCAGGTTGGTTACAGGGCTGTCACCTTATCTTGCCTACCTTTCCAGGTAATTCACCTCGTTTCCTCACTACATTTATTGTATTCCATACCCCCAATATACAAGTATATTGAGTTTGGGCTCTTACCCGTTCGCTCGCCACTACTTAGGTAATCATTCGTTTATTTTCTCTTCCTCCGGGTACTAAGATGTTTCAGTTCCCCGGGTTCCCTTCGCTTCTTGCGATACTCTTATGAGTGTGTTCCCACATTCGGATATCTACGGATCAAGGCTTATTTGCAGCTCCCCGTAGCTTTTCGCAGCTTGTCACGTCCTTCGTCGGCGCCTGATGCCTAGGCATCCTCCATACGCTCTTATTTGCTTTGTCTTCGTGATACTTTCGTATCTCCGTGTCTTTGCTCTAATGTTTCTTTTCTTACAAGACTACTTTTAAGCTTAACTAGTATTTATATGTTTCCATATTACTCTTGTTTTTTGCTTTACTCGTATTTTCAATATTTGTTTGTGTTATGCAGTTGTCAATGTACCATTTTCCGTATAAAAAAACATAAGTCAGCTTTCCACTTCCCTTATGCTTAACCAGAGGTATATTCCTTATACTTGGCCCACATACAGCGTTTATCTTACCCGATACTGCCTTGTATGCTGTTCTATACGTCGCAGCCCCTCATTCACGGGACAGCTTACATATACTACCACACCCCTATACCTTACGTCAAGCGTTTTGACCCTCTATTTTAAATTTTTTTTAACTTTTTTTATTCTTTTTTTCTACCCTGCTATTTTTTGGTAAAATTCAGGGAATTACAGCGCTTAACATATATATTATATATAGAATAAGTGGAATTATTCAAACAAGCCGTCTAAATGCCCCTGCATATAGGACAGCCAAAAGCTATTTGACAAAGCCGACCGCTCCACGATAGAACAGTCGGCTTGACTTATATTATATTGTTTGATTACTCTTGGGGCTGTTCTGCCGTGGGCTCTGCCGCATCGGTAGCCTCCGCCTCGACTGCTTCACCGCTACCCTCGACAACCGCCACGCAAACGACGTTGCCGTCACCCTTAAGGCGCATAACTCTTACGCCCTGCGTGTCACGGCCAAGCACGCTGATCTCGCTTGCCGACATACGAATTACGATACCGTTGTCCGAAATAATCATAATGTCGTCGGTATCTGCCACCTGCTTGAGGTTGACAAGTCTACCGGTGCTATCGTTGAACTTGCCTGCCTTGATGCCCTTACCGGCACGACCCTGCAAGCGGTAATCCTCCACCTCGGAGCGTTTGCCGTAGCCGCACGCCGAAACGGTAAGAAGCTTTTTGGCGGGGTCAATTACAATCATATCCACAACGAAGTCGCCCTCGTCCATCTTGATGGAGCGCACACCCTGCGTGTCACGGCTCATGGGACGAACGTCCCTTTCGCTGAATCTTATGCACTTGCCCGAGGATGCCGCAAGAATAAGCTCATCCTCGCCGCGTGTAAGCTGAACGGAAACAAGCTCGTCGCCCTCGTTGAGGCTGATAGCAATCTTACCGCTTTTGCGGATAGATTCGTATTCGCCCACGGCGGTCTTTTTGACGTAGCCGTTTTTGGTCGCCATCATAAGGTAGCCGCTTTCCTCTGCCGTAAACGGAATAACGGCGTTGATTTTCTCGCCCTCGCTAAGCTGCAAAAGGTTGACGATCGCCCTGCCCCTCGAAGTCTTTTCTGCCTCGGGAACCTCGTAGCCCTTGATTGCGTACACCTTGCCGAAGTTACTAAACATAAGCACACGGTCATGCGTATTTGTGACAAACATGTTTTCGACAAAGTCGTCTTCCTTGGGCTTGTGCGCCGTAACGCCCTTGCCGCCACGGTGCTGACTCTTGTACTCGTCCACCGGCAAACGCTTGATATATCCGGAGTGCGTCATAGAAATTACGACGTCCTCGCGCTCGATAAGGTCTTCCATATCGATCTCGTCGAAGATGGGGCAAAGCTCCGTTCTTCTGGGGCTATCGTACGCTTCCTTGATTTCAAGAATCTCGCCGCGGATAATAGCCAGCACTCTTTGCGGCTTAGCAAGAATATCGGTAAGGTCCTCGATTTTGAGCTTAAGCTCGGTAAGCTCGCGGCGCAGGCTGTCCACCTCAAGCGCGGTAAGGCGACCAAGCTTCATTTCGAGAATTGCGTTGGTCTGCTCGTCCGAAAGCAAGAATTCCTCCTTTAGTCTTTCTGCCGCCTCGGTCTTGTCCTTACTGCTCTTGATAATTTCTACCACGCGGTCGATATTGCTTTGTGCGATAACCAAGCCCTCTACAATATGCGCACGCTTTTGAGCGCGTTCGAGGTCGTACTTGGTGCGGCGAGTGATTACGTCCTTTTGGTGCTCCAAATAGTAATAGAGCATTTCCTTAAGGTTAAGAATTTTAGGCTCGCCGTCTACGAGCGCGAGGAAGGTTATTCCGCCCGTTACCTGCAAATCAGTCATTTTATAAAGCATATTAAGCACAACCTGAGCCTGTGCGTCACGCTTGATTTCGATTACGACGCGCATACCCGTGCGGTCGGATTCCTCTTTTATGTCCGAAATTCCCTCGAGACGCTTTTCCTTTACGAGGTCGGCAATGCGCTTGATTAGCTCCGCCTTATTGACTTGATACGGAAGCTCGGTAACGACTATGCGATATCTGGTCGAGCCACCCGACTGATACTCCTCGATGTCGGTCTTAGCTCGGGCAATAAAGCTGCCCTTACCGGTAAGATACGCCTTTTTGAGTCCGGCTCTTCCCATAAGCAAGCCGCCCGTCGGATAGTCGGGAGCGGGAACGTGTTCCATAAGCTCCTCCGAGGTGATGTCGGGGTTGTCGATAAGCGCAACCACGCCGTCAATAACCTCGCCGAGGTTGTGGGGCGGAATATTGGTAGCCATACCTACCGCGATACCGTCACTGCCGTTTACCAAAAGGTTGGGAAAGCGTGCCGGCAAAACGGTGGGCTGCATAATAGTGTCATCAAAGTTGGGGTACCAGTCTACAGTTTCCTTGTCAATTTCACGCAGCATTTCGCCTGCGATTTTGCTAAGTCTTGCCTCGGTATATCTTTGAGCCGCCGGGGGGTCGCCGTCCACCGAGCCGAAGTTGCCGTGTCCGTCAACAAGCGGATGGCGAATAGAAAAGTCCTGCGCAAGTCTTACAAGCGCGCCGTAAACCGCCGAGTCGCCGTGCGGGTGAAACTTACCCAAAACGTCACCGACGATACGCGCGCACTTACGGTACGGCTTGTCGGAGAACAAATTCAGCTCGCCCATAGCGTACAAAATGCGGCGATGAACGGGCTTTAGTCCGTCACGCACGTCGGGAATAGCGCGGGAAACGTTTACCGCCATAGCGTAGGCAATAAACGAGGTTTTCATTTGGTCGGACACCTGAACTTGTACAAGCTTGGTATTGTCCTCGTGCTTCAATTCCTCATCGGAGAGCTTTCTTTTTCTTTCCATAATTCCCTCCTATACATCCAAGTCGGCAACGAGCTTTGCGTTGTCCTCGATAAATTTGCGGCGAAGCTCGGGCATATCACCCATAAGGATTGTAAAAATCTCGTCAAGCTCCACCTCGTCCTCCATATTAACCTGCAAAAGGGTGCGTGTTTCGGGGCTCATAGTGGTGTTCCACAGCTGATCGGCGTTCATTTCGCCAAGACCCTTGTAGCGCTGAATTTCATATCCCTTTCTGCCCATCTCGTCCAAGGTGGCGTTAAGCTCCTCGTCCGAATAGCAGTACGTTTCTTTATGGTTTTTGCTTACCTTGTAAAGGGGCGGCTGTGCGATATAAACGTGGCCGTTTTCGATCAGCTTGCGCATATAGCGGAAGAAGAATGTAAGCAGCAAAATTCTGATGTGACTGCCGTCAACGTCCGCATCGGTCATGATTATGATTTTGCCATAGCGGAGCTTGCTTTCGTCGTACTCCTCGCCCACACCGCAACCGAATGCGGTAATCATATTTTTGATTTCCTCGTTTTCCAAAACCTTGTTGAGTCGGGTTTTTTCTACGTTGAGAATTTTACCTCTAAGCGGCAAAATTGCTTGGAATCTTCGGTCACGACCCATCTTAGCCGTGCCGCCTGCCGAGTCACCCTCTACGATGTAAATTTCGCAGTGCGAAGCGTCCTTGTCCGTGCAGTCCGCAAGCTTGCCGGGTAGCGACGTGGACTCAAAAACGCCCTTACGGCGAGTCAGTTCTCGTGCATTACGTGCCGCATCTCTTGCTCGCTGAGCCGTTACGCACTTGGCAATAAGCTCGCGCGCCTCTCTCGGATTTTCCTCGAGGTAAGTTCCAAGTCCGTCCGCGAGCGCCTTTGCAACGTGTCCGCGCATTTCGGCGTTGCCCAGCTTGGTTTTGGTCTGACCCTCAAACTGCGGTTCGGGGAGCTTAACGCTGATGATTGCGGTAAGACCCTCTCTTACGTCCTCGCCCGAAAGCTTTTCTTCCTCTTTAAGAATTTTGTGGCTGTGTGCGTAGTCGTTGATAATCTTGGTAAGCGCCGACTTGAAGCCGTCAACGTGCATACCGCCCTCTTCGTTGTTGATGTTGTTTGCGTACGAATAAATAACCTCGCTGTAGCTATCGTTGTACTGCATAGCAATTTCCACGATGTTATCGCCGTACGTGCGCTCGATATAAAGCGTTTTGCTGAGCATCGCCGTCTTGGTCTTGTTGAGATACTCTACAAAGTCCAAAATACCGCCCGCAAAGTGATAAACCTCTTCCTTTTCCATGCCCTCACGGCAGTCCTTAAGGTTGATGGTAATGCCCTTGTTGAGGAACGCCACCTCGCGAAGCCTCGTCCTGAGGTACTCGAAATTGAAGATTATGGTATCGAAAATCTCGTCGTCGGGATAGAAGGTCACCTTGGTGCCCGTCTTGTCCGTGTCGCCCTTTACCGCAAGGGAACGCTGAGGAATACCGCGGTTGTACGTTTGGGCGTGAATCTTGCCCTTTTGATAAACCTCGACCTCAAGCCATTCGCTGAGTGCGTTTACTACCGAAAGTCCCACGCCGTGCAAGCCGCCGCTCACCTTGTAGCCGCCACCGCCAAACTTTCCGCCCGCGTGCAGCTTGGTAAGAACAAGCTCTACAGCCGAAACGCCCTCCTTTTCGTGAATATCCGTAGGAATACCTCTGCCGTTGTCCATAACGGTTACCGCGCCGTCACGGGTGATCTCCACCCAAATGGTGTCGCAGTGACCCGCAAGAGCCTCGTCCACGCTGTTATCGACAAGCTCGATAATAAGGTGGTGAAGTCCCTTTTCGTCCGTAGTGCCGATGTACATACCCGGGCGCTTACGAACAGGCTCAAGTCCTTCGAGAATTTGAATTTTACTCGAATCGTAATTTTCTTCAACTTTGATAGACATAAAATTCTCCTTATAACCACGACTGCGCCTTGGCAAAAAAGCCTCTTTGGGCATACGTGATTTTAGCCAAAATCATTATACCACAACTGTCCAAAAATAACAAGCATTTTGCCTCGAATTTGTCAAAATAAAAAACGGCATTTGCATTATAACGCCGCCATTTACCCCTAAAACCGACATAGGTATGATTATCGTAGACTCTGCCGCCCACGCCCTATCGTTGACTACAGCCACCTTACACGCAGAGCTTGTTTTTGCCCCCGCTAGATCCTTCGCTTGCGCGTGGGGGATGCGAGTGGGGCAAGCAAAGCTTGGTCTTGGGCGCGGCGGGCGTGGGTCTGCTAAATATGCCTATCTTGCGCCAAAATCGCCCCAATAAAAAACGTGCTTACAAGTATTTTACCCGTAAGCACGCTTTGCTTAATTTTTTACAACCTCGCTTGCGCAATTTACTAAAAACAACTCCCTGCAAACAATTCTCCATTATTATAGCGCATAGTATTATTGCTAATTTTGTTTTATTTCCTTTTGCCCTCGTTAGTTCTTCCAAGCAGTTGGTACACCAACCACATATCGCCAATAGTTGCCCTCACTGTTTGGTCTTTTTTTGCTGTAGATATATATTTGTGTATTATCCGAAAATATAGGCTGGTCATATCTGGTAATGTCCCAAATTCCATCATAAATCATTGTTACAAGTTGCACGTTTACCCATTCATCTTCATTGCCTTCATAATATACCTTGGTCAAATTATCGCAATAAGCAAATGCATATGTACCGATTTTCTCTATGTTTTTTGGTATAACAACATTTTCTAAGCTACTACAATTCTCAAAAGTGTAGGCGGCGATTTCCTTTATCCCGCTTCCAATATGTATCTTTTTAAGATTATCGCAACTTTCAAACGCACCTAATCCCAAGATTTCTATGTTATCGGGCAATTTTATTTCTTCAATTCCTGTGTAATTAAACGCCCCGTTCCCAATTGCTTTAACGTTTTTTCCTATATTTACTTTTTTTAGATTTCGACAAGAGTCAAATGCATCGCTCTCTATAATTTCTACACTGTTTGGTATTTTTATCTCTTCTAATGTTGTACGGTAAAATGCCTTAGCACCTATTGTTGTAAGATGGTTACTCATCTTTACTTTTTTAATATTTTTATTTCCGGAAAAGGCAGTTAGTCCTATCTTTTTTACACTTCTTGGAATTCTAAACGATTTATCTTCTTTTTGTTGAGGATATTTCAATAATTCAGTTCCATCTTTTGTGTACAATACCCCATCCTTTGACATATAGGTTTGATTGTCCTTGCTTACGTTTATCGCCTTAAGGTTATTAGACATGCCAAACGACCAAGAAATAATACTTTCACTTACGCCACTTCCAAGGTTTAATTGTTCGATATTCGTGTCTGTAAAAGACATATACTTGCCCATTTCAGTTACGCTGTCTGCAATCGTTATTGCTTTTATTGCAAGCAGTGCCGAATTGTCTTTACCGTCTTGCTCACTAAATGCATCTTGGGCAATCTTCTTTACCGGCAAGCCATTATACTCCTCGGGGATAACCAAATGCTCGCCTACGTAGTCGCCGATTCCTGCTACTATGTAATACGTCCCGTCCTCGGATAGCTCGTATTCAAGTAAGCTCGGGTCGCCGTCACCCTCACCCCAATCGGTATTTTCGCAAGACGCTACTATAAGCACCGAACAGGCTACGATAAGCATTAGTCCAATCAAGGTCAATATCTTTTTCATATCCCTTCTCCGTTTATCTTTCTTCAACAAACTCCACAGCCTTAACGTCTGTTTTTTTCATTTTTACCAAAAAACAAATCGCACCGGGCATAGCTCCGCCTTTTTTATCAGTTAATTTAAGCTTGTAATCTATTCTTAACACATCTTCATTATCCAAAGTCATTTTAGTAATCTTATATTCATTGGCAGGATCGCTGCTAGCAAAAACGTGCAATATTACCATCTCTTTATCAAAGCTTATATCCAAATAATTTTCTTTAAAAATTTGATTAAAGGATTCTTCATCTGTGATAATCGTTGTTATCGTTTTTGGTGACGTTTTATCCTGATAAAATTTATATTGGCCTTCCCCACCGGTATAGTCAGGGTTTTGGTAATAAGCCCCACGTACCGTATTTTCTTCTAAATAATATTCTCGAAGAAAATCTCTTGCATTTACGTATAATTTGTAATTGAACGGAATGTGTCCTTTGTAGATATTGACGCCCATTATTGCTATAACTACCATCATAATTGCAGCCACCGTAGGTACAATAAATTTTTTTGCCATAAACTACCTCTATATATTTTATTACTGATTATTCTAATAGTTTACCACGCATTTATCGCGTTGTCAACAATGGTTTTGTAAAATTTTGTGATTTGTCACGCCGTGCCAATCTTACCCTATAGCCTGCTTTTGAAAGCGACAAACAAAAATCAAAAGCTATTCCTTTATTAACAGCATAAAACGGTGTCCATCAACAAGATAGACACCGTTTTTTATATACGTATGTTAATTTTTAGCTCACTTAATCAAAAATCTTTTTAAGCGCATTCATATTTGCCTCGATAAAGCTAAGTGCTGTGGGCGCAGGGATAGCGTACTTCATGCCGTTTGCACAGCTACCGTCCTCCATAAGACGCTGAGCAACGATAACGCCGATAACCTCGCCGTCCGCATTGAATATCGGGCCGCCCGAATTGCCGCCGTTGATTTGGCAGTCGGTCATCATAAGCGTTTGTCCGTTTACATCACGGCTCTTGTCGCTGACAATACCTGCAGTAATACACGTTCCGTCACCGAGCGAGTTGCCTATAACGAAAACCTTTTGACCCGTGCGAACCTTTTTGAAGTCACCAAACTTAAGCACCTTAGCGTTGCGGCCAACCTTTTTGAGCACGATAAGCGCAAGGTCGTGCTTTACGTCCGCACTAATAAGCGCGGCACCAACCTTTTCGCCTGCAACGCGGGCCACGATTTGCTTGCTGGGCTTGCCCTCGTCGGACAAAACCACGTGAGCATTGGTAATCGCAAGACCGCTTTTGTCAATCAAAAATCCCGAACCGGACGCTCCCACATTGCCAAAGTCACAGAAAAGCTCCAAAACGCCGTTTACGTTGCTCTCGAAAACGTCCGTTCCGTCCTCTGCCCTTGCAGGCGCAGTAGACGCCACATACGAGGGTGCAGGTGCAGGCGCAGGACGCTCCATCTCAAATTCATGCGTACAATACGGGCAACGGTATTTACCACCCTTACCAAGCGTGGCTTCTTCGCCACAAGCAGGACACTTCATAACATTCTCCTTGTCGTTGGTATATTCAACCTATATATTGTATCATACTTTTTTGCATTTGGCTACACTTTTTTTGCAAAAATTATAATCTTTTTTAGTGCCTATTTTTAGCAAAAGCATTGCCGCCACATTCAAGTCGCAAGACATAGATAATATATGCGCAAAAACTCGAACCCGTATGCGTATTTTGGTTACAACACTATCGTTTTGAGAATGCTTCGCTTTGGGCGCAAATAATAACCTCACACGGCTTTCCGATTTTTTTAGCATAATTTATAACCGACAAAGTTCCTTTTGACCTACCGTTCCAAAAAGCAACAATTTTATCAGCGTAATCTACGATTTCTTTATTCCTAACAATTGGTGCGACACGACCGTATCGCTCATATTGCGGCAAGAACACGGTAAGCTTTATCCCTTGCTTTTTAGCATATTCTGCGGCGCAAGAATCCACCCCCACAGCCCCGCCCGAAACAATTTCATCACAGGCTGAGATATATCTGTCCATATCGGCAACAGTAACACTTCTCGACCCAACCACTGCTATTTTCATAAGCACCTCCAAACAAATATTTGGTATACTTAATATAAGTATACTTACAACATTATAGCATAAAATAATCTTAAAATATACTTAAATTAAGATTATTTGGAGATTTTTATGCGAAACAAAAACAACAAGCATCTTGGGATTGAGGTTGACCCCGAGCTTCACTATAAGCTTCATTACATATCAAAATATTACGGACGTTCGGCAAACGGAGAAATTCTTTTTTTGATAAGGCAAGAAATAAAAAATTTTGAAAATGCCGAGGGTGAAATTGAAGTCCCAAAAGAGATACAAACAAAATAAATGTTTTCCGCCCAATGGCACACCTCACTCAGCTACGCTGACATCCATACATAAGGGGAGGGTTACTTACCCTCACCCAACCACACCATTCACCCTTCCCCTTTGGGGAAGGTGGCGCGAGCGTAGCGAGTGACGGATGAGGGAAGCGAAGCTTCTTTTTGGGCGTAATCGAAGATTTGTTTTGGGCCCGGCGTGCGTAGTCTGCTAAATGTACCATCGTTGCGCAAAAACTAATAAAAGTCGACCTTATAGAGGCTCCCTTGTGCAAAGGGAGCTGAGTGCATAGCACTCTGAGGGATTGTCTGTCCTTATAAAAAAACAAAAAGCAATAGATAATAACCCCAGCGTATAACAATTCCTCCGTCACTCACTTCGTTCGTGCCACCTCCCTTGTGCTCTAGCGGAGGCTTTTTTTTGCGGCGTTTTGCCCCCATTAGATCCTTCGCTTGCGTTCTGAATGACAGTGGGGCAGTCAAAGCCCATATTTCTCTGCGGCGCACAAAAAAATCGGCATGATACCCCTTTTGGAGCATCACGCCGATAATGTTTTATAAGCTTTGTCGCCTAAATAAGATCTAACTTAGAGAGTCTTATTTAATGATCTTAGCGATAACGCCGGAGCCTACGGTACGGCCGCCTTCACGGATAGCGAAGCGGAGACCCTGCTCAGCAGCGATGGGGTTGATAAGGGTAACGGTCATGGAGATGTTGTCGCCAGGCATTACCATTTCTACGCCCTCAGGAAGCTTGATGGTACCGGTAACGTCGGTTGTTCTGAAATAGAACTGCGGACGGTAGCCATCGAAGAACGGAGTATGACGTCCGCCTTCTTCCTTCTTCAATACGTAAACCTCTGCGGTGAACTCGGTGTGCGGGGTGATGGTGCCCGGCTTTGCAATAACCTGTCCACGCTCGATTTCCTTACGGTCTACACCACGAAGAAGAATACCTGCGTTGTCACCTGCCTGAGCGAAGTCAAGGGACTTACGGAACATTTCTACGCCGGTAACAACCGAGGTCTTGGTAGCCTTGATACCAACGATTTCAACGGGATCCTGAACTTTTACTACACCACGCTCTACACGGCCGGTAGCAACGGTACCACGACCGGTGATGGTGAATACGTCCTCGACAGGCATAAGGAAGGGCTTGTCGGTGTCGCGCTCGGGAGCGGGGATATAGGAGTCAACTGCGTCCATAAGCTCGAAGATGCACTTGCAAGCGTCGCTGTCTGCGTTGCCTGCCTGAGCTGCCTCGAGAGCCTGGAATGCCGAACCCTTGATAATCGGGGTGTCATCTCCGGGGAAGCCGTACTCGCTAAGAAGGTCACGGATTTCCATTTCTACAAGGTCAAGAATTTCCGGATCGTCAACGAGGTCGGTCTTGTTCATGAATACTACAATCTTGGGAACGCCTACCTGACGAGCAAGAAGAATGTGCTCGCGGGTCTGGGGCATTGCACCGTCGGTAGCAGCAACTACGAGGATAGCGCCGCCCATCTGAGCAGCACCGGTA
>JAFVXY010000017.1 GCA_017500845.1 Clostridia bacterium
TGCAAGGATAAGACTTATTATCTTTTTCATAAAATTACCTCCATTTTTGTTTGTCACTATATATATCAGTTTTTTTGAAAAAAAGTTTCCTTGCTTTTAAAAATTTTTTGTGAAATTTTTTATTTAGTTATCGCTTTATTAGATTCCCGACGCAGTCATTACTGTACAGGCTCATTTAGAATATTGTACCTGACAATTATCACGCTGTCAATAGTGTTTTTTTAAAATTTGTAAACTTGTCACACCGTGCCAACCTTTACTCTACGGTCGGCTTTTGAAAGCGGCAAACAATATTCAAGCGCTATTACCTTATTAACAACACAAAACGGTGTCTATCAAAAATAGACACCGTTTTTTATATACGTATGTTTGTTTTTTATCTATAATTTTGCACCTTGCACTTTGCACTTTGCATTTACATAGAGGAATAATACAAAAAACTCTCTTATGGGCAAGAGAGCTTTTTTCTTTATTTACATTATGGCAATGTGCTCGGCGATAGCCTGCCGGAGCGCAAGGTTTAGACGGTGAATAAACGGCTCACTGTTTTGCGTAAAGTCAAACTCGTCAACCGCCTGCTCTAATACTGACTTGCATCTATAAACGACGTCCAGTGTTTGAAGCTGTGGCGACAGTCGCTTGATGTGTGCCGCAACAACGCCAAGATAGCTGTCTATGATTTTATCACGTGCAATAAAATCCCCAGCCCGGGCAAGCAACGCAAAAGCCACCTCGTCCTCACGCGAGAGTCGGACTGCCGCCTCCGCTTTTGCAAAAAAATCTTCTGCGCTAATAAAAATCATATTTACCGTTCTCCTCGTCTGCGCCCGATTTATTATGGGTGCCACACTCATTTTATTCAGAGAGTAATTCTATCGCTTGCTTATACTTTTGAGTTCTACTTAACGCCTTTTCATCAATAATATCCATACGCGACAAATCGCTGTTGTGCCTTAGGTCCGCAAGCTTAACCTGTTTTGCTATCGTGTTTGTGCTTATCTTTTTTACGTATTCCATATAAGGAACACCATGGTCGTGCGTAAGCAGCCTTAGTACCTCAATCACCTCTTGCGGAAAGCCCATATTGCGAATGTCGTCAAAGGTATATTCGGTATCTTCAACAACGTCGTGAAGAAGCGCACACACAGTAGATATTTCATCCGTCATTTGCTCGGCAAGATGGAACGGGTGAAAAACGTAAGGCAGCCCCGTTTTATCAACTTGATTTTTGTGCGCGTCAAAGCATAATCTTAGTGCCTTTTTGGTCAATTCCGTATAAATCATATTCCCTCCTTTTTTATGTCAAAAATTCGGTTATCCCTATATCCTTAATATAGCACTTTTTAAGAATAAAAGCAAGCAGGCAAAGCCTGGTCTTGGGCGCGGCAAGCGTGGGTATGCTAAATATACTGTCGTTGTGCTGAAATAAGCCAACAAAAAAACAGCCCTTATTTCTAAGGACTGTTTTTTGTTATAAGGGTTTTAACCTTTTAGTTTCTTTGCTTCTTTCTGCTGAATACTGCAACAAGAGCAATAGCAACTGCTGCTGCAAGACCTACCATAAGGCCGTTGCCACCGTTGCTTCCGCCGCTAAGCGGTGCAACAGTTCCGCAGTCAGATGCATCGGTATCGCCCTCGCCGTCGTCTTCTGTGCCTTCGCCTTCGCCTGCCTCGAGCTTAGCAATCTTAGCCTCGCTCTGAGTAAGCTTCTGCATAGCAATTACGTTAGCGTCAAGGGTTGCCTTGTTTTCTGCCGAAAGTGCGTTGTAAGCTGCACGAGCTGCTTCAACAGCCGCCTTGTTCTCCAAGGTAAGAGCGGACTCTGCGGGAAGCGCAGCGATAAGCGTAATAACGTTGTTTACAGCGGTATTGTTTTCTGCTGCAACGGTAGCAAGCTTGGTTTCTGCTGCAACAAGCACATCTACAAGTCCCTCTGCGCGAATGAACGCACGCTGCTGGTCGCTGCCGAGTGCCTCGAATCTGTTACGAGCTCTTTCTACCTGAGCGCGGTTAGCCTCGGTAATGCTGTCTGCATTGGGAAGCGCACGGATAAGATCCATAACCGTAACGGTTGCGTCCTCCAAAAGCTCGGGGGTAAGAAGCACGCTGTCGAAGTAGTTGCCCCAAATGAGGTCGTCGAAGCCCTTTGCGTTGGACGGACGGCAAATGGTGATACCGTACCAGTAGTGCGACATACCTGCGGCAAGGTCCTCTGCGGTGTAAGCGGTGTTCTGAATCTGCATTTCGGTGCCCGAAACAGGATCGATTACGGTAGCAGCATCTTCCTCTTCGGTCTTGAAGCGAATCGGATTGTACTTGAAGCCGCTGTACTCACCGTTGGAGAACGAGAACGGCAAATAGAAGTTGTTATAAACCTGCCAGAAGTATACGTCACCGCTCTCGGTGGTCATCGTCTGATGCGAAGCCTCGAGGATGGGAGCAACAAGCGTGTCGAAGTTGAAGATTCTTACGGACGTGCCGTAGAATGCGCTGTCACCGATTGACTGTACGCAAGCAGGAATGTTTACACGATACAAGTACTCGGTAAAGCAGAATGCGTACTCTGCAATACGAACGGTGCCGTCCATAATGGTGTACTCCATGCTCTCTTGCTTGTAGCACGGATAGCTTACAAGCTCGTAGCCGCCTTCGGGAAGAATGCGATACAATACGCCGTTGTCGGTCATATATCTGTCGTTGTTGATCGAGTACTCACCGATCATGGTATCTGCAAATGCGGTCGGGTCGATATCCACAAGAGTGGTGGGCAACACAGCTGCATATCCCTTACCCTGAGCGGTAGACGGATAAACTGCGAAGATCGAGCTGGTCGAGAACGCATTTTGACCGATGGTCTCAATCTTGGGAAGCTGCATCTGCTCAAGAGTGGAGCAACCGAAGAATGCATACTCACCAATGCTGGTCAAGGAATTGAACGTAAGCACGCTCAACTTGGTCTGATAGTAGAACGCATAGCCACCGATAGAGGTTACGTTGGTAAGAGTAAGGTTGGTGATTCCGCCTCTGCTTACTGCGCTACCGTCAGCACCGCTGCTAACCTCTGCCATGAATGCGTAAGTATCGATTCTTCTTACCTGCGGCAAGTTAACAGTAGTAAGGTTGCTACAGCTTGCAAATGCTGCTTCGCCTACCGTACGGCAGTTAGCTGCGGAAACCTCACGGATTGCCGAGTAAGCAAATGCACGTACGCCAATGGAGTTAACGTTGTTGTGGAAGTTTACGGTGCTAAGCGAGCGGCACTCGTAGAACGTATCGTCCGCAATAGCGGTTACTCTGGTCGGAACGGTGAACGAGGTAAGATCGGTATAAGCAAACGCTGCGGGCTCGATAGTTCTTAACATAGCCGGCAAGTTAATCGAGGTGATAGCCGTTTCGTAGAACGCAAACTCGCCAACGGTTTCAAGCTTAGAGTTGGACGAAAGTCTTGCGTTTCTAAGCGAGGTACAGTTGTAGAACGATGCTGCCGGAATAACCTCAAGGTCATCCGAGAACTGAACTTCGGTAAGGTTGGTGCAATCGAAGAATGCGCCGATACCGAGGTCGGTGATGCCGCTAAGGTCAACCGAGGTTACCGAAGCGTTGCTGGAGAATGCGAAGTTGCCGATTCTGGTTACGCCGCTAAGAAGCTGATTAAGCTCGCCGTCAGCAAAGCTCTTCTTGCAAGCAACCATAATAAGCTCGGTCTTGTCTGCGTTGTAAAGAACGCCGTTTTCTGCATAGTAGGTGGTGTTACCCGCTTCTACCGTAAATTCCTCGAGGTTGGTACATCCGTAGAACGGCGAGGATACGATTTCGTCAAGGTTGTTTACACCCAATTCGCCAAGGTTGCAGCCTGCTGCAATATTGATGGTCTTAAGATTTTTGCTCTCTGCGAGCGAGCCATTGCCAAGAACGGTAAGTCCTGCGGGCAAGGTGAACTCTCTAAGGCTGGAGCAGTTGTAGAACGCTTGATGTCCGATTTCCTTAACGGTTGCGCCGTCTTTGTATTCGATTTCGCTAAGGTTCTCGCAGTATGCGAATGCTGCGTCGCCCATATACTCAATCGAGCCGGAAATAACAAGCTTTTGTACGCTGCTGTAAAGGAACGCGCCTTCCTCGATGATTACGTTTTCACCGCTGATTTCGATTTCCTTAAGAGTGCCGTCGTTTATGAATTCGCTGGATGCGTCATCACCCTCGCCGGTCGTGCCGGTGTTGCCGAAGAACGCCTGATAGGTGATACGCTGCATGGGAAGGTTAACCTTGCCGATGCCCGAGCCTGCAAGCGCCGCGTCACCAAGAATGGTGTTCTTGCCGAAGATAGCTTCTGCATAAACTGCTGCGCCGTTTTCCTTGATAAACTTGGGCAAGCCGGAGCCGATTCCGTAGAATGCGGCCTCGCCGGACATACGCAAGTTGCTCAAATCGATTGTGCGGAGGAAGTGACCGGTCTCGTAGAGTCCATAGTTGTCTACGTTACGGAACTTCGACATATCAAACTTGTTTTCCTCGTAAAGTACGATATTGTTGCCAAAAGCAGACGGATTATCGTAGTCTACGATGTTGCTTGCGTCAAGATCTACGCCAATGTATCTCTGAAGCGCGAAGCCGAGCTGACCTACCTGAAGCGGCTTAGCGCAAGCGGTAGTATCAACGATAGTAAGCTTGGTTTGCGGGTTGGTCTCGGTAGTCGGGTTGTAAGCCGCAAAGCCGTAGTCCGAAATCTTATTGATGGTGGACGGAAGCTTTACGTACTCGAGGTTGATCATGTATGCGAACGATGCATAACCTACCGTTTCGAGTCCCTCGTTGAGAACCACTGCGTTGATATCTTCACGACGGTAGAACAAGTTGTCCTTAATCGTCTTGATCTTGAGGTTGGACGGAATGATAACCGTCTTGTCATAAGTCTTGCCGTCTACGGTGTAGGATACGGGAGTACCGTTGTACTCGGTAAGCTGGTTACCCTCGAGAACGAACTCCTCCTTTACACCTGCATAGAAGGTTGCGGTATAGAAGGTGGTGTTATACTTTTTGCCATCTGCGGTTTCGTACTTACCGTTGTCAGCGTACTGGCAAAGGGTTGCAACGATGTCGATGGTACCCGAAAGGTTAGCCGCATAAGCGCCCTGACCTACTTCGCAAATTTCCTCGCCGCTATCGTGCTTGTTGTTGCCGTTAGCGTCGTTGTAATAGTAGCCGTTGTTTGCGGTAACTACTGCCTTAAGCGGGCTGTAATCAGCGCCGTCAGCAGGAGTGGTTGCGCGAACGGTAGCAATAAGGTCACTACCGGTAGACCACTGAATGAAGTACTTTTCGGTATCAAAATCAACGTACCACGGATCGGGCTTGATTTCTACCACGTAGGACTCACCTGCGTTGAACTCCTTGTACATTACGTCCTCGAAGCCAAGCGAAGTGATTGTGGAGGGAGCCTGCAATCTGCCGGTGTTGATGTTGAACTTATCTACCTCTTCGTCGGTAAGAATGTTTACGGTAAGGGTTGCGTATACGCTGCTGTTAGCGCGCGAACGAACGGTTACCGTTGCCGAAACGGGGCTTTGAGATTGGATGGAAGCGGGAACGTAAATTTCACCGGTCTCCTCGTCTACTCTAAGAACGTTGCCCCCAACGTTGGTGGAGAATATAAGATCCTCTCTCCAGGTACCGCCAATGAACGGGCTAACTGCCTTCATAAGCTCTACCTTCTGTCCGGGAACAAGCGTAATCTGATTCATGGTAAGCTTGTTTCCGTTTGCGTCTTCCTTAACGGTGTCGCCGTATGCGGTCATAACTCTTACGGTCTCGTCGCCCGACTTGTACTCGGTGTATGTACCGATGTCGCCAAATGCAAGGCTGGATGCGGGAACCAAAAGATCATAAAGGTCAATTTCGTAGAACGAGGTGTTGAACGCATAGTCGAATACCTGAATTTGAAGCTGAGTAAGGTACTCGCCAAGCTCGGGATTAGCCTCTACCTCTGCCGCGTTGTGGGTGTTGCGGTACATAATACCTTCGTTGATCTGCTCCCACAAATCGGTGATGTTGAAGGATACGAGCGTGGTGGAGTTGCGTTCGCTGATGATGGGACGCATACCTGCCTCGCTGAACAAGGACTCGAAGTCCTTAGCATCCTTATTGTAGTAGTCAAAGCCCATTGCGCTAAGGTAATGGTTGTCGGTAAAGTAGAAGTCGATATAATAGGTTGCGTTGTCACGCTTGTCTCTTACGATACGAACCTCGGTGTCCGAAATGATCGGAGCGTCGGTATCTACCCAGAAATCGGAATCCCAAGTATATCTTCTTTCCTTTTCGGGATGAGCAGCGTTGTAAGCCTCGTTGTACTCGATAACCTTTTGGATAGACGCCTGAACGTCAAGACCCTCGGAGTTGAATCTCTCGTGGTACTGGTTTGCATCGTATACATAGAACTGCTCTGCGTTCCAGTCAAGAACGGGGTAAATTGCAAAGTTGTACTTGCGGTTGTTTACAAGCTCGATGTCCAAGCCAAGGTCAAGCTCTACCCAAGCACCGCCGGTGGAGCCGGCTGCAAGTGCCTTACGAGCGTCGCCGTAAGCACCTTCCATAATAATATCGCCCGAAACTGCATCTGTACGCTGCCAGAAGAGCTTCTTTGCGTTACGGAGGAAGCCTGCTGCGCAGAACAAGCCGTACATACCGGTGTCGTTATCGTACGAAAGTGCGCAGTATTCTTCGCTGGTGTCCGGAGTAAGTGCCTCGAATTCCTCGGGAATGAAGAACGGGAACTGACCCATGGGCATCGAATACTCAACGTTGTTTTCTACAATCTTACCGATAAGCATAAGCGCACGGTTGTTGGAGTAACGCTTGTCGTCGTCGTCGATGGTGTCGTCGTTTGCGTCCTTGCTTACTTCGTACTGGTCGTAGTCCATCATGGGAGCGTCTGCCCAGTCACCGTAGAATGCAAGGTACGGAACGTTAAGGCTGATGCCCTCCTCGTCGGTGTTGGTGAGGGTTGCATAACCTTCTACATACATACCGTTTTCGAACTTGGTAAGCCATGCTCTGTCGCTGTCGCCAAGAACGAAGGTGTAAGTAATTTTTGCGGTGGAGTTTGCGGCAACGGTAACCTCCGTTCCCTCAACTGCCTGACCGTTTACCTTAAGTGTACGGGTGGGAGCCTCGAGCATATGAGCCTTTTCGTTAACCGTCTTTCCGTCAGAGGAAACACCCTCGGTCATAACGAATGCGTCAACGTTGTAGGTCTGAGCCTCAGCGCCTACGTTCTTTACGTAGAACTCAAGCTCGTATTCGCCGGTCTTCTCGGGATCGTCGAAAAGCTCAATCTTGGTACGCTCCTACTCCTTGCCGTCCTTATCCATTACATAGATGTACTGCTCGGTCTTAAGCGAGCTGTTAAGGTCAGCAAGACCTGCGCCCTGCTTACGCGGCGAGTACGGGTTGCCGTCCTCGTTGTTAGCGATAGTAGCGGTGCTTTGAAGAACCTGATATACTCTTTGCTCTACAAGGTTCATATCCACGTTGTTGCCACTCATAAGGTCAAACTTCTCTGCATTTTCTTCCTGCATGAAGTACTGACGGAGAAGAGCAACTACGCCTGCCGTGTTGGGGCAAGCCATGGACGTACCGCTAAGACGCGAATAAGCGGTTTCGTCACCCGGGATAGCCGAGTAAATTTCACCACCGTGTGCGGTGATATCCGGCTTAAGAAGAAGGTTGGGAAGCGGACCCCACGAGGAGAATTCGCTGATGAACGGACCTGCCTCGAGATTTTCGTTGATTACGAAATAAGCGGCGCCGTCCGAATCCTTACCCTTAATATTGAAGGCTGCGTCCATGGTGATCGAGCACGACGGAATGGCCGGAGTGTCACCAACCTGCATACGGATAATACCTGCTGCGTTGTTGAATACCACGCAAGCCAATGCGCCCTGAATGTAAGCGTTGGTTACCTTATCCTCGAAGTTGATTTCACCACGGGACACAAGTGCGATTTTGTTGTTTACGTTTTTACCAACGTAGTCGGTAGGCTCACCTACGCCCGAAACGGTTACGTAAGGAATTCTAAGCGAACCGTCCTCGGTAGTATAAGTATTGGTAAGACCGCGCTTTTCTACCTCTGCCACGATGTCCTCAAGGAAATCGTACGGCTCGCCCGCCATATTGGTGGAGTCAAGGAAGTATGCTGCACCGTACTCGTTACCCGCGCCGTCAACCGCAAGCATATAGGGCGACTTTTCACCGCTGATGGATGCTACGGTAAACGCTACGTCGTACGAGCCCGGAGTAGATACGATACCGGAGTCGGGGTTGGACGTAAGGTTAAGACCTGCATGCGACGAGTAGGATGCGCTGTAAGAGTTACCTGCTGCAACTACAAGCGAAATACCAACCTTTTCGAGCTGCTCGTAAACGTGGAATACGCTGTCCTTGCCGTATTTTTCGTTCTGGAAGCCGCAGTCGCCACCCAAGCTCATGTTGATAACGTCAACGCCAAGAGTGATACAGTCTTCTACCGCGCCAAGCATTGCATAGCTTTCTGCGCCGCCCGTTCCGTCCGGGAATACCTTGAAGATAGCAAGCTGAGCCATGGGAGCAACGCCGGTGATACCGGTGATAACCTCTCCCTTGTCGTCATAGTAATGCTCGTCGTCCTCGCCGGTAGCGTCGCGGTCGAACTCACCGTTTTGGTTTTTATCCTGGTACGGATCGTCGCTGTGACCTGCTACGATACCTGCTACGTGAGTACCGTGCGAGTTCTCTACGTGAGTGTTAACCTCGGGGTCGTAGTCCGCATAGTCGAATACGTAAGGAACCTTCTCGTTGCGATAAACCTCGTTTACGGTAAGGTTTTCGATAAACGTCTTGGACGCAGAAAGATCATCAAGAACCTCAGCTACGGTTTCCTTGGTGAACTTAAGCGTGTTATTTTCTAAATCAAAAAGCTCGTGGTCGGGTTGGAAAGCGGGATGTTCCCAGTCAAGACCCGTGTCAAGAACTGCAACAACCTGGCCCTGGCCAGCGATACCCTGCTCGATAGCGTAAGCAGAGTCGAAAATACCCGTCTCGTGAGCTGCAACCTCGTTGGTTACAACAGTGGTTTCGGGCTGAAGATAACGCTCGCTGATTTGCGTGCTTACAACGTTTGCCTTCTTTGCGATCTTAGTAATAAGGTCGCGATCACCGTAAGTGAAATCGATAGCAAAACCGTTGGTTGCGTTTACGTAGTTGTATTTAAGCTCTACGTCTACCTCGCGCGCAATCTTATTATAAACAGCGTTTTGCTTGTTTATAAGAGCTTGAGCTGCCGCCTTACCCTCTTTGGACAAACGGTATTCCTGGAACGACGCGTAACCCTTCGGATCTGCAACGTACTTGTCGATAAGAGTTTCGCCCTCGAGCTCGATTATAAGACCGAGTGTCTCGTTGTCGGCGACCTTCGTTGCGCTTTCGATCACGATATCCTTGTTGATAACGGCCGAAAGGTCAAAATCCGAATTGGTAGACGCTGTGATAGCAGAATTCGTAGGAATAACCGGATTGCTTGCAGTATTTCCAAGGTATGACGATGCAACACCGGTTACACCCATCACGCCGATAAGAAGGAATACAGCAAGAGAGGCTAATCTCATTCTTAAATTCTTTCTTTTCATAGGTCCTCCTTAAGACTTATTATGAAATGTGTTTGGATGAATTTTTAGGGGTGCTTTCCTACCTCAAAAAATTTATCCGATAAAACCCTACAATAAGAGTACACAGAGTATATCACAATGTTACCTACAAAAGCAAGCGATTTTTTGATAATGTTTTAATTTATCTCAACTTAACACACAATGCACAAAAAACTTTTTTGACCCTTATTTTTTGCATAAATATCGGCTTTTTTGGCAAAAAACCGCCATTTTGAGGTTATTTTAGCGCGAGGTCAGACCCGAATTCGCCAACAACAAGCCACAAAAAAATAAAAAAAGGAAAAGAGGTGTAAATCTTTTCCTTTACCAATCCTTATATATTATATAGGCTTCTTGTGCGTTTATTTTTGACCTCGAACTGATTTGGTTACAGCGGCGGCAAAGGGTTTTACCGTTTTTTCCCCAAAAACCGCCTCGCCGTCAGCTTCTACGTCGCTGTCCGAGAGGTTGACGGTAAGCGTCAGATCCGTTACCCCGTCGCTGCGGCGAAGCACAAACACCTCGTTGCTTGGCGAAAGCTCCTCTACGCTACCCGCAAAAACCGAGGCATAGCTTTTTCGCAACTCACCCAGCGCTCTGTAATGCTGTATAAGCTGTGCGTTTTCTCGCCCCCACGGATAAAATTTTCGGCAGAACGGGTCGGCGTGACCGTACAGTCCCGCCTCGTCACCGTAGAATAGACACGGCACCCCGGGCAGCACGTACTGAATAAGCGAAGCGATTTTTAATCGCTCTGCCGCCTCCGCTATGTCGGACTGCACGTATGCCGCCATGCCATCCATGTCGCTTGGGACGGGGTCGGTCGACAGCGCCGTAAGAATGCGCACCGTATCGTGGGTGGAAAGCACGTTCATTACCGACAAAAAGCACTCGCAGGGATAGTCGTTGACAAGCTGGTTTACCGTTTTTCTAAGGAGCGTATTGTCGTTTTTGCACAAAAAGTCGATTATCGCATCCTTGAACGGATAGTTTGTTACGCCGTCAAGCTGACTGCCCCTAAGGTAACTTCGCCTATGTCCGTACGAGTATTTTTGCGCGGCGTTTTCCCACACCTCGCCGATTAGCGTAAGCGTACTGCGGCGGCGCAATGCCTCCATAAATTCGTCGGGAAGCTCGTCCGCCACGTCAAGTCGCCAGCCTGCTATACCGCGGCGCTCCCATCTGTCAACTATTCCGCCTTGCCCGAGCATATACTCCATAAAGCCGTGCGAGGTTTCGTTTACCTCGGGCAAGGTTTCAAATCCCCACCAGCTTTTGTACTTAGTGGGATAGTCTGTAAAATTGTACCAATCAAGGTACGGGCTTTGCGGCGACTGATACGCCCCAAGCGAGTCGTATCTGCCATAGCGGTTAAAATATTTGCTGTCGTCACCCGTGTGCGAAAACACACCATCCAATATTATACCGATGTCTCGCTTTTTTGCCTCTGCTATAAGCTCGTCAAAATCGCCGTCCGTGCCAAGCATCGCGTCAATTTTTTCGTAATCGCCCGTATCGTAGCGGTGATTGCTTGCCGCCTCGAAGATGGGATTGAGGTAAATATACGATACGCCAAGCGAGGCAAGATAGTCAAGCTTGCTCGTTATTCCCTTTATACTGCCGCCGAAAAATTCGCTGTTGTATTTGCCGCCGCTGTCCGGCATATATTCCGGCACGGCAAATATATCGGGCTGATAAATGCGGCCGTTTTGCAAGCACGGGTCACCGATTTTGCAAAAGCGGTCGGGCATAATTTGGTAAATTACGCCGCCTCGCAGGGGTCTGAACTCTCCCTCGAATACAAGCTGAACAAAGTCCTTTCCGCCCTCGGTTAGACATTGCATGCCGTTTTCGCCGTACCTTATGCCGTCGATTACGAAGTGATAAAAGTACAGTCCCGAGGTGGTAATGGTAACCGTCACCGTAAAGCCGCCGTCCGCCCTTGTCATAGGGTAAAAAACCGGCACGTGCCCCTCGCCCTCCTTGGTAAGAATAAGGTGAGCGCACTCACCGCACCCGTCGACAAAGAGCGTAAGCGGCTGATTCGCCCTTACGCCCCCTACGGTGCTTTTATGCTTATTGTCGCATGAACAAAACTTATACATTATTCCTCTTTAGTTTCCAAATTCTCTCTGCGTATTCCGTTATACTTCGGTCGGCGGCAAAAACGCCTGATCTTGCAATATTTATAAGTGACGAGCGGTTCCACGCCATACCGTCCCGATACTTGCTGTCCATAAGCGCCGCCGCGCGTAAATAGTCGGCGTAGTCGGTAAGGCACATATACGGGTCAGCCATTCCACCCAGCGTGATAAGATAGGTCGCAATGTCTACAAAGCTCTCGCCCGAAAAGCCCTTTTTGAGCATATCCACCACCTTGCGAACGCCGCTTTGCGAGTATGCCGCCGAAGCGTTTACGCTTGCCCACGCACGCTCGGCCTCTGCCGCCGAAAGTCCGAAGGCGAACATATTGTCCTCACCCACCCTTTGCAAAATCTCCACGTTAGCTCCGTCCACCGTGCCAAGGGTAAGTGCGCCGTTCATCATAAGCTTCATATTGGACGTACCGCTTGCTTCCTTGCCGGCAAGGCTGATTTGCTCGCTTACCTCGCTTGCGGGAATAAGGCGCTCGGCGAGTGTCACATTGTAATTTTCTACAAACAGCACGCGAAGCTTATCGCGAACCGCCTTGTCGCCCTCGATTTCCTTGGCAAGGCAATTTATAAGCGTGATTATGCGCTTTGCGTGGTAATATCCGCCCGCCGCCTTTGCACCGAAAATAAACGTCTGCGGCGTAAAGTCGCGATTGGGATTTTCCTTAAGGTCAATATAGTAGCCTATGATTTTCAACACGTTAAGCAGCTGACGCTTGTACTCGTGCAGTCTTTTTATCTGAACGTCAAAGCGAGTGCTCGGGTCGATAGCCGTGCCCGTTTCTCTTTTGATAAACGCCGCAAAATCGCTCTTGTTTTGGTGCTTAATTTTGCCGATTTGTTCCAAAACCGTGCTATCGCCACTAAACTTTTCGAGCAAGCTCAGCTGCGCGGCGTCACGCCTGTATCCATCGCCGATAAGCTCGCCGATTAAGCCCGCCAGCCTCGGATTTGCCTGAGAAAGCCATCTGCGGTGAGCGATTCCGTTGGTGACGTTGGTAAAGCGATTTGGATAAACAGAGTGTAAATCCTTAAAGACGTTGTTTTTAATTATGTCGGAGTGAAGCTCGGACACGCCGTTAATTGAGTGCGAGCCGATAACGCTGAGGTTTGCCATTCGCACCTGCCTGTCCCACAAAATTGCGGTCGAGTGCAAAATTCCGCCGTTGCCGCTTGCCCTCATTGCCGCGGCAAAGCGCCTGTCAATTTCCTCAATAATCATATAGATTCTGGGCAGCCTTGACTGAACAAGGGCAATATCCCACTTTTCAAGCGCCTCGCTAAGCACAGTGTGGTTGGTGTACGCCACCGTTTTTACCGTTATGTCCCACGCCTCGTCCCAGCCAAAGCCATGCTCGTCCATAAGCAGGCGCATAAGCTCGGGGATTGCAAGCGCAGGGTGCGTGTCGTTGATATGAATTGCCGCCTTGTCGGGCAGGCTGTGCAAATCACCGTACCATTTGATATGGTCGCGCAAAATGCTTTGCAGGCTTGCACTTACCAAAAAGTATTGCTGACTTAGGCGCAAAAGCTTGCCCTCGTAATGGTCGTCGGACGGGTACAGCACCTTGCTGATAAGCTCCGCCTCGCTGTCTGCCCGCATTGCCGTAAAGTAGTCGCCGCGCGAGAACTTTTGCATATCAAAGCTTCGGTATGCGGACGAACGCCAAAGGCGAAGCACGCTTACGCCCTTGCCTCCGCCGCCGCTTATCATAACGTCGTACGGCGTTGCCTCGATAATCTGAGCGTCGTTGTGACGGAATTTCATAACACCGCCCTCGTAATATTGCTCCACGTAGCCGCCCAAGGACACCCTAAAATTCTTGTCCGTGCGCGGAAGCATCCACACCTCTCCGGACGGAAGCCATAGGTCGGGAAGCTCAACCTGCATATTTTCCACGATTTTTTGGCGGAAAAGTCCGTAGTCGTACCTTATCGAAAATCCCATTGCGGGGTATTCAAGCGTGGCGAGGCTGTCCATAAAGCAGGAGGCAAGTCGTCCCAAGCCGCCGTTGCCAAGTCCGGGGTCTGCCTCGAGCTCCATAATTTCACTCAGCTCAAAGCCAAGCTCGCGGAGCGCAAGCTCAAATTCGCCCTCGATTTCCATATTTGCAAGGTTGTTTTTCAGGCTTCTGCCCACCAAAAATTCCATGCACAGGTAGTAAACGCGCTTTAGCCCTTTCTTTTCGATTTCGCGGTTGTTTTGTTGCTTTTTTGCTATAAGAAGGTCGCGCAAAACCAGACACGTCGCCTTATAAACCTGCTCCCTTGTAGCCGTTTCGGGCGAGGTGGCAAAATTTGCCGACAGCTTATTTATAATAAGATTTTTGTAGCTTTGTTTGTTCATAAAGAGGTTTATTTGGTAAGCTCCCTATAAATTTTGATATACGTCCTCGCACTTTTGCTCCAACCAAAGTCCGAGGTCATGGCGTTATGGCGAAGCTCGTGCCACTTGTCCGTGCGGTAGCACTCGATAGCCTTACGTACCGCCGCCAAAAATTCACCGCCATTATAGCCGTCAAAAACAAAGCCGTTGCCCGACCTTTTGGTATAGTGCTTTATGCTGTCCTTTAGTCCCCCGGTGGCACGCACAACGGGAATACTGCCAAAGCGGCAAGCGATCATCTGACTAAGACCGCACGGCTCGCTCTTGCTGGGCATCAAAAAAATGTCCGAGGCGGCGTAAACCTTTTGCGCAAGATCCTTATTAAACGCTATTATTGCGCTGACCTTGCCGGGTACCGTCTGCTGCATATGGCTGAAATATTCCTCGTAAGACTTTTCGCCCGTGCCAAGCTCTACGAGCTGAACGTCCTCCTTTAGTATTTCGTCAAGCGTGTTTTTTATAAGGTCGATTCCCTTGTGAGAGGCAAGCCTTGATATTACGGCAAGCATTGGTGCATCCGAAAGCGGCAAATTAAGCAGCTTTTGAAGCTCACGCTTGTTCTCCGCCTTGCCCGATAGGTCTGCCGCATCGAAAGATGCAAAAATGCCACTCGCCTTGGACGGGTCGTACAAATCCTCGTCTATGCCGTTGAGTATGCCGCGAAGCTTATGGCTGTTTTTTGCCACAATCGCGCCAAGCCCCATAGCGTAATAGTTGTCGGTCAGCTGCTGTGCATACGTGGGGCTTACCGTGGTAAGCGCGTCACACACCTCCATCGCACCCTTAACCAGGTTGATACAGCCGTCAAAGTCGAGCAAAGAATAGTCACGCTCGTCTATGCCGAACACATCGCCCAGTATCGCCCTATCGAACTTACCCTGATATTCTATGTTGTGAACGGTAAATACGTCCTTGGTTTTATCAAAGTCCCTATACATCAGCTTGTGATAGACGGGCACGAGCGCCGTCTGCCAATCGTTGCTATGAACGACGTCCGGCTTATAGTCAAGAAAGCGCAAAATCTCCCATACGGCACGCGAAAAGAACGCAAAGCGTTCGCCGTCGTCGTACTCGCCGTAGATGGCGGGTCGCTTAAAGTAATACTCGTTTTCCACAAAGTAGTACGTTACGCCCCCGCGCTGAGCGGTGTATATGCCGCAGGACTGGTTGCGCCACGCAAGCGGAACGGTGATTTCGCCAAGCCTTGTAAGCCCCGCCTTGTCGATGCTCTTTTCGAAAAGCGGAAGCATTACGCGCGCATCCACCCCTGCGTTGCGGAGTGCACCCGGAAGCGAGCCTATCACGTCGCCAAGACCGCCGGTCGCCCAAAACGGATTACATTCGGTTGCTACAAACAATACCTTTTTTATATCCTTTTTCAAAATAAATCTCCTCGCCTAAATTATAATATTTTTGCCTATTACGTACGGATTGGTAGGATGTCCGCTAAGCATACGGTTTTCGAGAATCTGCGCGTTTTTGTCGGTAATAACGCAGTTAAGAAGCGTACCCTCGCCCACGTAGGTGTCCTGAAAGAGTATGCTGTTTTTTACCACCGCCCCCTCCTCTATCCTTACGCCGCGGAACAAGATAGAATTTTCCACTACGCCCTTGACCACACAGCCGTCGGCAATTATCGAGTTGGACACCGCACAGCCTGTCGCAAAATGGCAAGGCGCGCTGTCACGAACCTTAGTATAAATATTTGCGCCGTTATTATCAAAAAGCTGTGCGCATTTACTGCGATCAAGAAGCTCCATCGAATGATGATAGTAGTTTTGCACCGAATCTATGCTTGCAAAATATCCGTCGTACTCGTATCCGAAAATACGGAACTCCTTTGTGCGCCTGCAAATCACGTCACGCTCGAGGCTGCGAATATCCTCCTCGCCATTAAGAAGCGACAAAAGGAACTCTCTGCCCATAATATACATATACGTACCCACGTTTTGCGTGCCGATTGCCTTTTCGCTCTTTATTGCCTCGACCACCTCGCCGCTGCTGTCCAGCGTAAAGCAAAGCTTGTTTTTTTCGTTGCCGCCGGTAAGCGCCTTTTTGCGATAAATCACCGTGATGTCCGCCATGCTCTCCTCGTGGAAATCAAGCGCCGCGCTGAAATCGATGTTGCAAACGCAGTCGCCGTCGGCAAGAACCACGTATCTTTCATCGTTGTTGGTAAGAAAGTGCATTGAGCTTTTTAGTGCGTCCCACCTCGTGTTGCCTTGACTGTCGCCCCTTGGCGGAAAGATTCTTAGTCCCCCGTTTTTGCGCGAGAGGTCCCACGACTTGCCGCTACCCACGTGGCGGAGAAGGGACTGATAGTTGTTGAGCGCAATTACCCCTACGTTATATATGCCGCTGTTTGACATATTTGACAACGTGAAGTCTATAAGGCGGTATCTGCCGCCAAACGGAACGGATGCAAGGGTGCGCCCTGCCGTCAAAAAGCCAAGCTGTTTTTCGCCCACCGCGCCGAAAATTATTCCGAGTGCCCTATTCATGCTCCACCTCCCCGTCCACGATGCTACCTGCCTCGATGGTTGCGCCGCATTCTACCTCGGCGCCTCTACCGACAAGCGTAATCTTGTCCTTGCCGCTGTTTTCGTCGCCCACCGCCGCGCCGTCGCCGATGGTTACGTCCTCGTCTACGATTGCGTAGCTAAGCTGAGCGTTTTCGCCCACGATGGTTCCGCGCATAATCACGCAGTTATCCACCACCGCGCCCTTGGCTACCGTAACCTTTTCGCTTAGCACGGAATTTATAACCGTGCCGTAAATTTCACAGCCCGAGGTCACAAGCGAATTTATAACCTCGCCGCCCTCGCCCACAAAGCACGGGGGCAGCGCCTCGTTGCGTGAGTAAATTTTGAATCCCTTGTCGGACAAATCCAAGCCGCCGTTCAGCAAATCCATGTTGGCCTCCCACAGCGAGGACACCGTGCCTACGTCCTTCCAGTATCCGCTGAACTGGTAGGCAAACATATTGTACCCCTTAGCCAGCATATTGGGAATAATGTTCTTGCCAAAGTCGTTACTGCTTAGCTCGTCCTTTTCGTCAAGAATAAGCTCCTTTATAAGCGCCTCCTTGCGGAAAACGTACACGCCCATGCTTGCGTGATTGCTTTTTGGCTGAGGCGGCTTTTCCTCAAACGAGGTTATGCGATGCGTTTCGTCAAAGTCCATAATGCCAAAGCGACTGGCCTCCTCCCTTGGCACGTCAATTACCGCAATCGTACAGTCCGCCTTGGTGCGAATATGCTCGCGAAGCATTTCGGAGTAGTCCATCTTATAAATATGGTCGCCCGAAAGTATCAGCACGTGCTCGCTGTCGTACATATCCAAAAAGTGAAGGTTTTGGTAGATGGCGTTTGCCGTACCCTTGTACCACTCGCCGCCCTTTTTCGCCTGATAGGGGGGCAAAACGTGAACGCCGCCGTAGGCTCTGTCGAGATCCCACGGCTCGCCGCCACCTATGTACTCGTTGAGAATAAGCGGCTGGTACTGCGTAAGCACGCCCACCGTGGTTATGCCGGAGTTAGCGCAGTTGCTAAGCGTAAAATCTATTATTCGGTATTTACTGCCAAACGATACGGCAGGCTTTGCCACCTTAGACGTCAGCACGTACAGCCTCGTACCCTGACCGCCTGCAAGCAGCATTGCAACACAAAGTTTCTTCTTCATATATACCCCTCCTTTGAGGTTATTTCCTGATTTCTATTATCTTGCTTTTTTGCGGCGCTTTGCTGTATAGCACCACCGTTCCGTACCCGCCAAGCCGTATCTTGCGTCCAAATTCCGTGGGTACGCTGTCGCATTTTTCGTCCAAAAGCGCGCTGGAAAGCAAAACCCTGTACCTACGCTTTTCGCAAGCAATATCCACCTCTCGGGGCACGGGTGAAAAGTTTACCGCAACGATTACGCTTTGATCTTGCCACTTGCGCTCCACAGCAAAAACATTGCGACTGCGGTCGTCTACCACCTTCCATTCAAAGCCGCCCCAGCTGTCGTCCATATATAGCGGCTTGTACTTACAATATATGCGGCTCAGCTTTTTTACATACTCCTTTAGCTCGCGGTGAGCGGGATAATCCAAAAGATTCCAGCCAAGCTCCGCGCCTGCGTTCCACTCGTCAAACTGACCAAGCTCGCTACCCATAAAAAGCAGCTTTTTGCCGGGGTGGGCATACATCATGGTTAGATACGCCCTGACCGCCCCGAACTTATGCCCGTACTCGCCTGCCGCCTTGGACAGAAGTGAGCCCTTGCCGTACACCACCTCGTCGTGCGAGATGGGCAAAACGAAATTCTCACTAAATGCGTAGGTCAGCGAAAAGGTCATCTTGTCGTGCTTGTACTGCCTAAAAAGCGAGTCGGTGCTAAGATATTCAAGCGTATCGTGCATCCAGCCCATATTCCACTTAAAGTCAAAGCCAAGTCCCTCGTCCTTAGTTACGTTAGGCCACGCCGTTGACTCCTCGGCAACGGTAAACGCGCCCGTGTACTTATGAACTGCGTAGTTGAGCTGGCGCAAAAATTCAATCGCCTGAATATTTTCGTTGCCGCCGTACTCGTTGGGTGTCCACTCCGTTCTGCCGTAGTCGAGATACAGCATGCTGGACACGGCGTCCACGCGCAGTCCGTCTATATGATATTGCCTAATCCACATTATGGCAGAGGAAATCAAAAAGCTTCGTACCTCGGGCTTAGCGTAGTCAAAGCAGCACGTTCCCCACTCCTTGTGCTCGCCCATAAAGCCTTCCTTTTCGAACAGCGCTGTGCCGTCAAAACGGTATAACGCCTCTGCGTTTTTGGGAAAATGGGCGGGAACCCAATCCAAAATTACGCCAATTCCGCAGCTATGTAGCTTATTCACGAGATATGCAAAGTCGTGATTGCTGCCGTACCTGCGCGTGGGCGAAAAGTAGCCCGTAACCTGATATCCCCACGACTCGTCCAAGGGATGCTCGCTTATGCCCATAAGCTCTATGTGCGTAAAGCCCATCTCTACAAGATACGGTGCTATTTCGTCTGCAAACTGTCGGTACGAAAAACCCTTTTTCCACGAGCCGATATGCGCCTCATAAATATTCATAGGCGCAGTCCATCTGTTTTTGCGGTTGCGACTTCGCAAGTACGCGCCGTCCGTCCACTCGAAGTCGTGGCTTGATACAATGCTGTTGGTAAATTCTCGCGTGTTGGTCTGCTTTGCGTACGGATCGGATTTAATCAGCCTGCCCGCCGCACAGTAAATGACGTACTTATACTCGTCACCCTTGTTTACGCCGCTACGAACAAGCTCCCAAATGCCGTTTTCGATAAGCGTAAGCGGCTCTTCCTGCCAACCGTTAAACTCGCCGATTACCGACACCGCGTGAGCCGCCGGCGCGTAAACTCTAAAAGCCGTCTTCTCGCCCCATACGCAACCGAGATACTCGTATGCGTTGTACAGCGTGCCTTGATGAAATAAATATCTATACGTACTACTATCCATAATCCTATTATATCACATATTTTTACAAATAGCAATACTCTTTTTGTAAAAATTTCCAAGCGAAGCTTGAATTTGGGCGGAAGCAAAGCTTCTTTTTGGGCGGAAGCAAAGCTTCTTTTTGGGCGCGGCGAGCGTGGGAAAGCTAAATATGCCTATTTTGCGCTGCAACAAGCCTAGCTTGGTCTTAAGCGCGACGAGCGTGGTTTGCTAAATATACTGTTGCTGCGCTGAAACAAGCGTAGCTTGGTCTTAAGCGCGGCGGCTTATAGGTATTTCAAAAAAATCTCTGTCGTAAAGAAAAATTTTCCTCTTTACAAATTGGTTTTGCCGTGCTATAATAGATAAGCTAACGGCAACAAGCACCAAAGGAGTACTATATGCAACTACACAAAGCAATAGAATACGCAGCCATCAAGCACCGCAACCAATACCGCAAGGGAACAGACACTCCGTACATAGTTCACCCCATGGAGGTTTTGCATATACTTGCAAGCAACGGCTGCAGCCAAGAGGTTCAAATCGCAGGCGTTCTGCACGACACCGTGGAGGACACCGATACAACGCTATTCGATATCGAAACGCTGTTTGGGCGCGAGATTGCCGATCTTGTGGCAAGCGACACCGAGGACAAGAGTCTAACCTGGACTCAGCGAAAGGAAAACGCCTTAGCTGCGCTAAAAACTCACCCACTTGGGGCAAGACAGCTGCTGTGTGCGGACAAGCTTGCCAACATAAAAAGCATTTACGCCGACCTTAGAGTGGTGGGCGAAAATATTTGGTCGCGCTTTAAGGGTAGCCCAAGGCAGACCGAATGGTACTACCGCGAGGTCGTGGCAGAGCTATCGCGCGACCTATCCGACACGCAGATGTACAAAGAGCTAAACCACTACGTAAATATGGTTTTTGACAAAAAATTTGACTAACGGGGGGGCACAAAAATGAAACTTTTAAATAGCCGCGCATTCAGCTTTTTGCTGATTGCACTTATCTATATCGTAGCAGGCGCGGCAGGAATAATCAGCTACGTATATCTACCGTTTGAGCCGTGGCTGTCCTTGCTTGTTGCCGATATTATCGCAACGGTTGTAACATTTATATTTAGCGTAATCTTCAACAACGCGTCCGTCTACGATCCGTACTGGAGCGTTGCTCCTATCGTAATAGCGGTTGCCTTGGCAGCTACCGCGCCTAAGCTTACCGCCGTACATATTCTGCCGCTTATTGCCGTTTGCATTTGGGGAACGCGCCTTACCGCAAACTGGGCGTACACCTTTATGAACATGTACCATCAGGACTGGCGATACACTATGCTAAAGCAGCAGACCAAGGCGCTTTATCCCGTTGTTAACCTTTTGGGTATTCACTTATTCCCTACCCTTGTGGTTTACGCCTGCATCTTGCCGGTAGTATATACCTTTATTTATGCGCCGACGCTTAACGTGGGAGCTGTTATCGGCTTTGTAATCTCGCTTGGTGCAGTCACCTTGCAGGGAACGTCCGACTACCTTATGCACAGGTTCCGCAAGGCAAAGACGGGCGGCTTTATTCGCACGGGAACGTGGAAATATTCTCGCCACCCCAACTACCTTGGCGAAATTCTTATGTGGTGGGGCATTGCAATAGCTTTCGTGTCCATGATGCCGTCCATGTGGTATCTTGCCGCGGGCGCGCTAATCAACACGCTTATGTTCTTATTTGTCAGCGTTCCGCTTGCCGACCGAAGAAATTCAAGGCGCGAGGGCTTTGCCGAGTACAAAGCGGCAACTCGCATGCTTTTGCCCATATACAAAAAGCAACCCTTATGAAAATTTGGCTAGACGACTTACGGCCCGCGCCGCACGGGTACGTGCTTGCAAAAAGCGTAAATGCGGCAATTGCCACGGTTATTGTCGCCGAAAGCAATGGCGAGAATATTGAGGTTATCGACTGCGATCACGACCTTGGCGACTACTATGAGGACGGCGGGGACGGAATCAAGCTGCTGGACTGGCTGTGCGAGAGGGGCACGCTTTATCCAATCGCGCTTCATACCGCAAACCCCGTAGGCAGAGCAAATATGCAGCGAATGCTTGATAGGTACTGGCACTAAAATTTTCCGCCATCATTTGAATTTAAAAAAACAAAAAAGGACGGCTGTGCAAAAAACGCATAACCGTCCTTTTGTTTTTAACGTTTTTATATAATTCCTCTATCCTTTAGATACTCGGTCATCGTGATGTCCTTAGCCGATGCCGCAACCTTGCGGTAGTACGGATTAGGCTCGATTTCGATTAGATCCAACACCTCTTTATAGCCGTGAAAGATTGCGTCCGTTACTGCGCCGATAGGCGGAGTAAGCTGCTTGCGCTCCAGCATATACCTGATTACCTTTGCGTTGCCCGAGCTGATTGCTTCGCCAAACGATTTTTCGTCTATCCAGTCGCGATAGCCGTTTACGATGGCAAGACCGTCCACGAGGTCGGCTTCCACCATCTCGAAGATTATACGGCCATACAGCAGTCCAACAAGCTCCGTCCTCGATATTGGATACTTTTTGTCCAGCACAAGAGCCTTGTCCTGCTCGCCGTGAACGAACGAGGTGTTGACGTACGGCGCGAGGTAGTCGGGGCTGAAGCCCGTAAGCTCGATTGCCTTGTCGATACGGGCAAAGAACTCGTCCTCGATTTTAGCGAACTCGCCAAACTCGCACATTGCCGCAAGGTAGCCTCGGGCAAGTGGGCTGTCCAAAATTCCGCGCTCGATAAGGTAGTCGATAAGTGCAAAGTTGCGGTTTTTTACAGCGAGATACATAGCCTTACAGCCCGATGCCGTGATGTCCGCGCCCTGCGCTACTACTGCATCAACGTCCGCAAGCAGCAAGCCGCCGCTTTTGCGTTTGCACAGCTCTATAAAGCTTTTGTTTAGTTCCTTTTGAATTTCCTTGGCAAACAACTCCGCCTGACTTTTGGGCATAATCGTTCTCCTTACTACCTTGTATGTCGCTTTGTGTAGTTATTATACCATATTTTTCAAAATTTTGCAAGCAAGCGAAGCTTGTTTTTGGGTGGAAGTAACTTCTTTTTGGGCACAAACTGCTTTTTTCGCCAAATAAACCAATTTTGCGCAGAAGCTTTATTCCACCACTTCCCCAACCTTATTCTTTTCGCCATAGGCGAAAACGCGTTGCGGGGGGTGACACATCCTCGTCGCAACTCTCACTCTTTTGCCGCCTTTGCTAAAAAGCAAAGGCTTGCATTTTTGGTCGGTTGCTCCTCTTCCCACAAAAAGTCAAGCTTTTTGCGGGAGCCCTATTTTTGTCCCGGCGCTTTTTTTGCGTACTTTTTTAGCGCATAAAAAAGTACAATCATAGATTGATTTTGGGCGCGGCGGGCGTATCCTGTTGAATATACTGTTGTTGCGCAACTACTAATCTTTTTGTAATCAAAAAGCACCCTAATGCCTAAGGGTGCTGCTAAAAACGCTAACTGCGGGATTGTCCCCCATCCACAATATCCTCAGCGACAAGCGCCCCCTCGTAGCAAGCCGAAACGACCTGGCGCATACTGCCGTAGGCGCAGTCCCCGATAGCGTAAAAGCCGTCGATATTAGTCCTGCCCTTGTCGGCAACGATTAAGCCGTCCTTAAGCTGCAGCCCCTTGATAAGTCCCTCGGTCACGCCGCCCATTGCGATAAACGCGCCGTCTACCTCTATAAGCTGACTGCCCACCTTGATGGCACTAAGGGTGACGTCGCCCACGAACTCGGACACCTTGCCCTTTACACCCACGGCACCGTCCGCCGGAGTGGTGGTATACACGTGATAGACCTTGCTGCACAGCGGCAAAAGATAATTTACGTCACGAACAGCCGCCTCGCCGTCGCCCACGACCGCAACGACCTTATCCCTAAAGAAGCCCCCATCGCAAACGGCACAATAGCTTATACCGCTGCCCTTGAATTTCTTTTCGCTTTCGGGCTTATTGCGCTGAACGCCGCCGCAATAAATAACGGTTTTTGCAAAAAACTGCTCTTGCATGGTGCGAACGACAAAGCCGTCCTCTGATTTACGAACGCCTACCGCAAACTCGAAAATTATTTCTGCGCCAAGCGTTTTGATTTGATTCTCCATACGCGCGGCAATTTCTGCGCCGTCGTCGCTAATGCTCCCCGGGAAATTGACTATTTTTTTAAGCCGAGCCAGCGTTCCGCCCATTCTGTTGCCCTCAAAAAGCAACACCCTTTTGCCTGCTCTAAGCAGATACAGCGCCGCCGTCATTCCTGCAGGGCCGCCGCCAATTATTATAACATCGTACATAATTTTGTTCTCCATAAAAGTAAATTTGCTCAAAAACTGCAATACGTATGCGCAAAAAGCGACTCGCCTACATTCGCACCACGCCGCTTGGCAGCAGCCTTACCTTGGGTATAACGGGCAGGCTCAAAAAGGAAAGCGTCATAAACGGGTCGACGCCCTCGGCTATCCCAAGACTTAGTGCAAAGCGCTTAATTTCTTCAAGCTGCTCTGCGACTTGACCGCACGAACGTGCAGTCATAATACCGCCGATTTCAAGCGGCAAGGACATCACTCTCTCGCCGTCCGTCACCACTATTCCGCCGCCTATTCTTATAAGCTCGTTTACGGCAAGGACGATTGACTCGTCGTACCCTGCCGCGATTATGTTGTGCGAGTCGTGAGCAATGCTCGTTGCTACCGCGCCTTTTTTTATGCCGTACCCCTTAAGGTAGCACGCCGCCTTGTGACCCGTGCCGTGATGGCGTTCGGCGGCAAACAGCTTAACTATATCCTGCGAGCTGTCCACACCATCCGCGGTGCCGCAGTCATCGGTAAGAAGCTGACCCTTTACAATACCCAACACTTCTTTTTTGCCGCATTCGAGGTCGGCTTTTGTGATAGGTGACACATTAAACGTATCAAAATCCCAGTCACGTACCTTGCTTTTTTGCTTCTTGCCACCGCTGAACGCCGCTTTTACATTAAGCCCCTCGTCCAAAACCACGAGGTCGGCACGTAGCCCCGGGGCAATTGCTCCACGGTCTGTCAGCCCAAAATATCTTGCAGGCGTAAGCGTAGCCGAGGTTATTGCCTTAACCGCGTCTGCGCCAAGCGCCACAGCCTTACGAATAATGCGATCGATATGTCCCTTTTCAATAAGCACCTCGGGATGCATATCGTCCGTGACGAACATACATCTATCATAATATCTATCAACAAGCGCCACCAGCGCCTCGAGGTTGTGCGCCGCCGTTCCCTCACGAATCATAACAAACTGTCCAAGACGAAGCTTTTCTTTTGCTTCGTCTATAGTGGTGCATTCGTGGTCGGATTTTATGCCCGCCGCAACGTAGGCGCAAAGCTCCTTGCCGCCAAGACAGGGGGCGTGACCGTCCACCGCCTTGCCAAGCCTTGCCGCATGGTCTATTTTGTCAAGAACGGCACCTTCGCCGCGAATAACCGCATAGGCGTCCATAACCTCGGCAAGCCCGATTACGCTTTTGTCCTTGTATAGCGGAGCAAGGTCAGCAGCCGCAAGGGTGCAAAAGCTTTGGTCAAGGCTTGTTGCAGGCACGCACGAGGGGAGCATAAACTTAAAGTCCACCTCCCGTCCACGGCTATCGTCAATCATAAACCTTATTCCGTATACCCCTGCAACGTTAGCGATTTCGTGCGGGTCGCAAACCACGGTGGTCGTGCCGTGCTTGAATGCCTCGGCTGCAAAGCTTCTTGGAAGCGTCATCGAGCTTTCGATATGAACGTGCGCGTCAATAAACCCGGGAACGACAAGCCCATCGGCAAAATAAGCTCTTTTTCCCTCGTACTCGCCAATGCCCGCAATATAGCCGTCCGCAATGGCAATGTCGCCGCTTAGCACCTCGCCCGTATAAACGTTAAGGTACCGCGCTTGCTTTATTACCGTGTCCGCCTTTACCCTGCCCGCCGCAACGTCCAATAGCTTTTTATTCATTTCCGCCCCCTTTCCCTTCTGTTTTGCAATATTATAGCACGCTTGGCAAAAAATTGCAAGCCCCAAAAACGCCGCCTAAGAATGAATTTCACCCTCGGTAGCCATATCGCCCTAAATATTGTTGCCACTAAGATAATAAAATTTTTTCTAAACCTATTGATTTTTTACAAAAGCCGTGTTATAATGACAAAAATTGCAATTAAGGAGGATGCCTATGAATAGCGGTGAGTTTTATAACGCCAAAGAACATAACCACGTAAGCGAATATAGGCATTTCCCTTCCGAAATATACAAAAAGCCCATCGAGGAAAACGAAATCGGCAACGAGCTTGCCCACTTAGGGCAGGAAGCCACCACCCTGCAAAAAACCAAAAAAAATACAAAATCGGACGGTGACGGCTCTAAGCCCATTATGGACAAGCTGTTTAATGCGATAAAGAGCGTTGCCACAACAGCAACGGTTGCCATAGCCGCTGTCGCCGTGGCGTCAACGCTTGTAACCGCCCCGCCCAAGGTGGAGCTTGTCAGCCTTGACGCAGGAAGCGACTACGTAGAATACGAAATGACGGTGGGCGATCTTGCCGAGGACGGCAACTACTCGATAGTGATAAGCACCACCAACGAGGAAAGCGTTTTGCAGCCGGTTGAGGAAAACGGCACGTACAACGGCAGAGTGGACGGACTAAAGCCAAGCTGGGAATATACGCTTTCGTTTGTCAGTCACGACAGCTCGCTTGGCGACATAACGCATTTTAGAACAAAATTCCAAACAGACGATCACGTCGAACAGCAACCAAACGCACCGCCGGTCACGCCGCCCGATATTACCGTTTTGGGCGTTAGCGTGGTGGGGCTTAATAAGGTTGACGTAAGCTTTACCGCCGAGGATTTGGACGAAAACAGCATCCTCAGCTTTGCCACCGCATTCGACGGTCAAGAGGCGGAGATAATCACGCCCTCGCCGTCCGACATTTCTAACGGCTACGTAAGGCTGACGGTTAGCGAATACACCACCTCGATGACTGTAACTCCCACAGTTACAATCTCGAATACTACAGGCGACGAGAGCATTATAGAATACGAGCCGTACAGCCACGTCTTTGACAACTCGCTTGATATGGACGTTATTGTTAGACTGACGGATGGTAGCATCGTCTTTTATTACAAGGCTATTTCACAAGGCGCAACGCACGTAAGCATATCGGGCGATGTGGGTGAAGGCGAAGCTATTTTGGGAGAAATTTACGACAGCTATTATACTGTGTACTATTCGGAGGAGGGCGAATTAAGCTATACCGTATGTCTAACGGATGAAAACGGCACGCCCATCTCGGACAGCTGCACGGTTACGGTAGACACCTCGCTACAAACAGACTACGAGTACGATTTTTCATACAGAAATCCCGGCGAGGTAGCGGTTACGTACAACGAGGACGGAACGGTAAACTTCTATACGACTATCCAATTCCAAACGGATCACGAGGAGCTTTACTATCAAGTAATGCTAGGCGATTATCGGTTTAGATACACCCAGCCTGTAATGAGGGCGGAAAATCTGCCCAACACGACGTACCCCATGCGTTATGACGTTTGCTTTGATCTGAACGGAATTCAGTATTCGATATACTCCGTTTACCCGTCCGGTACAGTCAACGAATCTTACATACCCGCCGAGTACATAGCCACGATCTTAGACAACGCGGTAGAGCTTACCATATACGACTACGCCAATAGCTTAGACCTAAGCAACGTGCGGCTTGTCGGCTCGAACGGTGAGGAAATCGCCCTGGTCGAAAGCAGCTTCGTGTACAGCGAGGAGGATTTCTCGTATTCCGCTTCGGTACAATTCAGCGACGCGCTCGAATACGTAACCTTGTATCTGTACTATGACCCCCATAAGGACTACTTAGAATCAATAGGCGGCTATAAGGGAAAATCGCCCGTTGAAATAAATGAAATATTCTACCCGTAAAAGGAGAACAAATATGAATAAAAGTTCGAAGAAAAAAACCTTACTTATTATTGAGCTGTCTGTGCTTGCGCTCTTTCTTTTGGTGGTGGTAGGCTGCTTGGTTTCCGAGCTTGCCTTGCCCGATTCGGCGTTTGCAGGCTGGATGAGCGAAAACGTGTGGGACGTTAAAAGCACGCTTGTATCCCTAAAAACACACGTTCCCGTATTGATTAACAGCTTGATTTACATAGTAATCGTGTATGCGGTATGCCGACTTATACGACTGCTCTTTGGCGCAAGAATGAAAAAAAGCAACCGTTCAAAAACCGTTCTTACGTTGCTTGACGGCTTTGTAAAATACGCCTGCGCAATAGCTATAATCATTCTTATCCTTCGTGCTTGCGGCGTGGATACGGCGGCACTGGTTGCGTCAGTCGGCGTGCTGACGCTTGTTGTTGGTCTTGGCGCACAGCCGCTGATTGCCGATATTATCGCAGGTATATTCATTATCTTCGAGGACGAGTACCACGTAGGTGAAATTATCACCATAAACGATTTTAGAGGCACGGTTGTCGAAATCGGCATTCGCTCCACCAAGATTCTCGATGCAGCAGGTAATATCAAAATTATCAACAACAGTGCCATCGGTGACGTTATCAACCTATCCCGTGAGCTTTCGCTTGCCGTTGTGGACTGTGACTTTCCGTACACCGTTCCCGTTGAGGTAGTAGAAAATCTTCTAAAGGACAACTTCGACAGAATCGCAAAGAACATTCCCGCTATCAAGGAAGGCCCGTACTATAAGGGCGTATGTATGTTTAAGGACTCAAACATTACTATCAAAATCGTTGCTAAGTGCTTAGAGGACGACAGATTCCAGGTGGAAAGAGATATGAACCGCGAGTATCGCAAGCTGCTTACCGAAAACGGAATAGATATCGCATTCCCGCAGGTTGTAATCAACTATCCCGACGAAAAAACGTTCCGAGTGTCCAAAAAGGACAAGCGCGAGGCACAGGAGTTTGTAAGCGAGCAAAAAGAGCTGTCGCAAAGCTTAGAGGAGCAACAAAGCTAAAAGCCCTTTACAATCTACATAAAAATCGGACTTACAAAATAAGGTCAATAAAACCAAAAAACGGCGGCACGTACCGCCGTTTTTTCACACAGGCACAGCCTGTTTTGGGCGCAAACTGCGTTGTCCGCTAATCAAAGTGTCGTTGCGCACAAGCAATGCTTGTCTTTGGGCGGAAGCGAAGCTTCTTTTTGGGCGCGGCAGCCTTGTGTCTGCTAAATAAGCCCATCTAGCGCTGACACTAAAAAATAAACCTTACAGAGGCTCCTTTGTGCAAAGGGAGCTGTCGAGCGTTAAGCGAGACTGAGGGATTGTCTTATAATAATAAAGACAACACGGAACCGCCCCCACTAGATCCTTCGCTTGCGCGTGGGGGATGACAGTGGGGGCAAGCA
>JAFVXY010000018.1 GCA_017500845.1 Clostridia bacterium
GAGCTGCCTTGTGTAGCTCTTGTTTTTTACCTAAGCGGGATGAGAACCCACGGGTTCGCTTAACCGAGCCGCTTTAGCGGCGAACGTCACGAAGCGTAGCGGAGTATTCCCGCTGCGGGTACCAAAACAAAAAGCACCAATTCCATATTGGTGTTCTTTTGTTTTGTAACACAATGGGCAAGAGAACGTGAGTATACTATACGAACCGTTCGCTCAGCCGAGCCGCTTTAGCGGCGAACGCCACGGAGCGTAGCGGAGTACAAGAGCCGTAAGGCGAGTATTCCCGCTGCGGGTACCAATAAGAACGTAAATCGAACATAGATTTGCGTTCTTTTTCTTTACCAAAAATTAAGGGCAGGACACAAAGCCCCACCCTATAAATTTTGCTATTAAGTTTTATAATTCCCGCCCATAAAGAAACGAAAAAGGCGGACTATTAAAATTCGCCTTTAATCGTTTAATTAAAGTTCTTATAATAAGCAATTAAATCTGCTCTACTTGCATCAAACCATTGACTTGATATAAAATAATCAACTCCGTCAACATTGACAGGCTGTCTATAATATCTAAAGTGGTCACTTTGTCCTCTATTAGAATCATAAGATAAAGCCAAAACCGGATATACTACTTTTTTGAAGTTTTGTCGAGAGTATTCTTTAGTCATTAACAACTCAATTTCTTGTTGAGATAACTTCTTTTCCGTTAACAATCTTGAAAACAAATGATATGCCAAAGTTCCACAACTAATAGCGTTATATGTGCTTTCATCATCAATATCAAAATCAATTTTGTTTTTCTGCTTTGACTTAATTAGGAATTTTAAGTCTTGGAAATCAAATTCGAAATACTCAAACAAATCACGCAAAATATTAATTTTGTGTTGCGAACTTAAGTTTGTTTCAATATACATTGTAGAACTTAATTCGTGTGCTGTACGCAGTTTAGAAGAATCTTCACTATGGTATACGGATTCTCTTTTTGCAAAACGAGCAGGGTCAAGCATATAAAGAATTGCGTTGATTTTTTTATATGCATCTGTGATATTATCTGAAATTATTTCATCCCCAAGCATATTGATTTTTACAATGACTTTATTTGTAAAATCGATATCATCATCCAGAGTAATCCATTCTTCTGCAACATCGGGAGCAAATTCAGTAACAGGCGTGCTCCATATTTCTTTTGCCGAATTATACAACAATAGTGCACGTTCTTTAATTTCAGCTTCGCCCCAAGAATTGCAGGTTTTAACATAAGAGTTTAAGGACAATTTACTATGCACAAATCCTTTTTCACTCATCGTTTTCTTTTTTTCAAAAATCAAATTACTGTAATCACTGTTATATGCAGTAAGAGTTAAATTACCAACAGTGTTTACATATTTTGTATGTATCAACTCCCATTGACTTCCAAGATGTTCTTTCCATTCTTCCGTCAAGGTTTGAGGCATTATATGCTCTATAGTTAATTCGCCGTTATCAATCTGTGATTCAACAGCAACTCTTTCACGATTGTTGTAATTTTCCAATCTTTCAAAGATATATTTTCTTGCACTCGGTTTAGCATTATATAACTCAAACGATAAGAATTTTTCAAGGAAATCGTGGTCATTCGGAAATCTGCTTTTACCTGTTTTAGATAATACTGAATATTTTAATGCGTCGATATATGTTGCACCGTTTTTATCAATATATTTTTCAATTTCTGCACCCATAGATACGAAAATCTTATTTAATGCAGAAGTGGGTAAACCACATACCATTCTCCTTGCAATATAACTTTCTATCACATTTACAGCAATAGCCATTTCATCTTCAGAAATCAAAGATTTTTTCTTTGCCGAAAATAAATCGAAAAGCAATGGAGTAACAGTATTGACTTCAAGTTTATTAATTCTTGCAATACTGCCTAAATATGCAGAGTCAGTTATACGAGCCGATTTTATTGCATTATAAAAATCAGCATATTCCAACATATCCTTTAATAAATCCTCAATTTGCATTGTGGAATGTTCTTTATAATTCTTAAAGGCAAAATACAATTTATTTTCGTTTGTAAGTTCACGAGTTTTTACCGCAAGGTAATACCTAATGAATTTATTTATATCTTCTTTCGAAACCTTATTTTCAAGTTTTTCCCAATAATTTTTATAAATACGCTCTTGTTGAGAAGAAGACATTTTCATTAGAACGTAATTTCGAATTTTATCTGCTTCTTCCAAATCCAAACCAGTAGAGTTAAGGCTTTCAAAAATTAATTGAGGGTCATCTCCGTTGTGAGGATTCAAACTGATATTTACAATCATTAATTTCATTATTGCATCATACAAACCCTTAAGCTCTTCGGGAGAAAGTTCTGAAATGACTTCATAAAAATAATTATAATTTACAGTGACATTATTATTCGCAACAGGTTGCGTTTTTTCAATTAACCTATCATAGGCGTCATCATCACCTTGAACTAATTTCAATTTTAATTTCTTTTCGCCGTCAGAATATTCATCGGTAAGATAAGCATTTGTAATCTTTGTTGCATTAATGCCGTTTTCTATACAATTATCAGTAATATAATTTCTAATTGCCAATAAAAGTAAAGAAACAGTTGTAATACGTTGTTGTCCGTCTATAATGATATATTCATTGCAACCACCAATATCGTTTTCAACGTAAACAATACTACCAAAGAAATGTGATTTATAGCCATGTTTAACAACCTCTTTCAAATCCTTGATTAATAATTCGCAATTTGATCTTTTCCAACTGTATGGTCTTTGATAAACAGGAATAATAAACTTTTTATCAGAGCCGTCTAAAAAACGAACTATAAATCCTTCTTTTGCAATCATTTTTGAACTCCTAACGATGAATTTATAAATATTATAGCATATAATGATGCTTTTTTCAATCCCTTATGGTATGAGTATGACAATAAAATGAACAGAATTTTATTTTAGCTAAAAATACAACTGTCACCCTTTTTATCCCAAAATTCCCTATGTAAGTGTAGGACGTGTGCTTATCTTGAACAACCGCCGTTTCCGCTGTCGTTATACCAAGCCACCTTTTTGCCTTTATAGCACAGGTCGCCTTGGTTGCCTTGCCAGTCGAGCCCTTGAAATGTCTTTCTGTTCTTTAATGTAAAGCCGTATATACTTGCCATTTTTGCCTCCATATATAATTGTTAAGCAAAGTATACCGTAAAGGTTTTCAAGAGCCCAGCAAAACGAATTGATTTTTTTAATTATTTTTGTTATACTTGGCGTCCAGAGGCGAAAAATGGACACGAATAAAAAAACTTACAATTCTCACGTGCAAATATCGAAATTATTATTAAAACCATATAGGTATAAGACAGAATCGGGGTATATGGTTGCTTATTGGGATTTACAGGATAATTTAATAAAACAAGCAAAATATAAAAAATTAAACGCTGAACCTATGTATTTTAACCCCATTATTGAGGTGTTTTTAGACAAGGAAATTGAGTCGCGTTTTGCTGAAGTTGTAGATAAAATACGCAGATTGGTAAAAAGCGATTCAAAAGTGTTTAATTTTAAAACTTCAGAAGTAGAAATCCTTAGGAACTTTTTTAAATTTACATATTTAAGAAATAAAGAACTTTTTAGGGCGGTAAAGGGAAACTCCGTGTTGCTGAGTGCGGTACAAGGGTTTACCCATAGTTATATGTTAGGGGCTGCGCCATCTTCAATTGAACATTTCTTTAAGGGGAAAAGGATTTATATTCTTTGCAATAAATCAAAACGGTCATTTGTCAGTACGCATAATGTTTTGTACTATATATTTTACAGAAATATAAATTCATTCCTAACAGTATTGACAATAAGTCCAAAGTTGGCAATTTGTTTAAGTATGGAAGAAATAAATGAAAACGGTGTTGTTGTGCCTATTGAGAATGAGGAAATTATTAAAGCTTTTAATCGTGCGGCGTATTTAACGGAAAAAAATCATACTGAACCATACTTGGTTGGAAATGGTTTTGAATTAGAAGAATTAAGAAAAGACTGTGCAACTTTAGACCCTAGCACAAGAATAGAAATTGCTTTTGATGAAAGCCCATAACCCTTAGGTCCCCAAATTTGTTGACCTTTTTGGTTGCCTTGGTTTTTTGAATGCTATAAAAGTTATCAAACGGCTTGAAAATTACGCAAAATACGGCGAGTAAACGGCGAAAATCGTGCAAAATATGCATTTTAGGTATTTTGCAAACCCTACATTAGGGTCAGATATATCCCCCTAAGGGTTAGTTGTGAGTTCACTTCCAGCAAGGTGAGTTATGCACCTTGCAAACCTTAGGTATAATTTGTATGGAGGATTTTACGGACTGCCGCGACACGAGAAAAATGTTGACATTTAGCCGAGAATGAAGTATAATTATGGCGATTTCAAAAGCTTGGAGGCATCTATGGGACTTTTATTCGACTCTCGACTGAACAACTGGAAAAAGGCTATCATGAACGCTGTAGACCGCACGGTCGCAGACAGCCCTCGGTTTGAGGCACACAATATTTCGGTCAGCGTAAACACCTTAACCGGCTCACTTACAATTCGAGGAAACGTATATTACCACCCGGTTATCTACTCTACTCGCTGCAGTCAGGAAGAAGCAAAGGCTGATTTTCTTTCGCACGTGCAGGGATGGATGAACGTATACGCCGATGGACTCGGCAACCCGCCTCCCATCAAAGGACATTTTCACGTGGTCAAATGGTAATCCGCTATAACGGCGACACCGCGTTGAAGCGTACATAAGCAATAGAAATTGAAATAATGATTTTCAGCAGAAAAGAAGCGTCCGAGGTTTTGTCGGGCGCTTCTTGTTTATCAAAAAGGTATTACAAACTGTACAAGGGCAAGGAGTCCAATACAGACGCCTATGCCCAAAAAATTGACGGCATAAAAGTACCAATGCTCTGCCCTCGTCTTGTGCCTGAATAGAAGCATGCCAAGTAGTCCGCCAATGCCTCCGCCAAGCAGCGACATAGACAAAAGCACTTTTTCGGGGATACGTATACGACCTTTTTTTGCCTTAGCCTTGTCGATGCCGTAGGCAACAAAGGTAATAAACCCCATAATGACAATATACGCACCGCATATAAGAAACGCCATTTCCTTAGTCATAACCACACTCCTTTTTGCCTATAAATTTTGGTTAGCCCAAAAATCCTTTCTTATCAAGCTTATCGTGTACGCGCCAACCGATAATCAGTCCTACGATAATAATAGGCGCGCCCGCAAAACTAAGCAGCATCATTATTTCGAACTCGGAATTGATAAGCGAGTAAATGCCACCGCAAAGCAAACAGGTCGCCGCCAACGCAACAACGGGCAATATGTACGCCAAGAAAACAAGCAAGGAGCCGGGTAGCTTGGTTTTGGTCTTTTTTCTTTGCCTTACCATAACGCTTTTTTCTTTCTTTTTAGCGGCCCTGCTTTTTTTGGTTGCGCAGCTGATAACAATTACGTATTTGGACGGAACGTACGGTGACTCACCCGCAAAGGTGCGTGTAGGTGCTTTGCCCGGGGACGCAACCGTGTAATCATAGTCGCTTAAATCTCGGTTATCATACCTTATTTTTCTTTCCTGCCATTCCGCGTATTGCGCCTGATATGCGCGTTCGTTCATAGCGTTTATCTCTTTTGCCCACATACTTCCTTGCGACGGATTAAAAATAAGACGCATACAAGCGTGCTTATACCCCTCGCTTTTTAGCCTCTTTGTAAGATAGTCGTTCAGTAAAATTGCCGGCGAATAGGGCGCCTCGTTTTTTCTGTCATTATAATATGCCGTACCGACAGAATACGGCACTTCAAGCTCTTTGTAAAAAATGCTTTGACCGGGATTTTGAGCAAACTCATCCTTTATCATTTGCAAAAGTCCGTCGTATAAATCGTTCCACTCCTTAGGAACGTTACCCGCCTTGACCTGCCGCCTAAGCTGCTTATACGAGCATTGCGGCTTAGGCAAATTAGGGCAGACCCACTCCTTTTTTTGCGAGTTCTTCTTTTGGGTTGTTGTTGCCATACATCACCATCCTTTGATATAAATTACATTAACTTAAGATACAAATCTTTAATTTCTTCTACGCTTGTTTCGCGGGGATTACCCGGTCGGCATGCATCATCGTAAGCGGACTGCGAAAGAAAGTCTATATCCTTGCTTTTTACAATATCTTTGAGATTTGTTGGGATTCCTACGTCCGCAGAAAGCTGTTTTACGGCAGCTATTGCCGCACCTCTCGCCTCGTCAAGGCTCATTTGGTCAACTCCGCTAACGCCCATTGCCTTTGCTATAAAGCGATATTTTTCACCTGTTGCGGGTGCGTTGTATTCCATAACCGTAGGAAGAATAATTGCATTTGCCACACCGTGGGGAGTATCGTACACAGCGCCAAGCGGGTGCGCCATCGAGTGAACGATTCCGAGTCCGACGTTACTAAAGCCCATGCCTGCGATATACTGACCAAGCGCCATGCCCTCTCTGCCCTCGTCGGTGCCTGCGACAGCGCCCCTAAGACTTTTTGCAATAATCTCGATCGCCTTAAGGTGAAGCATATCGCTCATTTCCCAAGCGCCCTTGGTGATGTACCCCTCGATAGCGTGTGTAAGAGCATCCATACCGGTCGCCGCCGTAAGCCCCTTGGGCATAGTCGCCATCATATCGGGGTCAACGACTGCCACAACAGGGATATCGTGAACATCCACGCACACCATTTTGCGATTGCTTTTTTCGTCAGTTATAACGTAGTTGATAGTAACCTCTGCGGCGGTGCCTGCTGTGGTCGGGACAGCAATTATGGGCACACACGCTTTTTGGGTGGGCGCAACGCCCTCGAGTGAGCGCACATCGGCAAATTCAGGATTGGTTATGATTATGCCGATTGCCTTTGCCGTATCCATAGAAGAACCACCGCCAACAGCAACGATACAGTCTGCGCCGCAGGACTTAAATGCCGCAACACCGCTTTGCACGTTTTGAATGGTGGGATTTGGCTTGATGTCACTAAAAATTTCATAGGGAATGCCTGCGCCGTCAAGAATATCGGTCACTTTTTTTGTTACCTCAAATTTGATAAGGTCAGGGTCTGAGCAAACGAAAGCCTTTGTAAAGCCTCTTGTCTTGATTTCGGTTGCAATTTCCTTGATTGCTCCCTTCCCATGATAACTTGTTTCGTTAAGAACGAATCTGTTTGCCATAATAGCTATCTCCTTTATGTTAGTTTTGGTAATTGTTACCCGTTTTATTTGTGCTTGTTTTTGTAGTGATAATAAGCGGATAGAAGCTTGTCCCGATTCTGAATAAAAAGCGGCATTGTAAACACCTTGTTTTCGCCCTGATAAAAATGCCATTTGGGGTCGCTGTCCGCTTGCTTATGCTCTAAATTTGCGTACACGTATCGACGTTTTTTGCCAAAACAGTTGGTGTAAGTAAATCCGTCCTCGCTTATTACCACTCTCCAAAGCGACCACGATAGCGACACGAGCAAGCCACCAAAAGCCACAATGCCGCTTGCAATAACGTATAGGACATCATCCTCGGCAAACAGCCTTACAAGCACCGCAACCACGGCAAAGAAGCCTACCGTCACAAGCGGTGCAAGCCTATAGCTAAGCGGAAATTTTAAAGCGTTGCCCTTCCCTCTGCCTTGGAATTTTGACCTACTCAAAATAAGCCTAAAACACAAAAAAGTAATGGCGACAAGCGCAAGGAATATTAAGTTTTTGATAAAGTATTCTATTATCATAGGGCAAATATTTCTTCTTTAGTATAAGATTTTGTTGCTTTGCGACAGCGCAATAGCAGACTATGCTTGCTCGTTTTCCTTAGATTGAGCTTCCTCGGTAGGTACGGGCGCACTCTTTTTTACAAGCGCAAGAACCACAAAAACAGCAAAAACGATTATTTTTGCTATGCTCACGATAGAATTGCAGGTCGTGTAAAATTCATACGCCGTCGAAGAATAGTAGTTATCGGTAAGTCCCCCGATATAGTTGAAGATGGAGAAAAACGCACTGATGGCTGCAAAAATAATAGTCACTATAAAAGCGTGCTTGGCAGCAGTCTGAAGCTCCTCGTCCTCGTTCTTTACGTAAAAGTATCCGCCAACCAGCACGAGTGCAAGAAAATTAAGATACGCGCTTACCCAAACGAGAACGGATTTCCATTTTTTATTCCATGTAATATTCATATAGCCCTCCTTATACAAAGCTTTAATTTGGCAATACGGTAGCTCAAAATCATAACCTACCCATATTTGACAGCATCATAATATATGACAAATTTATGTAGAGTCACCGATACCACTATTATCATTATAGCATTAAATATCAAATTTGTCAATACTTAGTAAAAAATAACGCCTAAGTCTTACACGCACCACATAAAAAAGCCCTCATCTCTGTGTTTGAGTGAGGGTATCTTTTTTGTTAAGAAAGTCAATTATTGAGCTTTAGCTTATGTCTTACTGCTCCTTTTGCCAAATTACGGGAGATACACCGTCTGTATCGTAATGCCAATAGTCACCCTCGTTCGTTGGCGGATTTTCACTGTAAAAGTAAACGGTTGTATTGGGAAAGTCTTGTTCGTTAAAATCAAAATCTATCTTGTCCCATTCCTTTGCTATACCGTTGAAATATACCGCCGCAAATGCAGTGCATCCAACAAAGGCATAGTCGCCTATACTTTTTACGCTTTGGGGGATAATAATGCCCGTCAAGCTTCTGCAATTAGCAAATGCCCTTGCCCCTATGCTTGTGACCGAATCGGGAATCGTTATGCTCGTCAAGCCGCTGCTTTGAGCAAAAGCACAATCGGCAATAAGCAATGTACCATCCTTTATTATACAATCGCCGCTTAACTCCGTATCTGCGGCGATTAGGTATTTGCCCATAAACAACAAGCCGTTTTCCCAATTAGCTTCGTCGTTATAGTACCCCGTATCACTAAAAGCTCTTTCTCCTATTTCAGTTATGCTATCGGGAATCGTTATGTTAACTAAATTGACGCAGCCCTCAAACAAAAAACTTTCTATGGTCTTCACGCTGTCGGGCAAGCTTATGTCGGTGAGGCCACTACAATCACTAAAAGCCCTTTCTCCTATACTTGTGACTGAATCGGGAATAGTTATGTCGCTGAGGCCGCTACAATTAGTAAACGCCCTTGCCCCTATGCTCTTAACACCGTTCGGTATCGAAATTGACGTCACGTTGCTGCAATTTTCGAACACACCGCGTCCTATGCTTAATACGCTGTCGGGCATGGTAATGCTTGTGCCCGCGTACCCCCTAAAGACATAGTCGCTTATTTCCGTCGGCTCATTATCCCACAAAATTTGGGCAGTGCATCCGCTGAAAGTGCTTTTTCCAATGCTTGTCACGCCCTTAGGGATAGTAATGCTCGTCAACGCGGTACAGCCTTCAAACGCACAATTCCCTAATGCCGTTACGCTGTTGGGTATGGTAATGCTTGTTAGGCTCTGACAGTTGCCAAGCATATAGTTGCTTACGGTTTTTATACGGTCGGACAACCTTATGCCGGTGAGGCTCTTGCACTCATAAAACGCGTAATCCCCTATGGTAGTTACGCTGTCAGGTATCGTGAAGCTAATAAGTCCATCACACTCGGAAAAAGCAAAATCGCCTATGGTAGTAACGGAATCGGGTATTTCTATGTCTGACAATGCGCTACAACCGTAAAACGCATTTTCACCTATACTGGTAACGGATTTAGGAATAGTGACGCTTTTCACATTAATGCAAGACTCAAACGCTCGCTCACCAATTCCACTTACCGGCTTGCCGTTGTAAAGGCCGGCAATAACTATTATATTCGAATCCGTTGCCGTACCAATGTCCACCAGGTTATACGACTGTCTGTCGTCATTTAGACGGTATTTTAGTCCGTAAGTTGGTCTGCAATCCTTACAGTTTTCGTCAAAACCAAACTCATGGTCGTAGTCGCCGTATTCAAACGTTTCGCTTCCCTTTTCGCCGCATTTGCAGGAATAATAATAGGTAGCCTTTCTTTTGCAGGTTGCCTCAGTTGCTAAATAAACCTCGCTGGCAACCTCTTGACGGTACCTGTGAATATGCACACAAGCCGTTAGCGCGCTTAGTGACAGCAAAAGCGTTATGACCGTTGCTATTACTACCGTTAGCCTGACTCCTTTCATGTCAATTCCTCCACTAATGAATATAGCTTACTGCCGAATTAGACACCACGTTGGCCATTTCGTACAGTTCGTAGTCAAACTGCTTTTTCATTTTCATTGCCTTGTCGATTTCCATATCGATAAAGCTGTTGTCCTTGATTCCAACAACGCGGTTACCCTTGCCCTCTTTGAGCAGCTTAACAGCCTGAACACCCCAGCAGGTGCCAAGATATCTGTCGCGAGCAGACGGCGAGCCACCTCGCTGCAAATGTCCCAAAACGGTTGCGCGAACCGCCGCGCCAAGGCTATCCTTGATCTTCTTTTGAAGCTCCTCCGCCTTGCACACACCCTCTGCCACCACGATGATGCTGCTGAACTTACCCTTACTGCGATCCTCGTTGAGTCTGTCCAAAATTTCGAGGTACGTAGTGGGAACTTCGGGCACAAGAACTATTTCCGCACCGCCGCCAAGCCCTGCGTGCAAGGCGATGTCGCCGCAGTCACGACCCATAACCTCAATTATACAAATGCGGTCGTGCGAGCTCATGGTGTCACGAAGCTTGTTGATTGCGTCCAGCACGGTATTGCACGCCGTATCGAAGCCAAGTGTAAAGTCGGTGTAAGCAAGGTCGTTGTCTATCGTGCCCGGAATGCCAACCGTGGGAATACCACGCTTAGAAAGCGCCTCCGCACCTCTAAATGAGCCGTCTCCGCCAATTACGATTAGACCGTCGATGCCGCGCTTATGCAAAAATCTTACAGCAAGCTCCTGTCCCTCGTCGGTAAGGAATTCTGCCGACCTTGCCGTACGCAAAAGCGTTCCGCCACGCTGAACAATATCCGAAACGGTACGCATATTCATAGGCAAAAATACGTTTTCGATTAGCCCTGCATAGCCGCGCTCGATACCAAAAACCTCCATACCCTCGTTAATTCCGTAACGCACTGCCGCACGAATTGCGGCATTCATACCCGGCGCATCGCCGCCACTTGTCAAAACTGCAATTTTTTTCATATTTTCTCCGCTGATATTCTTTATTTATGTCAATCTCTACGTCTTATTTTATAAGTCCTACGATTTCTTATTATAAATTCCAACGTCGCTTACGCCCTCGATGCCAAAAAGCTCACCCTTTAGCATCTCACAAGCGTTGACCCTGGTGTTAATTCTCGACACCGTGCCGCTGTCTGTATCCTTAATATAAACCTCATCGCCGCCCTTGTACGCCGTAAGCACGCCGTGAATTTCGTCCAGAGTACTTGCGCCGATGCCCGAAAAGCTAACGAATATACACAGCATTTTGTTGGTTTCTACCGGTGCCGCCGTTTGATTCCACGGCTCCACGCTGTCCACCCAAAGGGTTACGCCGTCCTCGCGAATAGTCGGCTTACCGGTGATTTTTACAAGCTTATCGCTCTTCCAAAGCTCCTTGTACTTGCCAAGCTTGAAGCCTGTAAGCATAAGCTCTACCGTGCCGTAAAGGTCCTCGAGCTTGCCTATGCCAAGCTCCTTGCCGCTTTTTGAATATCTCTTTTCGGCATCAAGTAGCATTCCGCCAAGAACAACACGTGTATTTTCATCAATGCCCGACTCCAAGTTACCCTCCTCGTCGCGCACGGCAAGCATAGAGGTGTTGTGCTCGAAGCCCTCAAGCTGCTCGCGGTATTCCTCGAGGGGGTGACCAGTAAGGTAAACGCCTGCAACCTGCTTTTCCATTTTAAGCATTTCTCCGCGAGGATACTCCTTGCGCTTGGGAATTTCAAAGTCCGCCTCGGGCATTTCTACCATATCAAAGAAGGAGAATTGCCCACTTGCCCTTGCGTTGACGTCCTTTGTTGCGCGGTCGAGTACGCTCTCGTAAACTGCGATAAGCTCACTGCGATTGTGACCAAAACAATCGAACGTACCTGCGAAAATTAGATTTTCCAGCATTTTTTTGTTTAGCGTTCCACCGCCCGTGCCTGCCTGCTTGTTGCGCTTAAAGCGCTCGACCATGCGTTCGACAAACTTAACGAACGACTTAAATTCGCCACCTGCCTCACGCTCCTTTACAATCTCCTCAACCACCGCTTTACCAACGTTTTTTATTGCCGCCATACCTATACGAACGCCGCCGTTTTCTACTGCGAAGTCAGAGAACGAGCGATTGACGTTGGGGGGAAGCACCTCGATATTCTTCTTTTTGAGGTACGTAAGGTAGTTTGTGATTTCCTCGATAGAATCTATACGGTTATTCAGCACCGCCGTAATGAATTCTACGGTGTGATATCTTTTGAGGTACGCCGTCTGATATGCAAGGTGAGCATAAGCCGCCGCGTGCGATTTGTTGAAGGCGTACGATGCAAAACTGGTCATATCGTCGAAAATCTTGTTTGCCACCTCTGCCGAAACACCGTTTTTTAGACAGCCACAAACTGAGCCGCCGTCACCGTTAAGGAAAATTTCACGCTCCTTTGCCATAAGGTCGGCTTTCTTTTTGGACATAAGACGTCTTACGATGTCAGCTCGTCCAAACGAGTAGCCTGCAAGCTTACGCACGATTTCCATAACCTGCTCTTGATAAACCATAATTCCGTACGTGACCTTAAGGATAGGCTCAAGCAGCGGATGGTCATATTTTACCTCATCGGGGTGACGTTTGTTGTACACGTACTCGCCGATTTTGTCCATCGGGCCGGGGCGGTACAGCGAAATTCCCGCTATTACGTCCTCAAGCGAGGTCGGCTTAAGATCGCGCATGAACTTCTTCATACCCTCGCCTTCCAGCTGGAACACGGCGTGCGTGTCACCCTCGCCGATAAGCTTGTATACCTCGGCATCGTCGTAACCCATCGCGTAAAAGTCAAGGTCGATGCCCTTGGTTTGCTTAACGTACCTCTTCGCCTTGTCAATATCGGTAAGAGTTCTAAGTCCAAGGAAGTCCATCTTCAAAAGACCAAGCTCCTCGCATTCCACCATATTGAATTGCGTTGTAACAATTCCTTCGCCAGACATTGCCATAGGGATATGGTCGGAAATAACGTCCCTACATATTATTACGCCTGCCGCGTGCATGCCAGTTTGGCGCGGCATACCCTCGATTCGCATAGCCATATCAAGGATTTTGCGGCTCATTTCGTCGTTGTTGTATAGGTCCACCAGCTCGGGAATAACGGGATTTTCACCTTTTTTGGGCGGTAATAGTCCCAAAATATGGCCGATATGGTTTTTACCCATCATCTTGGGCATAAGCTTGGTGATTTTGTCGGTCTCAGCAAACGGAACGTCATAAACTCTGCCCACATCCTTAATTGCCGCCTTTGAAGCAAGCGTTCCGTACGTGATAATCTGCGAAACGTTAGGCTCGTGGTACTTGTCGATAACGTACTTGATTACGTTTTCTCTGCCGTCTACGCAGAAGTCTATATCGAAGTCGGGGTTAGAAACACGCTCCTCGTTGAGGAAACGCTCGAAAATGAGTGAATATTTTAGCGGATTTACCTTGGTGATGCCGATTGCGTACGCTACGATACTGCCTACGCCGCTACCTCGTCCGGGGCCTACCGGCACGCCGTGCGTCTCTGACCAGTTGATAAAATCCCAAACGATAAGGAAGTAATCGACAAAGCCGAGCTTGCTTATTACACCCAGCTCGTACTCTGCACGGTCGATAATCTCCTGCGTCAGCTCTCCGTATTTTTTGTTTAGTCCGTCGTAGCACAGCTTACGCAAGAAGGCGTAAGGCTCGCTTCCGTCAGGCGGAAAATATCCGGGGAGCAACTTATCCTTGTGGAAGTACCTAAAATCGCACTTTTCAGCGATTTCAAGCGTATTTTCAATCGAGCCCTCGTACCCTTCAAAAAGCTTTTGCATCTCGTCACCGCTTTTAAGATAAAACTCGGTGGTCGGGAAGTAAGCATCGTCACTCGCGCCCAGCTCGCTTATGCCGCCGTCGATGTCCTCGTCGGGCGAGGTCTTCTTTTTAAATGCAATACATTGAAGCACCTTTTGCATCTTTGCGTCCTCTTTTTTGAGGTAGTGGGCGTCGTTTGTTGCCACCATCTTGATGTTATTGGCAAGCGCCACGTCACGCAAAAGCGGCAAAATTCGTTGCTGATCGGGTATTCTGTGGTCTTGAATTTCGATATAAAAGTCCTCGCCAAACAAAGCCTTGTATCTTTGTGCCCACTCGTTTGCGCCCGCAATATCGCCTGCAAGAAGCTTTTGCGGAATAACGCCGGCTAGGCACGCACTTAGGCAAACGAGCCCCTCGGCGTGCTTAGAGAGAAGCTGAAAGTCTATACGCGGCTTGTAATAAAAGCCCTCGGTATAGCCAAGGCTGACGAGCTTGATAAGATTCTTGTATCCGACTGCATTTTTTGCAAGCAAAACAAGATGGTTGTTTTTGGGCATACGACCGTCCGAGGTGCTTTTTATCTTCATATCCTCGGTTATATAAACCTCACAGCCGATGATGGGCTTAACCTTGCACTCTCTGCCCTCGGCGATAAATTTGAACGGGTCCGCCTTTTCGTCCGTGAACTTGATTGCCGCCTTTACGAACTCCAACGCGCCGTACATATTGCCGTGGTCGGTAATGGCAACGGCTTTTATTCCAAGCTCGTCACAGCGCGAAAAAACCTGCCCTAAGCGTATTGCTCCGTCAAGCAAGCTGTATTCGGTATGAACGTGTAAATGCGCAAAATCTACCATAACGTCTCCTTACTTTTCGCCCGCAAGCGCCATTAGCCTGCCCAATCTATACTTTACGCAGCCCTTGCTTACCTTAAGAACTTCGGCAAGTCCCTCGTAGCTAAGCTCGGGGTTTTCCATTCTCGCCCTTGCCGTTGCCACGAGCTTTGGGTCGGATAGCGAATCGAAAATTCTTTTGATTGCCTCGATTTGCTTCATGCTTGTTTCTATAACCTTGTCGGCGTTTGCCATATCGCAGTTTATGCGGCGATTGGTATCCATATTTACGGCACGCATAACCGCCGTGCTGTTAAGCGAAAGCACCGCCTTATTAGCCCCTATAAGAGCCAAAAAGTCGCTTATCGCCTCACTGCTTTTGATATACACCACGTGCTTGTCCTTACGCACGGTGTATTTTGCCACGATTCCAAAGGCCTCCATAAGCGCGCAAACGTCGCTTGCAAACGCCTCGGTGCTAAACGACATTTCGAGGTGATATTTTTTGCTTACCGATACGCTTCCACAACCCAAAAACAGCCCCTTAAGATAGCTTTTTGCACAACACTCGCTTTTTACAACAAAGCCGTTTATGCCTGCCATCGCGCCTATCGTTTCGCCATAATAGGTCAAAATCCCGAGGTCGAAAAGCATTTCCAGCACAAACTCGCCCTTGATGCCAAGCTCTCTCTTTTTTGGAACGCAGTCGCCGCCGTAAAGGAGCTTTACGAGTCGGGCGGTAAGAAGCACCGCACTCTTATTTTCGCCCGTTACGTACACGCCAACGCCCTCGTGGCTGAACGAGATCGAGCCCGCCGAATGAATAAGCGCACTAAGGAGTGCGGTATTACAGCACTCGTCCTCGGACGGGAATGCGATTTCGTCCTTAGCCTCTGCGGTTATTCCTTTCACGTTGCCTCCTAAAAATCGGCACCTTGCCGTAGTTTGCTATTCTGTCGTGAGGAATACCCAGCCTGTCCACAAAGGAAAGCGGAACTGAAAATTCTCCCACTCTGTCTGCACTGTGTGCGTCCGAATCGACGATGAGCGTAACACCCGTGTCGAGTAGACTCATAATTTCGGCATCGGTCATCGAAACCTTTTTGCCGTTTAGCTCCATAAACGTTCCGTAATGAGCGGCCGCCTTAGCGATCGCCTTAACGTCCGTAACTATGCCGTAGTTAGGGTGCGAAATAATGTCCACCTTGTACCGTTCTAACATTTTGATGTACGCATCGGTATTGCGAACGATCTGCTTTGCGGTGTTTTTTGTCGTGCCTGCCCCAAGCAGGTTTGCAAGGCGGAAATCAAAAAACTCCTTTACGGACGTCGTTTGCGTGTTCTTGTGATAGCCACACACGAGAATATCCAACCACTCATAGTCGCCATCCTCTATATCGACTCTACCGCCGGTATCCACGAGGTTTGCCTCGATGCCAAGATAGATATTTATATGCGGATAACGCCTTCGCAAGATCTTAACCTCGTCAATCATAGTGGGCAAATCCATGCGGCGCACGCCGTACGAGCCGTGCCAAAAGCCGTGGTCGGTAATAGCAATTTCCTTTAGCCCACGCTTTATCGCCGCCTTGACGTTGTCCTCTATGCTGCCGTGTCCGTGACTGAACACCGTATGCGTATGATAATCACCTAAAATTGACATCTAATAAAAATCTCCCAAATATACGACCTCTTCCTTTAGGCTTACGCCGAATTTTGCCTTGACCTCTGCCTTAGCTGTGCGAATCAGCGTATATATGTCCCGCGAAGAAGCATAGCCCTCGTTGATAATAAAGTTGGCGTGCTTGTCGCTTATTACCGCGCCGCCCTGGCGAAGACCCTTTAGCCCCGCCCTATCGATATACCACCCTGCAGGCTTATCCGCGCCCACAAAAACCGAGCCACAGCTACACCCCGTGGGCTGACGCTCGCGCCGAAAAGCCGTGTATTCTAAGCGGCGTGCAGCTATTTGCTGAACATCGTCACAGCCACAGACGAACGATGCGCCCACTATTACGTACGGTATGTTGCTGGTGCGGTAGCCAAAGCCGAGGTCACGATTGTATATAGACACGACCTTGTCGCCAACCAGCACGTCCACGTAGTCAATAACGTCCGAGATCGATTTGCCGTGCGCGCCTGCGTTAAGCTTGACTGCTCCGCCCACGCTACCGGGTATGCCGCAAGCCCATTCGAGACCGCTTTTGCCCATTCGCTCGCAAAAGGAAGCAAGCACGGGAAGCGGCGTTCCTGCATAGGCGTATACCCCTCTCGCAGTAGCCTCTATGCCCGATAGGCGCATAACGATAACCGTTCCGTCATAGCCGTCGTCCGAAATCAGCAGCTTACTGCCACAGCCTATAACCGTAAACTCGCCGCTTAGGCATTTTTGTAGCGACGGTAGGTCGTAAACGATTTTCAGCGCCTTTGCTTTTCCGCCCGTGCGGTAAGTACAAAAACGCGAAAGCGCAACCGACTCTAACGAAACAATACTTTCACACATATATTTTACCTCATTTGCCGTAATTTTTCAATTGTTTTTATTATGTTTTTTAGAGCAAAATTAAAAACATATTATATTGTATTTTGCAATAAGCATTTTTGTGCAGGCAAAGCCTGTTTTTGGGCGCAAGCAAAGCTTGGTCTTGGGCGCAGCGAGCGTAGTACGCTAAATTTGCCTATCTTGCGCTGAAACAAGCAAAGCTTGGTCTTGGGCGCAGCGAGCGTAGTACGCTAAATTTGCCTATCTTGCGCTGAAACAAGCAAGCTTGGTCTTGAGCGCGGCGAGCGTAGTCTGCTAAATATACAGCCGTTGCGCTGAAACTAATAAAAACCCCACTATTCACCCTTCCCCTTTGGGGAAGGTGGCACGAGCATTGCAAGTGACGAATGAGGTAAGCAAAGCCTGTTTTTGGGCGCGATTACGTCTTTACGCCAATCAAGCCAATTCCGCGTTGCAACAATCACCGCCTGTTTTTGTTGCAAGACTGTAGCTTTTTCTTAATTTAAATTTTGCACTTTGCATTGTGCATTCAGCATTTTTTAAAGGCATAGCCTACCCTTACACTCACCCCAAATAAAAAAGCTCCCTTGCGATTAAGGGAGCTGAGTGCCTATCACTATAAGAAATTGGATAGAATTGTGTTGACGCACATAAGTGAGCTATACCAAATTTTGGGGCGGTATCACGACGCATATAATGGGTTTTAAGAGATGCGGAAACGAATCTCCTGCAACTTCTTACCATTATAGTTAATTACATCCATTATATGGTTGAAGATATCCAAAACCTGTTGCTTGTCGGAGATAACTCGGCTTACGTTGTCGAAGCCGCCGTCCGAGTGCGAATAAAAATTGCGGTACTTAAAGTACTCGGTATAAAGCGAAGCCATAACCTCGGCATAGATTACGGAAGGAATTTTTTTACGGTAGCCCGATTTTAGCACGTAACTACCATCTTCCTTCTCGTACGCTTGACCTATCATTTTAACCACGATACCCTGCGCGTGTTGAAGGTCGAAAATCAGTCGCTCCAATCCTCTAAAGCACGGAATAAGCAAGGTCGAATAGTCCGAAAGCACCACCGCCGAGTTATTTATATCGATAATGCCTATGGCGAGGTCGATTTTGGACTGCTCGGACAAGAACTCGAATGCGGCGGGCAGCTTCTTTTTAAGCTGACGCTCGATATCCTGCGCACGCTTTTCCTCGCCGCTAAGCTTGATATGAGTTTTTATCGCCGTCTTATAGTCGCTCATTTGCGACATCAAAAGCTGTAGCTCGCTGTAAAGGTCGCCGCGACTGCCCACAAGCTGAACGTTGCCACCGGCATACTTGACGATTGCCTTTTCGGTTTGCGAGCTTATGGTATACGCCCTTTCGCCCATAGCAACTCCGCTAGACAGCTTGTAGCGCATACTCTTGTTTGCCTTGATATTTTTTAGAAGCTCGTTAAACTTTTGCTCGGCTACCTTTTTTATGGTAAAGGTATTGGTGGGCTTTGTTTCTATCGATACGGTCGGGGCTTGCGCCTTTTTTGCCGTAGCTTCCTTTTTCGGCTTAGTCGCCGATGCTTTTTTTTGCTTTGTCGCTAGAGCTTTTTCGCTCGTTTTTTCCGTCACTTTAGGTGACTTAGCGGCAGGCTCATTTGCCTGCATTGCAGACTGCTCCTTTTTTTCTGCTTTTTGGTTAGCCGTCTTTTGCGTTGACGTTTTTTTATCTTGCTGTTTTTTGGGCGCAGCCTGTTTTGGGGCAGTCTCTGCCTCTACCCTTTTTTGCTCGGTTTTTTTAGGAGCGCTACGCTGTTTTTGGGTCTTTTCGGCTGTAGACTCTTCCCTCTTTTGGGTCGTTTGTGCGGCTGTTTTTTCGGTCTTGACCTCGTCCTTTTTTTGCTCGCGCACAAAAACTCTTTGTGGCTCTACTTCCTTTTGCTTATTGCTTAATTGCGGCTCATCCTTTAGCTCGCGAGGAACAAGTGCCGTCACCTCTCCCATTACAGCCTCGGGTGCTGTGATTATAAGAGTTTGCGCCTTGGTTTCGTATACTATGCTTACACGATTGCTATTTTTTTTATAGGTATATCTGTCCTGCATGACGGTACTGTCTGCCGGACTGTGCTTGCAAAATATAAACTCCTTGTTTTTGTTAAGGGCCTTTATAAAAGACGAAAAGCTTTGCTCGCCGCATTTATTATAGTTAATTCTTACAGAATCCATAGTTATATTTTACAATGTTTTTTACGAAAATGCAATCAAATTATAACACATTTATTCGACAACTCACCAAAAACGACAGCAAACACGCTTTTATACCAACCATTGTGGCTTTTGGGTTAGTCAAAGCTTTATGTTGCTTATTTGAGCTTCTTCATTAAGTCCAAAATTGTTTGCTTGCTATCTGCCGACAAGCTATTATATAGCTCTAATACGTTTTTGTCCTCTTTGTTGTATTGGTCACCCATATAAAAGAAATCTTGTGCCGTAATATCAACGACATCAAAAAAATCAAGCAACGTGCTTACCTTTAGCTCAACAGCCTTGTTTTCTATTCTTTTCATAAACTGCTCGCTGTAACCCAGCCTAAGGCTTGTTTCTCTTGCGGATAAATTTGCTCTATTTCTAAAATATCCAATTCTGTAAATTAAATCATTATAATCAATCTTCTTGCTCATTTTTACCTCATCATTATTGATATTACTTATATCTTATCTAAAAAACAACCACGCAAATTTTTCTGCGTGGTTGTTTTGTTTTATGCGTTAGTGCCTATTATGCGGTGTGCTTGCGGAATCTGATAAGGTAGAAGATTACGCCTGCGATAAGCAAGATACCTACGATAATAAGGATCGTGCTAAGCATAGTAAGCGAAGCCGGGGTGGTGCTGGTAGTGGTGCTTACAGAAATGGTGTACTTCTGTACGGACTTATTGCCAGCATCGTCGGTAAGGGTGATTTCTACGGTGTAGTCACCACTCTTTTGGAACTTATACTCGGAATCAAGCTTGATGGTGTAAACGCCTGCATCGGTCGAATCAAGCTTGTTGAGCTTAGCGGAGCCGCTTACCGAGCTAACCTCGGTGTTGCCGGGCTCTATAAGTCTATAGGTTACGGTTACGTTGGAAGCACTGTCGCCACCGAGATCTTCGGTAGTTACGGTGAACGTACGGAACGAGAATGCGTCGCCTACAGTCTTGGTTTCCTTAGTGGTGGAAAGCTCGAACTGAACTGCCTCGATATCGCCAACCTTGATGGTGAAGGACTTGCTGTTGGAGCCGCTTGCATCGGTTGCTCTTGCGGTTACGTTGTAAGTGCCGTCCTTGTCAAGGATAAGTGCGAAACGGCCGTAGAACTCGCCCTCTGCTTCCTTAAAGGAATAAACGGTTTCGCCATCTACAACGCTTTCGTATACCTTCTTAGCAACAAGCTGATTGCCGTTGGGATCGGTATAGCTAAGGCTTACGTTGTAGTTTCTGCTCTCGGAATATGCGTAGATGGGTTCGGTTACGTAGAACGCGCCATCCTCGTACTTATTGGTGTTAGCCGGCTTCTTGGTCTTAGCAAGATAGGTGGGCAACGAGCCGCCAACTACCTCGAAGGATGCGGTTTCCTCGTCGGTAACGGTCATACCATAGTTAGCAACCTTGGTAAGTGCGTTTTCGAAGCTTGCGCTATCGCCGGTGCCAAGGTCTGCGATTTTGCCATAGAACTCGCCGATCTGGTAGCTGCCCTGAGCAAGCGGAGTGAATTCATAGCCAAGCAAGCTGAAGCTTCTGCCGCTGATCTTGAATACTCTTGCGTAATCACTTGCGCTACCCTCTACCACGAACTCCTTACGCTGAAGCATGTACGGAGTGCGGGTGGTACCGGTTGCCGCCCACGAGGTTACGGTTGCGTTTGCTTGACCCATAACTTCGCCTGCATTTGCCTTTTCTGCTACAAAAATCTTGGAGTATGCATAGCTGTTGCCAACTGCATCAAGAATTCTGATGTTAAGCTCGTAATTGCCGCTCTTTGCGGGGTTGAAGCTGATATTCTTTACGTAAAGGTTGGTTGCACCTGCTACCTCTGCAAAGTATACGTAAGCAGATACGTTGTCAAGTGCATTGCCATCCTCGTCCTTAACCGAAAGCTCGAAGCCTACAAACTCACGCTGGCTGATACCGTTTACAGCAAATCCGCCAAGGTACTGCTTGTCGCCGGTGCCTGCAGCAAGAGTTGCATCTACGATACCACTAAGGTCAATCTTGCTTGCGTCAAGCTCGGTTGCTGCGGTATAAACGTCGATGGTGTAAAGATCCTCGCCATTAAGGAGGGTTGCGGTGTTGCCTACGTCGTCGGTTGCCTCGTATCTAAGGCTGATGGACGCACCAAGCTCAAGACGCTCACCGTCCTCGTTCTCGAAGAAGTATATGCCGTCCTCTTCTACGATAGCAAGCTCCTCGCCGCCCTCTACTGCAAGAGCATCTTCGCCGCTAACGAGCTCATAAGCCTCGGTAAGACGGCTGTCGTTGTCGTCACTTACTGCGATTGCAGGAACGGTATATACGTCGTTGGAGCCGCCAACGATAATGTAAGCCGGAAGTGCGGGCTCTTCGATTACGGGAGCCTCAGCATCCTCAAAGGTGTTTTCGGTAACGTTGATGGTATAAACCTTCTGCGAATTATTGGAGCCACCGTTGCTGTTGCCGTCGCGGAAGCTGAAGGTGATGGTCCAATTTCCGGTGATACCTGCCTTAACGTTGCCATCAAGACTATCGGTGGAGAAATCGCTGAAGTTAATTCTGAGAACAGGAACCTCGTCCTCGTTTACGTAAATTTTAACGCCCTCTACGTCAGCCTTGAAATACTTGTTGTAAATCGAGCCTGCGGGATAGGTAGCGTTGTACTTAAGCTGGCTGGAGCTGTCGCCGATCTGAGCAGCAGTAACGCTGTCCCACTTAGCAACGGTAACCTCGGGGTTAGCAATCTCAACCTTCATGGTGATATTACCGCTCCAAGCGTTTTCTTCAGCATTAAGAACGAATGCGTCCTTGTTGTCGATAACCTCGGGGATGGGAATCTCGATAGCAAGCTCCTGCTCGTCTTCCTCAGCACCGATAACCGAATTCAAGCCCCAAACGGTGGGGATCTTGTCGTCCTCTACGTCTACGATAACCGGGCCGGTCTTGTCCGAAACGGTAATCTTGTAGGTGTGCTCTGCCGAAGCGTTGCCGGCGTCGTCGGTTGCCTTATAGGTAACCACATAGGTACCCTCATCCCAAGGATAGAAGGAGGTTACTCTGTCGTTGTCGAAAGCAACCTCGTTTTCAAGCTGCTTAGTTGCATAGCCGTGATCGTTAACCTCAACCTCTTTAACTGCGCCGTTGGGACCGGTTACCGAAACGGAAACGAGAACGTTCTCATCATAATCGTCCTCTGCGGTAGCAACGGGAAGCGAAACCTTAGTCTTTACGCTTGCCGAAGAGGGCATATTTGCAATGTTACGAATGGTGGGAGCCTTTTCGTCATTGAACGAGGTCTGAGCTACAACGGTGAACTCCTCGCTGTAAGTCTTGTCCTCGTCAAAGCCTGCCCAAAGCGAAACAGTGTAGCTACCCTGACCTGCAAAGCTAACGGTGTTGCCGGTGCCTGCAGTGTTGTTAAGCTTCCAACCGCTTACCACGTCCTCGTCGTCAACCTTAACAAGGTTGCCATCCTCATCGGTGTATGCAAGATACCAAGCGGGCAATTCGAAAGAAGTGCCTGCCTTTACGATATCGCGGATAGTAGCTCCGTTGTTTTCAACGTAAATAAAGTACTCGGTGTCCTCGTAGCAATTTATAGTGTAAGTATAGCTTACATCTGCTCCGGCATAGGTAACGGTATAGTTACCCAAATTAGCTGCCGTATATTCGCCATCTTGTGCAGTAACGATTTCGCCGTTAGGCTTCTTAACCGTAACGGTCACGTCCGCGTTTGCCGCGGGAACGGTGAACGAATCGCCAAGCTCAATCTTAGACGGAATCTTGCCTACAGCGTGCAAAGCAACGCCATCGGTAGAAACCACGTCCTCGCCGTCTGCAAGGACGATACCGCCCATGCAACCGAACATCATCGCAACGGACAAAACTACAACGAGAAGTCTAGCCCATATGCTTTTGATTTTTTTCATGATTTTTCTCCTCTACTGTTAAGTAAGTATAATATAACTTTGTGATTATACCAAATAAAAACGCAAGCTGTCAAACATTTTTTGGCATTTATGGAGATATTATTTGCCTTGCCTGCAAAAATTATGTGAAATATTTTGAAATGCGACCTGTCACGTCAGTCAAACGCGCAAGTCGCATCAATTTGTTTGCTTATATTATATAATATATAAGGATAGCAAGCCACCCTACTCCGTCTGCATTTTGTAGACGATATTAAGGCCTTTGAGGGTAAGCGTCCTATCTACCACATCGATTACGTTGCTGCACGAAGCCACGATTTCGCTAAGTCCGCCGGTGGCGATAACCTTAAGGTCCACGCCCATCTCCTTTTTGATACGGGCAACCATACCCTCTATCATGGACACGTAGCCGAATACAAGTCCCGACTGCATATTGGTTACGGTCATTTTGCCGATTACCGTTTTGGGAACAGAGAGCTCAACCTTGGGGAGCTTGGCCGTACCGTTATACAATGCGTCCGCGCTCGACTTTAGTCCCACTCCGATAGCTCCACCCAAAAATTCGCCGCTGCTGGAAATAACGTTAAAGGTCGTTGCCGTACCGCAGTCTATAACTATGCACGGTCCGCCGTAAATCTTGTATGCCGCCACCGAGCCTACTATTCGATCACCGCCGACCTCCTTGGGATTGTCGTACTTAATGTTGATGCCCGTCTTTATGCCTGCGCCCACAACGTATGGCTTTATGCCAAAGTAAAAGTCAAGCATATGCTCGAAGGTATAGTTAAGGTTGGGATTTACGCTGCTTATAATTCCGCCCGTAATATCCTTGGGCTCGATGTTCTTTGCCTTAAGCATTCCCACAAGGTAAAAGCCGTACTCGTCGCCCGTCTGACTTATCGAGCTGGACAGCCTAAGTCCCTCTACCAGCCTGTCGCCATCGAATATTCCTATTTTGGTATTTGTATTTCCTACGTCTAAAACTATAATCATATCGTACCTCTTATGCCCCGGTATTTCGCCTGTTTGATGTGATTTTTACCACCTTGTATGCCGCCGGCGCCAAAACAAGGTTGAGCATAAGCTCGACAAAGAAGTTGATGCCCACACACAAAACGATAACGACATAAAAAGGCGACATACCGCTTACGTCCACATCAAAGGCGGTAAAGGCGTCCATAATTACGCCACTCATCATAAGCGCGCCCAAAATGAATATGCCGGTATTAACGATGGGCGCGGCTGCCGCTGCAACAAAAACGGCAATACGCTCGCTCTTTTTTGCGATAGCTTTATATAAAAGCGCGGGGACAACGCCTGCTGCTATGCCCTTTACCAAACAAAGCATCACCGCAAGAAACGGCTGATCGCCAAGCATATAAAGCGTAAACGGGTCAAGCCCAATCAGCGCCGAAACTATTACGATAATTCCAAACGCGCCGCCCAAAAACGCACCGCCTCGCGCGCCTAAAATTATGCCGCCCAAAACTATGGGAACAAGCACAAGGCAAAAAGAGGTGGTGCCTATCTTCATAAAGCTTGCAAGCAGCTGAAATATAATTACAAGCGCAAGCAACACCGAAAGATAGGTGACGTTCTTAGTAGTAAAGAACTTTTTTTCTTTCATAATATCCTCCATCGGGTTCGGCTATGATACCCGCAGAATTTTTTGTAGTCGTTTATTATCGGGTCAGACGAAGCTCTATCCGCCCATAAACATTAAGCAAAATCTATGCTTATTTATCTAACTGCTCTTGCAAGAAGCTTTCCAGCTCACTCTCGTGGATCCGGATTTGCTCCATGCTGTCACGGTCACGAACGGTAACGGTGCCGTTTTCCATGGTGTCGAAGTCCACGGTTATGCAGTACGGCGTACCAATCTCGTCCTGACGGCGGTAACGCTTGCCGATAGAGCCGCTGAGGTCGTACGCACAGTTGAACTTTTTGGCAAGACGCTTGTAAATCTCGTCCGCCTTTTCGGACAAGTTCTTTTGAAGCGGAAGAATTGCCGCCTTGTACGGCGCAAGCTGCGGATGGAAATGCATAACCACTCTGGTGTCGCCGCCCTCAAGCGCCTGCTCCTCGTATGCGTTGCAAAGGAATGCAAGCACGGCACGGTCTACGCCGAGCGACGGCTCGATGCAGTACGGCACGTATTTTTCGTTGGTATTGGGGTCGGTGTACTCCATGCTCTTGCCCGACTTTTCGGCGTGGCATTTAAGGTCGTAGTCTGTGCGGTCGGCAATACCCCAAAGCTCGCCCCAGCCAAACGGGAATTTGAACTCGAAGTCGGTCGTCGCCTTGGAATAGAAGCAAAGCTCGTCCTTTTCGTGATCACGAAGTCGCAAATTTTCGGGCTTAATGCCGTAGCGAAGCAACCATTGGTGGCAAAAATCCTTCCAATAATAGAACCAGTCAAGGTCTGTGCCCGGCTTGCAGAAGAATTCAAGCTCCATCTGCTCGAACTCACGAACACGGAAAATAAAGTTACCCGGGGTAATTTCGTTACGGAACGACTTGCCTATTTGACCTACGCCAAACGGAATCTTTGCACGCATCGAGCGTTGAATGTTAAGGAAGTTTACAAAAATTCCCTGTGCCGTTTCGGGACGAAGATGAATGGTAGACACGCTATCCTCGGTTACGCCCTGGAAGGTCTTGAACATAAGGTTAAACTTTTTGATGGACGTAAAGTTGCTTTTGCCGCAAACGGGACACGGAATAGCGTTGTCTGCAATATATTTCTCAAGCTGCTCGTTATCCCAGCCCACGATGCTTACATCCTTCTTTTTGCGAGCAATATAGCCTTCGACAAGGTCGTCTGCGCGGTGACGGGTTTTGCATTCCTTGCAGTCCATAAGCGGGTCGGAAAATCCGCCCAAGTGTCCGCTTGCCTCCCATACCGAGTTGTTCATAAGAATTGCGCAGTCCACGCCCATATTGGTGGTAGAGCGAGTTACGAAGTCCGCCCACCACGCTTTTTTTACGTTATTCTTAAGCTCCACGCCAAGCGGACCGTAGTCCCAAGTGTTGGCGAGTCCGCCGTAAATTTCGCTTCCCGCAAATATGAAGCCGCGTCCCTTGCAAAGGGCAACGAGCTTGTCCATAGTTAATTGTGCCATAACTGCTCCTTGAAAAAAATAGTTCGTATAATTGTAATAAATATATAAAAAAAAGTCAAGCAAAAAATAAATTTTTTTGTGGCACATATACCTTAGGCGCTAATATTATGGAGTAGATATATCTATTAACTCAGCAACGGGCGGCCGCCCGATACCAAAGATATAGATTGCTAAGGATAAAATTCGGGCACGCGGAGAGCAAGCCTCACGCCGGCAAAGCGAGCTTTCCGTCCGAAGCGAGTACTAAAAAAAATTTGGAGGAACTATAACTATGTTTTGTGGAAGCAACGACTTATTCATTCTTTTGCTCTTGCTTTGCGGCTGTGGCGACAAGAATAACTGCTGCGGTGGCGGCTATAATCGCGGTAATTCCGGCGACTGCTGTGACCTTATCCTTTGGCTGATTTTGCTTAACTGCATCTGCGGCGATAAAAATCACTGCTGCAAGTAATACGCACGAGAAAACTAAAAAGTACATACTATCAATTTTTATGCGGCAAAAAGGGGAACGGTTTTTCGTTCCCCTTTATTTGTAAAATTTATTATTTACCCTTGCTTTATGCACTAATCCTGCTTTTGTCCGTCTTCTTTGTCCATTGCTTTGCTCAGCGTAGCGGAGAATAAATCAATCCCATCGTCAAGC
>JAFVXY010000019.1 GCA_017500845.1 Clostridia bacterium
AGACCCTTGTGGTCTGAATAAGACTTCCGTAGAAAGTAGAGAATTGGCTATGAGATCTCGCCTGTAAGGCGACAAGTTCGCGGTTGCGTTAGCAACCAAGGGAGCAAAGCGACCGCCTCTCCCTCTGCCTCCGCCACACAAGCCTTATTTGAGCCATTTGGTTTAGATAGGGTTTTTTTGTACTTTTTGTGGTATAATATTTGTCAGAACATAGCCACTTATTCCACGTGGATATTTGAGCCGTCCTTTACGATTGAGAAAAGGAAGTCATTATGATAAAAACATCTATTCGCTTTTTTGATAATATCCCCGTGCGCGCCGTTTGGAACGAAGAAACCTCCAAGTGGTGGTTTTGTGCCGTAGATATAGCCGAAGCGTTGACAGCAAGCAAAGCCCCGAGGAAATATTGGAACACACTAAAAAGCAGAAATCCGCAGTTGTCCTCAATTTGTAGACAACTGAAATTGCCTGCCCGCGACGGCAAAACGTATCTTACCGACGTGCTTGACGACAGTGGCGTAAATCTGCTTATAGCGACAATCCCAAGCAAGAAGACCGCTGCTTTTGCCCATTGGCTGAAAACAATGGGCACGACCATTGACGAAAAAAGCAAGCAAAAGGCTTATGCTCTATTTGAGGACGGCGTGATAAACGATATCGAAATCGGCTCGATAAAAGGATTACGACAAATACACGCCTATATCTTTGGTGGGCTTTACGACTTTGCGGGTCAAATCCGTACGGTGAATATCAGCAAAGGCGGCTTTATGTTTGCCAATGCCTTGTACTTAGACGAAACGCTAAAAACGATTGAAAACATGCCCGAGGACACCTTAGGGAATATCGTAGATAAATACGTAGAAATGAATATTGCTCATCCATTCCGTGAAGGCAATGGGCGAACAACCAGAATTTGGCTTGACTTGATTTTGAAAAAGAACCTGTCAAGGTGTGTTGACTGGAGCAAAATCGACAAGACGGAATATCTTGATGCAATGAAAACAAGCGTTGCCGATTCCACCAAAATTTTTGGTCTTTTACAAAACGCATTAACCGATAAAATAAATGACCGCGAAATCTTTATGAAAGGAATTGACTATTCCTATTACTACGAGGAAGAATAATTCTCCCTACTGCACCGCACGCAGTCACCGCCTGTGCCAGATTAAGTGGACAGCTATATTAAGGAAAACAATATAGAACTGGATGACTTAAAACAATATAAATAAGAACAAATGCTTGAATTTAGGAGGTGGATTTAATGAAAAAGTTATCAGCTTTATTATTATCAGCAACTTTGTTATTTAGCGTGATGTTTTCTTTTACCTCTTGTACGTTTCCTTGGGAAGAAGAAAGAGATAGAGTGTTTGAAGAAATTGATAAACTTGAAAGACACTCGGATTATGCGATTATAACAGATCGAGAATATGTTACTGCTTCCGAAAAAATAGTTTTTGAGGATCTTGTCAAAAACAAGATTTCAAAGGATGGACATAAGATTAAAACAGAAAAGTTTGGTACGTTTCAGCGCTTTAGCGATTTCATTGTTTTTTCTTTAAACTATAAAAGCGGAAAACGCTTTTGGGGTATAAATGATTCCAATAACCATTGGGCGGTTGGAATTATTTCTCTTGACGATTTTTCAATCGAGATTCATTATCTGAAAAACAAATACGAACGGGTATCACCCTCGTTTCCTTCAAACACACATTTAAGCTTTGATATGCTTGATAAAGACAAGGATTCCACGAAAAACAAAGATACATATAGCGATAAGGATTATGAGCGTATGGTGATTGAACGCTCAAATGGAGAAATAACAATTCTTGAAGGCTTAGGATTTTCAGCAGCAGAAATGATTGGTGAACCATTCGAATCTTATAAAACTCCAAACTCTTTCGTATGGAATGGCAAAACTTTTACTATTACCAATCATACAAAATATAGTAGTATATGGAACGAAAATGGAGAACAGGTTGCAGAACTTAACGGTTCAGTTAAGCCTTTATGTGCATCATTTGAATATTCAGATATATTGCAAGTCAGCACAGAATTACAGCAAATTAACACAATTTTGGGAGAAGGTAGTGAGAATGAGATAGCGGCGCGCTTCTTCACAAACGGTGAGGATTTATTCGTTGGCTTTGTAACCGATATGTCAATGTTTGGCGTGATGTGCAACTTAACCTGTCCCGTCATTTTCAAAACTGACCTTAATTTTGAAAGTTTTGAATATATCGGTTGCGTAAGTCAAAGTTTTATGACTGATTTCGATTCCACAGTACAGATTAATAAAATAAATTGAGTAGCTGAATAGATTGAAAAAAGCAATTTTTGTGCTATAATAGACTATCGATAAATAAAAATTTGACGAAGGAGGCTTTGATATGAAGAAAATATTGGCACTTGCTATTATTATTGTGATGACGTTTTGCTTGACATCGTGTGGCTTGGTTGAGCGGCTTATCGGGCTCAAAGCTGATAGAACCTATACCATTCGCTTTAACGCTAACGGTGGCGAGGGTGAAATGGGCGACTACTTCGTCGAGTCAGGTGATGACGGATGGCTTCCAAAATGCACTTTTACCAAAGAGGGCTATGAATGTGTTGCGTGGGGGCGTGATCCCGAGGGAAAGAATTATGCTACTCAGATAGATAATTTAACCTTTAATCTCCCCTCGAGCGTAAAAAACGGTGATACTGTCGATCTTTATGCTATTTGGACAACGCCGGGATTTACCTTTGAATTAAGTACAATGGGGTTTTTTGCATCCACGCGTATAACTTATTACGCGGGAAATACAAGTCACGTTATCGTCCCCGCTTGGTATGAGGGGTCATTTGGTGGCGGAGCGTACGGAAGCTGTCATGTTAGTACGATTGCAAACAACTTATTTATGGGTCACACAGAAATAGAATCGGTGAAAAATATACCTGTTAGCAATTTAGCTGACGACTTGTTTAGCGGTTGTACTTCACTTAAAACTATCGAAATGAGAGACAGCGTAAGTGTTTATGATATTGGCGACCGAACCTTCTATAATTGCACAAGTTTACAAGGTGTAGAACTGACTGCAAATCTTGATACTATTGGCGAAGAAGCCTTTTATATGTGCACCTCGATTGAAAAGCTGGTAATACCTGCGTATCTTGAAGATTTGGGAAATAGCGCATTTTTCGGTTGGACGGAAAATCAAATAATTGAGTTTACAAGATATTCTGAAAATCCGTTTGGCGAAGAAGCCTTTAATGGTTGTAATGCGACAATTATTTGGTCGGGAGAGCAGAATTGATACATAGCCAAGAAGATGGCAATCAAACAAATTACAAATTATCGGTCGGTTTGAGTGTACGCATTTACGTTTGACAAGGTATACACAAATTGGCGAGCGCATCTCGCTACGCATTATAAAAGGCCGCAAGAAAACTCTTGCGACCTTTTTTCGGTTTTTTTGATATGTACTCTGGCTTAGCAGATACAGTCAACCGTGCTTTTGCTAAGTCGCGGTGTGATTATTTAGTCGCAGCAAACGTCTTTTTTAGGATCTTCCGGCGGCTTTTTAGCAGACGGCGTTACGTCGCCGAGTCCCGTAGTTTCGGAGAATAAAACGTTAGACTTTGTCATATTTACCACATCGGTCGGGACGATAATCTTAGATGCAATACCGTTAGACATTGCAATTAAGGCTTCGAATTTCTTTAGCTCCAAAACAGATTGATCAGCTCCCGCGTCTTTTAACGCTCTTAATCCGTCCGCCTCGGCTTGCTTTGCCAACAAAATTGCCTTGGCTTCACCTTCGGCGCGAGCAATTCTGGCATCACGTTCACCCTCTGCCTGCAACACCATAGCCTGCTTATCGCCTTGCGCTCGGGTGATTACCGCAGCCTTATGGCCCTCGGCTTCAAGAAGAGTTTCACGCCTGTCACGCTCTGCCTTCATTTGCTTTTCCATTGCGTTTTGAATTTCGGCAGGCGGTATGATGTTTTTTAGTTCAACGCGGTTAACCTTAATACCCCATTGGTCAGTTGCAGAGTCCAAAATATCCGTCATTTTTCCGTTGATGGTATCGCGAGAGGTCAAGGTATCGTCCAGCTCTAATTCGCCAACGATGTTTCTTAGCGTGGTTGCGGTCAAATTTTCAAGCGCGCTTATCGGATTAACTGCGCCGTAAGTGAAAAGATTTGAATCGAAAACCTTAAAAAATACTACCGTGTCAATTTGCATCGTTACGTTATCCTTGGTAATAACAGGTTGAGGCGGAGAGTCTAAATATTGCTCCTTAAGCGTAACCCTTTTAGAAATCCTATCTATAATAGGAATTAAAAAGTGAATACCCGCACTCCAGGTTTTTTTGTATTTACCCAGTCTTTCAATCACGAATTCGGTTGCTTGCGGAACAATTTTGATACCAACTATCAAAATCAAAAGAACTACTACGCCTATAATAATTCCGGGAATCATAAATGTGTCCTCCTTATGTTGCGTTTAGTATAACACACTCCCGTGATTTTGTCAATACCTATTTTGGGGATAATGAGCAAACCCGCCAAACTCCCTCTTTTAGCGTTGCTTGCGCGCCTTAATTTTTGCGCATAACGCACTATTTTTGGTGCGTTATTTATTTTGCCCCGGTCAACTTCTTGCACGAACCTATTGATTTTTGCGTAAAAGTGTGGTATAATACCGCAAAGGAGGGCAGTTTTATGCAAGCTAAGATAAAACATAAGGACGGCGTTTATTATTCACCTGTATTTGCCGTTTCTCTAACGCTTTCTCGCGGCAAGGCTGTCGTTTTTGACCGCTCCTTTACTCAGCTAATCGTTGTGGATATATTTAAGGATAGATACTCGGTGCTTTTTACCGACTATAACGCGGATGATTTTGCATCAATGAGCCCGCATTCAAGTCATATTGGGACGATAGAAATATTTTTACAACGGTAAAGCGCAAAAGGTATTCTCCACAAATGCTGGAGGACGCAAAACGAATACTTGGTCAATCTACGTTTGCGGAATTTACTGCTATCAAATCCGAGGCAGATCTTGATGGGCTGGCGCAAAACTCCGGCTCGTTTCACGACGGTTACGTTTTGGGCATGACAGAAAAGGACGGCGCGCTGGAGATACTTTTGGATACCTCTTGGGGCTCATTGATTATACTAAGGTGCAAGGAAATTATCGAAAACACCTTACAAATCGGCGTTATGCTCTTTCATTGCAGTATGAGTATGGCTGACGGCAATATCGAGCTTGAATTTAGCCTAACGTCATGCCCCAAAGAAATGATTTTAGAGGCAAAGCACGTGGAGTTTCGGCCACTGTTTGAGCAAAGAATGGCTCTGCGCCATTTTGAGTACAGCTTTGCCAACGGTCATTTGGTTATCACGCTTAGCGGCAAACAGATTGAGATTGATAATACCCGTAGCGACGTTTTGGATTTTGGACAGCGCAACGTTTTGGGGTATTTGCAAAGCGAAAATCACATGCACCGTTGCTTTATTTTTAGCGGAGATACCGTTTATAGCTTTAGCGAATATATAGCTAATGACACAAAAGACAAAGCGGCAACCAAAAAAATTGAAGCGTTTGAGGAAGCCTGCCGTCAAAAAGGATTTTGCTTTGACAAATTTCTTAGCGAGGAAGACCTGCAAAGCTATGCGCCCGACTATGGCGAATTGCTTTATTCCCACAAGTACAGCGAGCTTTATTATTTGCTCTTTTTTCTTCAATTTTTGCCTGTACTTGCAATACATAATCTATTCTGGCTGACAGCGCAGCTTAGTAATCCGCAAATGAAGTGGTCGGTATATTTAATTTTTGGGATTGGCGTGTCGTTGATCGCTGCTTTGTTTGGGGTAGCCGCCTCGTTGATAGGATTTATCAGGGATAAGGCCTCGGGACGGTACCAACCCAAACGCTTGGAGATTTATGAAAACGGCTTGAAGCATTACGGATACGATTTTTCTTTTAGCACCGATTATGGAGGCGTTACAGTTGAATATAATAAACGAATAATCATTCACAGTTATAGCAGCAAGCACAAGCTCCCTAAATTCAAAAACGATAAAGCGGCGTACGAGATAATCAAAAATCAGCTTAGCAAAAAAGCAAATGAGTAGCAGCCTTTCCGTTTTATAAAACCGCTTTATACACCACCCACAACCAAAAACAGCACCCACGTAGTGCTGTTTTTTTGTCCTCTCCATAAACAAGAGCATTGATTTTGCGTTATTTTGTTTATTCCGTTCCTTTTTTTAGTATATCCAAATAGGCAGTGTAAGCGAATGTCTTGCCTCTTGCTTCGCCTTTGCTTTTTTTGAGAATCTCGGCATTGCAAAGGTTTCTGATCGCCGTTGCCACTGTGTTATAGCTAAGCCCAAGGGCAACCGCAGTTTTCTGCGTTTCGATAATGGGGTTCTGTTCTATATAAACAAAGAGCTTTATCGCATTGGTTTTCATTCTGCCAAGCGATTGAAGCTTTGTATAATTTTCCTCGTGGAGCTTATGCAGTGCGTTTACAGTGATGATTGCATCCTCTGCCGATTCCGCTACTGCGCGGAGAAAAAACTTTATCCATTGCTCGTAATTCCCCTTGTTTCTCACCTCTGTCATTCTATCATAATACTCAATTTTGTTGCTCTTAAGAAAATAAGAAATATAAAGCGCAGGCGAGGTAAGCCGCTTTTTGTCCATCAAAAAAAGTGTGATAAGCAATCTGCCAACACGACCGTTGCCGTCAAGAAATGGGTGAATTGTTTCAAACTGATAATGTATGAGCGCCGCTTGAATAAGCACGTCAAGGGTGTCGTCCGAGTTTATATACTTTTCGAGGTCAGACATACACTCTACTGTATCCGCTACATTGGGCGGAATATATCTCGCCGTTTTCAACGTGCTTCCCTGAGGGCCGATCCAGTTTTGCGTGGATTTGAACTCTCCGGGACATTTTTCTTGTCCTCTCACGTTGTCCATAAGTACCGCGTGAGTTTCCTTGATTAGTCGATTGCAAATCGGAAGGGTATGCAGTCGTTCAAGAGCGTATTCTGTTGCTCTGATATAATTAACCACATCGGACACATCGCGGTTTGCATTTTTATCTACCGTAGGGTCGAAAACATCCTCGAGCGTTGCCTGCGTTCCTTCCATCTGAGAGGACATTAACGCTTCTTTTCTTACATACATAGAGGTGAAAAGCTTCATACTGGGAATGTGCGCAGCTATGCTTTCAAGAGCATAGAGCTGCTTGTTTGCATTGATAAGTAACGAAACCATTTCCTTATCCATCTCAATCTTGGGTGGAAGCGCGGACGGCAAAAAGGATTTGTATTCCAGCTCGCCCGAAAGATTCGTAATAAATTTTCCTGCTTTATTCATAGCGTCACCTGTAATTTGAAATATTTATTGCTATTATATACCTCTTATTTCAATTTGTCAAGTTAAATTGAAATAACAACATTATACCTTAGCAAATTATTTCAATTTCGCAGTCTAATTGATTAGTTCAATTTTTCTATGCCCAAAAAAAGAGCATATTTTATGTTGTTCCATAATAAAAAACCCCCAAAGTATTCATGTTGAATACTCATACTAATCATTATAGCACGCATTTGTGTTTATAGGTATTCAAAATAAAGGTTTTGAGAAAAATTTATGTGCGTGGCTTTCCCACGAGTCACAAATCTTAATCTATAATTATGGTATAAAGATTGTTTAGGAAGTTGTTATGGAAATAAAAGAGATTTTATCAAGATTAGGTTATGTGAGAAATAAAGCAAATTTATCGGCAAGAGAAGTTAGCTTAAGAATGGGAATGAGTCCACAATATGTTGCACAATTAGAAAGTGGAAGGATTGTTTTAACTGTTGAAAAGCTATTACAAATTTTAGAAATATGCGAGTTTTCTATTGAAAGATTTTTTAGTCCTGACATAGCTGACTATAATATTGACAACGAATTAAAATCTCTTATTGAGTCATTACCAACAGATAAAAAGAAAAACTTAATCGAATTTATAAAAAGGTAATGTAATAAGCGTGTTCTCCTAAAATCGAGAACACGCTTTTTTGTAAGTGTTTTTTATTTCTTTATTTTCAAAAAAGCGCCCGTAGTTTTAAGCTGTTGATTTTGCGCTCGATTTGCTTGATAACCTCAACAAAAGCCTCGTCGCTTTTGCCCGTGGGGTCGGGCAAGCCCCAGTCGTCCATTGCTCTGCCGACAAAAGGACAGCCCACGTCACAGCCCATCGAAATTGCTATGTCGGGCGACGGAATCTCGTCCACGGTTTTACTGTACTACGATTGCTCCATATCGATTCCGTAAAGCTGCTTTACCAGCCTTACCGCGTCCTGATTGATGCGCGGCTTGGTCTGCGTTCCTGCCGAATAGAAGTCAAACTCATCACCTCTAAGGTGCTTACCGAGCGCCTCGGCGATCTGACTGCGGCAAGAATTGTGCACACATATAAACGCTATTTTCTTTTTTGCTTTCATAAAAAGGGACACCTCTCTTTTATACATTGATTGTTTTGAGCTGAATGAACGCACTTAACTTCCGCAAGCTCCATTTGCACGCCGAGGTTTTGGCGGGCAAACTCTACGGCTTTAATTATGGCAAGATAGGAATCGCGTTTACAGCAGCGCGGGCCGCCCACCTCGCCGATGGCACCAAGGGCGGCGGCGGTCATCCTATTGGACAAGCCCCACGCCTTACCTGCAAGCGGAGTCGAGCCCGTCACGATGGACACGAACATTCCTGCGCTGACACCTGCTCCGCACGCGCCCCAAAATCCGCACGCACCGCCGGGCACCTTTTTGCCACGCTCGCGCATCTCGATAAGCGCTTTGGGCAGGTTGATATCGCCGCCCGCGTTCTTGTAGGCGGTAAGAAGTGCCGAGCCGACCATAACGTGGTGCTCGGGGCCGTGCATGTGACAAAACGGCAACGCCATCAGCCTTTGCATAATCTCTATAGGGTTTTTCGAGTCCTCGGCAAGGCAAGCGCCTATAATGCTGTCCACGCCCTGCGCGTGGCACTCGTCGCATACGTAGTGACCATTTTGGCATACCGTATTGCTTTTTTTTGTCTATGGCAGATGGCGCACTCCATCGGCTCGTCCTTTTGTAAATACACCAGCGGCGCACCGCAAATAAGACATTCGTCCTTCATTCTACCCTCCTTATAGCAGCTTGAATTGGTTTTTGTCAAACTCCAAAAGCCCCTCATCGCGCATTTTGCACAGCTCGTTGGACATGGCGCTTCTGTCCACCGACAAAAAATCGGCGAGCTGCTGACGGTTGAACGGTATCGTAAAGCTCGCACTGCCGCTTCGCATAGCTTCTTCCGAAAGATACGAAATCAGCTTCTCTCTGGTGGTGCGCTTGGACATATGACCAAGCTTCTGCACGAGGCTTCGGTTCTTCTCGGAGATGGCGAAGAACAAGTTCTGCACAACCATCGAATGAAACCTGCACGCCGCCGAACAGACGGAAAGAATTTTGCGTACGTCAAAAAAGATGACTGTGCTATCCCGCACCGCAATCACGTCGTTAAGCAGCGCCCCGCTTTCGGGCGACACGTACGCTTCGCCAAACGTCTGCCCTACCGCAATTCGGTTGACGATGGCACGGTTGCCCCAATAATCGTCTCGCTGAATATGAAGCTCGCCCTCTACAATCACCATAATATGACTAAGATGCTCGCCTTGCCGAAGCACGTACTCGCCCTTTTTGTATGCGCCCATTTTTGCATCGAGGCAAGTGAGCATTGCTCCGATTTCCTCGTCGGCAACGCCCGCAAATAGCTTGGTTCTTTTTAATAAAGGAATAAATTTTTTCATAATCCCTCTTTTTGTTGTAAAAACAACCGACTTGTTTCTTTTATTGTACTATAATTTAGACATAAAGTCAAAAGAATTTTAAGGAGTGATTATGATCAGAAAAATAATTAGAATCGACCAAGAAAAATGTAACGGCTGTGGCGCTTGTGCCGCCGCTTGCCACGAGGGCGCAATAGAAATGGTGGGTGGCAAGGCGTGCCTTACCCGCGAGGACTACTGCGACGGACTCGGAGACTGCCTGCCCGCTTGCCCCGTTGATGCTATATCCTTTGTTGAACGCGAGGCCCCTGCCTATAACGAAGCGGCTGTTCTTGCAGCAAAAGCAAAAAAGTCCCCCTTGCCGTGTGGCTGTCCGGGGACGCAATCCAAAACCATTAAGCGCGAGGAATGCTCTTGCGCGCCTTCCGCGCCGGCCGTTAGTATGCTGTCGCAATGGCCCGTTCAAATCAAGCTCGTCCCCGTAAACGCGCCGTACTTTGAGGGCGCAAATTTGCTTATCGCCGCCGACTGCACCGCTTACGCCTACGGAAGCTTCCACAGCGAATTTATTCGCAACCGCATAACGCTTATCGGCTGTCCCAAGCTGGACGACGGCGACTACGCCGACAAGCTTACGGCAATTCTTGCAAATAACAATATCAAAAGCGTAACGGTCGTGCGTATGGAGGTTCCCTGCTGCGGCGGCATCGAAAACGCCGTAAAGCGCGCCCTGATGGCAAGCGAAAAGCTTATCCCGTGGAGCGTAATAACCATCACCACAGACGGAAGAAAGCTTGACTAACGCCCCGTAAGCCACCGCATTTATCGCGGCATTAACACTTAGCACCGCAAAAAAGCAGCACCCTGCGCGGTGCTTTTTTGTTGCGGGCACGGGTGGTGAGAATATTGCTTTTTTTATAATTATGTGTTATAGTTTTGTATATAGCTATCAAATTTTAATTAAGGGGAATGAAGACACATGAAAAATAAAAACGAGATGATCTTTGCAATTATATTCTTTTCAGTGGCTATATGTGGCTTAGCATTTGGTCTTGTTTTTTGCATAATACAATATTCGCGATACGACGTTGATTACAACGAACTAACGCACGAAAGGCTAACCTTTATCCGATACGAAAAACCCGCCAATTACGATGTTTATTTTGAAGAATATGCTGAGCCTTTTGAAATATCTAATATAGTCCACGCAAAGTTAGATAAAGAAGCACTTGATGAACTAAAGGAAAATCAAGCGGTTGACGTTTTTTATAGGCAAGATTTAGACGGCGATTTTACTATTTGCGAAATGACGTGCGACTCTACAACGCTTTTAAGCTTGTCTGACTATATAAAACGCAATCAAAACAATCAAATGGTAGGAATAATTCTATGCGGTGTTATGCTAATTATGTCGGCTGTAATAATATGGCTGTGTGGTCGAGCTTTAGTTGGCATAAACAAAATTCCAAGCTTGCAAAAGACAAGAATACCCGGCAGTCTAAATGGGGAATTACCCGGCTTGGGAAAAGTAAAGATAGAGCGCAGGATTGATGGATATGTAATTCGTATTTATAATTCCTTTGAGGTATGCTCGCTTGTAATAAATAACCAAATAAAAGATCAATTCTGGGGCGTAATGGGAGAGCCGTTCAGCCTAATATCTACTGTGCTTGTTAACGGAAAAAAAGTCGTCGTAGAAGCAAAAATGGGGCTTGTAAATATGCGGCTTTATTACGACGGTAACCTTGTTGCAAAAAAGTTTTTTGCGTTTGGCTAATAATCTACGAGCCGCACGCTGCAACGGGCGCACAACAACCGCCACCCTCTTATACCGTAGCCTTGAAGCGACCAGCTCAAGGCTTTTTTTGTTAGCGCTCATAATTCAAGGTGCATCATCTCAGGCACAAGCATAACAGTCTAAAAATACGCAAAAATCAATATCTAAAACGTTTTTTTGCGTATACGTACCCACAAAATTATGACATCGTAGGTGTACGGGTGATATTTACTTTACTCGTCCTTGGGCAAGTGGCGCAAAAACGATAGGGTCATGGGAAGCGACACGAGCGCGGACATAAAGTACGCCAGCGGCTGGGCGATTTGTATGCCCAAAATGCCGAGGAAGATGGGTAAAATAAGGCATAGGGGAATAAACAGCGCACCGCTTTGCAGGCACGACACGATTAGTGCCCGACCGCTTTTTCCTATGCTTTGGAACAGCATTGTTCCCACCACGGAAATGGGCAAAAACAGCAAGAACACGCACATAATTCGGAGTGCCTTGCTACCGATTTCAACAACCTCCGCCTCGCTGCGGAACAGCGAAATGATTTGCGGTGCAAAGGCAAAGCAGCACGCCGATATGCAGCCGATGAACGCAACGCCAAAGCCAAGCGTAAACCACGTTCCTTTTTTTACTCTCGAATACTTCCTTGCGCCGTAGTTGAATCCTGCCACCGGCTGAAAGCCCTGCCCGATACCAAGCCCCACGCTGAAAATAAGGCTGGACGTTCTGCCGACGTAACCCATCGCGGCGATGGCGGCGTCACCAAACGCCTTTGCCTGCGCATTGAGCACCATGGTAGAAACGCTGTTAAGTCCCTGCCTTGCGAAGCTGGGCAGCCCGGTGATTATAATATCGCCCACGGTTTTAAGCTCTCTTGCAAACAAACGAAGCGACAGTCGCGACTGCGTCTTTTTTGCCAAAAACATCGACAAAAGTATGCAAAACGAAATATACTGTGAAAGCGCGGTGGCAAGACCCGCCCCGCTGATTCCCATATCGAGGGCGAAAATAAACAGCGGGTCGAACGCCATATTCAATATGCCGCCCGTTGTCAGCCCGATCATGGCAAGAGCCGCCATTCCCTCGTACCGCAGAATGTTGTTAAGCACGCAGCTTGCCGTCATGGCAGGTGCCGCAATTAAAATCCACCGTCCGTAGTCCTTGGCGTACGGTAGAATTGTATCGGTGCTTCCGAGAAGCCGCATTAACGGCTCTAAGAAAATCAGTCCGCCCGCCATAATAGCAAGCCCACTCGCTATCGCCAAAAAGAAGCCCGTGGACGCGTATTTGCTTGCCTTTTCGACGTGCTTACTGCCAAGCATTCGGCTGATATTGCTTCCCGCGCCGTGCCCGAACGTGAATCCAAACGCCTGCAATATTGCCATAATGCCAAACACGACGCTCGTTGCTCCACCCGCACTAAGCGACAGCTGGCTGACAAAATACGAGTCGACCATATTATATATGTTGGTGATCAGCATGCTGACCGTCGTCGGAATTCCAAGCGCCAGTACAAGCCTCGGTATCGGCGTTTCGGTCATTTTGATATATTTGCTGTCTACAGTTTTTGCTATCTCTTGATTCATATGCAATAACTCAACCTTTGATTTGAAGCGTCGCTTCCGCACCCCTTGTATGCGAAAGGCTCATTTGCCGTCCGTCACAAGAATTCATAACCGTAGCGGCGTTTTGTGTAAACTATCGCACAAATTGCCGCTTAGCTTTTTACGCTCTTAGCTTGTACATGCGGTCGGCATTACTACCGCTTGCAACGATATATCCGTCCTTTACCATATCGGCAAGAATTTCCTTTGCTCTATCTTCCTTAACGCCAAGCAGCTGGGCAATCTCCGTGCTGTTTGCTGTCACGTTCTCGGTAAGATAACTGATTATTGCTCCCTTATGAGCATAAGCTCTTGCGGCTTTTTTATCGCCGCTTGCTTGCGTATCTTTTTTCTCGCCCTTGCTTAGCGGTAGCGAAAGCGTTATTCTGTCGGGGTCGAAGCCTTCGCAAAGCTCGGGGGCGTGCCAGCCCTGCTTTTTCCACACGCTGAAAATGTTGGGGATACCGCTACCCGAGCCATCTCCCACGTCAATAAGATTAAACATCTTAGTAAGCAAGCTGTTTCTCGGGTCAGACACTCCGCCGATTTTTGCGGCTTGTAGCTGTATACGAAATCTACCCGGGTTAGAAAACGTGATAACGTCATTTTGTTTTGTAACCACAACCCCAAGCAATCCGTAATAGTCGGCGTTTATAAGGCTATTGGCAAGCGCCTCTCTAAGCGCCTCAACCACACGAGCGTAATTACACTTGCCGACCTCATATTTATCTTTAATATCGTGCGTTATCCTATCGTAAACGCGGGAATAAAAATCAAAAATGTTTCCACCCCACTCACCCGACGAGGACACGATACTATATGTGCTTTCGCTCTCGCCGTCAAGCCGCTCTGTATATTCAAGGTAAAAGTCGGGGTATATGCTAACAATCTCGCGCGCATATCCAAACATCAAAAGCCCGGCGGCTGTGGGGTGCATTTCGCCGTCCTTGCCTATTCCCACAGCTCCAATCTTAAGCAAAAATTCTTCGTCCGTCAGCTCGTTCCACGCATGCTCGTGACGATTGGTTTTTAGGCAAACGCGATAACGCTTCACGGTTTCGCAGTCAAAAACGTCCGTCCCTATACCGTCAAGCACGTCCATATCCTGAGTCCTGATTGCCGCATCACGCATCATCGCCCTGACCTCCGCTTGGGTACACCTGTAGTCGCCCTCGCCGTTGCGGCGGTAGCTTCCCGCAAAGGGGTTGCCGTCAACGTGCACCGGCTTGTCACTGCGCTGTGCGTGCGGAACGCGTATGGCAACTATGCGCTTGCCGTCGATTTGCTCGATGGTTACGTCGTTTTCGCAAAGAATGTTGACGCTTACCTTGTTCGTGTTGCTTAGAATGTCCCAAAATTCGGCAATCAGCATTTCGGGGTCGGGGAGATCAACGGCGTGCAAGGTCTTGTCCGCATGCTCCTTTACGCCAAGCAAAATTATGCCGCCAAGCGTGTTGGCAAACGCCGAATACGTTTCCCAAATGCTGTGCGGCAACCCACCGATTGCCTTTTTTGCCTCGAGGCGGTTGTTCTCCTTGTACTTTTCTATCTGTGTAAAATCAATCATTTCTGTGTCCCCTGCCCCTGCACGTGCTAACAAGCTTGATTTTTGCAATTCCCCTTCCTCAAAAGCCTAAACGGTTTTCTCTTGTCCTTATGGCAATGGAAGTATGTTCACCCCATACGTGCCACGTGAGTATTTCTTTGTTTAGGGTCAATCAAAGGCTTAATAATTTTTGCAGACTGCCCCTCAAGCCCCCCCTAAAACGCCCCGCTAAGCTAAATTCATTATAACATATATTCGCCCAAAAATCAATACGCAACATAAAATATTTGCGCTTTAACCGTAAATTTCTCTGTTTGTGCCGCCACTACTTTTTGTGCAAGGGCGCAAAGGTCGGTCACATACCGTGGCAGCAGCCTTTTAGTTATTATTTCATAACCATTTGATTTTGTAGTATTGGGCGCAAAACTCTTGACTAAACGCTTAAAATTTAGTATAATGCAGGTATACTAATTGTGAGGTGAATACTATGCCCCTTAAAGGATTAGGCAAGGGACTTGGCGCATTGCTTGGCGACTTCGATCTTAATGACAACGACACTACAAGCGCCACTAACAAAGCCGAAGAAATTGCTATTGACAAAATTGACCGCAACGACGACCAACCCCGAAAGAACTTTGACGAGGTTGCTTTGACCGAGCTTGTAAACAGTATTCGTATTCATGGCGTTATCACCCCCATCATCTTGGTGCCGAGGGGCGACCGCTATATGATTATTGCCGGTGAACGCAGATGGCGAGCAAGCAAGCGAGCAGGACTTCTTACTATTCCCGCTATCGTTCGCAACTACACCAACGAGCAAATCAGAGAAATCTCTCTTATCGAGAACTTACAGCGCGAGGACCTCAACCCCATCGAAACAGCCACTGCAATCAAGCAGCTTATGGACGAATGCGACTACACGCACGAAAAGGTAGCCGAGCGCATAGGCAAGAGCCGTACGCTTGTAACAAACACCCTTGGATTGCTTACACTTCCGCCGCGCGTAATTGAGCTTATTGCGGCAGGCAGACTCAGCGCAGGCCACGCAAAGGTTTTGATTGCGCTTGACGACCCCGAGGCGCAAACGGCACTTGCGCTTAAAGGCGCAGACGGCAAGCTTAGCGTGCGCAAGTTCGAGGAGCTTGTAAAAGCATACCGCAACCCCAAGAAAAAGGTGGTTGTCGAGCAAAGCATCGAGCTTAAGGACCTTGTTGCAAGAATGCAACGCGCGTTCGCGACCAAGGTTTCGGTACTTGGCAACGACAAAAAAGGACGTATATATATAGATTACTATAACCGTGACGACCTTGATAGAATAACCGATATCTTGGAATCCATTGAGTCCAGAGAATAAATAACCTGTTGTAGAGCACGACCCTCGCTTTGAATAGCGAGGGTCATTTTTTGTGTTTCACGTGACACAATTTGGCAAAATAGTACATTATTGACCGATTTTTGCGGCGTTGTGGGTCAATAATATGCTATTTTACTATAAAAATGTTTCACGTGACACAATAAAATAATCTTTCAAAACGAAGCTTTTTGTAGGTTTTATGTTATCCACAGCTATCCACAAAATCCACATTTATGGTGGAAAACTGTATGTGGATAAGTGGATAAAGTAAAATTATGGTCTTGCTCGATTTTTTGCATCATATTTACTAAAATATGGCAGAGGCATGGCGCTTCGGCGCAGAGCCTACTGCGCTCGCAATAAATGTTGCGCCGCCCTGCGATACTATTTATGCGCTCACCGTTGCCCGAAATTGCTGTTTCTATCCGATGTGTTGCTAAGCCTGACAATACGTTTATTCAGCTTTGCCAAAACGGCTTAGATTTTGTAAAGGCTATTATTCATAGGTAAAATAAGTTACATTGATTAAAAAAAGTATATGGGCTAAAAATACCCTTATCTTGCTGTGGCTTGAGCTAAAAAATGACATTTCTTTTCGAGGTCTCAGACAGAATTGCAATAAATTTTCCCGAGGAAAAATTTCGCTATTCTAAGTTTTGTTATAAAAACATAATACTAATTTTTGAGGCTTTTTGGTATATATTCAGGCGAGTTAGTAAAGAATACAATTATTGACGGCTTACGTAGGAATTAGATTAACCTTGTTTGCCAAAAATGGATTTGGAGGTAATTTATGAGTATTAACCCATTTAACGAGAAAGCGCCTAAGCTTGAAAAGTGCTATGAAAACTGGAAGCAGCTTTATCAAAAGGCGTATGATAAGAACGCAGTAGACCCCTACACTAAGGTGCGAATAATTTTGGCGTCCGGCGCAGAGTTTGAAGCCGTTTGGTACAGCCATCAATTCTCGCGCCATTGTGACAACAACGACTTGCGCCGCGAGCTTGCCGCCGTGCGCCGCAGCGAACAACAGCAGCAAAAAAAGCTTGCTTCTCTAAAGCCGCTTGACGAAAATCTGCTTGAGGTAACTATTTCGTACGAGCAAGTCGCGGTAGACCTTACCGTAAACCTTGCGCTACTCGAAAATGATAAGTACGTTAAGGCGGCGCTTGATTTTGCGCTGTTGGAAGACTTCGACCACTTGTACCGTTTTGCCGATTTGCTCGAAATGGAGCAAGGCGCAAAGGGCGAGCTGCTTGTTGGCGGCTATACCGAGATTATGCCGGGCAGACCGACTATATCCGAACATCGCCATCCCTTTGACGATATCAGGCGTCATATCAATATGAAAACAGCTTCGCTTGCTACCAAGCTTAATACCATGATTATTACTGCGGCAGAGCAGCAGACTATGAACTACTATATGAATCTTGGCACATTCTATACTTCCGACCTTGGCCGCAAGCTGTTTACCGAAATCGCCATGATAGAAGAACAGCACGTATCCCATTACGGCTCGTTACTTGACGTAAACAGCACATGGCTGGAATGCCTATTGATGCACGAATACAACGAGTGCTATCTTTATTACAGCCTTATGCAGGACGAAACCAACGAAAACGTGCGCAAGGTATTCGAGCAGAGCTTCTTACAGGAGCTTGCGCATCTAAATAAGGCGCGCCAACTGCTTAACAAGTACGAAAATAAGGATTATGATGCAGTTGTAGGCGAGGGCACATTCCCAGAGCTTCTTGCATTCGATAAGTACGCCGAGCGCAACAAGCAGTATGTGCGCGACGTGCTTGCTAAGACTATCAAAAATACCTCGCTCTTAGAGGATTACACCAAGGTAGAGAGCTTGCCCGAGGAATACGAGTTCTTTAGATACAATAGCCAGGTGAACAAAATGCCCACGTACGTTGCAAGCCATAACGTCATTGGTAGCTATATAGGCGAGTTCGGCGAGGATTACAGATTCGAGACCGCGCCGCACCCCGTAAAGGAGCTTCGCGATCGCACAACCGATAATACCGAGATAGGTAGATAGGGCAGAAGTATAATCGCATCAAAGCAGCCCCAAGTCAACTTAGTTTGACTTGGGGTTTTATCTGCGCCTACCTATAATTATGGCATAGTTATCTTTTCATAACCGAAAAATGGTGGGATAAAATTTTCCCGAGCCAAAAAAATATCACTTTTAAGATGGTTATGATTTCATTTTTAGGCGATTTTGGGCGTTTTATCATGGCCTTAAAACAAATAATTTCTTACTGCACGCAATTTAACTTAACTTTTTTTAATATATATGTTATAATGATTTTATTGCTCAGTCGGCACACTGTTACTAAGCACCAAAAATTTACCTGTGGGCTGACAATTATTAACCCTCTTTTTATTTCCACCTTGGAGGCATTTATGAAAATAGTCATTATAGGTCTTGGAACGATTGGCAAGACGATACTAAGGATTCTTGCAACCGAAAATCATACCATAACGATTATAGACGACAAAAAAGATAAGGTCGAGGAGCTTATCGAAAAATACGACGTTTTCGGCGTGGTCGGAAACGGCGCTTCTATGGATATTCAAAAGGAAGCCATGGTAAAGGACGCAGACGTCGTGCTTGCTATTACGGACAGCGACGAGCTGAACATTTTTGCCTGCATGGTTGCAAGAAAGCTGGGCGCAAAAAATACAATCGCGCGTGTAAGAAATCCGGATTACAGCAAGCAGATTGCGGAAATGAAAGATTACCTTGGAATTTCCATGCTTGTTAATCCCGAAAAGGACACGGCAACCGAAATATTCAATCTCATAAGTTTGCCGCCTATCGTGCAGGTAGAGCATTTTGCTAAGGGCAGAGTTTTGCTTGTAGAAATCGTCGCTAAAAAGGGTTGCTCGCTTGTGGGCGAAACCTTGATTTCGCTTGGCAAAAAGCTTTCGACCAAGGTGCTTATTTGCGCCGTTCAGCGAAAGAACAAGGTTTTTATTCCGTCGGGTAACTTTATAATAGAAGAGGGCGACAAAATTCATTTCACGTCAGACGTTCACACGCTGGGCGATTTTCTGTCGGAGGTAAATCTCGTACAATCGCCGCTTAAAAACGTAATGATAGTCGGCGGCAGTAAAATCAGCATTTATCTTGCCGAGCAATTATCCAAAAAGAAATATAGGGTTAAGCTTTTAGAAAGCAACAAGAAAACTGCCGAGGCAATCGCAGAAGCCTTGCCGCAGGTAACGGTTATTCACGGAAACGGAACGAGGCACGATATCCTTATCGAGGAGGGGCTTGAGGCGATGGACGCCTTCGTCGCCCTTTCGAGCATAGACGAGGAAAACATGGTCGTTTCTATGTTCGCCAGCAAAATGAACGTCAAAAAGACCATCACGCAAATTAAAAGCGACGACCTCGACGGTATGCTTGCCGAGCTTGGTATGAATAACAACGTTTCACCCAAGCACGTCGTGGCAAATAGAATTGCAAGCTATATTCGCGCACTTGCCAATAAGCGCGGCAGTAACGTTTTGACACTTTCGCACCTTGTAAACCACCAAGTCGAGGCTTTGGAATTCGCCGCAAAAACACAAGAAAAATTTTATAACACGCCGCTAAAGGACTTGCGCATCAAGGAAAACTGCCTAATCGCTTGCATTATCAGACAAACGCAAGTAATGATTCCGGACGGCAATTCCTGTATCCGTCAGGGCGATAATGTTATCGTTGTAACGACTCACAAGCACTTTGACGACCTTTCGGATATCTTTATGTAAGGTGGCGGTATGAATTTCAAAAAGTTAGGTAAAATTTTGGGCAAGATATTGATTTTGCAGGGCATTTTGATGCTCGCTCCTCTTATCGTTGCCTTTGCGTATAAGGAAAACATTAAGAACATCCTTGCGTTTGTTGTTCCTATAATCGCAATGACGGGTATCGGTTTTTTGTTACAGCTGCCAAAGCCGAAAAGAGAGACGTTCTACCAAAAGGAGGGCTTTGCGCTCGTTGGAATGGTGTGGATTGCTATGGCACTTTTCGGCGCGCTCCCCTTTGTTATAAACGGCGAAATTCCAAGCTATATCGACGCCTTCTTCGAAATCACGTCCGGCTTTACGACAACAGGTGCAAGCGTTGTCACCGATATAACGACGCTTTCGCATTCAACGCTTTTTTGGCGTAGCTTCTCGCATTGGATAGGCGGCATGGGAATTCTGGTCTTCGTCCTTATTTTCATCCCCGAAAGCAACGAGGGCTCGTCCATGCACCTTCTTCGTGCCGAAAGCCCCGGCCCGCAGGTGGGTAAAATCGTTTCCAAAATGAAGGTGACCACCAGAATACTGTATCTGATCTACTTGGGAATGACGGTATTGGAGGTTCTTGTCTTAATGCTCGACAAGCCGATTGCGGGCTACGAAAGCGAGCACTTCTTTTTCAGTCTGCTTACTACCTTCGGCAGCGCAGGCACAGGCGGCTTTGGCTTTATCCCGGGCAGCTTGGAATTATTCCACCCGTTCTCTCAATACGTAGTAGCGATTTCCCTGATATTGTTCGGCTGTAATTTCACCCTTTACTATTTGCTGCTTATCGGAAAAGTAAAGGAAGTGTTCAAAAGCACCGAATTTAGGACGTATTTTCTTATTATCTGTGCGGCGGTTGCCCTTGTGTTTATCAGCCTGCTGACGAGGGTAGAGCAATTTCCGCAAAGCTATACTACCGAGGAATCGTTCAGACACGCGCTTTTTCAGGCGGTGTCCTTGATGACGACAACGGGCTTTACCACCACCGATTATCACGTTTGGCCAACGCTCGCCATAACTACGCTGTTCCTCGTTACTTTTATAGGCGCAATGGCAGGCTCGACCTCGGGCGGCATCAAAATATCAAGAATTATTATCGCCACAAAGGGCGCGTATATCAATATCCGAAAGCTAATCAACCCGAGATACGTCCCCAAGGTTAAATTCGAGCGCAAAACGCTTGAGGAAAAAACCATAAACGACGTGTTTGCTTTTATCACGCTGTACCTATTTTTGCTGCTCTTGGCGGTACTGCTGTTGTCCCTCGACCCCATCAACGGTCAAGCCGTAACCGTTACCTCGGATGCAGGTACATACACCGTAGAACACGGCTTTTTCAGCAACTTCTCTGCGGCCTTGTCCTGTCTTTCCAACATCGGCCCCGCGTTTGAAGCCGTAGGCCCGTATGCAAGCTTCGCGGGATACAGCGCATTTTCTAAAATTGTATTGACGCTTACTATGCTTTTGGGCAGACTGGAAATCTTGCCCGTTCTTATACTATTCAATCCTAAAACCTGGAAAAAAATATAATTTCGCTTAGCACAAAAAACCCTCCACTTGTACAAAAGGAGGGTATATAAGGTTGAGTTTTTAGTCACAGCACAACGGCAACTTGATTAGCCGACCAAGCCCACCGCGATATAAAAATAACAAAATTTATTACAAAAGCTTGAGCAAGGCTTCTCGTTTATCGACGGGAAGCTCTTTTAGCTTAGAGAGAATTTGTTTATCCTCTTTGTAATTTTGAATATCGGTATAGAAAAATTCTTCTTCCGTGATTTCACAAGCGGCGATTATTTTTAGCAACACTTCCATGCTGGGCAAAAAATCCTTTTTGCTTTCCAAGCGGTTGATATAGCCAACGTTCATATCGATATCCATCGAAAGCGCCTTTTGTGATAGCTTTGCCTTTGCTCTAAAATATCCGATTCTTGCAATAATTTCTTGTTTGTCCATTATCCAATCTCTTATAGTTTATTTTACCATTATTGTAAGACATTATTCGCAAGTACAGATACACGGCTAATGAAGTAAAATCACATTATATATCGATATAATTAAATAATAATAAACATACAATGTGATTTAACTTAACATTTTTCGATTTATATGTTATACTAATCACATTGAATAAGTAATTGTAGGATAATTTATGGAACTAAAATGTACTTGCAATTTTTGCGGCAAAATGCAAAAAGCTGTTTAATATAGAATAAGGATTCAAATACAACTACTGCTATGTCAATAATCAACGCTCGCCGCGCCCGTAGTCAAGCTGTGCTTGTTACTGCGCGGTATTGGTTTGTTTAGCGTAATAACCTCAATCGCGCCCAAAGTCTATCCTCGATTGTGCCTGAGTGGAATTTTTTTGGATAAGTTTAGATAAAACGTGAAAAACGCTTGCTTTTTTATTTTGGGTATGCTATACTCTTTGGGCGTGGGTAGGTGTACGTCTTTTTTGGACGGCAAAATCCGAGCGACAACGAGGTATAGCGCAGTTTGGTAGCGCGCTTGGTTCGGGACCAAGAGGCCGTGAGTTCGAATCTCGCTACCTCGACCAAAAAGAAATAGTGCGTCTGTATGACGCTTACGGGGTGTAGCGCAGTTTGGTAGCGCGCATGAATGGGGTTCATGAGGCCGGAAGTTCGAATCTTCTCACTCCGACCAAAAAAGGCGAAGTAATTCAAAAGAATTATTTCGCTTTTTTATTGGCTTTGTGAGTAGCTTCAATTTCGCTTTTGCAAAAACTTCACCAAAAAAATAGAGAACATTTCGGCTATAAAACCGATTTGTTCTCTCTTTTTTATAATAATCAATATAAATATAGGCAGCTTATTTAATGACCTTGTCCATACCCTTAAGCATCATCTCGGCAAGCTCGAATTTTGGGTCGTAGGTAAGCGAAAGCTTAAAGCTGTTTTCGGCTTTGTCGATTTCCTTTTTGCCGAGGAAGGCAAGCCCGAGATAGTAAGCGATATAGTTCTTCTTTTTCTTAAGCGGCGAGGGTAGCGCTTCCTGAGCTGCAAGGATAATTTCGTCGAAGATGGCATTGCGTTCCTTTTCGTCAAGGCTACCTGCAAGCGAAACCTTAGCGGTCATATTAAGCAAGAAAAGCTCCTCGTTGTCCGGCATTGCGTCCAGCATTTTTTCGGTTCCGTTAACTACGTACGCATAGTCGCCCATCACCAAAAGACGCTGATACTTTTCGAGCTCGCGAGAGATACCCTTGTCATTTTTGACGTTCTTCCACTCGGTGTACTCGAGGAACCAGTCAATAACAACGGGGTTTGCGCCGCCAAGCACCATATCCTTGGTGGTAACATAAATACGATCGCTGTACTTGCTTTCGAGAACGTTCTTGAAATTTTCTTCGGTCAAAACGATTGCGCGTAGCTTATAGTAGATTTCTTCCTCGTACGGTGCGCCCATCTCTATAATGTAAGGGAAGAAGATATACCACATAGCCTTCAGCTCGTCGGTCACGCTGCTAAGGGTAAGCAAGCGGTAAACCAGCTCGTAAAGGTGATACTTTGTCGGCTCGATTGCGTCCGTGCCGCTAAGCAAGCCGCTGTCCACGCACTTGCGCCACAAATATCCGCCTGCATCAAACTTGATTTTGCCATCAACCGTAACGCCTCCGCCCTTAACAAAGGTGTGCTCGCCCATGGGCAAGCCGTCAAAATATTCCTTATTAGCGGCATATTCGGGATGCATCTGAGGCGAGATAAGGTAGCACGCACGATTTTTTATCAGCAAATTGTCGGGCGCAGTCATTTCGCCGCTTTCAAAAAGCAAGCCAAAGCTGTAAACCGAAAAGGCGAGGTTGCGTTTAACTTCCTCGTGTTCGTCACTTCGCTCGATTGCCACGTAGCTAAGTGAAAGCAGATACTTTAAGCCTTCGATTTTTTCTTCCATTTTATATTTTCTCCTACGGTTATTTTTGTATGGTTAAATTTGGTGTGAAACAATAACAATCCCTCAGTCACCTGCGGTGCCAGCCCCCTTATGCTCGAGGGAGCCTTTATAAGGTTGCATATTTTAGTTACTGCGCAAAAACAGTATATTTAGTAGACCAAGCTCGCCGCGTCCAAAACAGGCTGTGCTCCTGCGCAAGGATAGTACATTTAGCACACCCACGCGTGTTGCGCCCATAAAGAAGCTTTGCTTCCGCCCAAGAATAGGCTTCGCTTGAATTATACTCCTTTTTGGACTATAAATCAAGAATTTACTATATTATTATACCCTAATTTTTTTTGAATACCACGATAAAACAATAATTACATCTTTTATATAGCGACGTGGCAAAATAAAAACAAAGAGTTTTTTCACAAATTAACAAAATCGCTTTACATTTGTCGTATAATATTTTATAATACTTGTGGATAATTATACTCAGGAGGGTTTATGGCTAAAATTTTGATTGTTGACGATGAGGAAAATATCCGTGCCGTACTTCGTGACTACGCTGAATTCGAGGGGCACGCCGTGGTGGAAGCCGTTGACGGTATGAACGCCGTTATGCTTGCACGCGAAAACGACTTTGATATTATTCTTATGGACGTAATGATGCCCAAGCTTGACGGCTTTTCGGCAGTTAAGGAAATCAAAAAAACCAAGGACGTTATGGTTATCATGCTCTCCGCCCGCACCGAGGAGTACGACAAGCTGTTCGGCTTCGAGCTTGGCATTGACGACTACGTAACCAAGCCGTTCTCCCCCAAAGAGGTTATGGCGCGTATCGCTGCAATCCTGCGCCGCGGTAAGCATCACGGCAAGCACATCGTTTCGGACGGACTGGAAATCGATATGGCAGGCCGCAACGTTATGGTAGACGGCAAAAAAGTATTTATGACTCCAAAGGAGTACGAGCTTTTGTTCTATCTTGTAAACAACGCAGGTATTGCAATTTCGCGCGAAAAGCTTCTCAACGATGTTTGGGGCTACGATTTTTACGGTGACGACCGCACGGTAGACACTCATATCAAGATGCTACGTGCTTCGCTCGGACCGTACCGCAATAAGATTATTACCTTAAGGGGGCTTGGTTATAAAATCGAAATCTAACAAGAGGTTAGTTCCGCTATCCCTAAAAACCTGGCTATACTTCGCCATAATGGCGGCAATTACGTTGCTGCTATTGTGGCTTTTTCAATTTATCGTTTTTGACAGGCTGTATTACGATAGGCAAGAGGCTCATATCAAAAGCATCAGCGCGGAATTTTTGGAGCTTGACTATTCGAGGCCGGACAGCTGGAAAGCCTTCGAGTCGTCCGCAAAGGACCAAAACGTTAATATTTACGTCTTTGACTTTAATACAAACAACGTTAAGCAGGACGAAAAAGGCAACTACGTCTTTCCGGATATGCTTAACTTAAAGATCTATACGCCATACTACACAAACCAAAACGCACCCGTTTCGTCACTTGACTGGTCGACAAGCCGCATTAGTGACTTCTTGGCGGCAATCAAAAGCGGGGAGTCGTCTTTTACGTACTACGAGGATTTCAGCGAGGATTCAATTTCGAATACTCTTATTTACGGCGGCGAGCTAAAGGGCAATATGGCAACCAACTCAAAATACTATTTTTGCGTGGTCGCGTCCGTTTCGTCCAGCAATTATGCGACAACGCTTATGCAAAATTTGCTCATCGTTGCATCAATTACCATTCTTGTAGTTACCGTTGTTATGGCACTGGTTTTCTCACGAAGGCTCTCTAAGCCCATCAATAAGCTTGCTAATACCGCTAAGCTTTTGGCGCACGGAGATTTTGATATAAGCTTCGAAAGCGACTCATGCAACGAGGTTCAGCAGCTTGCATCCTCACTAAACTTTGCAAAAGAGGAGCTTAGCAAAACCGACCAAATGCGCCGCGACTTTATTGCCAACGTCAGCCACGATTTGCGTACGCCGCTTACCATGATTCAGGCGTATGCCGAAATGGTGCGCGACCTTTCGGGTAATATTCCCGAAAAGCGCAACAAGCACTGCCAAATTATTATTGACGAAACAAAAAGACTGTCGTTGCTTGTTGGTGATATTCAAAACCTCAGCAAGCTTCAATCCGGCACCGAATCTATTACGGTTAAGCCATTCGATATAGCCGAGCTTTGCAGAACAGTGGTCAAGCGTTTTAGTATCATGAGCGAAACACAAGGCTATTACTTTGTGGTGGAATGTGACACGTCCGCAACGGTAAACGGCGATTACCAAAAAATCGAGCAGGTACTGTATAACCTTATAGGCAACGCACTCAATTATACGGGCGAGGACAAAAAAGTGCTTATACGTTGCAAAGAAAAAGCGACCACGTACCGTATAGAAATCACCGATACGGGTAAGGGAATAGCAAAGGAAGACATCGATCAGGTTTGGGATAGATATTACCGAATCAACCAAAAAAAGCGTAATGTGGTAGGCTCCGGCCTTGGACTTAATATCGTAAAAGCTATATTGGATAATCATAAAGCACCTTACGGAATAGAAAGTGAATTAAACGTAGGAACAACTTTTTGGTTTGAGCTTAAAAAGTAAAATACTTTTTTAGCGCTAAAAAAGCACAAGCGAAGCTTGTTTATGGGCGCGAACTACTTAGTCTGCTAAATAAGCGAATTTCGCGCTGCAACAATCATTTATTACCTATGGGCTCGATTGAGTTTTATTATGATAAATATACCGTCCTTGCGCAACTACCTAAACCTTGCACCAACGGGGACATTGCCTGCCCCACTGTCATCCTAGAGCGAAGCGAAGGATCTGTGGGGCATAACCAAGCTTCGCTTGTGCAGCGCGGAATTGGTTTTTTAGCGTAATAACCTCAATCGCGCCCAAAGCAAATCTTCGATTTCACCCAAAAACAGGCTTTGCCTGTGGGGATAAGTGTTATTAACATAGATGTTAAAATGTGGATAACTTCAATTTTTGCACCAAAAAAAGTTCTTATAAAAATCTTAAAAAACCAACTTATACACATCGGTGTGCATAAATATTGGTTTATCCACATAGTTTTCTACATTTTTTATTTATAAAAACCACCTAATTTTGTACCCTATGTATCAATAACCGTCACACGGACAAGCGTTTTTTATACCTATCCACAATTTCTACATTTTCACCGAGCATACTATATACTATTACTAATACCAATAATAAATATAACTATATATATAAGGGGGAGTTAAAAATAGAGTTTTCCCCTTTTGCTTGTGGACACAAATTAAATGCAAAATTGTAAATAAAAAAAATACATCTTTTAGCGAAAAGAAGCTTTAATACTTTCAGCGCGGTAATAGAGTGTTTGGCGAATAATGCCTAATCGCGCCCAAAGTCAAGCTATGCTTGTACTTTTTTTATGCGCTAAAAAAAGTACGCAAAAAAAGTGCCGGGGACAAAAATAGGGCTCCCACAAAAAGCTTGACTTTTTGTGGGAAGAGGAGCAACCGACCCAAAAGGCAAGCCTTTGCTTTTTAGCAAAGGCGGCAAAAGAGGGAGAGTTGCGACGAGGTTGTGTCACCCCCCGCAACGCGTTTTCGCTTACAGCGAAAAAATAAGGTCGAGGTAAAGCATAACTCAAACATTGTTTCTGTGCGGTATTGCCTGCCCCACTGTCATCCTAGAGCAAAGCGAAGGATCTGTGGGGCATAACCAAGCTTTGCTTGTTGCAGCGCGGAATTGGTGCGTTTAGCGTAATAAAAACAATCGCGCCCAAAGTCAAGCTTTGCTTGCGCCCAAAAAGAAGCTTCGCTTCCGCCCAAGGTTAATATTTGCTTGTTGCAGCGCGGAATTGGTGTGTTTAGCGTAATAAAAAAATCGCGCCCATAAGAAGCTTCGCTTCCTTCCGTCCTTGACAAAGCTGTAAGGCTTGGGGTATAATAAAAGAATGGAAAGAGAAAAGTTCGAGCTTTATTATCAGCTACTTGTAGAATGGAATAATAAATTTAATTTGACCTCTGTTACCGAGCGTGACAAGGTGGAGCTGTTGCATTTTAAGGACAGCGTTTTGCCCGTGGAGCTTATTCCGAGCAAAGCAATAATGCTGGATATCGGCAGCGGCGCAGGATTTCCTGCAATCCCGCTAAAAATAGTAAGACCTGACCTTGATATTACCATGGTAGACAGCGTAAACAAAAAGGTGAGCTTTTTGAGCGAGGTGATTTTTCAGCTTAAGCTTGACGGAATAAGGGCAGTACATAAGCGCATCGAGGAGCTTGACAAAAACCAAAAGTATGACGTGGTCACCTCACGTGCGGTAGCAAGCCTTAATATTCTGTGTGAATACTGCTTGCCTTTTGTAAAAAAGGGCGGCTTTATGCTGGCGTACAAGTCGAGTGATATCCAAGATGAGCTTAGCCAAGCCAAAACCGCAATAGAGATTTTGGGCGGCGGCGAGGTTAAAACGGTGACGATGGAGCTTACCGAGGAAATAAAACGAACGTTCGTTATTATAAAAAAGATAAAGGACACCCCAAAGGGCTATCCAAGAGGCGGCAATAAGCCGAGGTTAAAGCCTATCGTATGAGTAAGGTTATAGTTGCGGCATCTACGCCGATGGGCGGCGCAATCGCCATTGTTCGCATTAGCGGCAGCGGCTGTAAGAGTATGGTCGAAAAGCTGTGCGGCAAGACCTTGCCACAGCCGAGAAGGAGCTACTATGTCGAGGCTGATACGGGTACGGTAAGGGATAAATGCGTTGCCGTTTGGTACGAGGACGGAAAGTCGTATACCGGCGAGGAAAGCGCGGAAATTTACTGTCACGGCTCGAGAGTTATAGTAGAGGAGATAATAAAATTCTTTTTGCGACAGGGTGCGGTAAGTGCCGAGCGTGGCGAGTTCACCTTGCGTGCGTACCAAAATCAGAGAATAGACCTTACCGAGGCAGAGGGCATAATCGACCTTATCAATGCCGAAACGGTCGAGCAGGCGGCAAACGCTTACAGCAGTGCGGACGGCGAGCTTAAACGTACGGTGGAGGGGCTTCAAAGTGAGCTTGCCAAAATTATTGCGGCGGTCGAGGTGGCTATCGACTATCCCGAGGAGGATATCGAGGCGGAAACTGTAAGCGCAAGCAAGCTCAGAGTGGCAGCGGTTTTGCAAAAAATCGGCGAGCTGGAGCAAAGCTTTGACGACGGCAGAAAGATAAGAAATGGCGTTAAGGTCGTTATTGCGGGCAAGCCCAACGTGGGCAAAAGCAGCTTGTTCAATGCGCTTCTTGGTTTTAGGCGCGCCATTGTAAACGCGGCGGCAGGCACTACCCGTGACGTAATCGAGTGCGGCTTTGTTTATAAGGGCAGAAAGTTCGTGCTTGCAGACACGGCAGGAATTCGAGCCGCCGAATGTGAGGCAGAAAAAGAGGGTATAATTCTTGCCGAGGACGAAATTAAAAGTGCCGACCTCGTTATTGGTGTAGGAATAAGCGGCGACGAATACCAAAGCGAAAACGAAAAAACGCTGGTTGTATCAAATAAGTGTGACGTTTCGCGCGGCAAAGGGTTTAACGTCAGCGCGCAAAGCGGTGAAGGCATCGAGGAGCTAAAGGAGCTAATTTACGGCAGAACGGACTTCGAGCCAAAGGGTATAAAAATTAACAATATGCGTCAGTTCAGTGCGCTCGTTGAGGCTAAGGAATGCCTGCTTCGTGCAAGGCAAAGCACGGCGACGGCGGACTGCTACGCGTCGGATTTAAGCGAGGCATACAACGCACTTGGCAAAATCATGGGAGTGATTGGCTCTGACGAAATTATTGCCGAAATCTTTTCGGCGTTTTGTGTGGGTAAATAAATGAACGAGAAAATTATACAACAAAATAAGAAGGCGTTCTTCGATTTTTTTGTCGAGGACAAGTTCGAGGCAGGTATCGCGCTTGCCGGCTCGGAGGTTAAATCCATCAAGCTCGGCAAGGTAAATTTGCGCGACAGCTATTGCAGTATCGAGGGCGTCGAGATTTTTTTGCGCAACTGCCTTGTGACCTCTTACGAGAAGGGCAGCTATTTCAACGTGGACGAAAAACGCCCCCGCAAGCTGCTTTTGCACCGCTACCAAATCAACAAGCTTATCGGCAAGGTTAAGGAAAAGGGCTATACACTGATACCCACCAAAATCTACTTTGTGGGTCATCTCGTAAAGGTCGAAATCGCGCTTGCCAAGGGTAAGCACACCTACGATAAGCGCGCTTCCATCAAGGAAAAGGATATAGCGCGATCGGCAGAGCGACAAATCAGAGAAAGGTATTAGTATGGCAAAAAGGTACGTTATCGAAAAATTCGGCGTGTTCGGAGAGGGCGTAGCACGCGACGAGGGTAAGGCAATTTTTATCACGGGCGCACTCCCCGGCGAGGAGGTTTTGGCGACCCCTACGCTTGTCAAAAAGTCTTTTACCAAGGCTAAGCTAAACAAGGTTCTCTCGCCCAGCAAGGACAGAATCAAGCCGCCCTGCAAGTATTTTTATAGGTGCGGTGGCTGTGGCTTGCAGCACGTAAATTACGAGGCTCAGCTTCGGCTAAAGGCTCAATCCGTGGCGGAAACCATTCAAAAGGTGGCGGGGCTAAGCGTACATATAGACGAGATAATTCCCTCTAAAAATCAGTACAGATATCGCAATAAGCTAAGCTTTCCCGTTCGTGGCAAGGCGATAGGACTGTACGAGGAAAGCTCGCACACCGTGGTGGATATAACCGACTGTATGTTGCAAAAAGAGTGGAACGTATCGCTGATTTCTGCACTTCGCGCCTTTATGGCGGACTATAAATACAGCGGCTACGACGAGCGTAGCGGCGAAATTCGCCATATCGTTGCGCGCGAAAAGGACGGCAGCAAATGCATTACCTTGGTTACAAGCAGCCGCATCAATATAGGCGGCTTTTTGGCTTATATACCGTTTGACAATTTCGTGCTTTATCAAAACGTAAACGGCAAGCAAAATAACGTAATTTTAAGTGACGAGTTCTATCTTATTGGCGGCAAGGGCATATATCCCGACTTTCACCCGGCATCATTTTATCAGGTCAACGACGATATCGAGAGTAGACTTTACGGTGATGTCCTATCTCAAATTAAGGGCGGCACCGTTATAGACGCCTTTTGCGGCGCAGGTAACCTTACACTCAAGATGGCGCAGGTGGCAAGCGAGGTTTACGGAATCGAAATCGTCCCTCAGGCAATCGCCGAGGCTAAGGAAAGAGCCAATAACAAGAGAGCATTCAACGCTACCTTTATCTGCGGCGACTGCAAAAACGAGTTCCCACGCCTAGCAAAAACGCTAAACGGCGATATTACCGTGGTCTTCGACCCACCTCGCAAGGGCGTGGACGAAAATTCTTTGAGCGCAACAATCGACCTTGCGCCCCAAAAAATAGTGTACGTAAGCTGCAACCCCGCAACGCTTGCGCGAGATCTAAGCATTCTTTTGCCTTACTATAACGTTCAATCCGTAAAGGTGTACGATATGTTCCCGCAGACAGTGCATGTTGAAACTATTGTTTGTCTTGTCAAACAATAGTTTCGACAACTAAGTTCGCCCCAAGGGGCAAGTGAAGTTGCCTTCGGCAGTGAAGTTCTACTGAAGTGAGTGAAGTTTCGCCTAACGGCGAAGCAAAAACTTCACCAATTCAAACATCACCACCGCAAAGGAAAAAGCAAACCAGCAAAAGTAACTTTTAGTCAACACGCAAAAGTGCATTTTAGAGCAGTAATGGTATAAAAAATCCAAAGGAATAGATAATATGGAGCAAGATTGGCGACTTAATGGTCAAGAAAAATATTTGCAAAATGTAGTGCTTTATAGAGTTATTTTTCCTGATTTTTGGAATAAAGCGTATGCAGAAAAAAACGAATTTTATCAAATCATTTTAAGGGGTGCAAAAAATCATGTTAAGATGTTCCACAGAACAAAGCCTTACCTCGAGGGCGAAAAAGTACAGGAGTTTTGGCATGAGCATTGCGAGTTCTGCTATGATAAGGCGATGACCAAAAACCCGAGCGAATTTTATTGTACTAAGGATATGTACAGATGGATTTGCAAAAAGTGTTTTAATGATTTCAAGGATAAGTTCGGCTGGACGGTAAAATCATCCGATGAGCTGTTTGTTTAATTGATAGCTATTGCACTCGCCGCCTTTTGCAAAAATTGGCAGGCGCTATACGGGATAAGAAAAGGGGTAACCGCTTATGGGATTTTTTGATTTATTCAAGAAGAAAAAGAAAGAGCAACCTATCGAAGCATTAAAATGGAACAAGATGTGGGATATGTGGGCGGAGCAAAAAGCATCTTCGCCTTATGCTCAGCTTATGACGTATGAAAGCGAAATCAACAACGGCGGACATAAGCAATTCTTTGATAATGTTTCTGTCGCCGCCGACTTGTCTAACACGGTAGCTGTTCTTTATACGGTTTTAGGCGATGTTTTACAACAAAACCTAAAAAGAGCTTATGAGGCTTTTTTACAACAAAATGAGGATACGTTAGCCCAAATTCTTGACGAATGTGATAACGTATTTTATGAAAACGAGAGCGAAGTCGAAAAGATTTTGAAGGATTATGCAATGGCAATAGAGGTATAAACTTTACCGCCTTTTTCAAAAATTGGCAGGCACTATACGGGATAAGAAAAGGGGTAACCACTTATGGGATTTTTTGATTTGTTTAGAAAAGGCAAGAACCAATCTACTGCGAGGGCAGAGGACGTAAACGAACAAAGAGCGCGGGAAATTTTACAAAAATATGGGTTTGATTTTTCTAAGATTGTAAAGGAGGAAATCAGGCAGTTATTGCAAAGTGAACTAAACTGTCCGCAACCGGGAAGCGCGGAATACATAAGAGTGCTGTGCGGTTATTTATACTGTGTTGGTGACCAAACGGACGTTCCGCTTCTCGAAAAAGCCAAATACGGTATCAGCATGGACGTTGGCTGCATGATAGACTCCGAGTGGATAGAAAGCTTAAAAAATCATGGAAGCATAGACGAAGATGTTACGGTCAGAGCGCGTGAAGAAATTATAAAGGATTTTATTGCTTACTACAGGAGGACACCATGGGAAAAGAATATGTTTACGAAGCAATAAAGCAAATGGCTTTGAGTGCCGAGTTTCAAAAAAGGTGGAAGTATTATCTATCTGTTTTTGGGCGGGACTTAGATGGGATTTTTGGCGGTGATTATGATAAGAAGCTTCGTTTGGCCAACGGGCTTGAACGTTTATTAGATAACAAATTGAACTCGGCTTACAATGAATTGCGCCATTTGCAATCCGCTTGCGTAACCGATTCCGATAGGCAAATTCTTGATAGCTTCATTAAGCTTTGCTTAAATGAAGAAGAAATGGCTAAAGCCAAGCCGGGCGATTGGGTAAAGAAAGACGGTGGCGGTTACTGTTGCGTAATCAAACGTACGCCTGAGTTTGCCGTTATAAAAAAAGTCTTTGACTGTGATTTTGTTTATGCGATTGAGTCCGATAGATTAGATGGCTTTCATATTGAGATAAGCGACCTAAAAACCTATCAATTTGCGACCAATAAGGAGCTTAGAAAAATCAACACCTTTTTTGCGGAAAATCCCCATAAGCAAACGGAGTTTTTGCGCTATACCGATACAATGTTTTCTCTAAGAGAAGAAATACTCAAAGCGGGCTTTAAGGAAGCCGAGATGCATTTTAGAAAGTTCTGCTTTTACCGCTGCACGCGTGAAAAGGTTGCCTTTATCGTTAATTTAGATGACTATGGCGACCATATTAGTGTAACCTATGGTTTTACTTCCATTGCAGATCAAGACTTCCTAAAGAAATACGGCGAATCTAATGACGGCATAAAAATTCGGTTTTCCTCGGCAATAAAAACCGAGCAGGATAAAATCGCAATTGCAGACGCAGTAAAAAAAGTGTACGATACGTATTTGGATAAAACCAAAGACGAAATTTTGGCGCTCAAAAAAGAAAGGCAAAAAGAGTTTTTGCAAAAAATTGCCGTTAGACTTAAGCCGCTCGGCTTCAAGAAAAAGGGCGCAAGGTGGATAAAAGATTTGACACAAGATTTTTGCTTAGAGTTCGAGGCTCAAAAATCGCGGTGGACGGATCTTTATTATTTTCATGTGAATGTGTATCGCAAGGATGGTCAGTTTGCGCGCTGCTATGAAGAGCGACTTAATATCAACAACATTAAAGGTACTTATAATTGGCAGCTAATGACGGACGAGGAATTGAATTGCCTATTAAATGATGCCATCCAAAATTTTTTGGTGCCCATTATGAACACGCCGCTTAGCGAGCTTGGCGGTAAGAATTATATATGGCAGGGTTGCATATGCAAAAGGGACAGATGCCCTACGTGCTGGGTACAAAAAAACTTGTGGGAAGCAAACGAGGAATGATTCGATTTTACGCCCACGGTATTCTGTTTTTTTGTTTTGGCACAGCGATTAAAAGGAGAAAAAAATGAAAAACAAAAACGAAAAAAACAAAACATTTTTGTTCAAAAGTAATTTGTCGCCTTTTGATTTTATTGCAAAAGCTAAGGACGAGGCGGCAAAAGCACGGCTCGGAATCAGCGAAACCGAAAACTGCTTTGTTTTGAAAATCGGCAGTAAGCATTACGGAGAAATCTTTTACAGTGCAACCGTATCGGCAGCCGAAAGCGGCTCTTACATAAGCGGCGAGATAGTAACGGTTCCTTATGACGACAGGCCCACTCCAAAAAAGAAGAAAACCGTATTCCAAAAAATCATGTCGGCGATTGGATATATAATTATTTCTCCGCTTATCCTTCTTGGGGTGTTGTATGTCGCGATTTGGATGTTGTTCTATACAATCTTCCACGGCAAAGAAATTCAGCTGCACGAGGAAAAGCTTCTCAGCTTTATGAAGCACAATATGCAATGCAAGCAAAAGGAAGAGCAAGTTGAGCAATAGATTTTAGAGAAAATTTTTTGCAAAAAAGCAAGCTTGTTTTACCGAGCTTACAAAGAAAAGGCAAAAAAAGGAGATAACGGTGCGCTATTTTAAGTACAAAGATTATAAGAAAAATAGTTCTAACGCGCGGAAAGAGCAATACAAAAGCTTATCCGAAAACGAAAAACAGATTGTTAATAAAGAAAAAAATCTCAGAAGAATTGGTTACATTATATCATACGCATGTTTTTTTGCTTGTCTTGCAGGCGGTTTTATTTTGCTCGCTTTAATCCCAAAACCGGCGTATGGGGGATGGGCGATCTTATACAGTATTGGAATAGTAATAGCCGGATTTGTTGTATTTATAGCCAGTTTATTTTTGGCTTATATAATCACCCTTCCGTTATGGGATAGGGTCTATTCATTAAATCTACCCACAATGAAAAAAGAGATTTTTCGTAGTGCGTGCAGTCATTTGCGCGACTATTACTCTTTGCAAAATCCGTATATTATAACCAAGTGTTATGATGCAACGGACAAAACATTCAAAAACCATGACGTGTGTATCTTTGTCGCAGGCGATGAGCTTCGTATTACTACCGACATAGTTCAAGGATTTTTGCATGGGAAAAGGGATTTGGGGTGCTATGCCTTTAAGCGGGACGAAATAACCCTAACCAAGCTTTACCGCGATAATCTTTTGATGGCTCACCTGCAAGCAGGGGATTTTATTTTTCTGTTAGGCTATCGGGCAAAAGGATTTATACAAAAGAATTTTATTCAAAAATCGAAAAATATGTTTGTGCCGTGCTTGCAAAGAAAAGGCTCTGCCTATTACGAATTTCAATATTGCAAAAAGAAAGGTTCGCCAAAAAGGCTTGCCAATAAAGGATATAGACATTGGGCGAAGGATTCTATTGTCGTTCACGTAGACGAGGGCGATGCTTTTTTCGACAGCTATTTGGGTTATTTAGAGTGTACCAACGCACCCAACGGAACGACACAATTTAGCGAGTGCGGTGTCAATTACTACACAAAAGAGCAAGCCCGTTGCATGGAAGAAAAAATCAAAGAGGATAAGCCCAAGGATTTTGAGGCGCTGATTGAATGGTTAGATAAAGCGGCAACGGACTATAACGGATTCTTTTTTTTGGGGCTTTGATGGTTTATTTAGCTTCCCGCTGCTTGCCCGCAAGGGCAGGCTGTGCTTATGCGCAACGGTAGTATATTTAGCATAATAAACCACAATCGCGCTCATAATCAATCTATGATTGTACTTTTTTTATGCGCTAAAAAAAGTACGCAAAAAAAGCGCTGGGGACACTTTCGCGGCTGTGTCCCCAGACCCCCGCAACGCGTTTTCGACAAAGTCGAAAAAAATAAGGTTGGGGGAAGAGATAGAATAAAGTTCCTGCGCAAGGGCAGTGCATTTAGCAGACAATGCCCGTCGCGCCCATAAGTAATCTTCGATTGTTGCAGCGCGGAATTGGGTTGTTTAGCGGATAATGCACAATCGCGCCCAAAACAGGCTTTGCCTGCGCTCAAAGCCAAGCTTTGCTTGTGAAAAAAGGAGCTTATTTAATCAAGCTCCTTTTTGGTGGTCATGTACGTTGGTGGGTAATATCAGCCAAGAAAATTAGTACAAGCACCGAATTCATTTTTGGGCAAGCCGAATTTTTCTTTGCCAAGCCTTATGGACTTAATCATAAACGCCATATTTCTAGCTAGGTTACGCATAGTTTGCAAGCCCTCAACGTCCCTTTCTACGTCTTCGGCGGTAGACCCGTGCACCTCGTTCCAGTAGCTGCTGGATACGATAGGCATATTGCAAATTGTAAAATATTTATTTATTTCGTCAAAGGCGGACGTGCTGCCTGCTCGCCTTGAGGAAACAACGCACGCCCCGACCTTCATGGTCTTATCAAAGCCCGTGCTATGAAAAAGCCTATCAAGCAAAGAAAGGACAGAGCCGTTAGAGCCTGCGTAATATACGGGCGTGCCAACGATAAAGCCGTCCGCATTTTGCAGCTTAGTCGCAAGCTCGTTGACGATATCGTCAAACACACATTTTCCGTTTTTCTTGCAGTGTCCGCAGCTGATGCAGCCTCGAATATCGGCGCTTGCAATCGATACGGTTTCGGTTATTATACCCTCGGCATTAAGCGTTAGGGCAACTTCTTTCAGCGCTCTTGCCGTACAGCCGTGTGTGCGCGGGCTTCCGTTAAGCAGTAATACGTTCATTTTTTTGCCTCCTTGCCTTATATAATACTACGCTACAGTATAACACGGGCACGAAAAAAATTCAACCGTTTTTTGCAAAAGGCTTATTAGATAAGGTGTAAAATAGTACAAAAAATATATATACGTATTGACTTTTGGCACGTTTTTGGCTATAATAGAACGTAAATGAGATTCAAAATGGGATTTTGAAAAGCAAATTTGCCGGTAAGCAAAGGAGAAAAACGTGGAAAAGATAAAAACCTTTATAAAAAACGAGCTTAGCGGCTGGAAGGCGTGGGAGGTTATTTGGCTGAGCGTTGCGCTTACTTCGATAACCGTGCTTGGCCTAATTGGCCACGATACCGCGATGGGTATAGTGTCGTCTACTACGGGTATGGCGTATTCGGTTGTGTCGGGCAAGGGCAAGCTTTCGGCGTACTTTTTTGGGCTAATAAACGCTGTGCTGTATGCGATAATTGCATACCAAGCGGCGTATTATGCCGAAACCGCACTCAATATTTATTACGTGCCCATGCTGATTGTGGGCTTCTTTACGTGGGCGAAAAACATGAACGGCACCACAAAGGAAGTAAACAAGCGCAGAATGACGTGGAAGGCGCGAGCCGTTACCGCCGCCGTCATTGCCGCAGGAACGGTAGTATGTGGATTCGTGCTACGGGCGGTGGGTGACGCGATGCCGTTCGTGGACGCCTTTACCACCGTCGCTTCCATCGTTACCATGGTGGTGTCGGTGCGAATGTTTGTCGAGCAGTGGTGGCTGTGGCTTATTATAGATGCGGTAACCGTTTATCTTTGGGTGGTGGCGTACCTTGGCGGAAACGACAGCGTGGCAACCCTCGTTATGTGGGCGCTGTATATCGTCAACGCCATCGTTATGCTTGTTAAGTGGGAAAAGGAAATTCGCGCCAACGAAAAGGGCTTATGCCGCAACGAGCAGCTGTCGCAGATAGACGGCGTAACAAAATCTTAGGGACGGTATAAAGATTTATGGACAAAGTTATGGCGCAGGACGAGATTTTTGTGGTAATTGACGAGGAGCAGGAGCTAAAAAAGGCGGCGGTGCAAGCGAGAAAAGCTCATGGGTATGCGTACCAAAATCAGCCTTTGTCCGTTCGCGCAAAAAAACTTCACGATATGTACGCCGCATTGGATAAAATCAAGCACGACATGACGCTTGCGGACGAGCCGTTTGTTCAAATTCGTGACGGAGTCAAGACGGTAGAGGTTAGACTACTTGACGAGAAGCGACAAAAAATTAAGGTGGGCGACATTATTTGCTTTATACGCAAGAATTCGACCGAGTCGCTTTATGCCGAGGTGATTGCGCTATATAGGTACCAAAGCTTTGTGGAATTGTTTTCGTCCCCACATTTTGCAAAAACGGGCTTTGTGGGACTAACGCCAAGCGAGGCGGCAAACAAAATGTACGAGTATTACGACAAAGCCAGCGAGCAAAACTATGGCGTGCTGGGTATAGAAATTAAGGTTGTGTCAATGGGTGAATAAGGCAAAATTTTAAAAAAGAGATTGCCTTGTGGGTGACAAGGTTGGATACAGTTTGCCCCGGTGCAATAGGGGCTGTGCTTGCCTCATCCGTCACTCACTACGTTCGTGCCACCTTCCCCAAAGGGGAAGGGTGAATGGTTGGGGGTTAGGTTGAGTATTTTTTCCTCACCTTTTGGGAGGGTGTCAGCGTAGCTGACGGGTGAGGTGTACTTGCTTTTGCGCAAGGATAGTGCATTTAGGGTACAGCGCTCGCCGCGCCCAAAACAGGCTGTGCCTGCGCGGAATTGGCTTTTTTAGTGGAATAAGCACAATCGCGCCCAAAACAGGCTGTGCCTGCGCGGAATTGGCTTTTTTAGTGGAATAAGCACAATCGCGCCCAAAAACAATCTTCGATTGTGCGAACGAAACGGGCAAAAGGTATTGACAAATCAAAAATCTGTGTTATAATAGATGTATAGAGAAAACAAGGGGGACGTAGAACTGCGTTGGGCGGTTCTTCGTTCTTTTCTTTTTGGCGCGTTACGATACGGCAAAATAGCCGTTTGCTGTAGCGCCGCCCCAAAATTCAGGAGGGAAGACAATGAAAGATTTTTTAGACAAGGCAAAGGCAGTAGTGGTAGGTCACGCCGTGGCGGACGCGCTTGGCGTCCCGGCAGAATTTAGAACGAGGGAGCAGCTTCGCAACGACCCCATCAGGGATATGGTGGGGTACGGCACGCACAACGTTCCGCTTGGCTCGTGGTCGGACGACACAAGTATGACGCTTTGCGAGCTGGACGGAATTATGGGCGACACGATTTCGTTCGACGTTATTATGGACAACTTTGTCGCTTGGCTTCAGCGCGGCGAGTTCACGCCGACGGGCAAGATGTTCGACGTGGGCTTTACCTGCAACTGCGCGGTGCTTAATTACCTTAGCGGCAAGCCGTACTACGAGTGCGGACTAAGCGACGAGCGCAGTAACGGCAACGGATCGCTTATGCGTATCCATCCTTTTGCGTTATTCGTTCACCGTATGGACGGAAGCGATGCCGAAAAAATCGCCATAATCGAGGAGGGCTCAACACTTACCCACGCTCATAGCAGGAGCAAAATCGGGTGCGGAATCTATTCCTTCGTGCTGTGGGAGCTTTTGTTTAGCCCCACCGAGCAAAGCATACGCGTGGGACTAAACAAAGCAAGGGCTTTTTATGACGGCGAGGCGGAGCTGAGTCACTACGCAAGACTGTTTGACGACGGCTTCGAGCATTTGCCCGAGGCGGAAATCAAGAGCGACGGATACGTTGTTTCGTCACTCGAGGCGGCGATTTGGTGCCTTATAAACACTGCCTCGTACAAAGAATGCGTGCTTCGTGCGGTAAACCTTGGCGAGGATACCGACACCGTTGCCGCTATTGCCGGAGGCCTTGCGGGCGCACTTTACGGCTACGACGAAATCCCGCTTGCTTGGCGCAAAAAGCTGTTGCGCCTGAGGCTTATCGAGGAGCTTTGCCAAAGAGCATTTTTGGTCTAAGCAGCGTGTGCCAAAAGGCATCAGCCGCCGCAAAAACACCGCTATGTACATAAAAATGAACAACGTATAATCATTTTTTTGACATTTTGCCCGTAATTTATGCCAACAAAAACGATTCGGGCGCAAGCAAAAAGCTAAAAAATTTTTGAAAAATTTTCAAAAATGTATTGCAAAAGGTCGGATTATAGTGTATAATATGGTCAACAACTATAAAGGAGAAAATTGTTATGTGTAAAAACAGATTTTATATTTGTGAGCATTGCGGCAACCTGGTGGGCATGATTCACAATTCGGGTGTTAGCGTTGTTTGCTGCGGTCAGAAAATGACCGAGCTCGTGCCCGGCACCGTAGAAGCAAGCTACGAAAAGCATATTCCCGTAGTTACCGTAGAGGGTAATACCGTTACGGTTGCGGTTGGCTCGGTAGAACACCCCATGACGGCAGAGCATCACATTGCTTGGATTTATCTTCAGACCGATAAGGGCGGTCAGCGCAAATGCCTCGAGGTAGGCAAAGCGCCCGTTGTTACCTTCGCGCTTTGTGACGAAAAGCCGCTTGCGGCATACGCATATTGCAACCTTCACGGCTTGTGGAAGGCAGACATTTAAGGAGGAATATATGAACGCTAAGGTACATCAGCTGCTAAATCAGCAAATCAATAAGGAATTTTATTCGGCATATCTTTACTTGCAGTTTTCTAACTACTTCGAGGATGCGGGATTGGACGGCTTTGCCAACTGGTACAGAATTCAGGCGCAGGAAGAGCGCGACCACGCGATGCTCTTCTATCAATATTTGCAAAACGAAAGCCAAAAGGTTACGCTTGAAGCTATCGACAAGCCGGACAAGGCGATCTCGTGCCATATGGACGTCCTTAAGGCAGGGCTCGAGCACGAGCAGTACGTTACGTCCCTTATCAACGATATCTATGCGGCGGCGTACGAGGCAAGAGATTTCCGCACCATGCAATTCCTTGATTGGTTCGTAAAGGAGCAGGGCGAGGAGGAAACAAACGCAACCGACCTTATTACCAAAATGGAGCTTTTCGGCGCGGACCCCAGAAGCCTGTATTTACTTAACCAAGAGCTTGCGGCAAGAGTTTATTCCGCGCCCTCGCTGGTACTCTAAAAACATAATTTCACCCATACGGGTAAGCGTTTTATAAACAAAAGGAGCTTGTATAAGCTCCTTTTTTGTATTAATATTATTTTTTAGTTGGGACTATTTAAGTCGGTGAAGCGGTGTAAGAAAAAAGAGTTTTCCAAAAAAGGCGGGAAAATTTTTGTTAAAGAGGTTGTAATAGGGGCGGGATTTTTGTTATAATACGGTAGAGTAAATTTGTTCGAGCCGCAAGGGAGGAGAGAATGTTAGAGATTTTTGTTAAGGTTTTGCTGATAATGGCGGTGCTGCTGGCGTTTATAGTGCCCGGGTTTTTGCTGAAAAGGTTCAATTTTCTTGATGGCAACGCGGCGACAAGCTTAAGCAATATTTTGCTTTACGTTTGTCAGCCGGCACTTGTTATAGATGCGTTCTGCGTGTTTTCGGACACGGACCTGGCGCGCATTCAAGGCGTAGGGCAGAGCACGCTTGTGGGCAGCTTTGGCGTGGTTGCGGCTATCGCCGCGCTTGCTATGCTGGCGGTGCTTTTGCTTAGCAGGTTGGTGTTTGCAAAAATGCCCGACGGTAACAAAAACGTCTATACGTTTGTAGCAATTTTCTCCAACTGCGGCTTTTTGGGCATACCGTTTGTCAAAATGTTTACGGGTAGTGACCCGCTTGCCGTGATGTATATGGCGGTGTTTAATATCGTTTTTATCATTCTCGTTTGGACGGTGGGCGTTGCGCTTATCACGGGCGAAAAGCGTGAAATCAGGCTAAAAAAGATTGCTTGCAACCCCGGCATTATTTGCTCGGTTATTGGCTTAATTCTGTTCTTTGTGCCGCAGATAAACATCTTTATGATGAACGGAGTGGAGGACTTGCAAATTTTGCCGCAGTACCTTTCGTATATGAACGCGCCGCTGTCTATGATAATCGTCGGCATTCGCCTTGCCGACATGAAGCCCAAAGCGCTCTTTTGCGGCAAGGGACTGTACCTTTCGTCTGCCATGAGGCTGATTGTTGCGCCACTTGTTACCTTTGGAATCGCACTGCTGTTTTTCCTTGCGCTTCGCGGCACCCACGTGATACAGTCGGGCGGCGAGTACGTTCTGCTTGCGCCCGTGATAGCTATGGCGATGTCGCCTGCCGCTTCGGTGGTCGCGCTCTCCCAGCGCTACAAGGGCGAGAGTGACCTTAGCGTTTCCGCGTTCCTAAACGGTACGCTACTAAGCATCGTGGCGATTCCGCTAATGATCGCGGCTACCCTCGCGCTTTGGGGCGTGGTTGTGGGGTAGAGGGAAAGAGGGATGTTTATATGTTCACCTCATCCGACACTCGCAATGCTCGTGCCACCTTCCCAAAAGGGGAAAGGTGAGTGGTGGGCTTTGTTGCAGCGCGGTATTGCCTGCCCCCACTGTCATCCTAGAGCGAAGCGAAGGATCTAGTGGGGCCTGCGAAGTTAAGAAACGGGGGCCCACGATATCGGATGCTACGCATCGCCCTACGGGTTCGACTTCGCTTTAGTCATGATACGTGGAAGAAAAAAGGATTAGTAGATGCGCAACAACAGTATATTTACATAATAAACCTTAATTGCGCCCATAATCAATCTATGATCGTACTTTTTTTATGCGCTAAAAAAGTACGCAAAAAAAGCGCCGGGACAAAAATAGGGCTCCCGCAAAAAGCTTGACTTTTTGTGGGAAGAGGAGCAACCGACCAAAAATGCAAGCCTTTGCTTTTTAGCAAAGGCGGCAAAAGAGGGAGAGTTGCGACGAGGATGTGTCCCGGACCCCGCAACGCGTTTTCGCCTATGGCGAAAAAAATAAGGTTGGGGGAGAGCATAAATCAAACATGTTTCTGCGCAACAACAGTATATTCAACAGGATACGCCCGCCGCGCCCAAAAACAGGCGCTGTTTGTTGCAGCGCGGAATTGGTTTTTTAGCGTAATAAGCACAATCGCGCCCAAGAGCAACCACAGCTTCTGCGCAAGGAAAGTACATTTAGCAGACCCACGCCCGCCGCGCCCAAAAACAGGCTGCGCCTGCTTGACAAAAGAGCGTAAAAATTGTATTATGATAAGCGAGGAAGTTTACGAAAGAGGGAGCAAAAAGCGATGTCGGTATTTATGAGCATACTAAAATTGCTGGCGGGCGTAGGCGTGTTTTTGGCAGGCATGCGCTTTATGAGCGAGGGCTTACAGCAAAGCGCAGGCGGCGGCGTAAAGCAGATGTTTGCAAAGTTCAGCGACAAGCGTCTTGTCGGTTATGGCATAGGCACGGGCGTAACGGCGATTATTCAGTCGTCGGATGCGACCACCGTTATGACGATGGGACTTGTCAACGCAGGAATAATGAAGCTTCGTCAGGCCACATCGGTGGTTTTGGGCGCAAAGCTGGGTACGACCATAACGGGCGTAATCGTTGCGCTGTCGGCGTTCAGTACGGGCGGCTTTAGCTTTAACACCTTTTTTGCGGCAGTAAGCGCAGTGGGTGTTGGCATGATCGTCTTTACCAAAAAGGACAAGATTAACCGTATCGGCCGCATACTTATGGGCTTTGGCTTTATCTTCGTTGGGCTTATAATGATGTGCGAGTCTATGGTGACCGACGAAATTAACGGCTTCTTCGTGGGGCTGTTTACGGCAATACGTAACCCCATTTTGTTGCTTTTGATGTCGTTTTTGTTCACGGGACTTATTCAGTCGTCCAGCGCGGCAACGGGTATCTATATCGCTCTTGTGGGCGCGGGAACGATGACCACCTTTCAGGCTCTTTTCCTCGTTATGGGCGCAAACGTGGGCACGTGCGTAACCGCAATTTGGGCGGCAATCGGAGCAAGCGCGGATACAAAGAGGGTTGCGTTTTTGCACATAACGACTGCGGCGTTCGGCGCACTTGTTTTCAGCATTTTGCTTACGTTTTTCGGAAAGCAGGCATCGGCATTTTTGGATAGCGCCATCAGCCTGCCCGAGTGGCGGATTGCCTTGTTCAACGTCGTATTCAATCTTACCTACACGCTTTTGCTGTTGCCGTTCGTTGGAAAATTAGAGCAGCTTGCAAGGCTCTGCATAAAGGACACGTCCAAAAAAGAGCAGCCCGTGGTAACGTTTATCGACGATCGTATGCTCGAAACTCCGTCAATCGCGGTGGCGCAGGTTCAAAAGGAAATCCTCAGAATGGCTAACCTATCTAAGGCAAATCTCAGCATTGCAATCAAGGCGCTTGGCGGCGACATGAGTCAGCGCGACACACTTATTGACAACGAGCAAACGATAAATACGCTCAACCGAGAGATTGCATCATTCCTTATAAAAATTTCCACGCACGGTAGTATTACCGCCGTGGACGAAAAGCTGGTTGGCTCGCTTCACCACGTTATCAGCGACATCGAGCGCATAGGCGACCACGCGCGCAACTTCGTCGAATTTGCTGACGAGCTAAATAGGCAAGGCTGTGCCTTTTCGGCAGACGCGCAGGCAGAGCTTGCCGTTATGTACGGCAGGGTTAGCGAAATGTTCGACCTTGGTCTTGGCGTTATCGAGAGCCGCGACAGGTCGGGACTAAAGAAACTTGCCGCCCTCGAGGACGAGGTGGACGCACTAAAAAGGGTTTATGGCGAGCATCACATCAAAAGATTGCACGAGGGCGTATGCACCATCGAGAGTGGAATGTATTACTACGACGTAATAACCGAGCTCGAGCGCATCGCAGACCATATTATAAATATTGCATTCAGTGTCGATAGTCCTACCGGCACGATAGCGGCGGTGATAGAATGAAAATAGATTTACACGTACATTCGGGATTTTCGGTTTGCGCTTCTACTAATTATAAGGAAGCGGTTGACGCCTTTGCCGAGCAAAATATGCACTTTGTTTTGTGCAACCATTATACGGCGTGCTACACGAGGCCTTACGGCGGAGAGTACTCCGTGGACGAGTATCCCGTTCGCTTTGTCGAGGAATACCAAAGGGCGGCAGAGTACGGAAAACAAAAGGGCGTAAGGGTGTTTTTTGGTATCGAGGTGGGAATAGTTCTGCCCGACTGCCCGTACGCCGAGTTCCTTATTTACGGCGCAACGCCTAAGATGCTGCTGGACTGCCCAAGGCTGTACGACCTTGGACAAAGGGAGCTGTACGATTGGTGCAAGGCAAACGACCTTATGCTTGTGCAGGCTCATCCGTACCGCAAGGAGCAGGGACACTTTCCGCACGATATGACGCTTGTGGACGGGGTGGAAATCAACTGCCACTTCCGCTTTTTACGCGAGGAAGAACGGGTGCGTAAGCTTGCCGCCGAAAACAATCTGCTTATCACCTGCGGCAGTGATTATCACCGCTTGGGTCAGCAGGGTGCGGGCGGCATAATTTGCGAGGACGTGCAAACCGAGCAGGAGCTTAAAAATGTTCTTATGAGCAATAATTTTGAGGTATTTATAAGGTAGCATGGAAGAAACGTTACAAGAAAACAATATAGAGGCAGTGCAAAAAGAGGTCGTGCAAAAAAGACGTTTTTGGGAGCTTGATTTTGTGCGCGGACTGTGTGTTATACTTATGGTTCTCGATCACTTTTTGTATTCCGTTATGGACGTTATGCCCATGGTGGACGCCATGCTGGGTAAAACCGTATGGGTTAGCGCAAGCGCGTGGGTGTTAGACCACTACTGGTACAACAAGCTTAGAATAACGGTAAGATTTTTCGTGCTTGGCGCATTCTTTACGCTGTGCGGAATCAGCTGTACCTTTTCGCGCTCTAACCTCAAGCGCGGAAGCACCTGCTTTTTGGTGGGCTGTGGTATAACCTTTGTTACCGTGCTTATCGACCGCATTTTCGACATGGGACTGTCTATCTATTTTGGCGTGCTTCATATGCTTGGACTGTCCATGCTCGTATATGGCTTGCTTCAAAAGTGCGGTGACGTAATCGCAAAAATCGGAAAAAAAGATAAAACCAAAAAAATCACGAGGGCGATAGGCGACTATCTTGCGCCTGCGGTCGGGCTTGTGCTTATTATCGTTTATTTTGCGTGTTGGTATAGCGGAATTGACGGCGACTCGTTTGCAACAAACGTTTCGCCCGAAAGCAAAACCGCATCTATGCTTGCTTCGCTGTTTGTTAATGTCAAGCCGCAGCTTTACGGCTACATTGTGGGCGGCGCGGACTATTGGCCGCTGTTGCCGTGGGCGGCATTCGTTTTGCTTGGCGGCGCGATAGGGGTGGCGCTGTATCGCTCTAAGGCAAAGAATTACCTTGCACCTCTTGACGGCAAGTGGAACAAGCCTGTTTGCTTCGTAGGCAGACACGCATTGTTTATTTACGTTGCGCATCAGGTTGCGGTCGTAGCAATTTTGTTTCTGCTGACGTTGATTTTATAAAAATATAAAGCGGCTTATTGCTTGCTTATTAAGGAGAAAAGATGACACTTTACGAGAGCTTCGAGCAGTGTGCCAAAAGGAATCCGCAAAAAACAGCGATGGTTTTTTACGGCGGCAAAATAACGTTTGGCAGGTTGCTTTCGCTTGTAAACAGGGCGGCAAAAGGGCTTAGCAGGTACGTAAAAAAGGATGACGTAGTTACACTTTGCGTACCAAACAGCCCAAGCGCGGCAATAGCCCTTTACGCCGTAAACAAAATAGGCGGCATTGTAAATCTCGTTCATCCGCTTATAAAAAAGGACAGCCTTATTGCTTGTATGCAAAAGGTGGATAGTCGCCTTCTTATTGCCTACGACCAGTTTGACGGTAAAAACGATATGCCGTGCAAAACGCTGGTGTCGGACTCCAGCTTTTTTATGAGCTTTTTTGCAAGGCTGTACTATCGCCGCGCATTTGCCAAGAAAATCGGCGGTTGGGATAAAAGCCTTACCTTCGAAAAGCTTTTTGCTTGCGACGAGCTTGACGGCTTTACCGCTCCTTCTTATGCCGCGGTGTATCTGCCAAGCGGCGGAACGACGGGCGAGCCTAAGGTTATTATGCATTCGGACAGGGTGTTCAACGAGCTGTGCGATCATATTGACTTCTTTTTGGCGGATTCTCCCGACAAATATCAATCAATGTACTCGGTGCTTCCCATCTTCCACGGCTTTGGGCTGTGTATGAATTTGCACATGTGCATGACCAAGGGAATCACAAGCGTGCTTACCCTAAAATTCAGCGCAAAGGCGATGGCTAAGGCTATTCAAAAAAACCGAATAAATATTCTTACCGGCGTGCCCACTATGTTCAACAAGCTGCTTGCTTGCAAGGAGTTTTTGCGTGCAGACCTTAGCAGCATCAAGGACTGCTTCGTGGGCGGCGATTCTGCGCCTGATGAGCTGATAAAGCGGTTCAACGAGGCACTTGCTAAGGGTGGCAGTAAGGCTAAGCTTCACGTAGGGTACGGCCTTACCGAAACGGTCACCGTTTGTGCCGTTACTACCGCCCGATACGAGCGTGACGGTAGCGCGGGTTACCCCCTGCCCGGTACAAAATTCTGCATAACGGATGGGCAAAAAATGCTCCCCGCGGGCGAGGCAGGCGAGCTTTGTATCCAGTCGCCCCTGCTTATGCTCGGCTATTACGGTACGGATGAAACACCCATAAAAGACCTTTGCGGACAGCCGTGGCTGTTTACGGGTGACGTTTGCTATCTTGACGAGGACGGCTATTTGTTCTTTAAGCAACGCGCCAAAAATATGATTAAGGTCAGCGGCGTACCCGTCTTTCCGTCCGAAATCGAGGGCGTCGTTACCAAAATCGCAGGCGTAAAAAACGCGGCGGCTATCGGCGTGCCCGACGCTGTGCGCGGCGAGGCGGTTAAGCTGTTCGTCGAGAGCGACGGAAGGGTGGCTGAGGCAGAGCTGGAAGCAAAAATCAAGGCAGCGTGTGCGCAAAAGCTGCTCACCTACGCTCAGCCGCAAGCAATAGAGTTTTGCGCCCTGCCCCTTAACGCCATCGGCAAGGTGGATAGAAAGAAGCTTAGGTAAAAATCAAGGGATAAAAGTAGCGAAAGGGGTTGCAAAAAAGGTTTAGGATTTTATGAATTTTATAGAAATTAACAAACAATTTATGAAATTACATAAAGAAAGGTTTGGAATAATTGATATAAAAGAAGCGGATTTTATTCCAACCTTGGATAATGTTCTGATTTGTTTTGTTGTAAAGACAGAAAAACAAAAGACAACGTTTTTGAGTGGTCGCTATTATGATTGCTGTGATTGTTATATAAGCTTCGTTAGCAGGTTTATTGAATATAAAGATTTCAAATACGAATTCATGGTGGTATCAAAAGAAGAAGTTAAAAAGAAATATGACGGTAATTATTACTACGCAATGCATTAGACGACTTGTTTAATAAGGTAGGAGAAGCTATGGATAAAAAAGAACTGAGAAAAATTACTAAAAAAGTATATGAAGAATACGGTTTTGAAAAGAAAGGGAAATATTATTATTTAGACTTAGAGGACGTGTATATATGTTCCGGTTTTTCGTCAATGCATGGAATCACATACTTAGCTTATAATTTCAGTATAAAGGCTGTACATTCAGAAGATGAAAGAGAGCTTAATAATATGTTTGACGGATACGATAGCTTTGAAGTGCAAATGGTTTTTGATAGAAGCGCAGAAAGTTATGCACAAGTAGGGATTCGTTGTGAAATGTGGGACGAAGAAAAATATGCAAAAAAATTAGAAGAACTGTTACATTATTATTTTGATCCTTATAAAAAAGATGCCATAAATCATATTATAAGAAGTTTTAAGGAAATTGGATTTGTGCATAAAGATGAGATAATAGTTCTTAAAATAAAAGCAAAACAGTATTTGGGATTATAATTTAGAGAAAAAAGCTCGCCGCGGAAATGGTTTATTTAGCGTAATAAGCACAATCGTGTCCAAGAGCAATCTTCGATTGTTGCGGCGGATAGAAAAAACCGAGATCGCGATTGGAAATTTTTCTTGTAACCCCGTCAAATTGCTTGCATTAGGGCGATGGGGTGTGTTATAATCTGCTATGCTACGAGTAGTAGCAATCCTTACTCCCTTAGGGGAGTCACGAGACCAAAAGGAGGTGGAATATGAAGAAGTATGAAGTTCTGTATATTCTAGCCGCAAATCTTGACGAGGCCGCAAAAGAGGCGTATATCGCAAGATTCGAAAACCTTGTAAAGGAGGCAGGTGGCGAAGCAACCGTTAATAAATGGGGCGTTCGCAAGCTTGCATATCCGGTAAACTACAAGCACGAAGGCTATTATGTACTTATGGATTTCACGGCTAATGCCGATCTTCCGCTTGAAATCGAGCGTCAGATGCGCATTGCTAAGGACGAAATCCTTCGCTTTATGATAATAGTTAAAGAGTAATTACAAAAGAGGTGAGTCATGAATAAGTGCATTTTGGTGGGTAATCTTACCCGCGATCCCGAGCATTCCACAACGGCAAACGGTATTTCGGTTTGCAGATTTTCGATAGCGGTTAATCGCAGCTATACAAGCAGTAACGGCGAGCGAGAGGCTGACTTTATAAACATCGTTACCTGGCGCGGCCTTGCCGACAACTGCGGCAAGTTCTTGTTCAAGGGCAGCAAGGTTGCGGTATGCGGCGCAATTCAGACTCGCAATTACGAGGACAGGGACGGCAACAAGAGGTACGCTACCGAGGTTGTTGCCGACGACGTAGAATTCCTTTCCCCGAGGGGTGAGGGCGGTGCTGCTCCCGCAAGAGAGTCTGCTCCTGCCGCAAGGCAAAGCAAGCAGGTGCTCGAGCTTGAGCCCATCGACGACCCCGACCAGCTGCCGTTCTGATTTCGGCGTAAGGCAGTAGGTAATTTTCGCCAAATATAATAAGGAGAATACCGTAATGGATAAGAAGATGCCTAAAGTAGGCGAAGGTGACGATAAGATCAAAAAGGCAAAGCGCGTCCAGAAGAAAAAGGTTTGCCAGTTTTGCGTAGATAAGGCTGAGCAAATCGACTACAAGGACGTAACCAAGCTTCGCCGCTACATCACAGAGAAGGGCAAAATCATTCCCCGCCGCATTTCCGGCGTTTGCGCTATGCACCAAAGAGGCTTGACCACGGCTATTAAGCGCGCAAGATATATGGTTCTTTTGCCGTTCAAAGCAGAGTAAAAGTAATACAAAACACTAAAAAGGCAGAAATGGGTAAAAATTTCTGCCTTTTGTTTGGGAGGAGCAATGATTGCAGTAAACGACGTCAGCTTGCAATTCGGCAGCAGAGTGCTGTTCGACCACGTAAATTTGAAGTTCACCAAGGGGAACTGCTATGGAATTATCGGCGCAAACGGTGCGGGTAAGTCCACATTCCTCAAAATCTTGGCGGGCGATATCGAGCCTAACAAGGGCGAGGTGGTTATAGATAAGAACGAGCGTATGAGCATTTTGGCGCAAAACCAAAACGCCTACGACGAATATACCGTGCTTGACACCGTTATGTGGGGTCATAAGCGCCTTATGGAAATCAAGCTCGAGCGCGAGGTGCTGTACGCTAAGGAGGATTTTTCGGACGCTGACGGCGAGCGCGCGGCAGAGCTCGAGGGCGAATTTGCCGAGCTTAACGGCTACGAGGCGGAGTCCGATGCGGAAACGCTTCTTAATCAGCTAAAGGTGGACAGCTCGCTTTTCTACCTTCCCATGGCGGAGGTCGACCCCAAAATTAAGGTAAAGGTGCTGCTTGCGCAAAGCCTTTTCGGCAAGCCCGACATTCTTATTTTGGACGAGCCGACCAACAACCTCGACGCAAAAAGCGTGCGCTGGCTTGAGGACTATATTATGGAGATGGAGGACAGCATAATCATTATCGTGTCCCACAACCGCCACTTCCTCAACCGTGTTTGCACGCACATCTGCGACGTTGACTTTAAGAAGATAAAAATCTTCGTAGGTAACTACGATTTCTGGTACGAAAGCTCGCAGCTTCTCCTTCGTCAAAGCAAGGAGCAGAACAAGAAAATAGAGGCACGTGCTAAGGAATTGCAGGAATTTATTGCTCGCTTCAGCGCAAACGCCAGCAAGTCCAAGCAAGCAACCAGCCGCAAAAAGGAGCTCGAGAAGCTTAAGCTCGAGGACATTCAGCCGTCCAGCCGCAGATACCCGTTTATCGAATTCAAGTTCGAGCGCGAAATCGGCAACGAGATTTTAGAGGTCGAGGGTCTTACCAAAAAGGGCTTTTTCGAGAACGTTTCGTTCCGCCTCAAAAGGGACGACAAAATCGGCTTCGTGTGCCGCAACGGTCAAAACATTTCTATGCTCTTCGACTGCATTATGGGACTTGAAACTCCCGACGCAGGCACGGTAAAATGGGGCAAAACAATAATCCCCACCTACCTGCCGCAAAACTACGATAATTTCTTTGACGGCATAGACCTTACGCTCGTGCAGTGGATAGACCAATATTCCAAGGACCACTACGAGGAGTACCTCAGGGGCTGGCTGGGCAGAATGCTGTTCTCGGGTCAAGAGGCGCTAAAAAAGGCGTCCGTTATTTCGGGTGGCGAAAAGGTGCGTTGCATGCTTGCAAGAATGATGCTTCAAGGCGGCAACTTCCTCGTCCTCGACGAGCCCACCAACCATCTCGACCTCGAAAGCATCACCGCGCTCAACAAGGGCATGACAAGCTTTAAGGGCGGAATGCTGTTTGTGTCGCACGACCAAGAAATTATGGAAACGGTTGCCAACCGCATTATCGAAATCGACGGCACCAAGGTCTTTGATAAAGACATTACCTACGACGCATATCTCGAGCTTGACAATTAGTCGGCCTATCACGGAGAAGAAATTATGAACAAAACGGATAAAAAGTATCAGGCGTTTCTTAATATTTTGCACAAGGAGCTTGTTCCCGCGCTCGGCTGTACCGAGCCCATCGCGCTTGCTTACTGCGGCGCTAAGGCAAGGCAGGCTCTTGGACAAATGCCCACCCGCGTGCTCGTTGAGGCAAGCGGCAACATTATCAAAAACGTAAAAAGCGTTATCGTTCCGCACACGGGCGGCAACAAGGGTATCGCGGCGGCAGTCGGCATCGGCATTCTTGCGGGCAACCCCGACGGCGAGCTTGAGGTGCTAAGCGGCGTTACCGAGCAGCAGACTAAGGCTCTACCTAAGTTTTTGAAGGAAGTGCCCATCGACGTTCGCCCCTTAGAGAGCAAGGAGGTGCTTGATATCGTCGTTCACGTGTACAGCGGCGACGACCACGCAATGGTTCGCATCGCAGGCAAGCATACCAATTTGGTCAAAATTCAGCGTAACGGTGTGGCGATTTTTGACAAGGACTGCCAAACCGTCGATATGCGCAAGGGCGGCGACTACGCACTTATGTCCATGAACGACATCTGCGACTTCGCTCTGAATGTCGATATCGCTGACGTTAAGGAGCTTCTCGACAGACAGATGGAATGCAACACCGCAGTAGCGCAAGAGGGACTTCGCGGCGACTACGGCTCTAACATCGGCAAGGTGCTGCTTAATTCTTACGGCAACGATATCAGAGTGCGCGCGCGTGCTATGGCGGCGGCAGGCTCGGACGCGAGAATGAACGGTTGCACCATGCCCGTCATTATCAACTCGGGCAGCGGCAATCAGGGTATGACCGTTTCGCTCCCCGTTATCGAGTACGCCAAGGAGCTTGGCTCCAGCGAGGAAAGTCTTTACCGCGCACTTGTGCTTTCTAACCTTATCGCTATCTATATTAAGTCGGGTATCGGCACCCTTTCTGCTTATTGCGGCGCAGTCAGCGCAGGCGCGGCGGCAGGCGCAGGTATCGCATACCTGCTCGGCGCGGGCAAGGAGTCCGTTTGCGCGACGGTTGTCAACGCACTCGCAATCACCTCGGGTATCATTTGCGACGGCGCAAAGGCCTCGTGCGCGGCAAAAATCGCAGTTGCCGTAGATGCAGGAATCTTGGGCTGCGAAATGCGCAAAAGCGGCAATCAGTTCCAGGGCGGCGACGGTATCGTGTCGGACGAAATCGAGCAAACCATTCGCAACGTCGGACTTCTCGGCAAAGAGGGCATGAGCGAAACTGATAAAGAAATTTTGCACATCATGACCTCGTGCGTAGACTAATCCCCGAGTCAAGCAATAATACGCCAAACCAAATACATAAAATCCAACACAAAACCTTCCACCGTGTTGGATTTTTTCTTTTGCCGGTTCACAAAACGCTTTTACGTGCCTCAGATTTTATGACGCAATAAAAAGGAAAAAGGTTTTATAACGCGATTCTTTTAGCTTAGCAATCAAACGATATCAATCTATAATTGCAAAACAAAATGGGAATTTTTAAGATATTAGACGGTTGAAGAAATTGACAATAAGGCTTGCGATTTGACCAAAAAAGTGATATAATGGAATCCGTGTAAGAATTTATACTTTTTATGAGGTGAACTATGGCTGCAAGCTATAAGAAGCTGTTCAAAATGCTAATCGACCGCGAGATGAAAAGCAAAGATCTTGCTGCGAAAGCCGGCATCAGTCCTGCAACGCTTGCGAAGATGAAAAAAGTCGGCGCCAACCATATTTAGCGATGTGCGTGTAAAGATATGTACGGCAAGAGCTTGACCTTCAAGACCGGCGGCTTTGCCGGTTGCGACCGGAGGAAACGCTCAATCTCATTGCCGAGGGCAAGCTTGTTACCGAGCCGCTGATTACGCACACCTATCCGCTCTCAAAGATCGACGAGGCAGATGAGCTGTTTGAAAATAAACGCGACGGAGTGATTAAGGACAACGGCAGGGTTAAACTTCCGTTTTGTCTGCAAGTCCATCACTCAATTTGTGACGGCTACCACGCAGGACAGTTTTTTGACTATTTGCAAAACCTTGCAGATGAAGCATATGGCCGGTTGAAATAATCATTTGAATGTGAATACAGAGCAACCCGTCGAGAGGATTTGATCAATCTTTTTATCGCCAACGGTTGCAAAGAGGTTGTTTGGATGTTCCCTGAAGAAACAGGATTCTATCAACCGATTATTATTGCAAGAAAATAAACGAATAAGAATTTAACGGTCAATTTTCACTCTACCAATGGTTGATTTTCCCTACTAAACCAATGGTGGGTGTACTTTATTTGAAATATCGGTTATACTGTATGTGAAAGGAGGTAGATAAATGGATCAATTAAAGATAGGAAAATTTATTGCCGAGTGCAGAAAACAGAAAAATTTAACTCAAATGCAGCTTTCTGAAAAACTGAATATCACCGACAAAGCAGTATCCAAGTGGGAAAGAGGCGTCGCCATGCCCGATTCCTCGATTATGCTGGAGCTGTGTGACATTCTCGGCATCAGTGTAAACGAATTATTAAGTGGGGAGAAGATTTGTATGGAAAATTACGATCAAAAGAATGAGCAGCTTTTGTTTGAAATGGCAAAGGAATTAGAAAAGAAAAGCAAAACTATTTGGAATGCAATGTGGACGATCATGATAGTGAGTATCATTGGATTGATCGGAGGTCTCGCGATCATCGCGTTTTTTATGCCCGAGGGCCCTTGGATGGTCGTTGCAATACTTACGCTCTGCGTGGTCTTTTTGATACCGTGCTTCTATGCATTAAAGCTTGAAGTCAGCGTAGGTGCTTACAAGTGCAAAAACTGCGGTCATGAGATCGTGCCTACCTATATGCAGGCACTTAATGCGATGCATAGAGGAACAACTCGGTACTTGAAGTGTCCCAAATGCAACAAACGCACTTG
>JAFVXY010000020.1 GCA_017500845.1 Clostridia bacterium
GTAGCCGTATCGGAAGGTGCGGCTGGATCACCTCCTTTAAGAGTAAGGCTGTGCAATGGAGCATAGCCGAGCTAATAAGACATAAGAACCTGCGAAGCATAAAAGCAGTAGAAAAGTAATGCCTTGGAGCAGAGAAGCTCCACGAGCTGACTTGTTTTATATACCAATGTTAATAAGCAAAAGCACTTACTGGTTAATGGTAAGTGCTTTTTTCCATTAAAACCTATTAAAGCCGTGAAATGCTTCGCCATAGCTATTTTTGCCTTGCGGTTTCTCATTTGTGTACAAAAAAGTACACGTCATTCGAAATCCGCGGCAGAAAAAAGCTCTTGCTCGCATTTGACGGCTTTAATTGTTCTATCGAGAGTAGACAAGCCCCAACCCCAGCAAAAGCAGCTGTGCTGCCGCGCCGCTCGTAATCCGCAGCATAAAAGACGGTCTGACTCGCATTTGACGGCTTTAATGTTCTACCGTGATGTGGTGTGATAGATTATGTCACCACACGAGGGCAAGCAAAGCTTGACCTTGGGCGCGGCGAGCGTGTGTACGCTAAATGTACTTTCCTGTGCAGGAGCAAATCTTCTTTTTGTGCAGAGTGCTTTGTACGCTAAATGCGTTCATTTAGCGAGGGAATACGGGAACTCCTTGTTTTTTCCACAAAAGGCGCTATTTACTCTCTGGAACTTGATTGTTGACATACGTTATCAAAAAACTCTCTATTTATGTTCAAAACGTTTTGAAATGAAAAAAAGCTATGCTATAATGACGCAAGAGGGTAAGATGTCAAAATATGCTAAAGAAGTTAATAATTGCTTAGAAAGGCTTAAGCGGGGAGATGACTCTCAATATCAAGTTCTATTTGGTATTACATGGAACCACTTATGCGTCGTAGCTAAATATTATCTAAAAAATCAGTCATATTGTGACGACGTAGTAATGGAAGTCTATGAGCGAGTGATGAAATACAAAAGCTCATATAAAGAAGGCATGGATGGATATAATTGGCTATGTAAGATTACGCAAATGGTTGCATACGCCTTTAATGATAAGGATAAGATATTTGATAATTCCGTTGCGGTTGAAGATAGTGATCGAACCGAAAATTTTACTGATATCGTTGATATTAAGACGGATGTGGATAACATTCTCAAAGAATTAGATCCCGAAAGCAGAAAAATAATCATAGGCTATTTTTATTTGAATTTTACATACGAGGAAATAGGTAAAAAATTAGGCAAAACAAGATCGGCAATATATAAACAGCTAAAGAAAATTCTAAAAGAAATCGAAAAATTATTATAAAGTAAACTTTGTTTTATTAAAGCTGATTATATTACACATTTTAGTTAGGAGAATTTATGAAAGATAATGACTTTCACAAATTAATAGAGCAACAAAACGCACAAAAAAAGGCGGGAAAGTATGCGGAATTCGAAAAGAAGCATGATTTGCCTGAGGCTAATACGGTCAAGGCAAAGCAAAAGCATACAGTTCGTTACATTCCGTTTGGTTCTGTTTTGAGTGCGCTTTGTCTTATTATTGTACTGACCTTTATGCTAAACGCCGAGAAGTTTATGCCTCCCGATAGCTCGCAGACGCCCCCTTCGCACAGCCTTTACGAAGCTGTACGTATTGATTACACGGTCAAGGAATATTCAGCAAACGAAGAGCTTCCCCTGTTATATATTGACTGGTATGATGTAGCGGACGATGTTCAGACGTGGTTGTACGTAGATATAAATAATAACGATGATGTTATCTATATAAAAGAGGATATTGCAAATGGCGAAACGGGTGATATAGTTTATCTGTATATTATGGATGAGCATACAAGCGTTGATATTTTCACCTTTTTTGAACAAAGCTGTAACAAAACGGCAGTTATAGGAGAAGTAATTATAAATTGGTCTTATAGATCCGCCTTGAGTACCGCATTTTTCAAATATGAAGGCTATAAGTATTATATACAATTAGAATTCCCCATGGAGGAAGACGCCATCTTGAAAATTGCCGAAGCAATGATATTAAAATAGTATATTTGGATGTGCAAGCATACAAATCAAATAAAGCTTGATTTACAAAGCACCTCAAATTTCAGATACTTTTTTGGGTGCTTTATGTTGTAAAAATAAACACAGGCAGCCGCGCCAACGGTGAACGGTTGCCCGATTTAATATTCCTTTATCCTTTCGTTTAAGCGATTGGAAGACTACTGCTTGTCAAAAAAGTTGACGAGCTCAAAAGAATTTATAAGCTTATTATTCAATTTTAGATATCTTATATTGTCAATTGATACCCAAAGTCGGTGTTTGCTGTATTAACTCATTCGCAGATGGACATGATAAAATGTAGTTACAATTCACTCGTTTTTGAGGTGTTCAATGAATATACATTCGAGAATAAAGCAATTGCAAAATAATAGGAATTGGTCTATCAATCATATGGCAATGGAAGCCAATATAAGCCCGGGGACTATACTCAATTGGTTCAAAAGAAAATCAATACCCACAATAGAAGGAATTCAAAATCTTTGTAATGCTTTTGGAATTACATTAAGCGAGTTTTTTAATGAATGTGGAGACGATAGTGTTTATTTAAGCCAGATTCAAAAGGAACTTTTAAGTGAATTTGACTTACTTGATAAAAGAGAAAAAGAAGACATTATCAGGCTTATTAAAACAAGAAATGAAATAAGAAAGGAATCTCCTTTGTAGAAATAAAATCGCATCGAGGAAAAACAAACGAGGAAGCTTATGACGCCAAGAGAGTTCAACATATGCCTTCGAAGAATAAAAACGAATGTAAAAGCATTCAATAGGTTATATAAATTTTATTTTCCAAAGATAGTAATCCATATTTTTGTTATCTACAAAAACAAAAATCTTAGTGAAGATGTAGCGCAAGAATTCTTTATGAAGTTAATGGAAATGCAAGAATTTAACTACATAACATATCCAAATTCATGGGTATACACTATTGCCGAAAATATAGCGAAAAATATTATAGCTAAGGAAAAGAAATATTTTGCAGAACCTATAGATAATATAAAAATTTCAGTAAACGATGAATATGCATATTACTTATATGGCGACTATTGGGAAAAGCTTAATGAACTCGACGAGCAAACACGAAAAATTATAATAATGAAGATTTTTGAGGGCTACCGCTATAAAGAAATTGCGGATAAAATGAATTTGAAAGTGGACACAGTCAGACAAAAATATAGCCGTGGAATAAAAAAATTAAAATTGATGTCACAAAATTAGATTTTTTTTTGTCTCTAATATATAAATAATATAAAGGAGATTACAAAAATGAAAAAATTACTAACCTTTATGCTTTTGTTAGCTGTTTTAGCTTCCGTTTCTCTTACGCCAAGCTTTGCGTTAGCTCATGCAGAAACTAATTTTGAAGAAGAATGTGATACATTATTCTTCCAAACATTAAATGAAATAATTGCCGATGAGGGTATTACAACAGTCAATAATACAATTACTAAAGAAGTTGTTTATGACATGCGTTTACAGCCGTTGGGATACATATATTACATAAGCTTAGAGGAAAACGAAGGATATGCTTTTGTTGTAAATACCAACGGAGAATTTGAGATTACAGAATTGTATTTAAACGCCCAAGATCCGTATGCAGAATACAGCGGGGATAAGGTTTATATCAATATAATGTTCTATGCCGTTTGGGATGGTGAAAATTTTATTGAAGTAAATAATGGAATAATTTTAGATAGCTCAGATGATGTTTTAAATGAGAATGCTTTTTATGCAACAGATTATACAATCACGACAAGCAGTGAAACGGTTTACTATACCAACAGAGTAAAAAATGAATATGGGCTTGCAAAGCGTTACCCCAGCTATCTTCCTATTGGAATATCAAATGGTTGCGCTGCAGCCGCAGGTGGAAGTATAATAGGCTTTTATGATAGATTTTTCCCCGAATTAATACCCGGCTTTACTCCCGGAACACCAATGGGGCAATACTATCTTTACAAAGAATTGCCGCAAGAATCAGCCGCTCTCGTGCAAACGCTTTATAATTATATGGAAACCAACGTCAATGGACCCGGAACTACAATAAACAAATTTAAAAGTGGTATGACAAGATTTTGCAACGAAAAAAATAGGAGCATAAGCTTCAACTCTTGCATGCAAGGAGGATCATTTAACTATAATTATGCTAAGCAATGCTTTGAGTCAGGAAAGCCCTCGATTTTATTTGTCGATACGTTTACAGTTTGTACTACGTTTGATAACCAAACGAGTGAACAAATAGATTATTTAATTGCGCAGGCGTGCCACGTTATGGCAGGATTTGGATATTCCGAAATTACCTACACCTTGAGTAATGGTTCAACAAGAGCCGACAAATATATAATGGTAGCTACAGGACTTGCAATCAGATCCGAAGCTTATTTTAATATTAACTATAATACAATTATAGATGAATATTATTCTGTAAATATATATTAGATGGAGATGAAATGAAAAAAAATTCCATACAAGATCAAGCAAAATATGCCGAAAATAAAATTTTGGAAGATAATGCCGAATTTTACAATAAGGTGCAGACCAAGCATTTTCCAAACAAAGCGGCAAACAACCGTATCCTTTTTTTAAGAGTAGGCAGTGTAGCAGTCGCAGCCTTAGTTTTAGTAATTTGCTTATCGGTAATTATGACTAAAGTCTTAGATAAGAATAATGAAAAGCATTATTTGCTGCAAAACGAAGAAAATACATTTTCTGATTTAAGCGAAGTTAATGATAATCTTAATAGTGTTTTCTTAGATCTTGATGAGAATGAATATGAGTTTCAAGTTACTAAAATTTACGATTCCGTGTCGGGAGATGATTTGTGCTTTATAATAAAAATTGTTGGTAATGATTATTTTGAAAATATAAAAATGTGGTTTTTTACCAATCCTTATTATGAACAATTCGTTAAATTATCGGGAGATGTAATTAAAGCCACAAAGGTCGGTAGTCTTGATGTCAGCTATAAAGAAGACGTTTTCGAAGATTCTGACGGATTATTTAATTTTAATTACGCAGCTCAAATAAATGATGATAAGACAGTAGTCTATATTGAATATGAGCAATTATGGTATGAGAATTCGACCAATTTCTTTAGCTTCTTAGAAACAGCAATAATAAACAAATAATAATTAATGTTGTTTGGCGCTTTCCGTAGAAATACGGAGAGCGTTTTTAATATAAAAAATTAAAAAAGATGTCACAAAATGATAATTTATTTTGTCTCTAATATGGGAGTAGTTAATCAACAATCTTTAACCTCTACAATCGAGAACATTAGGAGCGCATTATACTTAGGGCATATTTGAATAAAAAACACCCACTATAGGATGGGTAATCATAGTATATTTGGAATTTCTTAATTTGGTAAAAGTACGGACTTTAGCAATACTCAAATAAGATATAATATAAGCATAACGACTTGAGAGAGAAGAAACTTGACGAAAGAGAAAGTAAAACGGATAGTCAAACGGCTTTCTTACATACTGGAAATGATGCGTGATGGTAAAACGGAGTGTGTGGTTTATATAAGCAAAGCAAAAGAGAAAATCGTTGTTGATGATGACGTTTTATTGGTAATAGAGATAATGGATGAAATTATCGAAAATGAACAAACAGAATGGCGAAAAAAGTTTTTTGTTGGTATCAGAAAAGGATTTAATGATATTTATATTATACATAATTGTCCCATGGAGCGAACCAAATATTATGCGGCAAAAAAGGCTTTTGTAGATAAAATTTATGAATGCTGTATTTACAGAGGTTTGGTGGACTATAAGGACATATTAAATACGATAGTAGGATGATGGAAATGCAAAAGAAAAGCTCGGAAGAAGTACTGGAAATGATGATACAATTGCTGCTCGTTTATTTAGAAGAGCTGTCTGTATTTAAGGATATTGACGGTGAGCAGTTTCTATACGGAGAGCGCACGGCGTATACCGAATGCTTGGAGATGATACAGGAGTGGGAATACGCTGATATTAACGGCTTGAATTTTGATATCGAAGAAAAATATCCCTTATAAACAGGTAAATATCCGTGGGTTCAAAATCACTGTTTACTTGCACCTTTTATTCGGCGAATTATAATAAGCGACAGTCCAAGCTTTAGTAGGTCGGGGATAACATACGGTAGCACGCAAAGCGTTAGTGCGGCGGTAAGCCCTACAGCCGTACCCGAGCTTGCACAGTAAATCATATACCAAGCTGTGCCGCACGTATAGCAAACAAGTAGCCCTACAAGCATTATTAGCGGTAGAAGCTTGCTTTTGTTAAGAAGCGTTTGCAAAAGCCACATAGCAAGAGTGGCAAGCACGAAGCCCCAAATAAAGCCACCGTTTATTCCAAGCAGTATTCCAAGTCCGCCCGAAAACGAAGCAAATACGGGTAAGCCGATTGCGCCAAGAATCACGTACACGACAATTGCGAGGGTGCTTTTTTTTCCGCCCAAAATGCCAAACGACAAAAACACCCCAAGCGTTTGTAGGGTGAATGGGACGGCGGTGGGGATGGCAATCCAAGAGCATAATACCATTACGGCACACATCAATGCCACACGCACTATATCGATTGTAGACAGCTTTGACATATTATATTTTGATGCTTATTTCGCCGGACGACAGAGCCGCCGTTTCGCCGCTATCGTAGCGCACTATAAGGCGGCATTCACCGTCTATATCAAGGGCGGTTGCGGTGCGCTCGCTGTCAAATCCAATAACGGTAATTTGCCTGCCCAAAATAAAGCTTTTGCTTCGATATGACGATACGTACCCCTGATTTTTTGACAAATAGTAGTACATAAAGCGATTTATTACCTCCGCGGCAAGCCTGTTTTTGCCGTCACTTTGCGGCGACAAAAGAATGGCTCCCGCTATGCTTTTTAGCTCGTCGGGGAAGCCTTCGCGCGGAGGTGTAACGTTGATTCCTATACCTACTATTGCGTAGTCCAACGTGCCTGTTTCGATGCCCATAGCGGCCTCGGTAAGTATGCCGCAAGCCTTTTTGCCGTCCACAAAAACGTCGTTAACCCACTTGATTTTGGCGGTTTTGCCGCACACAGACTCTATTGCCTCGCAAACAGCTACCGCCGCCATTGTGGTAAGGCTTGCCGCCTTTTCCGCAGAGAAGTGGTGGGGACGGAGCAAAAGGCTCATATATATGCCGCTTCCTTGCGGCGAAAAAAAGCTTCGACCCTTGCGACCCTTACCGCCTGTTTGAGTAAGCGCAAATACAACGCCCTCGCTTGCACCGCAGGCGGCGTTTTCGCGTGCCGTATTATTTGTGGATACAAGCGTTGGGTGGACGGTGATATCCAAGCCTTGATATTCAGGTTGCAGATATTTGCGTACGCCTACTGCCGAAATAACATCCGTTTGGGTGGATAAGCAGTAGCCTTTGTTTTTTACCGCATCAATTTGATACCCCTCGGCGCGCAAAGCCGTAATTGCCTTCCATATCGCCGCGCGCGAAACAGACAGCTGTGTGCCTATTTGCTGACCCGAAACGTATTCACCCTTGTGCCTTAATAGTAATTCCAGTAATTGCTGCTTTGTGTCCATTTTGCACCTCTAATCTGAGTATAGCAAAATGTACGGCAATTGTCAACCAAACAAATCAAAAAGGTTTACAATGTGATTTTGTAAAAAACCTTTTATGGGTCTTATAAAACAGTTGACAAGAACGCATATTTTTGGTAGTATATATTGGCTGTGGAGCGGTATCGAAGTGGTCATAACGGCCCTGACTCGAAATCAGGTAGCCTGAAAGGGCTCGTGGGTTCGAATCCCACCCGCTCTGCCAACAAAAAACGCGCTTTTGTCTACCGACAAAGGTGCGTTTTTTAAATGAAGCGCGCCTGCGGCGCATGAAGACGCTTTGTTAATGAAGCAGCCTTCGGCTATGAAGCATGGCTTCGCCACTTAAGGATGCGCGCTTCGCTTCATGTTCCGCTTGCGGAACACTTCATGGCAATTGCAGCTTGTTGCAGTTGCCGCTTCATATTGCCAACGGCAATGCTTCATTTTAAGATATACAAAGCTACGCCTTGATTTATTTGCGGAAATGTGATATAATTTATATGGAAGGACGGTGATTTTGTGAATGTAAAGAATAAGTCAAACAGTAAAATCGAAAAAATGGTTTCGGACACATCATTTTCATATAAACAACCGTGGTTTTATAATCATTCTTTTGCGCTCAGATGTGAATTGGGAATAGGTGATTCAAAGCGTGTATATTTAAAAAATGCCAAGAAACGAGCTTTTGAAATATTCGATATTCTTTTTCAAAATCCGCCCGATGCCATATTTTTTGATCATTACGTCGAAGATCTTTCTTTGTTGGATGAAATCAATATCAATAATACCATTGGTTATTTCAAAAAGGACATAAGATTCCTTGCACAGCATATAAACAAATACGAAAAAACCGTCATCTTCAATATTCCACTTGACGAAGATGAAGACAGTGTTCAAAAAAATCGCATTATATGTTATACAGATGCCAAATATCCTTACAAAAAAAGAGCAATAGAAAATTTTCATGGGGGAGCAAGAACAGTACATTTTGTGTCTTTTGAAAACGAATGCATTTTAAGTATTTATGACGATAGAGGTTGTGATATTGTTTTTGCGACAAGAGAAAAAATGCGAGAATTTTATGACAAATTGAAACCGTATTTTCTCGAATATGATGCAGAAGAAATGTCGAAGCGTTTTAATGATTAAACTCTAATCTTGCCGGACACCTTTTGTTCGTTTTTACCTATGTTTAGACACCTTTTCACCCGCTCTGCCAAAAAGACAGCACCCAAAAGGGAGCTGTTTTTATTTGCAAAAGCGGGTGGCACGCTCGCCAGCCACTATTATATGAATGATGCTTGCCTTCGCAAGTGATGGCAAAGATTACATCATGTGACACGCACAGAAGCAATATTATTTTGAGCGAAGCGAAGATATCTTTTTTTACATATAGCGCAAAAATTATTGATTTTAGAGACCGATTGTATTATACTAAAACGGTAAAAGAAAATGGCGAGAGGACAAAGATGCTGCACAAAACTTTGACGCTTATAAGAGTTACCAAAAATTTTGTAAATATAGGTGACGTACTCAAAAACCGTGACCTTTTGTCGCAAATTCCTGATAGCGAGGGCGTGTTTTTCGTTTTCAACAAGGATAAGGTGGAAATAAAATTTGCGCCAAATCTTACAAACCCCATATCGGGCGAAAAGATTACGGTGGCTCGCCCCAAGAAGGTAGATTACTTAGAGGCGAAGTGGGAGTACGTCAATCACGACGTGCTTTTTATCGGGCATGCCAAGGTCGATAAGCGCAATCCGAACGGACTAAGAGGACAAATTGCCGAGCTTTTGAGCGTTGCCGACAACAAAAAAAGCCGCACGGACGGAAAAACGCTTTGGCAAGTAGAGGGGGCGGCTCGGCTTTATATAGGCTGGCTACCTTGCGAGAGTCCGTCTGCCACCGATTGGATAAAGCAATTTGCAAAGGACAAGGCGATTTTTGCCATTTTGGATAAAATGCTCATTCCCCTTGCCAACAGCAAATTCAACTACAAAAAATAGCATTGTAAATTAGCAACAAAAAAATCTGATTTTTTTCTTAATTGTGTTTTTCAATAATTGACAAAAGGACGATTTTTTTATATAATAAATTTGATTTTGTTGATTGCTTTTAGGGCGCGACAAAAAATCTTACTAGGAATTTTTAACTAAGAGAGGATATATATTATGAAAAAGCTCTATGCAGGAAAAACCAAGGATGTCTTCCAGCTTGACAACGGCAATGTTATGCTCAAGTTCAAGGACGATTGCACCGGCAAAGACGGCGTTTTTGATCCGGGCGAGAATTCGGTAGGTCTTACTATCGAGGGTATCGGCAAGGCAAATCTTCAGACGTCCGTTTATTATTTTGAACTTTTGAAGAAGGCAGGCATCAAGACTCACTACGTTAGCGCAAACGTTGAGGACGCAACTATGGAGGTTTTGCCCGCAACTGTATTCGGCAAGGGCTTGGAGGTTATTTGCCGCCTTGTTGCGACCGGCAGCTTCGTTCGCAGATACGGTGAGTATATCGCTGACGGTACCGTGCTTGAGGGTGGCTACGTAGAGTGCACCTTCAAAAACGACGCTAAGGGCGATCCGCTTGTTACCAGCGAAGGTCTTGCGGCACTCGGCGTTATGACTCCCGAAATGTTTGCAAGCATGAAGGAGCAAACCCTCAAAATCACCAAGATTGTTGCTGACGACCTTAAGAAAATCGGTCTTGACCTTTGGGACATCAAGTTTGAGTTCGGCTACAACAACGGCGAGGTTATCCTTATTGACGAAATCGCTTCGGGCAATATGCGTGTATATAAGGACGGCAAGATTGTTGATCCCGTTGACCTTACCAAGTATATTCTTAATAGATAATAAAGCAAAAAGGATTAAGCGCACGGCAGAAAATGCTGTGCGTTTTTTTGTGTTTTGTGAGCTTACGTAGTGCAGGTCAACCAAAATACTGCCTACGTATATGCGATTTTTGTACAATAGTATAAGTTTTTGTAGATATCTTCTCGGCTTTTAGCGTTTTTTTGTATAGACAAATTTTTCAAAAAATGTTGCTAAGTACAAAGATATGTGTTATAATGTAGTGTGGGCACGCAAAGTGGCTTTGCCTAAAATAAAGGAGTGGACTGTTATGAAAATAACTCAAGACATTAAATATATCGGCGTAAACGACCACGAGGTGGATTTATTCGAGGGGCAGTACGTTGTACCAAACGGCATGTCGTACAACTCATACGTTATTATGGACGAGAAAATTGCCGTAATGGATACCGTCGACGCGCGTTTTACGCACGAGTGGCTGGATAATTTGCAAAATGCAATAGGGGATAGGACACCCGACTATCTTGTGGTTCAGCACATGGAGCCTGACCATTCGGCGAATATCCTTAATTTTGTCAAGGCGTATCCCAAGGCAAAAATCATTTCTTCCACCAAAGCCTTTGCTATGATGAAAAACTTTTTCAGCACCGACTTTGCGGATAGGCAAGTCGTGGTAGGCGAGGGCGACACCGTTTCGCTTGGCAAGCATAATCTCGTTTTTGTTGCCGCGCCTATGGTGCATTGGCCGGAGGTTATCGTAACGTACGACAGCACTGACAAGGTGTTGTTCTCGGCTGACGGCTTTGGCAAGTTCGGTGCGCTGGACGTAAACGAGGAATGGGCGTGCGAGGCTCGCAGGTACTATTTTGGTATAGTGGGCAAGTACGGCATGCAGGTGCAGAATTTGCTAAAAAAGGCGGCAGGGCTTGAAATAAATCAAATTTGCCCGCTTCACGGACCTGTCTTAAGCGAAAACCTCGGCTACTATTTGGACCTCTATAAAACGTGGTCTAGCTATCAGTCCGAAAGCGAGGGTATAGTCATTGCCTATACCTCGGTTTACGGCAACACCAAAAGGGCGGTTTTGCAGCTTGCCCAAAAGCTTAAGGCCAACGGCTGTCCCAAGGTAGTCGTCAACGATCTCGCCAGATGCGATATGGCAGAAGCGGTCGAGGACGCCTTTCATTACAACAAAATTGTGCTTGCGACCACCACGTACAACGCAGATATTTTCCCGTTTATGCGAGAGTTTATAAATCACCTTACCGAGCGCAATTTCTCCAACAAGACGGTAGCTTTTATCGAGAATGGAAGCTGGGCGCCTCTTGCCGCAAAGGTTATGCGTGGCATGCTGGATAAGTGTAACGGTATTACTTTCGCCGATACGTCTGTAAGAATTTTGTCCGCGCTTAGCGAGGAAAGCTCGGCACAGCTTGACGCTCTTACCGCCGAGCTTTGTCAGGAATATCTCGCAAGGCAGGACGAAACGGCTAACAAAAACGACCTTTCTGCTCTTAATAACATAGGCTACGGCCTGTATGTAGTCACCTGCAACGACGGCAAAAAGGATAATGGTCTTATCGTTAATACCGTGTCGCAGGTTACAAGCACGCCCAGCCGTGTGGCAGTAACGATAAACAAGGAAAATTACTCGCACCATATTATCAAGCAGACCGGCATAATGAACGTAAACTGCCTGACTACAAGCGCACCGTTTGAGGTTTTTGAGAAGTTTGGCTTTACCAGCGGCAGAGTAGTAAATAAATTCGAGGACTGCAAGCCGCTTCGCTCGGACAACGGACTTATTTTCTTGCCGCGACATATCAACTCGTTCCTCTCGCTAAAGGTAGAGCAGTACGTGGATATGGATACACACGGCATGTTCATTTGCTCGGTCACCGAAGCACGTGTAATAAGCAACGACGAAACGATGACTTACGGCTACTACCACGCTTTTGTTAAGCCCAAGCCGGATCAAGGCAAAAAGGGCTTTGTGTGCAAAATTTGCGGATACGTACACGAGGATTCCGTGCTTCCCGAGGACTTTATCTGCCCCTTGTGTAAGCACGGCGCAATCGACTTCGAGCCACTTGGCTAAATAGAAAAGGATAAAACGACAAGGAGGTTGAGCGATGGAAGAAAAAGGTATGGTTGATATAATTTTAATAATTATCAAAATTTTTGTAACATTTTTGATATTTGTGACGTTGACCTTTGCCACCTTTCTTATCGTAAGGAACGCGATAAGCGCGGCGCAAATAGAAGATCCAAGTGATTGCAATTACTCCGGCTTGGTTTATGCTGTTTGTCATGTATTGCTGTTTGCAGCAAACATTGTTCTTACTATAATAAGTCTTATTGGATTGATTATCGCAAAGCTGTACAAAAGCTCGCCTATTTACAGAAAAAACGTCGTTTCGTTCAGATGGCTATCCGCAGCTCCCACGCTTGCTCATGTTCTGTTTTATCTTATAACTGTGATTGTTGGGCTTATTCTGTAAGGTGGACATATTTGCATATCAAATATAATCCGTTTCTGCAGATTATTTTTTGGGAATTAAGGATATATACTAAAAATGGCTACTATATGTAGTCATTTTTTTTCAAAAAGTCAACATCTTGCATGAAATATTACACGTTTATTGATGTTAGATTACTCTTTTTACAAACAAAAGAATAATCTAACAATTATGTCCTTGATTTATTCGCGAAATTATGATATAATACAATAACAAATTTTTTATACAAAGGAAATTTTATGGCTAAAAAACTAACTATAGCAAAAAAACTTGCAAAAAGAAAGTATCGCCCCGCGCCCAGAATTATTGCTTGGATTTACAAGCTTATAATGGTGGACATTGTTGGACGAAAATACAAGCCGCAGTTTCATATTATCGATGACGTAAACGATTGTGACGGGCCATGCTTTGTAATTTTTAACCATCTCTCCCGAATTGACCACGTGTATGTCAGCGGTGCGGCATATCCAAGAATTACAAACATGATGGCAGGCAACAGCGAATTTTATCGCAAAAAGTTTTCGTTTTTGTTTGGACTTAACAAGGTTATTCCCAAAAAGAATTACTCGATGGATAGACTTTATTTCCGCGGTATATCCGAGGTTTTCAAAAAGGGCGGCTGCGTAACCTTTGCGCCCGAGGGACTTGCTAGCGATTACGGTGGAAACAAGCCCATCGTCCCCGGTACGAGCAAGCTGTTCAAGCATTTTAAGGTTCCCGTATACTTATGCTATCTCGAGGGTCAGTATTTGCAGAACACCAAGGTTTGTCTTGACGAGCGTTATGGCGAAACACACGCAACGATGTCGCTTTTGTTCAGCAAAGAGGATATCGAAAAAATGTCTGTTGAGGAAATGGATGAAATTATAAACGAGAGGTTCAGGCGCAACGAATACGCTTGGAATGCCGAAAAGAAGATCAAGTGGGAAACGCACGGAAGAATTTGCCACCGATTAGAGGATTTTTGCTACAAATGCCCTAAGTGCGGCAAGGAATTTACAATGAAGGGCGAGGGCTACAAGATTACTTGCTCAAGCTGCGGCAACGGCGCAACGATGGACGATTATTATCAGTTCCACCCCTATGAGGATGCTGTTATTCCCGCATCGCCGTTCGACTGGGTAGAGAGCGAGCGCATGGATATCATTAGGGAAATTCGCGAAAATCCCGACTACTTCTTCGAGGACGATTGTCAAATAGGTAACTTGGACGAATACAAGCTTGTCGGTAACAACAAAACCAGCTTTATTGTGGGCGAAGGCAAAATAAGAGTGGATCACAGCGGCATGCACTATAAGGGCACGCGCCACGGTGAGCCGTACGAGTTCTCGGTGGGCTATAAAAGCCTATACACCTTAATTACCGAGGTGGATTCAAGCTTCTTCAACTTCTACCTCAATGGTGAATATTTTGACGTTTTCCCCAAACACCAGACGGTGGGCAAGTTCTGCTTGCTCGTGGAGGAAATGCACCGCTACCACGTCAACGTGTACAAGAACTTTAAGTGGAACGACTATATGTACGAGGGCATGGAGCTGGGTATAGACCTGAAAAAATAAATTCATGCGAATTTATCTAAATAGCGCGCAAAAGCTACATAATAAAAAGCTCGTTATTTTCAAAAAGTGGGGACAATAAAAATGAACGATTTAACGTTTATAGGCGTAGGCGGTGCGTTTGCCGTGGAGCTTGGCGGTAATTGCGCATATTTGAAAGACGGAAATACGCTACTTTTGGTTGATTGCTGTGAGGATGCCACCATCAAGCTCAAAAACAATAACGCTTTTGACGGAGTGGAAAATTTAATTATTGCAATTACTCATACGCATGCAGACCACGTAGCAGGGCTTGGTACACTAATTTGGCAGTGCAATTCTATTTTTAATATAAGACCTAAAATTGTAAGCAATTCCAATTCGTTTGAATTGCATCTAAGACAGCTGATGAAATTGCTGGGTGTTGAGGAAAAGCTTTTTGAATTTGTTGGTGCGGAAGCTGTTCAGGTTGACGGCTGTAAAATAGAGATGCAGCCAACAACGCACACGCCCATTCTGGAAGCCTTCGGGATTATGTTTTCGGATAGCAAGGGCAAATATTATTATACCGGCGATACAAACGACTTTCAATACGTCAAAGAACTTGCGCTTGACGAAGACGTAAAAAGAATTTATTGTGAGGTCAGTCGCAATGCCGGTAACGTGCATTTAGTATACGATAGGCTGAAAGAAATAAAATCCAACAAATTAGTGCTTATGCATTTCGAAAATATAGATTTGTATAACCTTGCAAAAACAGATGGATTTAACGTCGCAGTTATAAGCTAATAAATAAGAAGAATGTAAAAAAAGCACCGCTACGGGTGCTTTTTTAGTGCTAATTCTATAGTTATGATACAAAGATTAGTCAAGAACCTTTTCTTTTAGTTCTGCCAAAAAAGTTTCGCCAATATTGATAGTTTTCTTAAAAAGTCCTTTAACCTTGTAGGGTGTAAAAAAGGACACTTCAAGTCCGTTAGACATAATTATACAGGTTTTTAATGCATCGGTGATGTCGTTAGGCGTTGTGCAAATACGCGTGCTGTAAGAAAAAATTGCATAGGTAAAGTTTTCTTTTTTGAGCATTTCAATTGCAACGGCATAGGCTTTATCTACGTCCGTTTTGCCATCTTTGGGCTGCAAGCTGATTAGCTTGTTAGAATCTGCGATCATTAACATCGGGATTAGCGAACGGTCTTGCTTCAAAATATCGGCAGTCACGGCAATATGCTTATCCAAAGCGTTAACAATCAGCTCCTGCACAGCGGTATCAAGTTCAGAAAATTTCATAATTAGCTCCTTTCGTTTGATAGATTATATCATACTTATGGAAAAAAATCAATCAAATTCGCTTTTAGCTCAAATTATAATTGCTAACGCAAAATGATAACTCGCTACGCTCGAATGATAATCAAATTCTTGCGAATTTGACATAAAAATAACCTAATTTGATGTAAATTCAAATTAGGTTATTTTTGGCGGAGAAAGAGGGATTTGCTCTTGCGTTTTGCAAAGCGCAAATAAAAACCAAGCAAAAGCTTTGCAAAACGCTTCGGTCACCGCTAAAAACAGTGGGTGTCCACTGTTTTTTTAACGCTCCGTTCAAATCCCTCTTACAAACTTTAAACTAAACAAAAAAAATCTTATTTAAACCGCAAGGGTTCAAATAAGATTTTTGGCGGAGAAAGAGGGATTTGAACCCTCGCACCAGTTTTATCCAGTCTACTCCCTTAGCAGGGGAGCCCCTTGAGCCACTTGGGTATTTCTCCTAACTGCGCCATATTAACATAATAGAGGAGTGGTTGTCAAGAGATTTGGGGGTGGTTTTGTAATTTATTTGTCGGGAGAATTTTGCAAATTTCGTTATTATATTGATTGAAAAGTTTTTATTTTTATGCTAAAATTGTAATATGTTGGAAATTTTGGAGCATTCATTACTTGATTCGGTAGTAGTTTTGCCGTTTTTGATTCTCGTTTACGTGTTAATCGAGGTGATAGAGCATACCGCCGCATCAAAAATATCGGCTCGTCTTCTAAAGGGCAAGCTTAGTCCGCTTATAGGGGCGGGCGTGGGTGTTATTCCACAATGCGGCTTTGGCGTTGTGGCGACCAAGCTGTATGCAAACAGATCGATTGCTATGGGTACGCTTCTTGCCGTTTATCTTTCAACGTCGGACGAGGCACTTGCCGTGCTTGTAAGTGACTTTTCGGCTATTGATAAGCTATTACCCCTGCTTGCGATAAAGGTCGTTTTTGCAATAATTGTGGGGTACGTAGTCAACTTTTTTGTACGCAAGCGCGAGCTGACGAGCTATGACGAGAATATAAGCGTGGAGGGCTGTCACCATCACGTTGTGGGTCACGACGAGGATTGCGGTCATTGTAATCACGATGAGGAGGATGCTCACAAGATAGAACATAGGCGCAACGCCATAAATCGCTACATATGGCATCCGTTGTGGCACACAATAATTACCTTTTTGTATATATTTGCGGTTAACTTTATTTTCTCCGCCATAATTCATCACGTGGGCGAGGATGCGCTTGCCTCTTTTATGGGCAAAATCGAATACGCACAGCCCTTGCTTGCGGCGGTTATCGGGCTTATTCCCAACTGCGCGGCAAGCGTTGTTATCGCACAGATGTACGCTATCGGCACGCTTTCGCTTGGCGGTGCGGTAAGCGGCCTGTGCGTTTCGGCAGGAATAAGCGTTGCCGTATTATTTAAGGAAAATAAGAGCGTAAAGGACAGTCTAACCGTTTTGGCATTGCTGTTTGGGCTTAGCGTAGCGCTGGGAATGGCGGTAACTGCCATCCATGCGTTATTTTAGGTTGACAAGCGGCGGTATTTGGTATACAATATAGTCGAGGTAAAATTATGGCTTCGCTTTATCGCAAATTCAGACCCGACAGCTTTTCGTCGGTTATAGGACAGGAACACGTTACACAGACCCTAATCAATCAGCTGCAAACGGGTCGCATAGGTCACGCATATCTGTTTACGGGCAGTCGCGGCGTAGGAAAAACAACTTGCGCCCGAATTTTTGCGCGTGCAATCAACTGCCTAAGTCCCATTGACGGCTCGCCGTGTGGAAAGTGCGAGGCGTGCAGGGCTCTTTCTGTCCCGAATATGGATATTTTGGAAATCGACGCGGCAAGCAACAACGGCGTGGACGATGCTCGTGAAATTAGGGAAAAGGTCAACTATCCCCCTGTGCACGGCAAGTACAAGGTTTATATAATCGACGAGGTTCACATGCTTACGGGCAACGCCTTTAACGCTCTTCTTAAAACGTTGGAGGAGCCGCCCTCACACGCGGTGTTCATTCTTGCGACCACCGAGGCGCACAAGCTGCCTGCAACCATTCTGTCAAGGTGCATGAGATTTGATTTCCGACTTGTTTCGGTAGAAGAAATATCTGCATTGCTTTGCAAGGTTTACGATGCCGAGGGTAAAAGATACGACCTTGACGCAATAAAGTGTATAGCGGCGGCGGCAGAGGGCTCGGTGCGTGATTCGCTTTCGATTGCTGATATGTGCATATCATTTTCGGGCGAGAAGCTGACGTACGAACAGGTTTTGCTTTCGCTTGGCGGCGTAGACAAAAGCAAAATTCGCGGACTGTTTTCGGCAATAGCAAGCGCCGATTGCGGCAAGTGCTTTGATGCTATCAACGAGCTTGCAATCAGCGGTAAAAGTATGGGACTAATTGCCAAGGAGCTTACCTTTTACGCGAGGGATTTACTCCTGCTAAAAACTGCGCCGAGGCTTGTTGTTGAAACGGACGAGCATATCGCTATGATGAAAGAGGATGTTGCAGCTTCAACTACCGACTTTTTGACCACCGTAGTTACGCTTTTTTCCTCGATCGAGGCAGAGCTGAGGTATTCGCTTAGTCCCAGAATTGTGTTGGAAACAGCATGTCTTAGGGCTTGTAAGCTGGCAATAACCGATCTTGCGGCACTGGAGGAGCGTATCTCAAGGCTGGAAAAAAAGGTGGCGCAAGGCGTTGTTGCGACCGAAGCTCGTGCCGAAGCACCTACCGCGCCTACCATTGGCATAAGAATGACTGCGCCCATGGCGTGGGGTAAGGTAATCAGCTATTTTAGAATGAACGAATCGGCGCGACTTCAAACGCTTGTAGGCAATCATAGCGACGTAGAGGTTAAGGGAAACGACTTTATCATTTGGTGCGGCGAGAACTATCTTGAATTTTGCAATCAAAGCACATTGGATGCACTTGGACGTGCGTTTGCGGCAAACGGAATCGGCTACAAAATCAAGGTGGATAAGCGCGCCGAGGCGGACAAGGACAAGGAGCTTGAACGCTTGAAGCAGATGGTGGGACGTGACGTTAAAATAAACGTAGTAAAATAGTTTTGGTCAAAAAAGGGCGCATACGTGTGCGCGAATTTTTGCGAAATAATATAGATAAACAAGATTTTCGGAGGATATAATTATGGCAAAATTCGGCGGCTTCGGCGGCGGTGGCGGAATGAATATGCAGGCTATGATGAAGCAGGCACAAAAGCTTCAGGAGCAAATGGCGGCGGCACAAGCCGAGCTTGAGGATACCGAGCTTACCGGCGAAAGCGGCGGCGGGCTCGTATCGGTGACTATTGACGGCAAAAAGAGATTGCAACGCCTTTCGATAAAGCCCGAGGCTGTAGATCTTGATGATTTGGAAATGCTGGAGGATCTTATTCTCGCGGCATACAACGAGGCTTTTGCGGCAGCGGAGGAGCTAGAGGCGGAGCTTATGCCAAGTGGCATGGGCGGCTTGATGTAAAATGAAGCAACCAAGCAGTATTATAAAGCTGATAAACAAATTCTCGTCCTTGCCGGGCGTGGGACTAAAGACGGCGCAGAGGTTTGCATATTCGGTTATTGATATGACCGAAGCCGAGGTGACCGATTTTTGCGATGCGCTTCTTTCCGTAAAGAAAAACGTAAAATTTTGTGCCGAGTGCGGAAACTTTACCGAAAGCGAGGTTTGCGAGATTTGTGCCGGGCGCGACAAGTCTGTTATTTGCGTAGTAGCGTACCCCAAGGACGTGCTTGCGCTCGACAAAAGCGGATCGTACAAGGGAGTGTATCACGTTTTGCACGGCACTCTTAGTCCGCTTGATGGCAGAGGAGCAGACGACCTTAACATAAAAAGTCTTATTGGTAGGCTTGACGGCGTAAAAGAGGTTATTATGGCGACCAACCCCGACGTAGAGGGGGAGGCGACGGCGGCATATTTAGCTAGGCTTATCAAGCCGTTTGGCATCAAGGTTACAAGACTTGCGCAGGGCATAAGCATTGGTAGCGATATCGAATACGCTGACGAAATCACGCTTGAGCGTGCGCTTGACGGAAGGATAGAAATTTAATATGGACAAAAATCAAATTGCGATACAGTTTTTGAATAGGGACTACATACTCAACGCTTCTATTATCGAGCCTATCAAAATGGGATATGGCGAGGTGCTGTACGCCGATGAGGGGTGCGTGCTGTTTAAGAGTGCGGGCTGCAACGTTTATATGCTGGAAACGGACGATATGACAAAGGCAGACAAGCTTCTTGATACCGTACCGACGGACGCGGCAATAGTTGCACACAACGACGCACTTGCCGACTTTGTGGCAAAAAAGATGGACTTTCATTGCAAAACCCCGTGCTATCAGGGCGTTTACCTTGGTCAGCCGCTTGAGTGCAATTTAGGCGAGCTTACCGTAAGGCTTATGACGCTGGACGAGGTGGGCGAGGCGTGCGCTATGTATCACTTCAAGGAGGATTCTGCCATTACGCACATCAGCCGCGGACTTGCTTACGGCGCGTACGTTGGCGATAAAACGGTGGGAATGGTAGGAATGCATATTCAGGGTGCTATGGGACTGCTGTCCATAAAGCCCGAGTATCGCCGAAACGGCTATGCCGAAATTCTCGAAAGATTTTTGATAAATAAGCTACTCAGCGAGGGGAAGGTTCCGTACTGTCAGATTGTAGAGGGCAACGAGCCGTCGCTTTCGCTTCAACGCAAGCTGGGACTGTCGCTTAGCAAAAATAAGCTGTACTGGATGCATAAGGAATAAGAGAGAACAAAAAAATGACCACACGTAGTGGTCTTTTTTGATTGGCATCTACATAATAAATTAGCGTCCGACACATACTTGCATTATGATATGCAGTAAATGTGGAAGAGAAACGGACGTAAAAGAAACCTCGTATTGCAGTAGATGCGGACTGCAATATTGTAAATCGTGCAGACAAACCAAGTGTGAGGTTTGCTTTGATGGACTAAGGTTTTACAGCTAAATTATGCACAAAAAGCAGATATAAGAGTATTTCTTATACCTGCTTTTGCTATTTAGCTTGTTAAGTCTTTAGGCGTTTTCGCCTTCTGCCGCCGCTACTGCCTTGCGATATTCGGCAACGATTAGGCTACGAAGCATTTCGCGCGTTTCGGTGTTGAGCGGATGAACGATGTCCTTATACTCACCCGATGGCATTTTTTTGCTGGGCATTGCAATAAAGAGATCACTTTCGCCCTGTATAACCTTTATATCGTGAACTACGAAATAATTGTCAATGGTGATTGTAGCAACTGCTTTAAGCTTGGTGTCATCTTTTTTGAGCAGACGAATTCTTACTTCGGTAATGTTCATAGTTATAGTCCCCTTTTGAGTATCACTTAGTATCACTATTACAACACATTTTCAACTTATTGTCAAGTGTTTTGCACGCAATTTGTGTTTTTTTGTGCACTTTAGGCTATTTTTAGGCATATTATACGCTTATGAGGGTGCATTTTGTTGGTATAAACGGCGTTAGTATGCAGTTTCTTGCCTCGCTTTGTCGAGCAAGAGGAGTAGAGGTTAGCGGCTCGGATATAGCTACGGGCGGGCATAAAGCAAGCAACGTAGTGGGTGCGGATGCGGTGGTGTATTCGTACGCAATCAGCGCGGAAAACGTGGAAATCGTGGAGGCAAAAAGGCTGGGTATTCCGCTTTTTTCCCGTGCGCAGCTGTTGGGTGCGCTGTCCGATACGTTTGGCGAGGTGGTGGCAATAAGCGGAACACACGGCAAAACTACGACCACGGCGATGATGGGAGCGACGTTGGGATATCTCAATCCCACCTGCCACGTTGGCGGCAGTGTAAACGGTGTTTTTGGCAATATCGGCGAAAGCTCGCTGTTTATCACCGAGGCTTGCGAATACCGAGAAAGCTTTTTGTCGCTTGCGCCCGACTGCGCGGTGGTGCTAAACGTCGAGCTTGACCACGCTGATTATTACAGTAGCTATCAAAGGTTCTACGCCGCCTTTGAAAAATTCACGGCAAAAAGCAAGACCGCCTTGGTGTGCGGCGACAACGAAGCCAAAACGCTTAAGGGCAGGGAGCGCACCTACACCTTTGGGCTAAGCCCCATCAACGATTACTATGCCCATATCGTGGGCGAGTTAAACGGCTACTATACTTTTGAGGCATGTTTTAGGGGCGAAAAGTTTGCGGATATTACGCTGTCGGTGCGCGGCGAGCATAACGTACTCAACGCAATGTCGGTGATTGCTTACTGCCACCTTACAGGCAAGGATTTTAGTGCTATTCGGAACTTTGCAGGCGTAGATAGACGGTTCGAGAGCCTTTGTAAAATAGGCAGTACCGAAATAATAAGCGACTATGCGCACCACCCTCACGAAATAGAGTGTACGCTTGAGCTGGCTAAGAAAATATATCGAAGTGTATTCGCCGTTTTCGAGCCGCATACATATACGAGGACGGCGGCTTTTTGTAAGGAATTTGCTTCGGCGTTATCCATAGCTGACGAGTGCTTGCTTGTTCCCATATATCCTGCGCGAGAAGCGCCTATTCCCGGCGTGGCTTCCTCGTTGATTGCTAAAAGGGGTGGCTTTATGGAGGCGCAGTCGTATAGCGAGGCGCAAAAAATACTCACCCGAAATATAGGCGAGTACGATTGCGTTTTGTTTATGGGGGCGGGAACGGTAGATGATTTTGCAAGAAGATTCGTTTCCGTTTATAAAAACTTATAGTTTTAAGCATCGATACAAAGCTACTTGTCCGTATCGCATTGGTATTCGGCGATATAAGGCAGATTTCGGTACTGCTCGGCGCAGTCCAGTCCGTACCCGATCACAAAGAAGTCCGGTATGGTAAACAGCGCTACGTCAGGCCGAAAATCGATCACGCGGCGGCTTGGCTTATCTAAAAGTGTAACCACCTTTAGCGAAAGCGGGTTGCGAGCTTTCAGCATTTTTACGACCTCGGCAAGCGTTCTGCCCGTGTCGATGATGTCCTCGATAATAACTACATGGTACGTGCTTACGTCACGGTCAAGATCCATTGTGACGGTAACCTTGCCGCATGAGAGTGTGCCCTCGTAATAGCTTTTTACTCGCATAAAGCCAACCTCGCAGGGCACGGTAATCGCCCTGGCAATATCCGCCAAAAAGATAAACGAGCCCGTCAAAATGCTTACAAGCAAAAGTGGCTTGCCGTCGTATTCGGCGGATAGCTCCTTGCCCACTTCGGCTACCTTTTGCTCGATTTGCTCCTTGGTGATTGCAATACGCTTGATTTTGCGCTGATAATCCATTTTGTCACAATTGTTCATAGCCGTAGCTCCTTTTTATAACGGTATGATTATATCATATAATTTTGCTTTTTGCAACAAAAGCCACGTGCTTGCAAGCCATAAAAACGGTTGGGCGGTCTTACTAATGGCGTGCCAAAGCGGCATAATTCACTTGACTTAAATTATCCTTTGTAGTATTATAAATAGGAATACAGTAGCAAAAGGAGAACACATGAAGGTTTCGGTTTTAGGCTGCGGAAGATGGGGCTCATTCCTCGCGTGGTACAACAACTACATAGGTCACGATGTGGTAAGCTTTGGCAGAGAGGATTCCCCAAGCTACAAAGTGCTTAAGGAAACGGGCAAAAACGAGTGGGTGACGCTTAGTGAGGGCATCGAGCTTTCGTGCGATCTCAAGTACTCGGTAGAGCGCGCGGACGTGATTATCATATCTATCAATTCGCAAGGCTTGAGAGAGTTCTTTAAGCAAATTGTAAAGTACGAGCATAAGGATAAGATTTTCGTTCTTTGCATGAAGGGTATCGAAAACGTTACGGGCAAGCGACTTACCGAGGTTGCAATCGAAAGCGGTATCGACAAAAGCAAAATCGCCGTTTGGGTGGGCCCGGGACATATTCAGGAGTTCACCAAGGGCAGACCGAGCTGTATGGTTATCGACTCGTACAGCGACGAGCTCACCGACAGGCTTATCAGCTACTTCAAAAGCAACTTGATTAGGTTCTATCACGGAAACGATATAATCGGCACCGAAATCGGCGCGGCGGCAAAAAATGTGATGGGTATATTGGCAGGAGCCGCCGACGGAATGCAAATGCCTGCGCTTAAGGGTGCGCTTTTGGCACGCGGCAGCAGGGAAATCGCAAGGCTTATAGGTGCGCTTGGCGGCAACGAGCTGTCTGCGTACGGACTTTGCCATCTCGGTGACTACGAGGCAACGCTTTTCTCCGAGCATAGCCACAACCGCAAATGGGGTGAGCTGTTCGTTAAGGGCGAAAAATTTACAAAGCTTGCCGAGGGCGTTATGACGGCAAAGGCTATTTCGGCACTTGCCGCTAAGGTCGGGGCACAGGTGCCGCTTACCGATGCGGTAAACAAAATGATAGACGGCGCGGCACCCAACGAGCTTCTTAAGGACTTGTTCGAGCGTCCGCTTACACACGAATTTGAGTAAAAGCATAGACAAAAAAAGAACGCTTATATCGGGCGTTCTTTTTTTGTGCTTTGTGCTATGTTTTTACAAAATAGCGTTACGTATCTGCGTTTTATTGCTAAGAGGTGTTAGTCTACGGGCAAATATTCCTTGTATAGGTGTCGTATTCTGCCCGTTTGCTCCTTGACGTATTCGAGGGTAAAAAAGTCAAACGGAACGTCCTCGACAAAGTCGCTTGCAAGAAATCGAGCAATACCGAAGCTGTCAAAATTTCGAATATGTGACACAAGTATCACGGGGGTGGGGACGTCCATTTCCTCGCAAAGCTTGGGTAGCATCGACTCGAAATCGTTTATGTCAAATTTTCCCTCGTGCTTGTAGACGTGGCTTTTGGTAATCTTTTCACTACGGATTGTTTTTGCCCAGATTTTGTACATAGCCTACTCCTTATTTTTTTGTTGACGTCATAATAGCATAAAAATAGGCGATAAGTCAAAAGAAAAGCGGCTAAAAAATGCGTTTTGGTGTGTGAAAGGCAATAATATTCCGTTATGCGCTTGACTTTTGAGCTGAAATGGGTATATAATATAAATTACTGAGTTATAAGGAGAATTAACAAATATGGTAGAATTACTGACTTTGGAGGATATAAAGGAGCTTGAAGCAGAGCTTGAGGACCTTAAGGTTAACGGCAGAGCCGATATGGCAAACAAAATCAGAGCTGCCCGTGAGTTCGGCGACTTGTCCGAGAATGCCGAATATGACATTGCAAAGGAAGAGCAGGCAAAGATGGAAGCGCGTATCGTGGAAATCGAAACGATGCTCCGCAATGCTCAGGTGTACGAAAAATCCAAGTCGGACAAGGTTGGTCTTGGTCACACCGTAAAAATTATGGACCTCGACACCAAAAACGAATACACCTACGACATCGTAGGCTCGCATCAGGCTAATCCGATGGAAAACCGCATCAGCAACGAGTCGCCTGTTGGCAAGGCTCTTATGGGCAAAAAGCGCAACGACACCGTTGAGATTAAGGTAAAAGCGGGCGTTAAGAAATACAAGATTATCAAGATAAGCTAAGGAGCAATTATGGAAGAGAAGAACATTCAAGTACCTGCCGAAGCGGAAAACGAGGCAGTGGACATGCAAGAGCAGCTTTCGCTCTCGCAAATCAGACGCGAAAAGCTTGCCGCATTTGCAGAGGCGGGCAAGAATCCGTACGAAATTACTAAGTTCAATCCTAAGCATAAGTCCGAATACATTCACCAAAAGGAGTCGCTTATCGGCAAAAAGACGGTGGTTGCCGGCCGCCTTGTAAGCAAGCGCGTTATGGGCAAGGCCAGCTTTGGTCATATTTTGGATTCCGAGGGTCAGCTTCAGATTTACGTAAAAATCGACGAGGTGGGTGCCGAGGCGTATGACGATTGGAAAAAGTATGATATCGGCGACATCGTGGGCGTAGAGGGCAAGGTGTTTGTTACTCACAAGGGCGAGGTTTCGGTATCGGCAACCAAAATCGTTCTTTTGTCCAAGTCGCTTTGGCCGCTTCCCGAAAAATGGCACGGTCTTAAGGACAACGATATGCGTTACCGTCAGCGTTACGTAGACCTTATCGCAAATCCGTCCGTAAAGGACACCTTTGTAAAAAGATCCAAAATCATTTCCACCATTCGTCGCCGCCTTGAAAAGAACGGCTTTATCGAGGTGGAAACTCCCATACTCAACACCATTGCGGGCGGTGCAAACGCAAGACCGTTCATTACGCACCACAATACGCTTGACATAGATATGTATATGCGTATCGCTCCCGAGCTTTACCTTAAGCGTCTTATCGTAGGCGGCTTTGATAAGGTGTTTGAAATCGGCAGACTTTTCCGCAACGAGGGTATGGACATAAAGCACAATCCCGAGTTCACCACGATGGAGCTGTACCAAGCGTACGCCGACCTTGACGACATGGCGGACCTTACCGAGGACCTTTTTGACGCAATCCGAAAGGAACTTAATCTTGGCGAGGTTATCAGCTATCAGGGTACTGAAATCAACCTTGCTACTCCGTGGAAGCGCATAACCATGCTCGAGGCGGTAAAGGAATACGCGGGCGTTGACTTTACAAATCTTAACGATGAGCAGGCAGTAGCCGAGGCAACAAGGCTTGGTGTCGAGCTTGACAAGGGCAAGCGCACTTGGGGCAACGCGGTATACGAGGTATTCGACCAATTCGTAGAGGAAAAGCTTATTCAGCCGACCTTTATCTACGACTATCCCATCGAGGTAAGTCCGCTTGCTAAGCGCAAGGCAAACGATCCGCGCCTTACTCACAGATTCGAGTTCTTTATCTACGCGCGTGAAATGGGTAATGCATTTGCCGAGCTTAACGACCCCATCGACCAAAAGGCAAGATTCGAGGCTCAGGTTGCGCTTCGCTCCTCGGGTGACGACGAGGCTCAGATGATGGACGAGGACTACGTTACCGCACTTGAATACGGTATGCCTCCGACGGGCGGTATCGGTATCGGTATCGATAGACTTGTTATGCTCTTTACGGACAGCTTCTCCATCAGGGACGTATTGTTGTTCCCCACAATGAAGCCCAAAAAGTGAATCTATATATAAACAAAAAAGTCGAGGATTATATAAGAGCGTCCCGTCAGCGCTGGCATACGCCGGGGCATAAGGGGACGCTTTTGTCCACCGATATAACCGAAATAGACGACGACTTCCCCGGAGATGCTATAATCAAGGCGCAGGAGAGAACGGCAAAAATTCTGGGAGCTAAGCACGTAAGATTTCTTGTGGGCGGCTCGTCTATGGGTATAAAGGCTTCGGTGATAGCTGCAGGCGGCGATATACTGGTTGCAAAAAATTCGCACCGCGCGCTTTTTGAGGCGGCGCGACTAGCCAAGGTAAATGTTTTTACTGTCGAAAACGAAATTAGGGACGACCTGCCTATGCCGCTTTCGGCAAGGCAGATAGAGAGCGCACTTAAGGCGCACCCCTCGGTTAAGGCGGTGTACATTACCTCGCCCGACTATTACGGACTTGCGGCAAAGGCGGATATTGCGGAGGTCGCGAAGGGCAGATACTTGTTTTGTGACGGAGCGCACGGCGCGCATTTTCCGTTCAGAACCGATTTATTCCCGACTTCGTTTTCCTCTTTTGCGGACGCAACAAATCTTAGCGCACACAAAACGCTTCCCGCTTTTACGCAAAGTGCCTTTTTGGCAGTTAACAACGACGAGCTTATAGGCAAAATTGACGAGGCTCTTGACCTTTTAGGTACGACCAGCCCCTCTTACGTTTTGCTTGGCGGTTTGGAGTACGCCGCTTGCTATACCAGTCAAAACGCAAGCCATTACGATGGGCTGGTTACGGCAATAAACGACCTTAAATCCAAGGTGCCTACGCTATCAAACGATGACATAACGAGAGTGGTTGTAGACGCCTTCAGAATGGGGCTAAGCGGTGAAGAATTATATCTTAGGTTAAAAAAACGCGGTATCGTAGCAGAGAAATATGATCACAGATACGTGGTGTTCATAGTTTCGATATGCGATACTCCGCACGATATTGATATATTAAAGGACGAACTATGCGAGGCAAGTTTATTACGTTAGAGGGCTGTGACGGCTCGGGCAAAAGCACGCAAATCGAGATGCTAAAAGGCACGCTTGCGGCAAAAAATATTCCGTTCGTTTTTACCCGCGAACCGGGCGGAACGGTAATTTCCGAGCGCATCAGGGAGATTATTTCCGACCCATCGCTTAGCGAGATGGACTATTATACCGAGCTTCTTTTGTACACGGCGGCTCGCCGTCAGCATACTGCGGAGTTTATTTCGCGACAGCTCGAACTTGGCAAATACGTCTTTTGCGACAGATACGTGGACTCTACCGTTGCCTATCAGGGATACGGCAGGGGACTTGACGTGCAGACAATAAACTTTTGCAACAAGCTTGCACTTGGTGATGAAAAAATTGACCTAACGCTCTTTTTTGATTTATCGCCCCAGGAAGCGTTTGCACGCAAGGGCGGCGCAGACAAAAGCGATAGATTAGAGTGCGAGGAAATGGACTTTTATACCAGAATATACGGGGGCTACAAAAAAATAGCCATGGAAAACGAGCGAGTTGCGGTGGTTGATGCAAGAGGAACGGCAGACGAGGTTCACCGCAAAATGCTTAAAATTTTAGAGCAGCGAGGAATTTTATGACGTTTTCGCAGGCGGTAAAGCGAAATCAGACCTTTGCTCAGCTTAGGGCAGAGGCAAAAACGAATACGCATTCTTATATGATTGTTTCGCCGGATACGGTGACGAGCCAGCTGTTTGCGCTGTCGCTGGTGTCGCTTTGCACCGGTAAAAGCGAGGAGCAGGTAGAGGAGAGCGCGGACGTTTACTTTTTGCCACAGGGCGAAAAGGTGCTTATTTCGGACGCCGACTTTATTACCTCGCAGGTGCATATTATGCCCACCGTGCTTGACAAAAAATATTTTATAGTACGTAATGCCGAAACCGCAAACGAGGCGGCTCAAAACAAGCTACTTAAGACGTTGGAGGAAGCGCCCGAAACGGCAGTAATAATTATGCTTTGCGCCAACGAGTACGCAATGCTTCCCACCGTAAGATCGCGTTGCCGCATTATAAGACCGTCGGCGTATAGTGACGATATTGTACAAAATGTGCTAAGCGGTGAGTACGGCGAGGTGGATAATCCGTCCTTTGTGGTGGCGATGGCAGACGGAAACCTATCAAGGCTTCAAGCCGCTGTGTCGGGCGGAACCGAAGCGTTGGACAGCGCTCTTAATCTTATGGTCTACATGCGCAAAAGCGGCGAAATTTTGCCGTACGCCACACGATTGATTGCAAAAAAGGATAAGCTTATAGAGATAATAGACTGTATCGAGCTTATCTTGCGTGACTGCATGGTGGTGTGGTATCGTCCCGAGCACGTCAAGCTAAGGGACAATGTTATGGATATACGCGAGCTTTCGTCCCACTACACGCCCGAGGCAGTAATAAGGATATTGCCGCACGTGGCGCGTGCACGCAAGCGACTTGCAAACGCAGGCAACGTAAGCAGTGTGGTTGACCAATTATTATTTTCTATATTGGAGGAAAAAGCAAAATGCCAAAGGTAGTTGGCGTAAAATTTAGCAATACAGCTAAAATATATTATTTCGAGCCAAGAGAGCACGAATATACGCAAGATTGTGGCGTAATAGTGGAAACGGCACGCGGCATCGAATACGGAACGGTGGCTCTTCTGCCCATGGACATATCCGAGGATAAAATAGTGGGACAGCTTAAGCCCATTATTCGTGTGGCAACGCCAAAGGATACTGCTCAGTACAAAGAACTTGAGGCACGTAGGGTCGAAACTATGACCATTGCTCACGAAAAAATCAAGGCAAGCGGGCTGGATATGAAGCTCGTGGACGCAAAATACAACTTTGACGGACAAAAGCTGGTGCTGTACTTTACGGCGGACGAGCGAGTGGACTTCCGTGAGCTTGTGCGCGAGCTGGCTTCCACCTTCCATACCCGAATCGAGCTTAGACAAATCGGAGCAAGGGACGAGTGCAAGATGCTTGGCGGAATCGGCCCGTGTGGCAGGCCGTGCTGTTGTGCGGCTCATGCGCTTGACTATGCGCACGTATCCATCAAGATGGCAAAAAATCAAGGGCTTGCGCTAAACCCCGGCAAAATCAACGGCTTGTGCGGTAGCCTTATGTGCTGTCTTGAATACGAAAACGATTATTACACCGAGGTCAACAAGCTTATGCCTAAGGTTGGCAGTGAGGTTTCTTTGGCTGACGGCGCTAAAGGCGTGGTTACGGCAATCAATCAGCTAAAAAAGACGGTAACCGTAAAGACGCAAAACAAGGACGACAGCTTTACCTATTCTACGGTTACGCTTGACGAGCTAAACGCTTATAAGGAGAATGAGGTGGAAAAGGAAGCTGAAGCTACTCAAACGGAAGTCGAGGACGAAAGACAAGATCAAGCCGAGGTGGAAATTGAGGTTAGCGATAAGCAAGCCGCCGACCAGACCGAGGCTGTTGCGAGCCAAGCCGAGCAGCAAGAACGCCCCGAACGTCCCGAACGCAAGGATAGCCGCGGCAAGGGTGATCATAGGCACGGCAGAGAGGGTGGCAAGCGCGATTACGCCAAGCGCCCCGCAAGAGAGGGCAAGCCGCAAGGCACGGGCGAAAATTTGGATAAGGGCAAGAGCCGCCATCATGGAAACGGAAATCGTTATGGCAAAAAACGTGGCGATAGGTCGGAAAAAGCTCCGCAAGGTAAGCCCGAGCAAAACTAAAAATAAAAATTTGCAAATAAATTATAAAAACTGTTTACAAATATAAAAATGTATGATACAATAAGTACACTACTTAGGTGGTAATAAAAAAGAAGGAGAAAAGAGTTATGCCCAGAATTATTAGTGACGAATGCATTGCGTGCGGAAGCTGCGAAGCAAGCTGCCCCGTAAATGCAATTGCAATGGGTGCTGCCCATTTCGAAATCAACGAAGCTGAGTGCATCGATTGTGGTGCATGCGAAGGTGCTTGCCCGGTAAGTGCAATCAGCGAGAAGTAACAAAAATTCAGAAAAAGAGGGTCCTTATTTTGGGGACTCTCTTTTTCTATAAGACAAGGTGGTGAAAATGATAGACAAAGGATATGCCGAGGGCTTGCTCGGTGGCGAAACGAGATGTGCCGTAATCAAGGGTGACAAAAAGTTTACCAGCATAAAGCGAGGAATCGCTCCGCTTATCGAGCTTGTGGATGGCGGCGAGGATTTTAGCGGCGGCTTTGCGGAAGACCGCAAGGTGGGCAAGGCGGCGGCGCTTATATATGCACACGTGGGCATTCGTACGCTTTATGCCGCGGTGCTTAGTAAAGCGGCAATTTCAGTGCTGGATAGATACGGTATAGAATACGCTTATGGTGCGCTTGCCGAGTATATAATCAACCGTAGCGGCGACGGGCTATGCCCCATGGAGCAAACGGTGCGCAATATCGACGACCCCGACGAGGCGCTGATTAAGCTGCGAGAAACGGTGCAAAAGCTAAAATCAAAAGCATAACGCAGTCATAATATTTACAAATCCCCATTGACAAACGGTGGGGATTTTGTTATAATATAAGCAACTAAATTAAAGTAGAGGTTTTTTATGAAGGTAATTTTGATAAAGGACGTAAAGGCACAGGGCAAAAAGGGAGAGGTAATCGAGGTTAGCGACGGATATGCGCGCAACTTTTTGCTAAAAAACAATCTCGCCATTGAGGCTACAAGTGTAAACCTTAACAGCCTTAAAATTTCTCAGCAGGCGGCAGACCATCGCAAGGCGGTGGAAAAGGCGGAAGCCAAGGAGCTTGCTAAAAAAATTGACGGAATGAGCGTTACCGTACAGCTCAAGGTATCCGAAACGGGCAAGATTTTTGGCGCGCTTAATACGCAGGCGATTTCGGACGCGCTCGCAAAGCAGGGAATTACAATCGACAAAAAGAAGATCGTTTTGCCTGAGCCAATTAAGACCGTAGGCACGCATACCGTTACGGTAAAGCCGTACGCAGAGGTATCGGCATCGCTTAAGGTTATCGTAGAGGGAATTTAATGGGCTTATTCTCTTGGCTAAAAAAGAATAAAACACCTGCGCCTATCGGACGAAAGCCCAAGGTTGCGCTCTGCCTTGGCGGTGGCGGCGCTCGTGGCTTTGCTCATATAGGCGCACTAAAGGCTTTTGACGAGGCGGGCTTCGACTTTGATATGTGCGTAGGTACAAGCGTGGGCAGTCTTGTCGGGGCCTTTTATTGCTCGGGTATAGATATAGAGCACCTTGTGGAATATTCGCACGAGCTGCAAATAGGTGACGTCAAAACCACGAGGCTGGGCATATTTTCGGACGCGCAGTCCATAGGCAAGATTTTTACGCGACGTATGGGCAATATGAATATAGAGGATATGCTAAAGCCGTTTGCGTGCGTGGCGGTGGACCTTGTTTCGGGCAAGGAGGTAGTTTTTGACAGGGGAAGCGTGGGGGACGCAATCAGCTCGTCCTGCGCCGTACCCATAGTATTTAAGCCGGTTGTATTGGGCGAGCGTCACCTTGTTGACGGCGGCGTGCTAAACAACATTCCGGCATCGGTGTGCAAGATGCTTGGTGCAGATTTCGTGGTTACGGTGGACGTAAATCCTACCCGCGGCGAGGGAACTAAGGAGCTTGGTACGCTGGATGTTCTTAAGGCAACGTACAGAATTATGTCGGCACACACCTCGGTAGAGGGGCTTAGAATGTCAGACGTAATCGTGGCAACCGACCTATCCAAGTATTCCGCCGCAAAAAAAGAGGGGTACGAGGAAATGATTAGGCTGGGCTACAAAGCCGCTAAGGAAAAAATTGCAGATATTCAAAAACTGTTCGACGTCGAAATTTTTTAGTAGGTACGTTTTGGAGAGATTATGAAAAAATTCTTATTATTTATTTTTAGTCTGATATTCGCTTTTGGTTTCACGGCTACCCTTAATTTTGGGGTGGTAAGGGCTGACGAAACGGAAGGCGCAGGCGTGATTGAGTACGGCTCGCTTACCGTTCACTTTATCGACGTGGGGCAAGGCGATGCGTGCATAGTCGAGCTTCCGGACGGAAGAACAATGATTATTGACGCGGGCGAAAATAATAAAAGCACCGAAGCAAAGCTAGACCAGTACATTGCCGCTAACGTTGCCGACAGCGATGGAGAAGATAGCGAATTCTACTTTGATTTTGCTATTTTGACTCACTCGGACGCTGACCATATTGGCAGCATGGACTATGTTTTGCAAAACTACCCTGCACGCACGGTCTACCGTCCCAACGAGGAATGCAAAAACGATACATACTGTAGCGGTGACCCTGCAAACGACGGTGATGAGGCAAACGAGTGCTTTTGGGGCGATAGTCATGGCAGTAAGACTACCGTGGCGTATCATTGGGCATTATATAGAGCGTACGAGTCGGCAGAAAAGGTTATTGTTACCAATCCGTACGACGACACGCAAAACGTAATTACGTCCTCGTCCGACAAGGATCACGAGGAGTATCAAATCAATTTTTACGCTCCGCTTTCGTCCGAGTATAACGACCACAACAACTATTCGCCCATAATCGTAATAGACTATCAGGGTAGAAGCATTGTGCTAAGCGGCGATGCCGAGGCGCAGTGCGAGGCGGAGTTCGTTGAGGCGGCTCGCGGTGGCGAGGGCAGATACGCAAGGTTTTCCGATTTCAGCGCAGACGTAATCAAGCTTGGTCATCACGGAAGCCGCACAAGCAGCAGCGAGGACTACCTTAACGTAATGACCAAAAGTGAATTACGCAGTGAGGTTTTTGTAATAATCAGCTGTGGTGAGGGCAATAGCTATGGGCATCCGCACCCCGAGGTTTTGTCGCGTCTTGCTGATATGGGATTTAGCAGCGACTATATTTTGCGTACCGATTTGTTGGGCGACATTGTATTGTCCATTGGTGAGGTTGACGGAGAGTATCAAGTAACCTACGGTGACAAAACCGGCGGTACGGGTAACGGAAATCAAGTCGAGGGCGGTAATGGCGACACTCCCCAAGGCGATGTCTTTGACAAAATCGCAGACGAGCTTAACAGACTTTTGGGTGGCAAACCGTTTACCGTTACAAGACGTCACGTTATTGTGGCGCTTGTCGTAATAGCGGTAATAGTGATTGTTGTGGTATTGCTTAGTAAGAAAAAAAGCAAAAAGAGCAAGCGTAATAACAAAAGGAAGTAGTAAAGAAAGCAATGATTTCGGAAGAAGAATTTTTGGCAAGCTACGATCCGTCTAAGTACAAGCATCCCTCGGTGGCGGTGGATTGCGTGGTATTTCGTGACGGCAAAATTTTGCTCGTGCGCCGTGGCGGGCATCCGTATAGGGGGTTGCTTGCGCTCCCGGGAGGCTTTATCGAGGAAGGAGAAAGTGCCGAGCAAGCAGCAGGACGCGAGCTTAAGGAGGAAACGGATATTTCGGTAGTAAATTTGCGTCAGTTCGGCTTTGCGTCCACCCCGGGACGTGACCCGCGGGATTGGAATATCAGCCTCGTATTTACGGCGGTTGCGGCAAGCGGCACGCCAAGGGGTGGTGACGATGCGGCCGATGCATCTTTTGCCGAGGTAACCTTGAATGGCAATACGCTTACCGTTGACGGAATGGATATTACGCTTGATATCGTTCTCAACGACAGCAACGAGCTTGACTTCGACAAGACCAAAATAATAAAGGATGGGGTTTTGGCGTTCGACCACGCAAAAATTATCGCCGCTGTGCTTATAAAAGGTTGCGGCTATTAGGGCAAATAGCGTTTTCGCCGTTCGATTTTTACCCAAAAACCTTATCTAAAACTCGAAATTACCGAGGATTATCAAAAATCGTATCGAATTTGCTTGATTTTTTGCTTTTGATATGTTATATAATAAGAACAATAATAAAAGGAAGGTTAAATAAAAACTTCAATGGACCCTGCCAGTCGGTGTTTAACACTTATTTCGTCAGTTAGTTCTAATGACTATGCTTGGATTATAGTCGTGCTTGTATTGCTACTTGTATTCTCTGCGTACTTTTCGGGTACCGAAACGGCTTATACGTCGTGCAACCGAATAAGGCTTAAGAGTATCGAGAGTAGCGGCGAGCCAAAGCGTGCCAAAAAGGCAACCAAGATACTAAAGCAGCTTGATAATTACGACAGGATACTTTCGACGGTGCTTGTCGGCAACAATATAGTCAATATTGCGGCTTCGTCGCTTTCGACGGTGCTTTTCGTTGCGGTTTTAGCGGGCAAGGAGGATCTTGCACCCGCAATTTCTACTATCGTAATGACGGTGGTCGTGCTTATTTTTGGCGAGGTTGCGCCCAAAACGTACGCAAAGGAGCACCCCGAAGCGTTTGCTATGACGTTCTTGCCCATCATGACGTTCTTTGTTGGTCTGTTTTTCCCCATAACGTGGATGCTTTCGTTTATCAAAAAGCTTTTTGGCGGCAAGAAGGAAGCGTCTATCACCAGTGAAGAGCTTATCACCGTAGTAGAGGAAGCAAAGGCCGAGGGCGAAATTGACGAGCACGAATCCGAGCTTATACGCTCGGCAATCGAGTTCGACGACCTTGACGTATACGATATTATGGTTCCGCGCGTAAACGTGGTAGCTATTGCAGACGACGCAAGCATGGAGGAAATCGCCGAGATTTTCTCGCAAAAGGGTTATTCGCGCTTGCCCGTATATCACGAGAGCATAGACTCCATAATCGGTATAATTCATATCAAGGACTTCTACGAGCTGTACAGCGATAACAAGACGGACATTCGTCCCATTATTCAAAACAGCATCTGCGTATCCAGCAATATGAAAATCAGCGCATTGCTTCGCTTGCTTCAAAAAAGCAAGATTCACCTCGCAGTCGTTATTGACGAGTTCGGCGGTACCGAGGGTATAGTTACTCTCGAGGACGTAATCGAGGAGCTTGTCGGTGAAATTTACGACGAGCATGACGAGGTCGAGGAGCTTATCACCTGCCAAGAGGACGGCACTTGGATTGCAAGCGGCTCCGAAAATCTTGCCGAGCTGTTTAGGCTTGTGGGCAAAAACGTCGATACCGCCGAGGAGTTTGAGTCTACAACGGTAGGCGGCTTCGTTACCGAGGAGTTAAAGTGCATACCGGGTCAAGGCGAGGAATTCATGTACGAAAATATCAAGTTTACCGTTCTTAAGGCAGACGGCCGAAAGGTAAACGAGGTTAAGGTTGAGGTTCTTCCCATAGAGGAAGTAGAACAAGAGGAATAATCAGTATAAAAATCTGCCCTAAGTGAGGGGCAGATTTTTTTGTGGACAGTTTAACAACGGGTATTGACAACACCGAGTTTGTATGGTATAATTTAACAAATAATATGGTTACGTGCTTGCGTTTTTTGTGCAAGCAAAGCCAAATAAAAAAGGAGAATAATAATGAAAAAGCTTCTTGCGTTTATTTTTGCGCTTATGATTTCGCTTACGGCTTTTGCAATGATTGCTTGCGAAAAACCCGATAATGATGATCAGCCTGAATACGTAAAGATTGATGCCGAGACGTTTGCTTCGGCTATCGAGGCTTACGGTGACTTGTCAAGCTACGTGGGCGTTCAGGGCTACAAGTTTGATTTAGATTTTTCCACCGAAATGGCTGTCGCGGTGACGCTGCCGCTCGAGCAGGGTGGGCAAACAGCCATAAGCAAGGACCGTTTGGATATCTCGCTTAGCAGTATGCTCAATTACGCTGACCTTAGTGATGTCGAGTTTAGCCTTAACTTAGACCTAGTCGAAACGATAACCACGTTAGGAGAATCTGCGCAGCAGCAAGGAAGCATGAACTATTATCTTTATGACGAGGGCTTTTTTGCCGATGTATCAGCAAATCTTGAGGGAGCACAGCGTGACGAAAAGGAGCGAATTTCTGACTTTACCAATGATTTAGAGGGAGTATTGGAAAAGGTTATGCCGCTACCGGGCAAGCCGCCCTATGTTGGGGGTATTACCGCCGATATGACACCCGAGCAGGTTTCTGCAAGGCTCAACGAGCTGCTGGACAGATTTGTCCGTCACTATTACGGGGTGCCGCTTGAGGACCTTTTGGTAGAAAACGAGATAGCGGCAGAAACGGTAATTGCAACAGTGGTCATGGGGACTTATTTGGAAGAGCGTTTGGAAATCAGCTATAATAAGTCACTTGGTCATTACGTTTTGGAAGCGAATATTCCCGAGGCGGTTACCATAGAGCAAGAAGGCGCAACGGTTATTCTTCCTGCTATTAATTATAAGGTAGAGCTTTACGCTAATGAAAACCGTATAACCAATTTCACCGTAGCTTGTGACTTTGCAGTTGAGTCAAACACGATAAGTTATAGTATGAGCTTTGGCGAGACCGCCGAAAAAATCGTTAAGCCAATAAATCCCCAAGACTACGTTGAGGTTTCGGGTGAGGGTGAGTCTATACTTGCCGAGTTAAAATCCCGTTACGACAGCTTTATGAGTGCCGTCAATTTTATTTCGCCAAGCCGCGACAAAACCTTGGATTTTTACGCAAGTATGCAATATGACGTCACCTTTATGAATCAAGACTACACGGCAATACTTTCCTTCCTTGAGAGTAGAATAGTTTGTTTAGATATGGGGTTTGCTACTCAGCACTTAGAAATACAAATTGCATATTCGTCAATAATCATTGCCGCCGACCGTAGCGGAAATGCAGCAATGTTTGTATATTACGAAGCAACCGAAGAAGAACCAGCGCATTTTATGGTTTATAACCCAACTACACTAAAGCTTCTTGCTGTTGCATATCCAAGATTGGCGTAACGGTGTAGCTCAAAAACATTTATTAGCGCAAAGAACAAATACAATATAGATTGACAAAACCACTGAGCAAACAAGTAGAGAACAAAGCGGTCATCTGATATGCCGAGTTCTCTCTTTTTGCCCGTAATGCTTTTTTGGAGTGAGATTTGCCGCATTGTTATTATTGTACATCGGTAGATTTTTTTGTGACTTTTTCAAAAAAAGGGTATTGACAACACTGGATTTGTATGGTACAATTTAACAAATAATATGGTTACGCGCTTGCTTTTTTTGTGCAAGCGAAGCCAAATAAAAAAGGAGAATAATAATGAAAAAGATTCTTGCAATTATTTTTGCACTTACGATTTCGTTGGTTGCCTTTGCAATGGTTGCTTGCCAAAAGCCCGATGACGATCAGCCCGTGTATACCGCGATAGATGTCGAGACGTTTTCTTCGGCTATCGAGGCTTACGGTGACGCATCAAGCTACGTGGGCGTTCAGGGGTATAAGTTTGATTTAGATATTGATTTTGAGACGGAGCTTTTTGTTGGCGAAGAACTGGCAGTGAGCAACGACATAGTGGAATTAAGCGGCTTACTTAATTACGCCGATCTTAGTGATGTTGAGTTAAGTCTTGATGCGAGCGTGACCCAAAAGGTTACTTATGGTGAAGAGACTAAAGAGGAGGAGATGGGCGCGAAGTTGTATCTTTACGGCGAGGGTCTTTTTGTCGATACGGTTATGGATTTGGGCGAAGAAGAGTTTGTCGAAAAGTTATGCATAAGAGAATTTACCAACGATTTCGAGAGCATAGTAGAAATGCTTATGCCGCTTGAGAACAACCCGCCCTTTATTGCAGGTAGCGATACCGAGATGACCGAGGAGGAGCTTACTGCCGCGGTTATGGCTATGCTTGACGAAATTATTTATTCCAATACCGGAATGACGCTTGAGGAGTTTTTGGCATCAGATGAGGTTGGCTCTGCAACGGCGGTAATGGAATATCTGTCCGAAAAGCTGACAATCACCTATTGCGCTTCGCTTGGTCATTATGTTTTGGAAATTAATGTTTCTGAAGAAGTTGAATTGAGACATGAAGGTTCTGCAATTGAGTTGCCTGGATTTAATCTTAAGGTGGGTCTTTTTGCTAAGGAAAACCGCATTACCAAATTCACCGTAGATTTTAACGTTCCAGTTGAAGATGAGCCCTTTCTTCAGGTTAGCTTGAGCTTTGGCGAAACCACCGATAAAATCGTTAAGCCGACAAGCATCGAGGATTATGTTGAGGTCTCTGGCGAGGACGGCAACTCTCTTCTTACCGAGCTCAAGGTGGGCTACGAAAGCTTTATGGCGATCGTAGAAATGATTTCGGCAAGTCGCGACAACACCTTGGAGTTTTACGCTAGCAGCCAATACGAGGTCATCGGTAATGATGACTCGACAGTAACACTTACGTTCACCGCTGACAACACTATTTTGGTGAGTGATGGAGTAGACAATGAGCTTTTTGATATACAGTTTATGTATTCGGCAATAATACTTGCGGCAAGTGATGATGGCACCACCTATATGTTTATGTATACAGAGGCAACCGAGGAAGAACCTGCATATTTTGTTATAATGGACCTTACAACGCAAGAGATTGTCGGCATTGCGGTGGCGGTTGAAGCGGATACTGCGGCGTAATAGATTGTTGAGATTGCGTGTGTAGTTGAAGGCATTGATAAAAACAGAACACTAAAATATCCACCTAAGTTAGGTGGATATTTTAGTGAAAAATTTAACCAAAAATTTCACAATATGCACTAAAAATATATGTTATTATATAGTATAATAGTACTATTAAACTAAAGGAGCGAAAAATGAAAAAGTTTTTTGGCTTTATTCTTACTTTTGTATTGGCGCTTACGGTAGGCGTTACGTTCAAGATTGCTTCAAGCAATTTTGGGGCGGAGCAAACCGATATTGTGGCTGCCGATACACTGCAAAACCACGCTGTCGGCGTTGTTATTAAAATTATAACTCAGACCGACGCTATGGGCAACGAGGTGCAAATCGAGGTTACTCACGACGTGCAAGCGGGTAAGTACATAATGATTGATGAAACGCGCAACATATTTCTTGCTGACGTACAAAACACAAACGCGTTTGACCCCACGCAGGGCTTTTTGAGCATAAGCGACGATGGAACCGAGAGCTTTGATCCCGTTGCAGTTTCTGCGTGGAATAACGTGGTTAAGACGTACGACTTCTACGCCAACGGCAATTTGGGCGTAAGTATTCGCGGCGTGGATGGCAATAATGACACTATCAGCGGCAATTACGAGCAGAGAGGTGAGTATATTATACGCGTATGGATCCACTATCAGCGAAATTACGACAACGCGTTTTGCTCTACCGATCTTGAAACCAAAATAGCAACTATCGCTATCGGTGACGGAAGCAGGTGGGGTAATCTACAGGACCCCGCAAAGGCGTTGGACGTTCTTGGACACGAATATCAGCACGCTATAACCAAATACTATTCCGGCTTGGAATACGAGGGTGAGTCGGGTGCAATTGACGAGGCAATTTCGGACATAATTGGTGCGCTTATCGAGGGCGATACCGGCGATGACTTTTGGACCGTTGCAGAGGATGCAATGTCAGAAATGGCAGTCCGTCAAGGCAAAACCAATCTTCGTTCCACCATTGGGGGAACGCAAGGTCAGCGCTATACGGCATCACAAAAATTTGTATGCGGCGAAAGAGGTCATGGCTCGGGAACCCATACACAGGATGCTAATTGTGACTACAACGGTGTTCATTTCAACAGCACCATTCTAACGCACCTTCAGTATAATATTTGTCAGGCAATGCCCGAATATTTCACCAACGAGAGAATTGGCAAGCTTTGGTTTAACACTATGGATAAGCTTCAGCGCTACTCGAATTTTCAAGATTTTATAGATAAGTATTTGCAAACGGCAATTGAGCTTGATTTTAGTGACGAGGCTATAAGCACGATTACAACCTGTATGGTAGAAAGCGGCTTTAACCCTCAAACTTTCCATAAGGTGCAGTTCGTTGATTACGACGGAACCGAGCTTGCTTCGTATATGATAAGCAGTGGCTCCGAGCTTGACGGAGTAATCCCCACACCCTCTCGTGAGGATACCGATCAGTATGACTACACCTTTATCGGTTGGGATAAGGAAATTCCTGCCGTGATTACCGAGGATATAGTATTCACAGCGCAGTACAAGGTAGACGTTTTGCAATACACCGTTACGATTATAGATATGGTCGGCTCGGTTGTGTCAACCATTGACTACGATTACGGAACGGTGTTTGACCAAACCAATTTGCTCGAGCCGACATCTTTGGGTGCAAAGTGGACGTTTGTTGGTTATTTTGCTGACGATGCCTACACGACTGCGGTACAAGGCTTTACCTTGACCGAGGATATAACCTTGTATGCATATTGGGAATACCAGACTCCAAGCACTCAGCCTGATGACGGTGGCGAAGAGGAAACTCCTGAGAAGCCCTCAAACTGCGGTACGGTTGCTGCTCCGTCTATCGGGGGCAATAACGGTGGCGGCGGTCTTATGATAGGCTTTGTTGCAGCAGTAAGCGCTGCTCTTGTTGCGGTTCTTGCAAAAAAGAAGCAAAGAAATTAGACGTAAATATAAAATAACAAAAAAACGGTGGGTACGTCCCATCGTTTTTTTGTTAGGCACTTTACATTACCCGAAGTAAGGCACAACCTATAATCGAGCCTAAGAGGGATGCAATAAGTGCAACGGGTATGGCGTAGCGCAGCTTTTTGGTTTTGCTTTTGGATAGGTATATGGCACTAACGTAAAATACTGTTTCGCTTGATCCGTATATTACCGAGGCACATCTACCCACAAAGGTATCCGTGCCGTAGGTTGCGTAAATATTGTCAAGGATTGACAGCGAGCCTGCGCCGCTAAGCGGTCTAAGCAGAATAAGCTCAACAAGCTGTTTGGGGAAGCCGAGTATCTCAAAAACGGGTGCGACAAAATCAGACACCCTTTCGCTTACGCCCGTTTGACGAAAAAGCTCTACGCACATCATTATGGTCATAAGGTACGGGAATACCCCAACCATAAGATCAAGTGCCGAGCGCGAGCCGTCTATAAAGTACGAGTATGCATCCTTTTTCTTAAAAAATGACACCACAAGCACGATTACAAATAAAACGGGAACAACGTATGCGGTCATAGCTTTCTTTTACCGTCAGGGAAAATCTTGGACAATAATTTTACAAGAGTGACGCCGATAACCGTCGAAGCAATGGTTGCTACGATACACGGCAACAAAAAGTCGGCGGCATTTGCCGAGCCGTGTGCCGCACGCATGCTAATTACGGTGGTGGGCAGAATTTGTAGACTCGTTGCCGAGATTACCACCATCATAATTACGTTGGTATTTGCGCTTGGCTGTTCGTCACCAAGTAGTCTGATGGACGAAATTCCCATAGGCGTAGCGGCGTTTCCAAGACCAATAAGGTTTGCGGACATATTCATAGATACGTATTTTTGCGCCTCGTCGCTACTCCCCTTAAACAGAAATTTTATCAGCGGACGAAGAAGCTTTGCAATAATGTCGGCCACTCCTGTTTTGTCCAGTAGAGCAAAGAAACCAAGCCATACTCCGTACACGGCAACAAGCTCCATTGCAAGAGCAACAGAGTCAGTTGCGCCTGTCAGCATCGCCGAAATAGCGACGCTGGGATCGGTAAAAAGGGCAGTAGCAAGCGACGAAAGTAGCATAATAAGCCAAATTTTACTCATTTTTCCTCCTTTTAGTAATGTATATGTAAAAAAGCTGTTAAAAAGAATGGACTTTTTTTTGGATTTGCGCTATAATTAGTGGTAGAATAATTTGTTTAGGCTTAGAAAGAGAGGAAATAACTATGGCAAACAAACAAAAATTTTATATTACTACACCGCTTTACTATCCCAGCGGTAAATGGCATCTCGGACACAGCTATACCACGGTTTGCTGTGACGCAATCGCAAGATACAAGCGCCTTATGGGCTTTGACGTGTTCATGCTTACCGGTACGGACGAGCACGGTCAAAAGATTCACGAGCGCGCTACGGCAGCGGGCAAGCAGCCTAAGGAATTCGTTGACGAGCTTGTAGCTGACATCAAAAGATTGTGGGAGCTGCTTGATATTAAGTACGACAAGTTCATTCGTACCACCGACGACTATCATGTAGAAAGCGTTCAGAAGATTTTCCAAAAGCTGTACGAGCAGGGCGATATCTACAAGGCGACCTACACAGGCAAGTATTGCACGCCGTGTGAGTCCTTTTGGACTGCAAGCCAGCTGGTAGACGGCAAGTGCCCCGACTGCGGCAGAGAGGTTATTGACGCCGAGGAGGAAAGCTACTTCTTTAGACTAAGCAAGTACAAGGAGCCGCTTCGCAAGCTACTTACCGAAACGGATTTCTTAGAGCCTAAGTCGCGTGTAAACGAGATGGTAAACAACTTCCTTACCGACCTATCCGACCTTGCTGTTTCGCGTACCTCAGTAAAGTGGGGCATACCCGTAACGTTTGACAAAAAGCACTCGGTTTACGTTTGGATCGATGCGCTTACCAACTATATCAACGCACTTGGCTACAACGCAGGCGAGGAGCGCATGGACTATTGGCCTGCCGATCTTCACATGGTGGGCAAGGAAATCGTTCGCTTCCACGCTATAATATGGCCCGCAATCCTTATGGCGCTCGGTCTTCCTATTACCAAAAAGGTGTACGGACACGGCTGGATGCTATTTGGCGGCGACAAGATGAGCAAAAGCAAGGGCAACGTTGCCGATCCGTTCGTTTTGGCGGATCGCTACGGAATTGACGCGCTAAGATACTATTTGCTTCGCGAAATTCCCTTCGGCTCGGACGGAATTTATACTGACGAGGCGTTCCTTACCCGAATCAACGCCGACCTCGTAAACGACCTTGGCAACCTCGTCAAGCGCACGGTGTCAATGGCAAATCAGTACTTTGGCGGCACGGTAAAAAAGCCCTCGGCATTTATTGACGACGATTATATTGCTATGGCAAAAGGACTTTACAATAAGCTTGACGGCTCGATGAACAAATATTCTTGCTCGGACGCGCTCGAGGGAATCTTCGCATTCGTATCGGCATCTAATAAGTTTATCGATATTCATATGCCGTGGAAGCTTAACAAAGAGGGTGAAACCGAAAAGCTTAACGCCGTTATCTACCAGCTTCTCGAGGGTATAAAATTGATTGCAGGCGCGTTGCTACCCTTTATTCCGCTTGGCGCAGGTCGCATTTTTGCTGACCTCGGTCTTAGCGTGCCCGACACTCTTGTGGGCATAAGCTACGGCGATACTGAGAGCTTTAAGGTAGGCGAGGGAACTGTTCTTTACAAAAGATTGGATGTAAAAAAGGAGCTTGAAGAGCTTATGAGTTTAGCAAATGCAGGCGAAGAAAAGAAGCCCGAGGTAAAAGAAGAAGCTAAGGTAGAAGAAAAGAAGGAAATTACCATAGATGAATTTTTCAACACCCAGCTTCGTGTGGCAGAGGTTATAGCTTGTGAAAAGGTAGAAAAGGCAGACAAGCTGCTTAAGCTTACCGTCAAGGTAGGCGAGGAAACTCGCACCGTTGTCAGCGGTATCGCAAAAAGCTATACCCCCGAGGAAATGGTGGGCAAGCAGGTTGTGCTCGTTGCCAACCTCAAGCCGGTTAAGCTTCGCGGCATACTCAGCGAGGGTATGGTGCTTTGCGCAACTCACGGCGACAAGGTTGTGCTTGTATCTCCCGAAACTAAGGTTAATAGCGGAAGCGAGGTTTGTTAATGATTGACTCGCACGCGCACCTCAACGACGCACGCTACGAGGACGTACACCAAATAGTGGGCAATATGCACGCAGACGGACTAAAAAAGATTGTAGTCGTGGGCTACGACGTGGAGTCCTCACTTCGTGCGTTAGATCTTGCTAAGGAGCATAAGGACGTTTATTGTTCCGTGGGTGTTCATCCGTCCGACTGCGCGGAGCTTTCGGATGCGCAGATTGACAGCTTAGTGGAGCTTTGCGGTCACGAAAAAACGGTAGCGTATGGCGAAATTGGTCTGGACTACTTCTACGACACGGTGGATAGAGCCGTGCAAAGGGATGCGCTTATCCGTCAGCTTTATGCGGTAAAACGCACCGGGTTGCCTGCTGTATTTCATTTGCGTGACGCTTACGAGGATATGGACAATATAATTCGCGACCACCGCGATTGTCTTAGTGGCGGAGCAGTTATGCACTGCTTTTCGGGCAGTAAGGAAACAGCGCTTAAGTACGTGGATATGGGATTCTATATTTCGTTTTCGGGGGCAATCACCTTTAAGAACGCGGTCAAGGCTCCCGAAATTATCAAGGCGTTGCCGCTTGACCGCATTTTGGTGGAAACGGACTGCCCGTATCTTACGCCTGTGCCGCATCGCGGTAAGCTAAACTATCCTACGTATGTGCGTTTTGTTGCCGCAAAAGTGGCAGAAGTGCTTGGTAAGTCGGTGGAAGAAATCGAAGAAATCACCGAGCAAAATACGTACAACATTTTTACCAAAATGAAACGTTAGTATTTTATGATTCCGACTACCATTCGACGTACTGTTTTTATCACCGTCTAATGAATCGGAGCAAAATTAAAAATTATACATCAAGGAGAAATAAAATGGACAAAAAATTACAAAAGTATGCTGAGCTTATCGTAAAGCAGGGCGTTAATCTTCAGCCCGGCGAGCCGGTTGCAATTTTCGCACCCATTCTTGCGGCAGATCTCGTGCGCGAGGTGGCAGACCAAGCGTATCGCAGTGGCGCACCCAAGGTTACCGTTTTTTGGAGTGATGGCGAGCTTAGCAGACTTGCTTATGACTATCAGACCGAGGAAACTCTTACCAACATTCCGCAATGGGTGGTAGATTCCCGCAACTATATAGTAGACACCAAGGCTGTAAGCATCAACATTATTTCGGAGCTTCCCGACCTTCTCAAGAACATTCCGCCCCAAAAGGTTACGGCGGCAGGTCGTGCTACCAGCAAGGCGCTTGCTCGTTTCCGTGAATCCACCGGCTCCAACCAGACTCGCTGGTGTATTGTTGCATATCCCAACGTAGAGTGGGCAAAGAAGATGTTCCCCGAGCTTAGCGATAAGGCAGCTCTCGAAAAGCAGTGGAAGTATCTTCACAAGACCGTTCGCCTCGACAAGACCGACACGCTTGGCGCATGGCGCAAGCACGCGGCAAAGCTTGCTAAGCGTAGCAGATTCCTTAACCGCGCAAAAATCGTTTCGTTCCACTACAAAAACAGCATTGGCACCGACTTCACCATCGGAATGCCCAAGGGTTATATCTTTACGGGCGCAGTGGAGAAGGGCGGCGGCGGAGTAGACTTTACCGCAAATATCCCCACCGAAGAAGTATTCAGCTGTCCCGATAAGTTCTCGGCAAACGGAACGCTCGTATCCGCAAAGCCGCTTGTTCGCTCGGGTGGAATTATGGAAAACTTCAAGCTCACCTTCAAGGATGGCAGAATCGTTGACTACTCGGCAGAAAAGGGCTACGAAACTCTTAAGGGCATTATCGAGACGGACGAGGGCTCGCACTATCTTGGCGAAATCGCACTTGTTGGCTACAATTCGCCCATACAAAACCTTAATACCTTGTTCTATAATACCCTTTTTGACGAGAACGCTTCCTGCCACTTCGCAATCGGCAGAGCTTTCCCCGGTTGCATAAAGGGCGGCGACAAGATGACCAAGGAGCAGCTTGCAAAGGCTGGTCTTAACGACTCGCTTGAGCACGTTGACTTTATGATTGGCACCGAAGACCTTTCGATCATCGCAACCACCGAAAAGGGTGAGGAGATTGAGATCTTCAAAAACGGTGACTGGGTAATTTAGTAAGACCGTATATAAAACGAAAACAAAAACAAACAAGGCGTAGGAGTAATTCCTACGCCTTGTTTTTGTAAGCTTAGTTTTTGCACAAGCAACATTTTTGTTATATTTGATTTTCCTGCTGCTTTATGGATTGTTCGGTGCAATCATGCTCGCAGGTGGCCGCTACCGCCGCAATGGGGTCGGCGGAGATAGATGTATTCTTGTGTTTAATCAAGATGTATACATAGTAGAAGCCGAGAATATACACAAAGAACAGCGCCACCACGATAAGGGGATAAAGTATGGGGCTGCCGCCGACCAAATTAAAGAAGATATCGTAAGGTGTGCCGTCACCGCGCATCAAAAACATATAGTTGTAATCAAGCGTTATGTTTGCAATATACGCCAAGATGCAAAAGGCGGATAGGATGCTTAGACAAATAGGAATACTTTCCTTCTTCATGCTAGCCATACCCGAGAGTATTATGTACAAGGAGGCAAAGCCCGAGATTGAATGGGTGATTCCCGAAACGAGGTTTGGCCAAGAGAGCACGGGATAAGCGTTGTAATTCTGCGCGGCTCCGTAAGTACCCATCACTGCGCCCAAAATTCCAAAGATTAGTACAAAATCAAGGGCGGCGTTTTTGAGCTTGCCCTTACTAAACGCCGCAAGCGGAATGGCAATCAGCTGTATGCTGCATAGGAATAATGGCAACATCATGCGAAGTGGCGCAATAGATCCGTCAAGCGAGCAGGCGATAATGATTTTTGCCAGCTCAAATCCGTCAATTAGTATTGCCGCCCAAATTAAAACCTTGTTTTTTGCGGCTAACTCTTGATTTTTATACCGCTTTCCCAAAAAGATCGCCGACAAAACCATTATAACCATAAGCGTGGTAACAAACGTCAAATGCTGCCACGAATATGCGCCTTGTGCTTCACCCGAGCCGCTTAAAAATTCTTTCATAACAAACCACCTGTGTAAAATGTTGAAACTTGCAATTATCATAGCAAATATCGACAACTTTGTCAATTATAAAAAAGTGTTTTATAGGCGTTTGAGTTTTATTGTCATGTGGGTGTGCGGAGGCTTAGTACGGTCAAAAAAGCAGCAGACTGATTGTATGCTTTTACTAAAAACACGATGTAACAAAATTTACAAAAAAATTTAAAAATCCCTATTGACAAAAAAACGCGACTATGGTACAATATTTTTAGTAAAATATGGGAGGAACATTATGAAAAAAACTATATCAATTGCACTTGCTGCTTGTATGCTCATTATGTGCATGTTTGCACTTACATCCTGCTCGGGACTTAGCGGCACTTATGAAAACGAAATTCTTGGCACTAAAACCACTTATAAGTTTGGTGCGTTTGGCAAGTACACTATGACCGTAGATGCCACATTTGGCGAGGACGAGGTTGTAGAGGGCAAATACGAAATCAGCGATGACGGCAACGAAATCATCTTTATTTACGAGGATAAGGACGGAGAAGAAATCAGAATCCCCATGCCGTTCGAAAAGGGTGACGGTTATATAAAAATCATGGGAGTAGAATACAAAAAGAAATAATTGCTTTATTGCAAGCATTTCCCGCCTAACTAAGGCGGGATTTTTTTTTGCAAAATTCTTGCCAAAAGCAAAATTATATAGTATAATAGCTGTATGAAATATGTTGTTGACATAAACGGACGCTTTGACATAGATATTAATTTTTGGAATGGCAAGGCAAAGGTCAGTTATGAGGGAATGGCGCTTAAGGGCGAAGAAAAGAACACCTTTATGCTTGGTAGCGAAAAGTGCGTTGTTTGCGGCTCACTCTTTTCGGGCGTGTTTTTCTACCGCGGTCAGACCTCTGTGATGCTAACAAAGCTCTTTTGGTACGACTACCTTATAGGCTTACTCCCATTTTTGGTTAGTGTACTTGGTGGACTTATCGGCGCGGTGCTTGGTGTGATTGGATTTCTTGTGTGCTACAAGCTTATGCCTAACATCAAAAGCTTTTGGCTTAGGCTACTTATTTGCATAGCGGTGGCGGGCATAGTGTTTTTGATTATAATGTCACTTGCTTCATTGTTCCCGGCATTGTTTGGGATAGAGGGGTAGCTATGGATTTATCGCGTAGCGAAGCAGTGCTTGGCGACCTTAGCACGCTAAAAAGCAGTCACGTTGCAGTGTTCGGCTTGGGCGGAGTAGGCGGATCTGCCGCCGAAGCTCTTGTTAGGGCAGGCGTAGGCGAGCTTACCATCGTGGACGGTGACGTAGTATGCCCGTCCAATATCAACAGGCAGATTATCGCACTAAGCACAAACGTGGGCGAAAAGAAGGTGGATGCTATGGAAAAACGCTTGCTTGCCATCAATCCCGACCTTGTGCTTCACAAATACGATTTATTTTTCTTGCCCGAAAATGCAGATGCAATAAGCTTTGACCAATTCGACTTCGTGCTTGATGCGGTGGATACCGTTACGGCAAAGCTCACGCTTGCTTCCATTGTGGGGGATAAGCTGATTTGTTGCCTTGGTACGGGTAATCGCATAGACCCGACGGCATTTAGGGTGGGTGACGTGTACGAAACGTCTTATTGCCCACTTGCAAGGGTAATGCGTAGAGAATTGCGCAAACGCGGAATAAATAGACTTAGAGTAGTGTATTCTACCGAAGAACCGATAAAGGGGCAAAGAACTCCCGGCAGTGTGTCCTTCGTGCCGCCCGTAGCAGGAATGATTATGGCAGGCGAGGCAATCAAAGCCTTGTTAAAAAGTAAGCGTTGTCAAAAAAATAGCAATACGTAAATGCTAAATAGCAGCAATCAACAAGGAAGAATGAAAAAAGTTAAAATTACTGTCAAAAGAATAGCGAGATACGACGACTTAATCGCCGAGTACGAAAACGAAATCGAGCATACCTGTTCACTTACGGGTGGCGAGGTTTTTGTAAGCTTGGGCGGCGAAAAGCCACCCCTTTTGTGTGATAGCGCATGGGGGAGTATGGAGCAGTTTGTAAAGGAGCTTGCCGCAGGCGGCGGTAACTTTTTTGATGGCTGGATGAAGAATCCGCACAGCGCGATGATTTCGTGCAATGACGGCTTCCGTCCCGTTAGCTTTTTGATAGAAGCAATCGACTAATATTATTTCATATAATAAAATACCACAGACAAGGAGGAAAATGCGATGAAGTGGAAATTACCAAAGCGCAAGCAACCCGTCTGGCGCATATTTAAAGCAATCGTAAAGCCCTTTTTGGGGGCGAAAGAAGTCGTTAATCTTGGCGACGAACCAATGACCGAAAAATGTATTATCGTATCCAACCACGCAAACAAAAAAGGTCCGCTCAGCTTAGAGTTAAGCTTACCTATCTTTCATGCAAGGTGGGCGGCGTCCCCAATGATGGAAGGCTACAAGGATAGATGGCACTATCTTCGTGACGTGCTGTACGTTCAAAAGAATGGAACCAACAAGTTTTGGGCGTCAATCAAGTCAACAATCGAGGCTATTTTCAGCCCGTATGTGTACAAGGGACTAAAGGCTATTCCGTCATATATAGGCTCGCGTATGCGCAAAACAATTAATTACAGTATGGAATGTCTGGACAACGGTATTGCGGTAGGTATCTATCCCGAAAATTCTAACAGCGGTTATCACGATGAGTTTATCGAGCTACATACAGGCTTCGTTTTTTTAAGCGAAATGTACCGTCGAAAAACGGGCGAGGATGTTCCCGTGTACCCCGTATACATAGGCAAGGTAAACAAAAAGAGAAAGGTGGTAATAGGTAAGCCCATAAAAATAGGCGAGCTTATGGACAGCGGACTCGACCGTAAGGCTGTCGCCGAGCATTTCTTAGGCTTAATCAATCAGCTTTACTTCGATTATTTCAAGCCTAATGGTAAAGAAATCACAACAACGTAAGTACAAAATCCCAACAGAAAACGTTCTGCTGGGATTTTTTCTATTCAAAAGAGCAAGGTTATGGTGACGTTTGTGCATAAAAAAATTCCTTTGACTATTTGCCAAAGGAATTTTTTGTTTGCTTTTAACCTTATTTGTTCATATCCTCAAGGAACTTTGCAAGAGTGTCTTGCGCGTTACCAAGATAGAGGTGAACGCCCTCAGTTCTCGTATAAAGCGGGTTGTCAACGCCAGCATAGCCGGGCTTGAGGTCGTAGTTAAAGATGTAAATGCTCTTGCACTCGTCTACGTTAAGCACGGGCATACCGTAGATA
>JAFVXY010000002.1 GCA_017500845.1 Clostridia bacterium
GTATCCAAATATCTGGTTTAACTCTGTCTCTTAACTTCACTGACTTCCGTTAATTGACTTTGTTCGTTGTTGTGTTTTTAATTCGCTTTCTTGTTCTATATATTTCCAATGTTCGCGCCGCCCCCTCAAACGGGACAGCTTTGTTATTGTACTATATGCATTCGCACAAGTCAACAATTTTTATACTCTTTTTTTAATTATTTTTAACTTTTTTGATTGAATTTTGCACATACTTGCGGTAACCACAAATCGTCTGTCAAAAAAGTACAATGCCAGCAGCGTCTCAATCTGCCTTTTTGCGTTGCCGCCTAACAGCAGCACTCAAAAACTGATTTTTGTAACCCCAAAACCTTCTTTAGGAATACTCCGGTATGACTATGGGGGATGCAAGCAACCTCCTCGGGTGTGCCGCGAGCAATAACCGTTCCTCCGCCGTCACCGCCCTCGGGTCCAAGGTCGATTACGTAGTCGGCAATCTTAATTACGTCAAGGTTATGCTCGATAACCACGATGGAATTGCCGTTTTTTACAAGTCGGTGCAAAATCTGAATCAGCTTGTCCACGTCCGCGATATGCAAGCCAGTGGTGGGTTCGTCAAGAACGTAAAGCGTCCTGCCCGTTGCCTTGCGGCTAAGCTCGGTGGCAAGCTTGACACGTTGAGCCTCACCGCCCGAAAGAGTGGTTGCAGGCTGACCGAGCTTGACGTAACCAAGCCCCACCTCGTACAGCGTGCGAATACGGTTATATATGGACGGAATATTCTCAAAAAAGCCCATTGCCTCCTCGATTGTCATATCCAAAACGTCGGCAATGCTCTTGTCCTTATATTTAACCTCCAGCGTTTCGCGGTTGTAGCGCTTACCCTTGCACACCTCACACTCAACGTACACGTCGGGCAAAAAGTTCATTTCTATCTTGATTATGCCGTCACCCGAACAGTTTTCGCATCTGCCACCCTTAACGTTGAAGCTAAATCTACCCGACTTAAAGCCTCGCTGCATAGCATCCTGCGTCTTGGCATATAGGTCACGAATTGCCGTAAAAACTCCCGTGTAGGTGGCGGGATTACTTCGCGGCGTGCGTCCGATGGGGCTTTGGTCAATAACAATAATCTTATCAAGCTGATCTAAGCCCTCGATGCTCTCATGCTTGCCGACCTGCAGCCTTGTGCCCATAATTTTGTTGCTTACCGCCGGACTAAGTGTTTGGTTGATTAGCGTGCTTTTGCCGCTACCGCTTACGCCCGTCACCGCCGTAATCACGCCAAGCGGAATATCCACGTCAATATTTTTGAGATTGTTCTGCTGAGCGCCCCTAACCGAAATAAATCCCTTGGGAGTGCGGCGAGCGGACGGAACCTCTATTCTTTTATCGCCCCTAAGATATGCGCCCGTTAGCGAGACCTTGCTGCTTAGTATAGCATTAAGGTCGCCCTCTGCCACGATATGACCGCCGTGAACACCTGCACCCGGTCCTATATCTACTATATAATCTGCGCTTCGTATGGTTTCCTCATCGTGCTCTACCACTATAAGCGTGTTGCCAAGATCACGAAGATTAGCAAGCGTAGAAATAAGCTTTTCATTGTCACGCTGATGCAAGCCTATACTCGGCTCGTCCAGAATATACAGCACACCCGTAAGTCCCGAGCCGATTTGCGTAGCCAGCCTTATTCGCTGTGCCTCGCCGCCACTAAGCGTTGCCGCGCCACGCGACAATGTAAGATAATTCAGCCCTACGTCTGCGAGAAATTTGAGCCGCGCCTTGATTTCCTTAAGCACAGGCCCTGCGATTATTGCCTTTGCGCCGCCAAGCTCAAGTCTGTCCAAAAAGGCAGTAAGATCTCGCACCGACATAGCGCAAAGCTCGGCTATATTTAAGCCTCCCACCTTTACCGAAAGAGCCTCCTTACGAAGCCTTAGCCCATGGCAAACGGGACACGGCGAGGTGCGCATAAATCTATAAATATCGCTTTTAACGTAGTCGCTGGTTGTTTCGCGATAGCGGCGCTCGAGATTGGTAACAACACCCTCGAAGGAGGCTCGCATACTGCCCGAAAAGCTGTATGAGTTGTATGACAAATCAAGCTTTTCGCCACCGTTGCCATACAGCAAAATCTGCTTGACGTCCTCGGGCAAGTCCTTATACGGCACGTCAAGCGAAAATCCGTAACGCTTGCTTAGCGCCTTGAAAAACATTTCGGCATGACTGCTATCAAAATTCCAACCGCTAATCGTAAGCGCACCCTCTCGCAGCGTTTTGCTTCCGTCCCCGTAAATAAGCTCGGGGTCGATTTTCTCTAAAAAGCCAAGTCCCGTGCACTCGGGGCAAGCGCCGAACGGACTGTTAAACGAGAACAGTCGCGGCTCGACCTCGGCAATCGATACGTTGCAATCGGGGCAAGAATATTTGGTGGAAAACAGCTCGTCCGTGCCGTCGTGGGTTACAGACACAAGCCCCTCCGCAAGGCGAAGCGCGGTTTCCACGCTGTCCGAAAGCCTTGTACGCACGCCGTCCTTTATCACTATTCGGTCGACCACCACGCTTATATCGTGCTTAACCTGCTTGTCAAGCGGAATATCCTCGCCGAGATTGTACACCTTGCCGTCCACGTTCACTCGCACAAAGCCGCTTTTTGCAAAATCGGCAAGCATAGCCTTGTACTCACCCTTTCTGCCACGCACCACGGGAGCGTTAATCATAATTTTTGCACCCTCACCGTAGCTAATTATGCGGTCGAGAATTTGGTCGACCGACTGCTGAGCAATTTCCTTTCCGCAGTTGGGGCAATGCACCGTTCCGATACGCGCGTACAGCAAACGCAGGTAGTCGTAAACCTCGGTGACCGTTCCGACCGTCGAACGCGGATTGCGGCTGGTCGTTTTTTGGTCAATGGAAATTGCCGGCGAAAGCCCGTCTATGCTTTCCACGTCAGGCTTGTTCATCTGACCCAAAAACAGTCTTGCGTACGAGGAAAGCGACTCCACGTATCGGCGCTGTCCCTCGGCAAAAATGGTGTCGAAGGCAAGACTGGTCTTTCCACTGCCCGAAAGCCCCGTAAAGACGATAAGCTTTTCACGCGGGAGCACCATATTGATATTTTTGAGGTTGTTTTCTTTTGCCCCTTTGATAACTATATTATCCATTCCTTTTGTCCTTTTTCATCTTGTTTTGAAGCGCCTTTAGCTCTTGAATGTTGTCACGCAGCTTGATTGCCGTCTCGAAATCCAGCGAGCTGCTTGCTACCGCCATCAGTGCCTTTAGCTTGTCTATCTGGTCGGGGATATCGTCGTAGCTTACCTTAGTAACCTTGGACGTGATTTCTATTGAATTTGCTATCGGCTTAACAATGGTCCTGGGCGTTATGCCGTGCTTAGCGTTGTAGTCGCCCTGAATGGTGCGGCGACGCTCGGTTTCGTCCATAGCCGTTTTCATCGAGCCTGTCACTGTGTCGGCGTAGAGTATAACTCTGCTTTCGGCGTTACGAGCGGCACGCCCCACCGTCTGAATGAGTGCGGACGAGCTTCGCAAAAAGCCCTCCTTGTCGGCATCGAGAATGGCAACCAGCATTACCTCGGGAATGTCCAAGCCCTCTCGCAAAAGATTGATGCCCACTATCACGTCAAAGTCGCCTCGGCGCAGTCCGTTGACTATCTGTATACGCTCCATCGTGTCTATATCCGAATGTAAATATTTTACCCTTACACCGTTTTCGGATAGGTAATTGGTCAAGCTTTCGGACATACGTTTAGTCAAAGTTGTGACAAGAATCCTTCCTCCCTTTGCCGCAGTAGCCTTTATTTCGGTAAGCAGATCATCTATTTGACCCTCGATTTTGCGCACCTCGATGGGCGGATCCATAAGCCCCGTGGGGCGAATAAGCTGCTCGGCTATTTCGCCGCCGGCCTTTTCCTTTTCGTACGCCGCAGGAGTTGCCGATACATACACAACCTGACCTATGCGGTCGTTGAATTCGGCAAAGTTAAGCGGGCGGTTGTCGTACGCCGCAGGAAGTCTGAATCCGTAATCGACAAGGCTGGTTTTGCGTGCAAGGTCGCCATGGTACATTGCGCGAATTTGCGGCACCGTCATGTGACTTTCGTCCACAAACAGCACAAAATCGTCCGGAAAATAATCAAGAAGCGTAAATGGCGGCTCGCCCGGACTGCGACCGTCAAAATAGCGAGAATAGTTTTCGATACCGCTACAATAGCCGATTTCGCGCATCATTTCAAGGTCGTAGGTCACCCTCTGCTTTATGCGCTCGGCCTCGAGTGGCTTTCCCTGACTAATGAAAAATTCTACCCTTTCATCAAGGTCGTTTTGTATCATGGTTGCCGCGCGAGTAAGTCGCTCCTGCTCCACGGCATAGTGGCTTGCAGGAAAGATCGCAACGTGCTTAAGATTGCTTATAACGTGGCCGCTTACCGCCTCGAACTCGCTTATGCTGTCAATTTCGTCACCAAAAAATTCCACACGTACGGCTATTTCGCTGGACGAAGCCACGAAGATATCCACCACGTCGCCTTTAACTCTAAAATTGGTACGTGCAAATTCGACGTCGTTGCGCTTGTAGTTGATTTCCACAAGGCGGCGTATAAGCTCGTCCCGCTCCATCTGCATACCGGGGCGAAGCGAAATGCTCATTCGGTAATAGTCCTCGGGCGCACCCAAGCCGTAAATGCACGACACGCTGCTTACCACGATAACATCTCTGCGCTCGTGAAGCGAGCAGGTCGCAGAATGGCGAAGCTTATCTATCTCGTCATTGATTGCAAGGTCCTTTTCGATATATGTGTCCGACGAAACGATGTACGCCTCGGGCTGGTAGTAGTCGTAATAGGACACGAAAAACTCCACTCGGTTGTTGGGGAAAAATTCTCGAAACTCGTTGCAAAGCTGTGCCGCAAGCGTCTTGTTGTGAGCAAGCACCAACGCAGGTCGATTGAGGTTTTTTATGACGTTTGCCATAGTAAAAGTCTTGCCGCTTCCCGTTACGCCGAGAAGGACTTGACTTTTGATACCGCTAAGCAACCCCTCGGTTAGCGTTTGTATCGCCTTAGGTTGGTCGCCGGTGGGTTTAAATTTGCTTTCAAGTTGAAAATCCATACTCTCAAATTATATTACACCGCCGCCGCTTTCGTCAAGTATATAACGAAAAAATTCCAACCGTATAAATTTGCATTATCTTTACGTCTAACACTAATCAACCTTTTTACAAGCGTTGTCAGACTTATTCAATCTTACGCAAGCTGAAATTTTTCTTTACCTTTTGGGCTTTTTGTGTTATACTATAAATATGGACAGAATAATTTTGCACTGCGACCTAAATAATTTTTACGCTTCGGTGGAATGCTTGCTTCATCCCGAGCTGCGCGAATATCCCATTGCCGTTGCCGGCAACAAGGAAAACCGTCACGGCGTGGTTTTGGCAAAGAACGAGCTTGCCAAAAGCTACGGTGTAAAGACGGGTGACGTTATTTGGCAAGCAGAGCAAAAATGTCCCGGACTGCGCGTCGTGCCGCCCCACTACGACCACTATATGAAATACTCGGACGAGGTTTTTAAGACCTACTTACAATATACCGATATGGTTGAAGCGTTCGGTTCGGACGAGTGCTGGCTAGACGTGACCGGATCCACTCGCCTGTTTGGCAGCGGCAAGCAAATCGCCGACACCATACGAGCGCGCGTAAAATCGGAGTTTGGGCTGACGCTGTCGGTGGGCGTTTCGTTTAATAAGGTTTTTGCAAAGCTGGGCAGCGACCTAAAAAAACCTGATGCAACAACCGAGATAACGCGCGAAAATTTCAAATCGAAGATTTGGCACTTGCCTGCCTCAGATATGCTTATGGTGGGCAAAAAGACCAGCGAAAAGCTGAAAAAGCTTAATATTCAGACTATCGGTGACCTTGCAGCCGCAGACGAGCATTTGCTTACCTCTCACTTTGGCGTAAACGGCAGGCACCTGATTTTAAGCGCACGTGGCGAAGACTCAGAGCCTGTTCGTAAGGCACACATATCACGTGAGGTTAAATCCATCGGTCACGGAATGACGGCGGTACGCGACATAACCACCTTAGAGGACGGCGAGGCACTGATATTTTACCTAAGCGACCTCGTTGCCACCCGTATGCGAAAGCAACGCCTAAAGGGTAGCGGAGTTTCGGTACACGTAAGATACGCCGACCTCAGCGGTGTAACTAAGCAAGCCGTCGTGCCACCGCTTAACACCTCCGACCATATAACAAAAGCCGCATTTGAGTTATACAAACCACTTGCCATCGGGCGTGTAGTGCGCGCAATATCGGTGGCGGTTTATAACCTCTGCCCCGATGAATTTGTGCAAACAAGCATGTTTGACCTTACCGACGCCAAAAGCGAACGGCTGGAAAAAGCAATAGATAAGATACGAAGCAAATACGGCAAATCTGCAATAAATCGCGCCCTGCTTGTAGAGCGTGACTTTATCTACGACAAAACCGACGGTGAAGATTTTTTACCCTTCAAAAGATAATATTATACAAAAAACAGCCACTACGTATGGCAGTTTTTTTGACACCTTCCTAAAATTCATTTTTAATAAAGCACAAAAAAAGGCAGTCCATTTAAGACTGCCTTTTTAGTTATTCAGTTGTTTCTGTTTTGCTGTTTTCTTCCGTTTTCTCGGCTGTGCAATCGGTATTCTCCTGAGCACTTTCGTCAGCCTTTTTCTCGCTACCGCCGTCAAGAATTCCTACAAAAACGCAAATCGCGCAGATTGAATTTACCACCTCGTTGACGTACGGCACGTCCACTCTTACACCTAAAAGCTGCAACAAAAGCACCACCATGCCCACAAGCGAAATCCAAAATTTTTTAGTCTTATATTTACCGTTCATGTTCTTACCTGTACTTGTAGTATAGCGTATAGTAGTAGTAATCGTTAAGCACCTCGTGGAAGATGGGCTCGCTCAAAAACAGCTCACGTGCCTCGTCAAAGCTCATGCTATTCAAAAGCTCTACAACCTTGTTGTAAATATTGGCTTCGATCTCGTTTCGGATTCCGTCAGGAATAGTATTTTTCAGCTCATTTTTGGTCTTTTGCTGATTAAGCGCCTCGGTGTACAAATCGCTTTCGGTAGAATCCTTGTCAAGCGCTTGCTCGTACTGCTTACTAAGAAGCGAATTGTTATACTCTATCGCTTTTTTCTTGCTATCCTCACGCTGATCCTTTAGCTCGTTGATTCGCTCGGTAAGCTTTGCCGCATATGAAATATTAAACGAATCAAGTGCTGACTGAAGCTGTCCCTCAAGCCCGTTAAGCTCCGCGTCAATAGACGAAATATCTTCGTTGTACCTATTAAGCAAATCCTCTTGGCTTTGAGCGTATACCTTGCCTGCCTCAGCCTGATTATTGAGCGCAATGCTTGATCTTGCAAGTCCGCGCTTTAGCGCATCGTCACTAAGCGACTGCGCAACGTCTTCGTACGTTGCCTTAAGCTTTGCACTACTGTCGCCATAATTTGCCGCAGCTGTCGCCTTGTTTGCGGCAAGCGCCTTTCCCTTTTGGATATACTCATCAGTTATCGCCTTTTCGTTTTGCTCCTTATAGCCGCTAAGCTCATCAGTCGCGGACTGCGTAATTTGTTCGTCGGTGGGTGCCTCGTACTCGTACTTTTCGTAAGTGGGAACCTCCGCCGTTTCCTTTTTGCCGGGCATATACGAGCCGTATTGACTATCTGCGTAATTTTTTAGCTCGTCCAGCTTATCCTTGGTGGTCTTCTCACCGCTACTATTTGCTTTGTTACCGTTAAGCAGACTTTTCAAAAAATCTAAAATTTTCATATTTTACTCCATTATTCTTTTTTTGCAACAATTTTCTTGCACGCTTATTTCTTTTTACAACAAGGCGCGCCTCCGCAATGCTAAGCCTCATAGTTAACTCCGTTGTCCACCGTAAGCTTGCCAACAGGGAACAAAAAACCGTCCTTTGCATAGGCAAACAAGCCCTCGTCCACAAGCTGCTTACCCAAAATACGCTTTTTATACAATGCTCCGTCCTTTCTTATAATAGCAACGACTTCGTTACCTATCATGCTTGCCCCCGAAAGAGCACCCTTGCCAAGACACAAAAAATTTCCTATCATAATCGCTCCTTATGGGCTCGCAAATGTATCAGCCCTTCGGTTATAATTTCGATATTGCGCCTAATTTCAAGCAACGTATGCTCGTTTTTGTTATCTATTTCCTTTACGTCCTCGCAAATTTTGAGCGCATTGGTAACGTCACTAAGCTGAATGCTAAGTATTTCGATTACCGCAGTGTACTTCTTTTCTCTCATTCTTGCATCCTTTAACATATACAAAAACAAGAAGCAGAACATCACCGCCCACAATCCGTGCTCAAGCGCCAAAGACATTATTTCCTCCATAATTCTTCTCCTGTTTTATGAATAGTTAAGCCGTAGCATTGAGGGGTAAAGAGTATTATACCATTGCTTAACAAGGCAGTCTACATATCCCTCGCAGGGAATGGAAACAAACACGCTGTCAAACGAGGGACGGTAAAAGGTAAGCACGCCGTCATACAAAAATATCACTGCGTTGCCGGCAATAACGGCGTCATCAAAATCAAAGGCGGGTTGCAGCATTACCGAACCGCTTTCACCAAGATAACACAGCATGCCATCTCTTATAAAAAACCGATTTTTGGCTTTGTCGCAATAAACCTCTTCGGCAGTAAAGACATTTCTTAAGTAGCCGTCACCGTAACATGTTCCGTCAAGCACAGCTTCTCCTCTATACACACCTAAGCCGGGGTAAAAAACAGTGCTCTCTCCTCCGTACGAAAAAATATTTTTTTCCTCTCCTCTCGTCCAGATTACGCCGTAATCGTAAAGTCGGCTAAGCGTGCCTCCCTCGCCGACGTTCCACTCGTCCATAACGTCCAGCTGGTACTCGTATCTGAACCTAATTACCGAGCCAAAAGCGTAAACGTAAATATCGTACCCATCCTCGCGATACAACACCTCGGTTGGACCCTCGGGCACTTGCATTTCTATCCCCTTACCCATAAGTCTGATTACGCCGCCATCCACGCAAGCCACCTCGCCGTCCGAGCACATTATAATCTTGCCGCTGTACGCACCACCCTCGTAAACGCACAGCTTTTCGGCATCTATAAGATAGTAATTACTGCCATTACAGAGTCCTGCGTACCGAAACATCGGGTCGCAAAAAAATTCGTAGCCACTATACAAGCCCAAAAGCCTGCCTGTTTCATACAAGCCTGTGATATTTATAAAGCTTCCAAAAGCATTGCCCCAAGGATGGGTAACCTCAACCACCTCTACGCAGGGCGCGATAAAGCCGCCTATCGAATAATGACTCTGCACCTCATGCTCGGCAAGCGCTATCCCTCTGTTGTATCTAAATGCGGGCTGACCGTTTACGTAACACAAATAATCGTTAAGCGCTACACCACCACTCTCAAGAGTCCAAAGCATGCCCCTCTCGTCCTTAACAATGTCCGTATCAACTGTTGAATAAAGATTGATATCGGGTATGAGTGAAGCATTGGGAATATTACAGTAGGCACCGCGCATTTTCTCAAACGTGGCGCTTGTCATACCTAAAAGAAACCTTACAAACTGGTTGTCCCCGGGCACGAGCTGAACTGCGCCATTCATTTCGAGATACACCGTACAATATATTTCAAGGCTGTCAGGGGCAACATCGACGTTGCATTTATTAATGGGCTCGCCCTCCTCATAAGCCGAAAGCCCAACCGAAGCAATCGCGGCAGTAAGCTCCCTTGCCTCCACCGAAATCTTATACGTAGCATAAAGCTCACCCTCAAAAACATCCGTGTTAAAGCTTACAATTTCGGTTTGCTTTGCCAGCAAAAGCGTACCATTCTGGTCAAACAAAAGCATATATTGACCGTACCCAACCCCCTCGTTAAGCTGATCGGCAAGTCCAATCACCTCGTTGTGAACGGTTACCGCTTCTTTTCCGGCTTTTGAAACAAATCTAAAGGTATTTCTCATTAATTTATAACCTCCATCGATATAGATATTTTATCTCGTCCTTCGATTCTGCTTTCCAGCTCCTTTGCGTAGCATTTACCGCCTGACGAAAATAATATCCATCCGCTTTTTTTGACCAATCTGACGTCATCCACATATCCGGCATAATGCACCCTATAATATTCGCCGTAAAGCTGGTCGATAGCGCTTACCGCTTGGTAATACAGCTTTCCTTTTTTAACATACGCGACTATAAGGCGTCCACCGTAGGTACATACCGAAACTCTTTCGACACCAAAATCCAGATAACGTGTTTGACCGTTTGGCAAAACAATCTTTATCCTACCGTTTTCGTCCAGAAGCGTGTAAAGAAAGCCTTCTTCGTAGCTTGCCACATCCGCTTGTACAAACGCCTCATCAAACACCAACCGTTCGTCCGGTTTACCGATGGGCGTAATATAAGCCCTTACACGTCCTTGATCGCAAATAACATAGCTTATATGCGTGTCGTTGTAATCAGCATAAGAAACACACGAATGCTCACAAGCTATCATATTGCCAAACGCCATAAAACGTAGCCCTTGTATTGCATTACTGCTTTCGACCGAAACAGTACCGCTACCGTTGATTCGAAAAAACACGCTTGTGCCCTCGCAAACCTTCGCATCGTCCACAAAAAACGAGGCAGAGCCGCTGCTTTGAATCATAACGCCAATATCTCCTTCGCCTTGCAAATTCGCAATGGTATTTTTTCCCGCAACAAGATCGCTGTACGTCAGCACCGAAACGGTGAAATTATTTTTTTCTTTTTTACCCAGCCTATCCTCAAGGTCTACCGCCTTTAGATATGCAAGTTTTCCGTAATCCATATTTCTCCTTTTTATGCGTTGCCGCAAACGCTTCGCCTCATTCTGTTAGTCGTCCACAAGGCTGAATACAAGCTGCGGGCGTGAAATGCGTGGGCTGTCCGCAAGGCAGTCAATTGTCATACCGAATTTGCGCCCGCAAAGGTTTATATTAACTCTACTCGTTGTGGAGCTTCCCTTTACAAAACAGGTCTTTTTTGTGCCGTCCACGTTTAAGGTAAGCGTAACGTCGGTAGCCGTGTCTAAATAAAGCACCTTTATCCGCTTGCTTCTTCCGCTACCAAGATCGGTTTGGGGAACCGTCCATCTTTTGGGCAAATCGCATATTCCTCTGTGCTCATAAACCTTTTGATCAATCACCGCATACAACGTGTCGCCGTACGTATACATGTCGGTAATATCGTATCCACGCATAAGCGTATAACCGTCCTCACCGTATATAAGCAAGGCGTTGTTTGTGTAAGAAGAAGCAAATCCGCCATCCTCGCCGAAATTAGCGCGCGTTGCAAGATAATACTTACCGCCGCGATAAACCGCCACCGAATTCTCGTCGGGAATAATCAATCCGTCAAGATTACTTAGTATGCGCCTTGTCGATACGCCGTCAAAGGTGAAAATTCCGTCCGACGAAGCAAAAATCACCTTGTCGCCGCATAGCGCAATAGACTCCGGATATATCCTTCCGCCCGTCACAAACAGGTGACTTATCGAAAATTCCGACTGCTCGGCGTAAGCTGTCAGTCTGCTTATTCCGCGTTCACGAAATATGTATACGTAGTTCAAAAAGCTAAGCACCTTTATAAGCGCACCGCGCTCGTCGGCAAGCTCAATAAAGCCGCCCGCGCCATCACTTGTATCCCAATTTGACGGGTCGAGATCGTCCGAAAACCAAAGCGTGTTTTTCTCGTCGCCCGTAGTTACAAAAAGTCTTTCGTAATGCACGGTCATAGATGTTATAAGCGGCGACTCGTCAACGTAGTACGGAGCATCAACCCCGTTCCATATCACCATCCTATCGGTGGGCGAGCAAATAAGCACAACATCCTCACCGTTAAGTCTGTACGCTATGGCCTTTGGCTTGCCGGTAAGTGTGATACCCTGCAACGTGCCTATTTTTCCAAGGTTGTCAACGTAACACACCTTATTGTTATTGTAATACATAAGAATTTCGCGTTCACCCTTTGTAAATACCCAAATGTTTTCTGCGTTAATACCCATCTTTTCAAAGCCGGTACAGCCCTTAAGCGCGCCGGAGGTAAAATCAAAATTATAGCAATTTTCGGCAACGCCAAGCCCCAAAATGCTTGGGTCGTAGGTCGCATTTACGCCTGCCAAAAAATTACTTACGCTTACCCTCGAGGACGACCTTCCCTTTACCTTTAGATAACTCATAGCAGCCACCGCCTAAGCTTAATTTTCTTTTCTCCGTTTCCGCTTGTTGCTCGCTTTAACGCATCCTTAAATCTTGCATCGTACGTAACAGCCTCCTCGTAAAATCCGCCGTAAAGCAAATACTCTGCGACAATACCGTACGACAAAACTCTTGGCGAAAGCCTAAGCGTGACGGGCACCTCGTCATCGGCGCCAAGAATAGGCGGCCGTGTACAGTATCGTACGGTATACTCACCGTCTTGCTCTACCGCTATATGCGACGGCATAACAGAAAACTCAACTACGTTGCCTCGTTTATCGCGCAATTCAAGCACATCATATACCGTTTGATCAAGCTCAGCGTAAGCAATCTTACCGCCAACTGCCCAAGCCGTCTTTTCCTTTTTTATCGGCAAATACTCGCTTGCTATTTCGTCAATACAGTTGTTTGCACACGTAATAAGAAGCTTGTCGGTGTCAGTAAGCTCACGGCCAAGCACGTCGCTAAGGTTAAGCGCGGCGGCCGCAAGCTCGATACTCTCTCTTAATTTCATAATCAGCCTCCTTGGGACAAAGCATCTTCTGCTCCGCGCTCGATTTTTTTTACCGTTTGATAAAGCGCTTCTCTTTTTACAAGCTCATTATCTCGCTCGGCCTCGGCAATAAGGCGGTCAAGTCGCTCTCGCCTCGTCTGCCTCGCCTTTACGATTACACGCTCGTCAAGCTTTGGAGCTGAAAAGCACAACGTATTGCCCCTGTTTCCCTTGCTGTGAACCTCGTATCGGTTATCCCGATACGAGTACACTACAAAATAGTCCTTGTCCACCTCTTTTAGGCGACGAGCTATATCAAACAAGTCGCCCCTTACCGTATGATACAAGCCTATCATGACTAAACGATGCCTGTAATTTTACCCTGGCCGTTAGGTCTGTCGCAAATAAGATCACAGTATTTTACAAGAGTAGCGGTGTAGGTCGGCTTACCCTGAGTCTGGCGCAAAATCTTGCCGTTTTCGGTTTCGAGATAACGCCAATCGCAAAGCTGATGCATCTTAATTGCAGAGGTGTCAAGGAAGATCATTTCTCCCTCGGGCACGAAGCGATCGTACACAAGCGGAATACCGTTGAAGGTAAGCGTCTTGTAGCCGCCGTTAAGCTCCATAATGTCGATATTGCGCTTAAAGCTTGCCATATACTCCTGATAAGCGTACTTCGCCTGCGCCGAGCAAGCGATGTAGTCGATATTACTTCCGCTTACCATTTCGAGCTTATCAATAAGCTTTTGCATAACGATTTCGTCTATGCTTGCGCTCGCTTCGCTTACCGAATTAAGGAAAGAATAGTCCGAGCGCTTAAGTCCGTAAAGCGTATCGGACGAAGAAAAAAGCGAGCCGATACCCGTGATTTCCTTATCCTTACTGCCCTGCACGTAAAGAGTGCTGTTTGCCACAACGCCCGACCAGGACGAAAGCTCGATAGTGCCCGCCGAATAATTCACGTCCACAACCTTGACTCCGCTTGCTGCAAGCGAGCCGCTTGCGTTATAAACGTCTACCACAAGCCCTGCCGCAAGATTGCGTGTGCTGTCCACCTTTCTTGCCGAGATATCGGTGATAGTACAAAGCTTGCCCGTGCCGTCACCGTAAAGCATTCTGCCAAGATTGAAGCGAGAAGCGGTAAGCAGGTCCTCAAGCTCGCTGTTGAGTAGGTCGGTAAACGAGCCTCTGCCGTCTGCACTTGCTCTTATAGCCTTGTCCGAAATTTCGATCTGACCGTAAAGGTTTTTGAGCGTGGACACAAACTGAACGTACGTAGTCGGACTTGCCGCCGGCAAGGTGCCGTCCTCGTCACCGGCGCCGATACCGCCGTTTACGCCGTACTTTGCGGCCTTGCGAATTTCCTTACCCCAAACGTCGCTTGCTGTTTGCTCGATTTTTGCAAGCAAGGGGTTAACCTTGGTATTGAGTAGCTCGGTTACTGCACCGAGATAGACTGTTTTTAACGCATTTTCTGCACTGTTGATTGTTACCATTTTGTTTCTCCTTAATATTTAATCATTCTTTCGGCAAGACGCTTTGCGTCCGCCAAGCTTTTAGGTCTGTGCGTAGGGGTAAGCGCTGCTTCGCCACCTCCTACAAGACGCGGATTTTTGCGCGCGGCAAGAGAATTAAGATAGTCAGAAATTATTCTGTCCCTTACCGCTTGATTGTTTTTTACAAGCTCGTACAGCATTTCGTCGCTGTACATCTCGCTTAGCCTGTCCTCCAGCCTTTTGCCCTTTTCGCGCTCACGCCTTAACATAGCGTTTAGGGCGGCGTATCCCTTAGGATTAGATTTGCCTTTCAACGGTCGTTTCCTCCAAAAGTTTCATATGAGTTTTGTGTGCGCGAACGTGTTTTTCGATTCTTTCTCGAAGCGCCTCATTTTTGCTGCACAGCTGCTCGAACTCGTTAGAAAGCAAATACCTCGTATGCTCGCTAATGTGGATTCCGTGGTCGTCAAACTCGTAAACCTCAGGCTCTGCTTTTGCTACGCCCAAATTTTCCTTTTGCGCCCTGATAGCGTGCAGCTTTTGGCTATCGTAAACGGTTTCCCAGCCACCGTATCCCATAACGTCCAAAATCTTATAACGCATATTCGCGCTAAGCTTGCCGTTCTCGTCGTACAACAAACCTGCACGAAGCAGCTCGAAAATCATATTCTGCTTACTTGCAATCGAGGTGTTAAGCTCGTTTTCGGTATCGAAGGTAATATCGTCGCAGCCAATATCGCTGTTGTTCCAGCTGATAACCTCAATTACGCCGTCCGTGCCCACCGAGCGCATCACTCTGCGGTCGGATGCAAACTGCTTGTATAGGCGCAGTATGTGCTGACCCATCTGCTTAATAGCGGTTCTGATTCGCTCTGCCGTAACGGACAGTCTGGTGTCGTCCTGCTCGAGAAGAAGCTGCAACGCCGTGCCGCTTGTTACCGAGGACGGAACGGAGCTTGTTCGCATAATCTCACTTACGCCCGACACCGAAATAAACTCCGAAAGCAGCTTGTCCTCCTCGTAGCTGAAGTCGGTGGGCACCGAGCCGGGATTGAGTAGCATGGGCGGCGTTGCGCCTTGACGGTACACCAAAATCTTGCCCGGGCTAAGTCCCTCCTCCTCGAGATTGGTTATGTCCACGCTTCCGTCCTCGACTGCAAGAACACCCATCGCAATACGGTTCATAAACTCGTGCTTGCGGTTTTTTACAGCGTTGTACGCGCGCTGAATAGGAATACACCGCTCTACCATCGAGCCGCCAAAAAAGCACCCCGGAGCTTTTATGCTGTCCTGCTTTACAAACGGAAAATCTCTTGCTCCGTCCTTACCGTTGGCATAAGGAAGCTCGCCGTAGTACAAAAGCTGGTCACCCGCAACGATGGCAAGCTCACCATTGGGGTGAAGCGTAGTCGGGCGGGTATATCGCTCAATGACCACGGCATAGTCCTTTTTTACGTTGCGGCGCACGGCAGGAATCATCGTGCAAAAGCCAAGACCGCCGATAGGGCTACTGTCCGACACGCCGATTACGTCCGTTTCGGTGCCCTCTACCGACTTGCCCCACTTGCGATAAATATCGTCAACGTGCATAGCCTTTGCGTGAATTATGCTGTTTTGCTCCTCCATTGTGTCGGCCGTAAGCGAAGCGGGAAAAATCTCGTACGGCGAACAAACGTCTATACGTACGTCACCTTCTCGTACATTTTTGCCGTCCACCTCACCCACGCTACTGCCCGCATCATCGTCCCAAGCTATTTTGTAAAACACCGAGCCGGTTGTTTCGGACCACATGGTCGCCCTCGTAACAAGATCGCTTATATCGTGCTTGTGCCACGCTCCCTCCAAAATTTTGGTCGCTACCTTTGCGGTACGCACGTCGTCGTCATCGCCCGAAGCAGGTCTAACGCTCATTTTCGGTCTAACTCTGCCAAGCTTTGCCTGACGAGATTCTACGATGGAAGCAATATGGTTAAAGACCTCTCGCTCCTGCCAGTAGTAGTCGCGCTCGCCGTCCTCAACCTCGCCCAATGCGTTTATGTACGAAAACTGATTGCCCATTACGAAGTTGGTATTAAGCTGCCAAACCGCCTCGATATTTTTACGCTCGGCTCGCCTGCTTTCATAATCGCGCCTTACGTCTTCTACGATGTCCTCGATATAAAGCTCGTCCATTACGCCCCCTTCTTTTTGGCGGTTTCCACGCTTTTGGGTATAACATTTTCGCCAATAACGCGGTAAAGCTCGTTTAGGCAATCGTCACAAACGTGAATCTGACTGCGAATACCCACTCTGTCCATCTTTATAGAATGCGTAGCGTTATTTCTGCACACGCCCATTTCGCACTTTATTTTGTGCTTTGCTTTTACAAGTTGCATTTTCTGCCTCCTTCAACATTTTAAGTAGTCTGATTTTTTCGGCTTCAAGCTCGTCCTCGGTCATATCCGAATATCTGTCGTCGTCTGCGGCGTCCATCAAGAATTTAACCGCCACCACGTCGGGCGGAACCTCCTTTTGTGTAACCTTACGCTTTACCACCGTCAAGTCGCCGTCTACCATAGCGTATTCCTCCACGTTTTCGGTGGTAACGTAGCCCATAGCCTTTTTCTTTACTGCATCGAGCAGCTTCGAGGTTAGTTCCTCATTCACCTTTTCCTCCTCAATTTACCGATTAGTCGCTCCTTATCCATGGCGATTTCGCTCTTCTTTTCTTCCGTGACGGGCGGGGTCGGTCTTGACATAACGTAATAGCGCAGCTCGTCCAAGCAATGATCATCTTCCTTTCGCGGGACGTCCCCCTTGCCCCATCTGTACGCCTTAATTTCGCGAATAAGATTAGAGCAGGTTCTAAAAATATAAAGCCTCTTGCCAAACGCACCGCAAAGATATTCCTTAACCCTATTTATACCCGAAAACAAATCCTTATTGACCTTGGGATTAACGTTTATGCCGTGCTCGCAAAAAAGCTCGGACACCGAGCGAGGTGCGGCAAGCGTCTTTTGATTTGCCGCCGAGTCTATAAGAGCCTCGATTCTGCCAAATGAATCGGTATGCCAATCAAGCCGCGCACTTATCTCCTTGATTTTGCGTGCGTGATAGCTTACGTCCTTTCCTGCCTCGAAGTGCTCGGCTATTACGTAGATATTGCCGTCGCCGTCCACGGCATACCAATGGCACGAAAGCGGATTGTTTAGTCCGGGGTCGATGCTAAGCTTATCCTGCCAGTCAAAAGGCACTTCAAACGGGTCGATTACGTTCACGCTTGGGTCGAATTCTGAGTATACGGGTCCTTGATTTTCGGTAAAAAGACCGTATCTGCGCTTGTCAAGCAGGTCCTTGCTCATGGACGCACTCAGCTTTTCCACCTCACCCTTGTCAAGGTGCGGATTATCCGCCCACTCCATAAACTCGTACCAAACCTCATCACTGCCGCCGCTGTTTAGGTAAATGCGGTCGTAAATAAAGGTCAAGCCCTTAAGAGGAGTCATTGTGCCAAACACCTCGCCCTTTTTGTCCAGCACTCGCATAAGGCACTCGTCGTATACGTCCTCGGGTGGCTCCTCGTCAAACCACACGTAGTCAAGCGATGCGCCTTGAAATTTCTCCCGACCCATTTCACAGCTTTTGAAGGTTATGCGACTAAGTCCGCCAAAAACGTTTTTTATAGCCAAATAGTCGATAATCCCCCCTGTGGGGTTGGACGACTTGCCGCTTACCATAACGACTTCCGCTATCCAGTCGGGATTTAGGTACTGCAAAATTTTGCGTTGCGCCACGTCACGCTGAACGTCCCTGCTTACGCTTACCACCCACCCCTCGGTGTTTGGCTTGTTTGGCTTAAACGGATGATTGCCGCGCGCCAGCCACACCGTTTCTACTGCGCCGCACTCCGTTTTTCCGCTTCGATTGCCACCAAACACCCAACGGTTGCGCTTAGGACATTTATGAAAAGCCATTTGCTTTTCGTGCACCACGTCGCGGTTGTAATACGCAAGCTTGTTTTTGTCGCGATACGACCTTATCGCCCTATCTAATCTTTTGATTTTTGTTATAATTTCTCTCTCGTCCATTCACCACCCTGCCTTGCGCGCAAAATACCGCTATTTCTATCATTTGTACCAAAATTTTTGCAATCAATGCTGTCATAATAAAAGCATGAAATTATTGCTTATGCTTTCGCTGCTGCTTGCTCAAACGCCCTTTTCATACGGCTATATGCCGAGTCCAACCACGCTTTACGCCGACCCCGAGTGTAGCGTGGCGATTACTACGTTACCGCAAACGTACTTCGTCATAATCCTTGGCGAGAACGAGGGCGTTTACCACGTAAGCTACCGTGACGTAAGCGGCTATGCCACGGGAATCGAGGCAGTAGACTACGAGCCCAAAACCAAACACGCCCAATCCTCTTTCACCACGTGCAACGACGGCTATCCCGTAAAGCTTCGCCTTTATCCAAGCGCAGACAGCGAGGTTCTTTGCGAAATTCCCGACGGCGAAGGCGGCTACTACTACGGGGACGCAAGCGGCTCACCCCTGATCGAACAGGTGGGTGACAAATGGTATTACGTAAGCTACGGCAAGCAACCTACATTAGGCTACGTATATTCCTCTCAAGTATCGGTAAGCGAATTTTCGCCCAACGTAGTCGAGAAAATTGAACGCGAAGAAAGCGAAGAAGCATCTTCTCCGCTTTCCGATGATACCGATTTTGTTTTGATTGCCCTGCTGTGTGTCCCGGCTGTGCTTATTATCTACCTCGCATTCCGCGACAAAACGCGCTCGTCACGCTACGCCGAATAGAATTCAAGCAGCCTTAAGAAGCTTTTTGTACGTGCGCGTCACAAGCGCAACGTCCTTATATTCCTCGTCCAGTCTTTCCTTGGTGTAGCCGTAATAGGCAAGAATTTTTGTTAGCTTCTTAATTGTACGCAATAGCTGTCTGTACGCTCCCCCCTTACCAAGCGACAGCTTTTCGCCCATTTCGGACAGCGACACGCCTCGAGCATATCCATCAACAATGTAAAACTCCTTTGCGCTAAGCGACTCCTTCATCTTGTCGTGCAACACTCTTAGGTTTATTATTCGCACCTTCTTGTCGTTTAACTTTATAATAGCGTTAAATAGGTCTACGGTGGGCACGGTCAAAAGCGCCGCCATACCCTCCACCTGCTTGTCAATAGAATATGTAAGCGCGTCGAATTTGTTATTAAGTGCAAAAATTACTCGTATCCAATTTTTCATAATAACTCTCCTTTCGCATTGATTGCACGCTTACTATATCACACCATTGTGGACAACGTACTGTCGTGTATTTACAATCGTTCGCGCTATTTATGTCTATTTTTTGAAGAAAGCACGGCACTCTCATACGAATATTTTAGACTATCCTTATTCCTTTTGCTTTTTATTGCTCCCTCTATAAGACGGTCAATAAGCTCCACAAAGGTTACTCCGCTATAGCTAAACAGGTATTCGCTAAGCGAGCCGGGCACGGTGTTTATTTCGTTTACGTACACATCTTCGCCCTTTACCAAAAAGTCAATTCTCGCGATCCCGCTACATCCTACTGCCACAAAAACCTTTTCGGCAAGCGAACGAATTTTTTGGCGCATGCCGTCGGGCAAATCGGCAGGCATTTTTCGCACCTCCGTTTTTACCGATCGCATATACTTGTCGTCAAAGCTCAAAAAGCCGTCAAAGCCCACGGGTTGCTCGACCTCACTGCTTACAACAAGGTCGTCATAGCCAAGCACCGCGCAATTCACCTCGACAAAATCGGTAAGGGCTTTTTCCACAATAGCTCGCCTATCCCACTCGAACGCTCCGTCAAGCAGAACAAAAAGCTCGCGATAATCGTTTGCAATACCTATGCCAATACTGCTACCCAAATTGCAAGGCTTGACGATCAACGGAAAATCCAAGCCACTTGCGCGCTCCTCTATATCGTAGCCCACGTTGGCGTATTCGTGCTTGCATACCCCAAAGTACGGCAAAACGGGCAAGCCGTAAGCGTCCATAACCTGCTTAAACAGCAGCTTATCCATACCCACAGCCGAGGCGCGAACGTCACTGCCCACGTACGGAATAGCGGCAAGCTCGAGTAAACCACTAAGCGCACCGTCCTCGCCTCCGCGGCCGTGACAAGCGTTGATTACGCAATCAAGCTTAACCGGTCTTCCACCCACCGTCATACCGCCGCTGCCCGGGACAAAAATGACTTTTTTGCCCTTAACATCGCCCTCAAACGTATCGGTTCGATCAAAGTCCTTGCCGCTTATCATCTCGCCCTCGCGCGTAATATAAACGGGAATAACCTCGTGCCTTATGCTTGCGGCGTTTACCGCCATCACCCCGGTAATAATACTGATATCGTGCTCGGACGACCTTCCGCCAAAAACAACCGCTATTTTCATAACTCCCCCTTTTCGCACAATTTTATAGTAGTGGTCAATAAATCAACTATACGGTCAAGCAAATTTCCGTCCTCGCCCTCTGCCATAACACGTATTTTTGCTTCCGTTCCGCTTGCGCGCACAATCAGTCTGCCGCCCCCAATCGTCGCCTCGCACTCCGCTTTAGCCCGCAAAAACCTATGGTCAAACAAAACCGCTGCGCTTGCAGAAACCGACTCCAGCCTTTGCGGAATAAGACTTAGACGCTCGAATTTTTCAATAGCGCTAAGCCGCAAAGCGGTTAGAACTCCGTCCCCCGAAACGGCAGGAGATATTATGTAATGACCGCTTTGCTCGCCGCCAAGCGTAAAGCCCTGCCGTGCCATTTCCTCGCTTATGTGCTTGTCACCAACCGCCGTGCGTACAAATTTTATACCCAAGCTACCCAGCGCACACTCCAACGCACCGTTGTTCATAATCGTACCCACCACGCCGCGCGGCTTAGTAAGCAGCGCAAGATTGTAAAGCACCGAATCGCCGTCTACCTCGCCGCCGCACGTTACAGCCAGCCTATCGGCATCGCCGTCAAAGGCAAATCCAAGTCCGTCAGTCATAGAGGCAACAAATGACGGGTACAGCGCACCCACGCCGCAGTTGATCTTGTCCCCCTCGGGCGTTTCGTTTACCGCACGAACCTTCGCGCCGCACCGCAAAAATGCCTCTGCCGCCACCGTACTGCCCGCACCAAAGGCGCAGTCCAGTACCACCTCTCGGCCACAAAGATTTCCGCCTTGACTTACGAGAAAATCTACGTACTCCTGCCTGCCCTCACCAAACTCGAACTGACTCCCGTACCCACGCGCCATAATGGGATGGTCCATAAAATACTCCACCTGCGCCTCATCCTCGGCAGTAAGCTTGCAACCGTTGCCACCAAAAAACTTTAGTCCGTTGTAGCAAGGCGGGTTGTGCGATGCGCTAACCATAATGCCACCGCACCTATGCTTTGCCGCAAGAAAAGAAACACACGGCGAGGGCACTATGCCCACCCTTTTTACTCTACAGCCGCCCCTTAGCAAGCCGCTTATCACAGCGCCGCTAAGCGCCTCGCCCGACGTGCGAGTATCGGTGCCCACAATCACGTCGCCGCCAAAGGCTAAGGCAAACCCAAGTCCCGCGTTATAAGCAAGCGCCTCGGTCATTTTCTCGCCGTAAACTCCCCTTATTCCGTCCGTTCCGAAATATTTCATACTCCCCCGATATGTAATTATTTTTTTGCCTACCATATACTATGTACCAAAGCGAGGTGTTGTGAATGAACGAATTGATAGATAGAATTTTTGAGCATTTGCTTTCGAGCGGAATAGATGTGCGTGTTGTCGTAATCATGGTAGCACTACTGCCTATTGCCGAGGCTCGACTTGCTATCCCCATGGCAATCAAGTGTGGGCTCTCCCCCTTTTCGGCATTTTTGTGCGGCTTTATAGGCTCGTCACTGGCCGTGCCCGTGCTTTTGCTCGTGCTTATTCCGCTTATAAAAAGGCTTGCTTCATCCAAGCTCTTCAAAAAAATCGGTGAGGGCGCTCTTGATCGCTTTAACGATAAAGCCGAAAGCATTGTGGGAAGTGACGCCAAAAAGCTGATTGGAACCGCAACGTTCGTTGCGATTCCCCTACCCCTTACGGGCGTATGGACGGGAAGTGCGGTAGCCTCAATTCTCGCCTTGCCGTACCTAAAATCGCTGATTGCGGTAACGCTTGGCAATTTGGCTGCATCTATTATAGTTGTTATCATAACGGTTGCACTTAACGAATATATTAATCTCATAATGGCGGCGTTTACGCTGATTGCATTTCTCGCGGCTTGCCTTATGATAGTCAAAGCGCTTACGCCCAAAAAGAAAAAGGACGCCGTAACAAAGGACGACTGATTAGACCAACGATTGATTACAACCTAAATATCAGGAGAATTTTATGTGCGGAATTGTCGGCTATATTGGCAATCAAAATGCAACGCCCATTCTTTTCAATGGGCTAAAACGACTTGAATATCGTGGCTACGACTCGGCAGGCATTGCCACAATCGACAGCAACAAAATTAGAATAAAAAAAGCCGAGGGCAGGCTATGTAATCTTATCCAAATCGCCTCAAGCGAATGTGGCAATATCGGCATCGGGCATACGAGGTGGGCTACACACGGCTGTCCGGATGCAAAAAACGCTCATCCGCACCTATCGCAAAGCGGTACTTTTGCAATCGTTCACAACGGCATTATCGAAAATTACGCCGAGCTTAAATCGTTTTTGAGCATACGTGGCTTTACTTTTGTGTCCGACACAGACAGCGAGGTTATCGCGCATCTACTTGACTACTACTACGATGGCGATGCAATCGAGGCGATTTTGGCTACCGCCAGCCGCCTTGTCGGCTCATACGCGCTTGGTATAATTTGCCGCGACGACCACCGCCTTTTTGCAATAAAAAAAGACAGCCCTCTTGTGGTTGGACTGTCAAAAAGCGAGGCTTATATCGCCTCGGATATGCAAGCGCTTACCGACAAAACTCGTGACTTTTACATATTGAATAGCGGCGAAATCGCGATTATCTCGCTTGTGGGCGGCTTACCCAAAATAAAGGTAATGAACACACGCGGAAAAAGCATTCAAAAAGATATTTACCGTGCCGAGGCAGAGGGCGAAACCGCAGACAAGGGGAACTACCCTCACTTTATGCTTAAGGAGATTTACGAGCAGCCTACCGCCATAGAGCGCACGCTGAAGGCGCAGCTTAATGCGCCACTCCCTTTTTTGAGCAACATAGGCGGAATGCATATTATAGGATGCGGCTCGGCATATCACGCCGCGCTTATGGGCAAATACGTAATCGAAGCACTTACGGGCATGCGTGTCAATGCCGATATCGCAAGCGAATTTCGTTATCGCAACCCTCGTCTTCAGTCTAACGACCTGCTCCTTGCCATAAGCCAAAGCGGCGAAACCGCGGACACCATCGGGGCGTGCCTCGTTGCGCAAGACAAATGCAAAACCGCCTGTATCGTCAACGTGCCCGAAAGCTCGCTTACCCATATAGCCTCGCCTATGTACACCTATGCCGGCAGCGAGGTTGCCGTAGCCACAACAAAGGGGTTTACCACTCAGCTGCTTAACCTATACGTTATTGCTTTGCGTTTGCTACAAAAACGAGGGGACGTACGTGCAAAACTGTTGCAAGACGAGCTTACAGCCCTCCCCTTTGCAATATCCAAAACGCTTGAGCTCGAGGGGCAAATCAAGGATCTATCCGCCATTGTTGCTCCGCATGAAACGGCTTATTTTATCGGCAGAGGTGCAGACTACGCCTCCGCCAAGGAAAGCGCGCTAAAGCTAAAGGAAATATCGTACATTCATGCCGACTGCTACCCTGCGGGCGAGCTGAAGCACGGCACGATTTCGCTTATAGAAAAAGGCTCGGTCGTAGTTGCAATTGCAACGGACAAAGCCTTACTTGACAAAACGGTATCTAATATCATCGAGGTTAAGGCGCGCGGCGCATTTGTTATCGGCATATCTTGCTTTGATATAAGCCACGTTTGCGACAGGCTGATTTGTATCCCTCAAGCGCAATACACCTCACCCATACTTGCTTCGGTTGCCGCACAGCTACTATCCTATCATACCGCACTAACCAGGGGATGCGATATCGACAAGCCGCGCAACCTCGCAAAATCCGTAACGGTAGAATAAATTCTTAGACACAAAATTTACTATTGTGCAAAGCATAACAAAATTTTGTTTCTTATATATTATTTAAATTTAGTCTTTTAGCCAAAAATATCTAATATTCTTTCCGTTTCCCTCACGCTTGAGCTTTTCTATGACAACTAAATTCCTAAACCCACCCTCGATTCCTTAAAAAACAACACATTTTAAGGGAATAGTCAACAGATTAAGAGATATTTTCTTAATTTAATTTCATAGATAATGAATTTATTTATTTTATGAAATTTGTCTTTATAATACTAAAACACAAAAATCCAGCATAGTCAAAAGACTATGTTGGATTTTTTTATATACTCTAATATTCAGCATTTTCTTGGACTTAATACTTTGTTATAAATCCCACAATTTTTTCGCCGTTTTTTGTTTTCATTTTCTTGTGCTTGCTTTAAGCTTTTTTGCCGCTTCCTCTCTTTCGCGGCTGATATCCGCCCACTTGGGCATTTTTGAGGTTGCTTGCACCAAATCCTTAAGCACCGCGGGGATATCTATATTTTGCGGACAAACCTTTACGCACTTTCCGCACGAAATACAAGCGGCTGGGCGGTTTTCCTCGGGCATAGCCTCTATTCTCATCGAAGCATTCACGGACGGCGAGAATTTAATCTCGTTATAAATGCTTATCATCATCGGAATATTGATTTTGCTTTCACAGCCGTCCACGCAATATCTGCACGAGGTACACGGAACTGCGCTGTGCATTTTAGCCACCGCGCTATCGATAATGGTCTGCTCGGATTCCGTAAGCGGCTGACGGGAGCTAAAGGTTTTTATATTGTCAAGCGTTTGCTCAAGATTGGACATGCCGCTGAGAACGGTGGTCACGCCGCTTTTACCCATCAACCAACGCATAGCCCACGAAGCAACCGAGTCATCGGGGCGTGCTTTACGCATAGCCGCCTCGGTTTGCTCGTCAAGCTTAGCAAGCCTGCCGCCGCGAACAGGCTCCATAACAAAAACGGGAATATTGCGCGAGCAAAGCAGGTCGTACTTGGCCTTTGCGTCCTGAAGCGTCCAGTCAAGATAGTTAAGCTGAATTTGACAAAACTCCATTTCGTCGCCACAATAATCCAAAAACTTCTTTATCGTATCCAAGCCGCCGTGTGTGGAGAATCCAAGGTGCTTGATTCTGCCAAGGCGCTTTTGCTCTACGAAGTAGTCCAAAATGCCAAGCTTTTCGTCCATATAAACGCCAATCGAGTTTTCGTACACGTTATGCAATAAATAAAAGTCGAAGTACTCTACGCCGCACTTGGCAAGCTGCTCTTCAAACACGCCCTTGGGGTCGTAGCTCGAGCTGATTTGGTGTCCGGGGAACTTAGTCGCAAGATAAAAGCTTTCTCTCGGATATCTGGCAAGTGCCTTACCCATAACCACCTCGGACATTCCTCCGTGATACGGATATGCGGTGTCGTAATAATTAACGCCGCTTTTCATTGCAAGATCCACCATATCAAATGTGTGCTTCTCGTCGATTTTACCACCCTCATCTACGGGCAAACGCATTGCTCCAAAGGCAAGTGCCGAAAGTTTTTTGTCCTTAAAGCTGTTGTAAATCATATTATCTTCTCCTCTATTTTGTCACGAAAAACGCATATACGTATCTCGATTATTTGTTATTTTCCTTCCATTCCTTGATTGCCTCGTATCGTGCCTTAAACTTACCCTCAAGCCCCTCCTCGGTGGGCTGATAGTACGACTTACCTACAAGCGAGTCGGGCAAGCACTGCATAGGGCTCATCTTTTCGGCAAGGTCATGGGCATACTCATATCCCTTGCCGTAACCGACATCCTTCATAAGCCTTGTGGGAGCGTTGCGAATAACCAGCGGAACAGGCTCGGACAGCATATTTAGGGCATCGCTTTTTGCGGTAAGATATGCGACTTCCATAGCGTTGGACTTGGGCGCAAGCGCAAGATAAACCACTGCCTGGGTAAGGTGAACGCTACACTCGGGCATACCGATAAAGTGACACGCCTGATATGCGGCAACGGCGATTTCCAGCGCTCGCGGGTCGGCAAGACCAACGTCCTCGCTTGCAAATCTCGTTACTCGCCTTGCTATATAAATGGGGTCCTCGCCTGCCTCGAGCATTCGTGCAAGCCAATAAACGGAGGCATCTGCATCCGAATTTCGCATAGACTTATGCAAAGCCGAAATAAGGTTGTAATGCTCCTCGCCGTTCTTGTCGTACAAAAGCGACTTTTTGGAGGTGCATTGCTCGATTGTTTCCTTTGTTACGGTCGTAGTGTCGCCGTCCACGTCGCCGTTAAGCACAGCCATCTCAAGCGTTGTAAGCGCATAGCGAGCGTCGCCGTTGCTAAATCTGGCAATTACCTCGACAAGCTCGGGGTCGATATTTACGTTACTGCCGCCAAAGCCGCGCTCGTCACGCAGTGCGCGGAACAAAAGCTGAGTTATATCCTCTGTTTTGAGCTGCTGAAGAACGAATACCTTGCAACGCGAAAGCAATGCGCCCACCACCTCGAACGAGGGGTTTTCGGTGGTAGCGCCAATCAAAATAACGCTACCCTTCTCGACGTACGGCAAAAATGCGTCCTGCTGAGCCTTGTTGAAGCGATGAATCTCGTCCACAAAAAGTATGGTCTTTTCACCGTAAAGCCTGTTGTGATCGGCTTCCGCCATTATCTGCTTTATTTCCTTAATGCCACTCGTCACCGCCGAAAAGTTGACAAACTTAGACTTGGTTTGATTAGCGATTATCTTTGCAAGAGTGGTTTTACCCACGCCCGGCGGCCCCCATAAAATCATAGAGGTCACCCTATCTCCGTCAATAAGGCGGCGCAAAACCTTGCCCTCGCCAATCAAATGCGTTTGCCCAAAAAACTCATCTAAGCTACGAGGCCTAAGACGTTCGGCAAGCGGCTTGTCTATATCCTGCATAAACAACGACTGCTGCTCCATAATCAATAGTCCAGCTCGTTCAAAAGCGCAGTCACGTACGGCATAAGGTTGGGCTGAGCCGCAAGACGCTTAAGCCCAAAGGCAAGCGCACGTGCGCCCGAAATATCCGTCCTTGCCTTTGCCGCCACGTTGTCGCAAAGGAATATGTACTCCTCCTTTTCGGATTGAAGCATTGCCGAATACTTTTCGATTGCATCAGCCAGCTCCATCGCCTGACGCTCGACGTTTTCGTAGTTGGCGGTGCAAACCTGACTATCCTTTTTATCGCTGATCACCTCGACAACGTACTGCTTAAACGGCACCAAAAGAGCCTTGCAGAACGAAGCATACGCGGTGTTTATATCGCCGTTCCACGTAGCCACGTCACCGCCCCAGAAAAATCTGCGCAAAAAGTCGTTAAGGCTGATTTTGTGACTGTCGATATCGGCAAGAATACAGAACACGAAAGCAACGTGCTCCTTAGGCGCAAAGGGCGGGCGAATTTTACCTGCGTTATAGTCGCGCGCCGCCATGCCGTAATCAAAGCCCTTAAGCGCCGAAGCCATAATTTGTTGCAAAACGGTGCTGGTTGCCACGGTTTGTAAAATCTTTATAATCTTACCCTCGGCAAGAATATAGCGTGAATTTATCATTTCGTCAAGATAGGCGGAAAACTCGTCCACCTTGGAAATATCGTCTGTCATAAGGTCTTTTATATTCATACTTACACCTCTTATATTATTCTATCATAAAGCCGCCCCAAAACGCAAGTGTTTTTTTGCTAAAGATTTTAGGTATAATCGGGAGCCTATCTGCATATTATAACTATGCAAGCCAAATGGCTTGACCAAATAAAAGCTTAGATGCGGCGATAAAACAGTTTGCCAAAGGGTTATGCCAAGAAGAACAATAAGCGCATCGCTTAAAGCGCATAACAAAGCCAACAAAAGCAGTAGTTTATTCGTACGTTTTTTAGGTCGGCAAAAGGTTCCGCCTCTACGGTTATTTGGTCAAATCATTCCGCAGCTTGTAAGCCCGTAGGAAAAATCCTATGGGCTTTGATTTTTTTGTTTTTCGATGTCTTTAAGCGGAGTAATCGGCGAATGGTTTTTTAGCAGCTCCATAAGCTCGGTTTCGGTGATGGTCGCCACGGTCGTAAGGCTTTCATTTACCACCGTAAAGCAGGTATAACAGTTGCCGCTTAGCATTCTGTCAAGCTGAATAAGAGTAAGGGTGTCGGGTACGAGAATTTGACTTACCTTTAGCCCTCGCCCGAGCCGTTCACTAAAATACGCCATGTCGTAAACTCTCCTATAAGTACTGCTTTTGTCGGGTACCGCGGTGCTGACGAAGATAAAAACGCTGATAAGCGCAAAGCTGAAATTTACCGCCACCCCAAGCACTATGGCAAGCACGAACAAGACCGCAAACAGCGGCGAGGCAACGTAGCCAAAAACCTTAACCCTTTTGTACGCCCTTTGCCTTGGCATAAAGGCGGATAACGCCGCAACGGTAATTCGTCCTCCGTCAAGCGGAAAAACCGGCAACAAATTAAACGCCGCCGTAAACAAATTTGCAAAAACCACCCTGTCCGTAAAAACGTACGAAGATGGTATGATCCACCACACTGCCACCGTCACTACGGCAATAATCACGTTGCACAGCGGTCCGGCAAGCGCAATCAAAGCCTCGTCCTTTGGCCTTACGCTTTCAAAATCACCGCAAAGCGAAGCTCCGTACGGCATAAGCACGAAGCTATCAAGGGTATAACCAAGTCTCATTGCCACCTCGGCGTGAGCAAGCTCGTGCAAAACAATCGTTGTAAAATATACAGCGCAGTCGTAAAAGTGTCCAAAAGCAATAAGCAAAGCAAGCATTACAATGACGACAGGCGAAATTTTTAGCCGCACTTTTTTCATATTGCACCGCCGATAGCACAAAAAACGGCTATACGCCACCACTTTTTTGTTACAACCGTATTTTTGCGTTCATCAATCATACCACATATTATATGGCAAGAATCGCGCTAAAATTACCCCAAATGCACACCTATCCTTTTTACCTCGCCGCATTTTACGCTCACGTTGATTTCGCCGCTGCGTACGCTTATCTGCAAGTCCTCTACGTCCGTAAACTGCCTAAAAACGCAGTAAAGCTCGGAACGCAAAACCTCAATTAGTGCCGCCTCGTTGGCTCCGCCGTCTGCCTGAATAGTGCTTTTTAATCTCTCACTAAGCTCACTCATAATCGCCCCCTTAGCCTGCGCTTGATGCCGCCAAACATACCCTTATACCTTTTTGTAACGTCATAAATTTCGTTCGTTCCGTAATGAATATTTTGAGCAAGAATTTTTGTTGCACGCTTACCCTCGCCCCTTGCCACTACGCTACTTCCACTGCTTAATCTGTTAACCTCGTCGTCCTCGGGGACCACCCCCAAAACGGCAAGTCCCATGGTCTGCTCTATCTCCGTAGGCGAAAGCGCATCGCCGCCTACAATCATATCCCCCCTTGCTCGGTTTATCACAAGGCTAACGGGAAGCTGATACGAGCGTATCAAAGCCGCCACCTTACCTGCATCCTTTAGCGCAGACAGATGCGAGCTTGTCACCACTACCGCCTCGTCCGCCGCCGCAACTGCCCTATGAAATCCGAATTCTACACCGGCAGGGCAATCTATCAGCACGTAGTCGCAGCTTGCCTTTAGCCTATTTACCACCGCCCTAAAGGCCTGACCGTCGGCATAGCACTCGCTGTAGCTATGCGAGGACGGCAGTAAGCATACCCCTTTTGCCGCACTGTCGGGCACAAGAGCTTGACTAAGCCTACATCTGCCTGCAATCACGTCCACGAGGTCGTAAACTACACTGTGCTCGACGTTCATAAGCACGTCAAGGTTATTAAGCCCGATATCGGTATCCATCAGCACCACTCGCGCGGAAAGCTCGGCAAGCGCTCTGCCTACGCTTAAGGTCAAGGTGGACTTGCCTACGCCGCCCTTGCCCGAAGTAAAAACTATTGCCTTAGCCATAAAAACCCCCTTTTGCGCATTAACCCAATTATACCTTGACTACGCCGCGAAAATATACGTATTTTTATATAATTATGTCTATTTGTGTGACACGAGCCGCACTTTTTTTATAAAAACTATTGCATAGTGCCGTATCTTATGGTACAATAAATATGAAAAAACTTATAAAGGGGGATTTCAATGAAGGTTCTTATTGTAGGAGGCGTAGCAGGTGGCGCATCGTGTGCGGCAAGACTGCGCAGACTTGACGAAAAAGCAGAAATAACAATTCTCGAGCGCGGCGAATATATCTCGTTTGCAAACTGCGGCTTGCCGTACTATATCGGGGGAGAAATCACAGACAAAAGCAGGCTGACCCTGCAAACGCCCAACAGCCTTAAACGCAGATTCAATATCGACGTGCGAGTTTTTTGTGAGGCAGTAAGCGTAAATCCACAAGCCAAATGCGTCACCGTAAGGGAGGCAAACGGCAATACGTATACTCAAAATTACGACAAGCTGGTACTTTCGCCGGGTGCGGCACCCATTCTTCCCAAAATGGAGGGAATAAACAACGAGCGTGTTTTTACACTTCGCAATATCCCGGATACTCTTAGAATAAAGGGCTTTATAGACGTCAACAAACCTCGCTCGGCAGTCGTGGTAGGCGGCGGATACGTTGGTATCGAAATGGCAGAAAACCTTGTTAAGGCAGGCATCGACGTGACGGTTGTCGAGCTTAGCGACCACCTTATCGCACCGCTTGACTTCGATATGGCGGCAGACGTTCATCACTACGTAAGAAGCAAGGGCATAAACCTTGTTTTGAGTACAGCCGTTACGGCAATAAAAAATCGCGAGCAAGGCCTAACCGTTCAAACGCAAAAAGATAATATCGATGCCGATATGGTTATTATGTCGGTAGGCGTAAAGCCCGAAACGGCATTTTTAAGCGGAAGCGGCATTGCCACCAACGCACGCGGAAGCATAATCGTAGACGAGCAAATGCGAACAAGCGTAGAGGACATATACGCAGTAGGCGACGCCGTGGAAATCCTTAGCTTTATCACCAAGCAACCCGCATTTATCCCTCTTGCGGGGCCTGCCAACAAGCAAGGCCGAATCGCCGCCGACAATATTTGCGGCATAAGCTCCAAATATTGCGGCACACAAGGCTCAGCGGTAGTCAAAATTTTTGATATGACGGTAGCAACCACCGGGCTTAACGAATCAAGCGCAAAAGCGGCAGGAATTGACTACGACAAGACGTACACCTACTCCGCCTCGCACGCAACCTACTACCCCGGACATTCTATGATGATGATAAAGGTGCTTTGGGAAAAATCGTCGCTTAAGCTTATCGGCGCGCAAATTGTAGGCAAGGACGGCGTAGACAAGCGCATGGACGTGCTCGCCTCGGCAATTCGTTTTGGCGCAAAAGCTACCGACCTGGTAAATTTGGAGCTTACCTATGCCCCGCCCTTCGGCTCGGCAAAGGACCCTGTAAATATGATTGGATACGTTGCCGAAAACGTAATAAACGGCATCGTAAAGCAATTCTATTGGCACGACGTTGCTAAGCTTGCACGCGACGGAAGCGTAACTCTGCTCGACACCAGAATGGTACACGAATTCGCCGCCGGCAATATCGACGGCTTTATCAACATTCCGCTTGACGAGCTTCGCAATCGCCTTGACGAAATCCCCAAAAACAAACCTGTTTACGTGCATTGCTTTAGCGGCCACCGCTCGTATGTTGCGTGCAGAATTCTTTCGGCTCACGGCTACGAATGCTACAACCTAACGGGAGGCTGGAGATTGTACGAGTCGGTAATAAGCGAGCTGCAAAAGTAATCCAAAAGATACATACGTATTTACATTTTTTCGACAGCAAAAAAAGAGCTAGGTATATCCCAAGCTCTTTTTTTGCACACTGCTTTGATATGATAATACTCAAAAAATCAATGGTTCGCCCACTCCGGATGCACATATTTATCATATGTCTCTTCATCAAGCTCACTTACAGTCAAATCGCCGTCAACGTAAAATTGGATCCATCCGCCCACACCGCTAATATCATACAAGCCGTCCTTTAACTTGTCTATATATGCTATATGGATATAAATATCACTTATATCTTTGTAATCATCACCGTCGACTTCAATTTTTGTAGCAATTATCTTTCCTTCAATCATCAAATTATGATTTACCATAAACTGCCCATCTACGTCGTGCTGGTGGCAATAGGCAAAAACAACCGTTTTATCTCCCTTTTTTTGACAAAGATCAATATCCAAAGCATGCATGCCATATTTGTTAATAATATCGTCTAAATTCATATTTAATCCTCCCCCTGTATATGACTTTCCGGAGTCTTCTCTTTACAAGCTTTACCGTATTTATCGTTGTATTTATACGGCTTCTTTTTTATTTCCTTATGATTCAAATCCTTTAGCCACCAATTATACCAGTGCCAATGAGTTACGTCATTTCGCACCCATTGATTGGTGCTTTTTCTGCGATAAAAGGTTGACGGATTTGTTGGTTTATTATTTTTAATAGAGTCCTCGCTCTTATTTTCCCATCCCTTTTTAAGCAATTTATTTGGCGTCCTTGGTAAATACGAGCCCGAATAAACCTTATAACGCTTACTCCATTTGTTGTATTGTACCTGCCGCGCCGCCTGCGGACGTAAAAGCTTTTGTCTTGCTGTCTTAGGCGGATTTTTCACCTCAACGTAATGTCTTGGTTTTTTCGTAATAGCATAAACGATTTTATCAACAATGCTTCTTGCCAATTTTCTCTTTCTCCTATATCATATAAATTTTGCAATTATTATATCACAATTAAAGCTACTTGTAAATAAATAAGCTTTCTCATAAATAAAAAATGAGGCCTGTAGAAACGCATACCACAAAAAATTTTACAAAGAAAAAGAGTTTGACTTACGCCAAGCTCTTTTTTTGTAACAATCAAATTATAAACCCCTAACCTTGGCTTTCTGGCCCCGCGGACTCGCTCTCTTGTTTCTCCACAGCATGTGCCGACTTAACGCCAAACCACGCCATTATCCTTTGCCACAGCTTTTTAGAATTTTCGGGCAAATTCTTCATATCCTCTACAAAATTCTTTCTGTCCCAAATCATACTTACGGCAAATGCCAACGGTGTAACAAGAATGTAAACGGGGAAAATAAGCCAGAACCACGGCCAATATTTAAGCTCTCCTGCATGCGCACCCACCGGTACCTTAGTGAAGAATTCAGGCGTAAATATAGCCAAAATTTTACCTATCGGATCCCAGCTGCCGTCCTGATTCAGCGGTCCCCAAATCCACGACGTATTTTTGTAGTTGGGAATTTCGAATCGATCTCCTCTAAGCGGAATATACCCAAGCTCGCTTTGGAAAATCTGATTAAGAATGATAAACAAGGTAAGCAGCATAAGTCCCGTCGGCGCACTGAACACGCGCTTATACGACGGCCTATGGTGACCGAACAGCACCATAAGAAGGGGTACGGCAAGCAGCATCCAATGGTGATAATAGAACCTTATTATATCCCAAACCTCACCTGCTTGGTTAGTCTTTGCAAGCGGCTCTTGCGGATAAACTAGCGCAATTAAGCCACTAAGCACGCCGATATAGAACATATAGTCCTTTACACCATTTTTCTTGCTGAAAAACAGGAACGGAAAAAGCGCGATGTTTGCGCCGCAGATATTGACGAACCACGAATCGCGTAACATTCTTGCCTCGTCCACCGAATAAGGCGGAATGTACACCTTCAAAAAGTGAAGCAATAGACCAAACGCAAGAAGCGAAAACAAAACGATTTTCTGCGTTTTTGTGGACTTATGACGAAGCAAGAAATATAGACCCACTATCGAGCCCGCCCCAAGCAACAGCCAAAAGAAATACCACAAATTAAACATCTGTATTTCCATAAAACTTTTCTCTCCCCTATATATCGTTGCTCAAAATTCTACCACTTTATGTATGATTTGTCAACATATTTTTACGATAAGTGCTTGTTTTACACAAAAAATGATAGGCAAGATTCTGCCTTAAGATTACGGCAATTACTCTTGTGACATTAGCTCCACAGTAAAGACACTGCCCTTTTTGCCGTCAGAGTTTACCTTTACTCTGCCGCCGTGAAGCTCTACTATGCGCCTGACTATCGCAAGCCCAAGACCGTTGCCCATCTGCGCATGAGAATGCTCGCCCTGATAAAACTTATCAAATAAATGCTTTTGCTTTTCCGCGCTCACCCCGGGGCCCTCATCGGCGAAAGTAACAATAATATTTGAATCAAAATCTGCAATACGTACCGTTATTTTACCGCCATCGGGCGAAAACTTTATAGCATTGTCAAGTAAATTTAGCCACACCTGACGGACAAGCTCCTCGTTGCACGAAAGGTATTTCTCGTCCGAATCGAATAAAACGCTAATGTTTTTTTCGGAAAGCTTTTTGTACAGCAATGCCACCACCTGACGGATTTGCTCGGTAATGTTTATGCGCCTAACGTCTGTCACAATGGTCTGCTTTTCGATTTTGGACAGATACAATACGCTGTTGGATAAGTCCGCCAGTCGCTGCGACTCGCTGATTATAATATCAAGGTACTCCTCTCGTTCCTCGGGCAGAAGCTCGTCCCATTTAAGCGCCTTTGCAAAGCCGCGAATGGAAACAATGGGCGTTTTGAACTCGTGCGAAAAATTGTTGACGAAGTCGCTTCGAAGCATTTCCACACTGCTTAGCTCCTCAGCCATGTGGTTGAACCTTTCGCCAAGCTCACGAAAGCTTTCTATTCCCTTAGGCTGAACACGCACCGAGTAATCGCCGCTTGCAATCTTGTCGGTTGCGTCCATAATTTCCTGCAAGGGCTTAAGCGGTCTGCGACTGATAACAAAGGCAAGCACGGTACCCACTGCAAGACTGACTGCCATAAACAGCAGATGCGGAACCCTTAGAAGGTCCTCGGTACGTATCCATCCCATTCGCATAAACAAGTAGGTAAATCCGCCCACCACAAGCAAGGTAATCAAAATAGTAACGAACACGATGGTCGCAAAAACCAACGCAAGCTGAAGCGTTTGACTGCGTGTACCCTTTTTTTCGTTATGGCTTCTCACTGTGAATAACCCCCTTGTACCCTACTCCGCGAATCGCCACGATCTCGAACTCGCTGTACCCCTCAAATCTACGGCGTAGCCTTGTGACGTGAACGTTGACCGTCGTATCAATCGTTTCAGAGTCCATTCCCCAAATTTCGTCCATAAGCTGAAGCCGCGTAAAAATCTTATCCGGGAAGGAAAGCAGCTTGTACAAAAGATAAAACTCCTTTTGCGGAAGCGTTTGCATTTCGCCGTCGCGCGACACGGTAAGCGAATCGTAATCAAGCACAACCTTTCCGATGGTAAGCTTACGTTCGGACGCAATTTGTGACCTGCGAAGAAGCGCCTTTATTCTAAGCAGCATTTCCTCCTCGTCCACCGGCTTAACCATATAGTCGTCCGTGCCGACAAGAAAGCCCTTGCGCTTATCCTCCGGCAGGTGCTTTGCCGTAACTATAAGAATAGGAATTTGACTTCCGCCCTCGCGCAAGCATCTTACAAGCTCGTACCCGTCCATAACGGGCATCATGACGTCTGCAACGATAAGGTCAACGTGATTTTTGTCAGTAAGCTCCAACGCCTCTTGTCCGTTTTCTGCAAGCAAAACATCATAGCCGGCATGACGAAGAACAGCCCTCATAAGCCTTGCCGTATTTTTGTCGTCCTCTGCCACAAGAATTTTGAACATATTTTGCCCCCTTACAACCTTTGCGGTAGTTTCTTCCACATTATTATTTTTTCTGATTATACCACAAAAAAGTGAACTTTGCGTTAATTGCACCTAAAATTTTTCAAATTTTTTACCGCTATTTCCTTTTTTGTTTTTGTTGAATTTATAATTGTATGTTATAATATACGCTGTACTGTAAGAGTCAGCACCAAAGGACGTTGTTATGAAAGAAAAAAAGAAGAAAAATAAAAAGTGGGTACTGCGCCGACACGCAATAATTACGTCACTTGCGCGTTCCTTCTTTGCTTTTGTCGTCAAGGCAAAAACGCACGTAAAGGTACAAAAGTTTGATAATCGCAAAGGCGGTCCGTACCTTATACTGTACAACCACCAAACGGCGTACGATCAATTTTTTGTTGGAATGGCAACAAAAGGCGCGGTTTACTACGTAGCCACCGAGGATATATTCTCTATGGGCTTTGTAAGCAAGCTGCTAAAATATGCGGTAAACCCAATTCCCATCAAAAAGCAAACGGCGGACGTCAAGGCTATTATGACCTGCCTGCGCGTAGCTAAGGAGGGCGGCACCATTTGCCTTGCGCCCGAGGGCAACCGCACGTATAGCGGCAGAACGGAATACATCAACCCCTCGATAGTGCCTCTTGCCAAAAAGCTTGGTATGCCTATCGCACTATTCCGTATCGAGGACGGCTACGGTGTACAGCCGAGATGGAGCGATAAATTCCGTAAGGGCAAAATGCGCGCATACGTATCGCGAGTTATACAGCCAAACGAGTACAGCCAAATGTCCAACGACGAGCTGTATAAGGCAATTTGCGACGAGCTGTACGTTGACGAGGCAAAGGTAACGGGGACGTTTAAGCACCGCAACAAAGCGCAGTATTTAGAGCGTGCGCTGTACGTTTGCCCCAACTGCGGACTGTCAGACTTATACAGTCACAAGGACGAAATCACCTGCCCAAAATGCCGCACGACAGCAATATACACCGACACGAAGCAGCTTGTTGGCATGGATTGCGACTTCCCGTTTGAGTTTGTAAGGGATTGGTACGACTACCAAGCCGACTACATCAACAGCTTTAACCCTCTTGCCCACACCGCGATACCGCTTTACACGGAAGACGTAGACCTTAGCGAGGTTATACCCTACAAAAAGAAAAAAAGCATCTGCAAAAAGTGTTTAATAGAGCTTTACGGCCACGCGGTAACGGTAAACACCACCAAGGAATGCTTGGAATTTCCTTTTGCCCAAACCTCAGCAATTACGGTGCTTGGCAGAAATAAGCTTAACATTTACTTTGACGGCAAAATATATCAGATAAAGGGCGACAAACGCTTTAACGCGCTAAAATACGTGCACCTCTATCACCGCCACAAAAATATTACAAAAGGAGACGAGAATGGAAAATTTTTGGGACTTTAGTGTTTGGAGCTATATACTCCTTTTCGCCGTGCTTCTGGGCAGCCTGCTTGTGGGCAATTTACTCAAAAGAAGCATACCGTTACTAAAAAATTCGCTCATGCCCACATCGGTGCTTGGCGGCGCGATACTGCTTATCGTTGCGGCAATATACAAGGCAATTACGGGCGACATTATGTTTGACACCGCAATCTTCGACGGCAAGGGCACCTCTTATCTGGAAATCATCACCTACCACGCTCTTGGTCTTGGCTTTATCGCTTCGGCGTTTAAGACAACCAACAGCAAGCTTACAAAAAAGCGCACCTGTGAAATTTTTGACACGGGCGTTACCACCGTTGCCACCTACCTTATCCAAGGTATTTTCGGCCTTGCCGTAACCTTGATTGCCGCACTGATCGTAACTGACTTTTTTAAGGGCGCAGGCGTTCTTCTCCCCTTCGGCTTCGGTCAAGGTACGGGACAGGCACTTAACTACGGCTCGATTTTTGAAACGGACAACGGCTTTGACGGCGGCAGATCGTTTGGTCTTACCATAGCGGCGCTCGGCTTTTTGGCGGCAAGCATCGGTGGCGTAATTCACCTTAACGTAATGAAGCGCCGTGGAAAATTTGTTTTTTCGTCACGCACGGACGGTAGTCTTCACACCGAAACAATCGAGTCGGATGGCGAAATCCCAATGCAGGAAAGCGTTGACAAAATGACCATTCAAATTGCGCTTATCATCGCGGCGTATGCGCTTGCATATCTTATTATGTTTGGACTTGGCACGCTTCTACCCGGCATGAAAGCGGTTATTTACGGCTTCAACTTCCTTATCGGCGTAATCACCGCAACGCTAATAAAGCTTGTTATGAACTTCTTACAAAAGAAAAAGATTATGAAGCGCAAGTACACCAACAACTTCCTTATGACGAGAGCAAGCAACTTCTTCTTTGATCTTATGGTGGTAGCAGGCGTTGCGGCGATCCGTCTTGATAAGCTGGAAAGCTACTGGGGAATCATACTTATTCTTGCCGCCGTGGGAACTGTCGTTACCTACGTATACAACCGCTTTATCGCAAAGAAGCTTTTTGGCGACTACTACGAGGAGCAGTTCCTTATGATGTACGGAATGCTCACCGGCACGGCAAGCACCGGCACGATTTTGCTGCGCGAAATCGACAGCGAATTCCGCACCCCGGCTTCGGATAATATGGTATACCAAACCATTCCCGCAATCGTGTTTGGCTTCCCCATGATGTTCCTTGCCCCCATGGCAGGAAATTCCCCCATTATGGTACTGCTCATTCTCGTTGCGTACTTTGCCGTGCTTAACCTTATTCTCTTCCGCGACAAAATATTTAGGCGCAAAAACAATGCTAATTCAGAAATTACCGAAGAAGCCACACAGGAATCCACCGAAATAAACGAGCAAGCATAATCTAAAAAATCATCAAGCCTCATTTTAATGCTTTTCACAAAACTTTCACCATTTGTGTGCTTGCGTTAATTATCAGTTATTTATTATATGCTACACTACTAACGAAATCAGAAGTGTGGCATATATTTACAAGGAGTATACATGTTAAAGCTTACAGACATCACAAAAATTTACGGCGAAAAGGGCGAAGGCGTAGTTAACGCGCTTAAAGGAATATCACTCACCTTCCGTCCGTGCGAATTTGTCTCCATCTTAGGCCCAAGCGGTTGCGGAAAAACCACACTTCTAAACATTATCGGCGGCCTCGACAGATACACAAGCGGCGACCTTAATATCGGCGGCGTATCCACCAAGGACTACGAGGATCGCGATTGGGACACGTACCGCAATCACTCTATAGGCTTCGTTTTTCAAAGCTACAACCTTATCCCGCACCAAACGGTGCTGGAAAACGTAGAGCTTACCATGACTCTGGGTGGCGTATCAAAGGAAGAACGCCGTCGCCGCGCAAAGGCGGCACTCGAGGCGGTTGGGTTATCCGACAAGCTTAACAAGCGACCCAACCAGCTCAGCGGAGGTCAGATGCAGCGCGTATCTATCGCGCGTGCTCTTGTGGGCGACCCGGATATTATCCTTGCGGACGAGCCGACAGGTGCACTCGACAGCGAAACGAGCGAAAGCGTAATGGAAATTCTAAAAGAAATTTCCAAGTCCAAGCTGGTAATTATGGTTACGCACAACCCCGACCTTGCCGCAAAATATTCCGACCGTATAATAAGAATGCTGGACGGCGTGATTATCGAGGACACCAATCCGTACCTTAATGAAGGCGAAACGGACAGCTGTACGCCCAACGAGGCAACCGAGAGCACGCAAAGCGAACAAGATTCCATCAAGTACCGCAAAAAGCATTCGTCCATGTCGCTGTTTACGGCGTTCAAGCTCTCGTGGCGCAACCTACTGTCTAAGCGCAAAAGGACAATTATCACAAGCCTTGCCGCCAGCATCGGACTTATCGGCATAGCTATTATACTTTCGGTAAGCAGCGGCATGCAGGCGTATATCGACCAGACCATGCTGGACAGCGCTTCGTTTAACTATATAATGATAAGCGAAACTATGCTCGACAGCGAGGAGCTGCAAGAAAACCTATCAAATCTTGTCTCTAACAAAAACAACGAGGCGGCATATCCCGAAAACACAACGGGTATTACTCCGTACCAGCCGCAGTCGATAATCGAATACAAACTGCAAAGTCTTAGTGACGAATATATTTCGTATATAGAGGAAAAGACGGACGGACTTATTATCGATATTGCTTACAGCTACGACGTAAATCTTAATATAGTCACCAAAAACGACGACGAATACGTTGCGGTAAGCTCGTCCAACTGGGGCGAAGCACTTAGCAACAGCAAGTACGTTTCTAACTACTACACCACACTTGCCTCAATTAACGGTGCCGATGTTCCCGACTCCGTAAACGAGGTTGCCATCGTAGTAGACCGCTACAATCGCCTCTCCACCTCCGTCCTCACCTCGTTAGGTATACCCTTTACGGCAACCGAGGACGGCAAATACGAGGAAATTAAGTACGAGGATATCCTTGGCAAGGAATTCCGCGTAGTGTACAACGACGGCTGGTACACCCCCATGGAGTCGAACGGAACTACCCTTTATGCAAACGCAAAGATAGCCAACAACCTCGAAGGAGCGTATAAAAGCGAACACGGCGTTACCGTAAAGGTCGTAAGCGTTTTGCGTGAGAACAAGGACGCATCTGCATCGTGGTTAGACACGGGTATCGTTTACTCGCCCGCCCTTACGCAGGCAGTGCTCAGCGCAAACAAAAACTCCGCAGTAGCACTTGCTCAAGCGGCAAACGACACGATAAACCTTACTACGGGTACAGCTTTTTCGGCATACAGCACTCAACTAAGCGTGCTTAAGTCGCTCGGCTACATTCAATCCCCCTCGACTATAACCATATACCCCACCAGCACTCACGCACGCGAAGATATTATAGAATACCTTAATGCGTGGAACACCGTCAAGGAGGGCACCGATGAGGTCGTTGACTTCTACGATATGTCGGCGATTGTGACGACCATGATGGGCACAATCGTGGACACTATTACGTACGTATTGATGGCATTCTCCATAACGTCCCTCGTAATTTCGTCCATCATGATAGCAATCATCATTTACGCCTCGGTAATCGAACGCGTTAAGGAAATCGGTGTGCTTCGCTCGATTGGCGCACGCAAGAAGGACGTCAGCCGCGTATTCCGCGCCGAAGCAATTATCTTAGGACTTCTTTCGGGCGTAGCCGCAATCATAATAACGCTTATTGCAAACGTAATTATCAATATGATACTAAACTCGCTCGTAGGTGTATCAACAATCGCAAAGCTCGAAGTGCTTACCGCAATCAGCTTGGTTGCGCTCAGCGCAGTTTTGTTGCTTATAGCAAGCCTTATTCCAGCATCGCTTGCGGCAAAGAAAGAGCCTGCCGTTGCGCTCCGCACCGAATAACAACATAGCTTTCCCCCTTTTTCTCTTGGCGTCGCCCCTGACCGTTGTGACTTATATCACCTCCCAATGCGGTCTTTGTGGGCGGCGTCATTTTTCATTCGAAGATTGATTATGGGCGCAAGCAAAGCTTGACTTTGGGCGCGATTGTTTTTATTACGCTAAACGCACCAATTCCGCGCTGCAACAAGCAAAGTTTGGCTTTTGCCCCACGTGTCATGACTAAAGCGCAGTCGAACCCGTAGGGTGATGCGTAGCATCCGATCTAGTCGGGCAAGCGCCGCCTTACACTAGGTCTTACACAAAATTTATCCTTGCAATATATCGCAACAACCACATTACACCTACCAAAAAAGGACAAAGGATTTATTCAACCCTCCGTCCTTTTTTACAAATTCTGTCTTACGCCGCCAAATCAATCAATCCAAAAACCTCGCCACTTCCTCGGCAAAAAGATGCCCAAGCTTAAGCTCACTAAGCGAATCGTAGTGCGCCATATCAGGCGTGCCCTCAGGCTCCTCGGAGCAAGAAAGCTCATGAGCAACGGTATCAATAAGCACGTTCATAGATGATGACTCGGCAACTGCCTTCTTTGAGTCATTTACAAGGTCGCAATACACCCAATAAGCGGGATTGTCTGCTATATATGCATCAACAAATGCTATACCGTCATTAGAAGCATAATCGTCAAAGCTATTCCTTATATCCTTGATAAAATTTGTAAGATGCTTCTTGTAATCCGTAGCGTTTGCAGTGCTAAAGGCATCGGACTCACCCTGCATCCAACACATCGCCTCTATCTTGACATGGTAGCTTTTTGACACAAGATACCTTATACTTGTTTTTACATACTCTACAAACTGCTTGTAAAGCTCGCCCGTCTTGCCGCGACTTGATGGCGACAACCACTGCTCAAAAAGGTTAGTGCCGCCCCACGCGCATTTGATGATATAAAAGGTTTCGCTCTGATACAGCTCGTTAAGCTTATCGGCTATACCCAGCTCGGGGCCGAAGCACCCTTCCATTTCACCCTGCAAGGTGGCGCATTTTACAAAGCCGTCCGAGCGATTACTTCCCGAAAGGTAATTGATATAAATATTGTCATATCCGTTTTTGTACTCGGCGTATTTTTGTGCGGAAACATTCTTAGCCAGATAATCGTCACGGCTACAGCCTGAAGCATTGGATTGACCGCCGAGAAGAATGACCGTTGCCGTCTTACCCTCGCCATCGGGCAAGGTATCATTGACGGTAAAGGAATATTTATTCTTATCTGTGCATCCGACAAGTAGCACACACAAAGAAATTATACTGCAAACAACAATCCTTTTCAGCTTATTCATAAATATCCTCACTCTTTAGTGCTTACTAAATTCTTTTAGTCTGTCAATAAGATACGGAAGTGCAAGCTCGAATTTTACGCCGTACCAGTGCTTGGGGTCGTCCTGCGTTTTCTTTATGCACTCTACCGTGTAATCTGCCGCAAGAGCCGCCGCCTCGTACATCTTGCCGCCACTAAGGAATGCTCCCACGAATGTCGAAGCGTAAACGTCACCTGTGCCGTGACAGGTCTTAGCAACACGCTCATGCTCGTAATATTCTATATCGCCGTTATTATAAATAACCACGCCCGTAAATCCTGCCCTGTAACCTACGCCGGTAAGTACAACGGTCTTACAGCCAAGCTTAACAAGCCCCTTAATAAGCGACAGAATATACTCCTCGTCATACTCCTCCTTATACTCAATACCCGTCAAAAAGCACGCCTCCGATATATTTGGCAGAAGAATATCCGCCGAGGGGCAAAGCGTCCTCATCGCCTTTACGTAAACGTCATCAAAAATAGGATACAGCTTGCCGCCGTCTGCAAAGGCAGGGTCGACCACCTTTATGCACTCGCTTGTGCCCATCGTATCCAAAATGCTTTTGACGTATTCAATCTGCTTGGTACTGCCAAGATAGCCCGTATAAATCGCGTCAAAGAGTATTCCCTCCTTTTGCCAATGAGCCTGAATAAGCGGAATATCGTCGGTAAGGTCACGAAAGGTAAAGCCGCTAAAGCCCCCGGTATGCGTAGACAAAACTGCGGACGGAATAATGCACGTTTCCATACCGCAAGCGGACAAAATGGGTAGCGCAACGGTAAGCGAGCATTGCCCCATACACGAAACGTCTTGAATAGTCAAAATTTTCTTGTAAGCCATTTTTAGATCTCCTTATACGTGCAAGCGAAATTCTACCCCTGCACATAGCCAACCTGTATAGTATAAATCAAATCTGATAATATAGCAATAATCAAAACAAGAGAAATTTATATAATCAGAATAAGCATCAGCCCGCGACAGTCGCACAGCTTTTGAAACACAAAAGAGCAAGCACAACCCAAAATGCGCTTGCTCTTACTATTACTCATTCTTTATCCTTTCCAAAGCAACAGCTGCCGCCGCACGAGGCACAGCCTCCATCGCACGATGGAGCATCGTCGCCCTCCATATTGCACGAGCAACCGCCCGGGCAACCGATACATTTTTTTCCTTTCTTTTTTGCAATAACAATATAAACAATTGCGGCAATAACAATAACGCCTATTACTATTCCAGCAATAATTTCGCCTTGTAAAGCCGCCGCGATAATTTTACTCATAAGTCACCTCGCTTTTATGCCGCCTTAGCAGAATCGTGCTTTTCGCCCAATCTGTCTTCTGCTCTAAACTGTCTTTGCTTACGGATAATCATAAAGCCAAACACCGCAACGATTGCAAGGGTAATTATCCAACCGACTATGGGCATCCAAGGCTCTCCAAGGCTTTGACCGCTAAAAATCGAGCCAAAGAAGAACACGAGGAACGCAACCACGTAGCCAACGGCAAACTGCAAGCCAATGCCCGCCCAGAACCATCCTCTACTCTTGATTTCGGAGTTCATTGCGCCGATTGCCGCAAAGCACGGTGGCGAGAAAAGATTGAACATAAGGAAGGCAAGTGCCGCCGCCTTAGTTATAGCAAGTATACCTGCAACCTCTGCGCCTGCGCCCTCCATTATAGCAAGCTCCTCGGTGTCGATAAGGTTGTTAAGTCCCACAAAGCAAACCGCCAAGGTACCGACTACGTTCTCCTTTGCAATAAATCCGGTAAGAGTCGCCGCCGCAAGCTGCCAAGCCACAACACCAACGATGGGTGCGATAACGTACGCAAAAGGATTTGCAATAGTGTGAAGAATGGAGGTTTCTGCAGACTGTGCAACCGCAAAGGTCCAGTCAAACGTCTGCATAACGTGTATTACAAAGTTGCATATAAGAATAATCGTTCCTGCCTTTACTATGTAAGCCCACGCACGCGAAAGCATGGACTTGCCTGCGCCAAGGAAGCTGGGAATCTTGTACTCGGGCATCTCGATAATAAAGTACGATTTGCGTTTGCTGTAACCGGTAAGAAGCTTTACGAGCAACGCACCAAAAAGGATAATAACGATACCCACAAAGTACATCATAGTACCAACCCAAGCGGAGTCGCCAAAGAACGCACCTGCAAAGAGTGCGATTACAGGGAGCTTCGCCCCACACGGCATAAACGGAGCAAGCATAGCCGTAGCCCTACGTTCTTTTTCGTTGCGAATGGTACGGCAAGCCATGATTCCGGGGATAGCGCAACCCGTTCCGATAACGAACGGTATTACCGACTTGCCCGAAAGCCCTACCCTTTTGAAGATGGGGTCAAGCACAACCGAGGCTCTTGCCATATAGCCGCAATCCTCAAGGAGCGCGATAAGGAAGTACATAATCATTACAAGCGGCAAAAAGCCGATAACCGCAATTACGCCGCCGATTATGCCGTCTACCAGAATGGACGCCCAGATTCCCTCGCCGAGAGCATCTGCCACCCACGCCTGACCGGCTTCAAGCCAGCCCACGAAAACATCTGCAATCCACGGGCCAAGCCACGCCTGCGAAATTCCGAACACAAGGAACATTACCACCGCAAAAATGGGAATACCAACCCACTTGTTGGTAAGAACCTCGTCCACCTTATCCTGCCAGGTGTTGTCCTTTGTAAGAACCTTACGCTTTTCTACCCTCTTTACGATGCCGTTTACAAAGTCAAAGCGCTTGCGGTCAGCTTCCTCTACCACCGCCCTGTCGGTAAGGTCGATATCGCCTTGAACAAACGGCGCATGCTGACCCTTGCCATAAATCTCTACTGCCTTTTCCACTACCAATTTCAGCCCTTCGTTAGAGCGTGAAACTGTTTCGATAACCGGACAGCCAAGCCTGATCGAAAGCACCTTTGCGTCAATAGTCGTGCCTTTCTTCTTATTTATATCAACCTTATTAAGCGCAACGACAAGCGGAATACCAAGCTCGAGGAGCTGTGTGGTAAAAAACAAGCTACGGCTAAGATTAGTCGCATCGACAATATTTATAATTACGTCAGGCTTTTCGTCCTTTACGTACGAGCTTGTAACGCTTTCCTCCGAAGTAAACGGCGACATCGAATATGCGCCCGGAAGATCCACGGCAATAAGCTCTTTTTCGCCGTCATAAAAGGCTTTTTTAATCTTATGCTCCATTCTTTCTACGGTAACGCCTGCCCAGTTGCCCACCTTTTCGTTTCTGCCGGTAAGCGCATTGAACATTGTCGTTTTACCGCTGTTAGGATTGCCCGTTAAAGCAATTCTCATTTCGTTTTACCTCTTTTCTAATCTTATTATATAATCAATGATTTGCCGCCGATTAGCCGCCGCTAACCGCTACTCTTAAAAAGAGCGGTTAGTCACCGCTAACGCACTTCCAAAAAAATAATTCCTTTTTTGCCAAGGCTTTGCCTGCCGTCTACTCTACGAGAATAGCCGCCGCAAGATCCTTATCTATGGTGTAGCGTGCATCCTTGATTGCAACCACAAAGGTAGATCCGCGATGAGCAACAAGCGTAATGGGCTCGCCGCTGTAGCAACCAAGCGAAAACAAAAAGGACTCCAGCTCGCTATCGCCGGTTGAAATATCCTTAACGATATACTCTTTTCCCAATTCTGCTACTGATAATTTCATACGCACTCCGAGTTAGCCACTGCTAACAGATGTAATTATATACTTATCTTTATGTGCTTGTCAACCAAATTAGACCAAAGTTTACAAAAAAATAAAATTTTTTCTTTACAAATCCATAATTTGTGATATACTTTATAGTATACTATATTTATAAGGAGAGGGCTTTATGAAAGCGGCAATTTATGCATTTAACACATTTGATAAATCTATCGACAAAATGCTAAACGAAACGTTTGTTATCGACGGCGCAGATTCTGTGCAGGTAGTTTATGACGTTGTGTATAATGCCGCAGACGAAAAGTCGTGCAGGGCTGATTACTATTTTGTACCAAAAAACGAAGGCACGTACCCCGTTCTTATCAACATTCACGGTGGAGCGTTTATTGCAGGCGACAAAAAATACCGACGTGCGCTGTGTACGTGGCACGCCACACACGGTCTGTTTGTATTCAACGTCAACTACGGCCTATGCCCCGAATACTCCTTTCCCACTCCCATCGAGCACCTTATTGCCGCCCTAAACTGGATTGCCGACAACGCCGAGAATTTACGCCTTGACCTAAGCCGCGTGGCTGTGGGCGGCGATTCCGCGGGTGCGTACTATGCCGCTATGCTCGGAGCAATCAGCTCCAATCCAAAGCTACAAGAAGTATTTGAAAACAAACCTAAGGTTAGGCTTAGGGCGCTACTGCTTAACTGCGGCTTGTACGACATTGATATCGCACTAAATCGAAAGCTGATGTTCAATCTTAACAAAAAAATCTTTAAGTCCTTTTGCGGCTGTGAGCAATCCGAATTTGAAACGTATCAATACAAGGATTTCTGCTCACCACTACCGTTTGTGGACAAAAACTTCCCTGCCGTATTCGTGGTTTATGCACAAAGGGACGTTCTTTGCCGCAGTCAAGGCGAGCCTCTTACAAATCGCCTTGACGAGCACGACGTGTATTACGAAAGCTATCACACCATTTCGTCAAAGCGCAACCATTGCTTTTCGCTTGTTTGGACAACCAAGGAAGCAAAGGAAGCAAACGCCTTGCTTCGCAAATTTTTGGATAGACTTATTGACGGCACCCTGCCCATCAGCAACTCCACCGCCAATGTACTGGTGCGAGCACAAGAAAAAATTAAGCCAAAGCGAAAAGCGCCAGCGCAAAAAGTCACAAAGCCGCGAAAATAATCGCGGCTTTTTTATGCAATAATCGGCGAGCCGAGAATAAAATTTATCCCACTGTACAAGGCATACGCCACCTTTTGCTGATACTCGCTTGTAACGAGCAACGCTTCTTCGTTGGGATTGCTCAAAAATCCGCATTCTACAAGCACGGACGGATATGGCGAGCATTGAACGATATAATAGTCGCCCTTAGCCTCCACTCGACTGCCTCCAAGCTGGCGGTTGAGTATTTTTTGCATAACTGTTGCCTCGTCGTTGCTCTTGCCACTCGGCGCATAAAAGACCTGCACGCCCTTGACGTAATCACTTGGATAATAATTTTGGTGAATGCTTACCACAAGGTCGGGCTGAGCTTCCAAAATAATCTCCTTGCGCTTACGCATATCGGCGAGCTTTTTACTGCCCGAAGCCGAGCCGTGCAGGGCGGTATCCGTGGTTCTCGTCATAACCACGTTATAGCCGCCCTCAACCAAAACGTCCCTAAGCTTTTTTGCGACAGCAAGATTGACGTCGCTTTCCTTGATACCCGTTGTGCTACCCACCACGCCGCCGTCCTCACCGCCATGCCCGGCATCTATAACAACCGTTTTGCCACGCCCTGCCGTTTCTTCGGCAGGCAAAGTTACCGCGCCCACTACCAAACCGACCACCAAGATGCAAACGAGCGACAAAATTACCATCCTTTTTTTGACCGTCAAAAACAAAATTCACCTCAATCCACAAATGTGGATAACTCTGTGGAAAACTCTCCACCGACCAAAAAACGTTCTTTTTCGCGCATTAGTTCACCGAATACAATAGCGCCGTACCATTCACCCAGCTGTCAACGTAGCTTGTAAGGTTGTAATCCGTATACTGCTCGAACGCACCTATAAGGTCGGCTTTTGTGGCAACACAAAATTTGTACGTATCATAATAGTAGCGCAGTCCGTCAAAGAACGCCTCGTCGCCAATAAGAGTACGTAAACAATCAAAAAGAAGCTGTCCCTTAACGTAAGTCATATATGTATATTCAAGGTTATTTGCGTAATCTCCAACACATTTATCCATGGCGGTTTGCGACCTATTACCCACGTACAGTTCGCAATAAAGCATATATGCGGTCAAAGAATCGGCAATACGGTCACTTACTTTTACGCCATAGCTCTCGTTTTTCTCGTAGAAAATCGTGGTTGCGTACTCGGTAAGGCCCTCGTCAAGCCACGCCTCGTCCACTTGGTCGTTACCTACCACGGCGTACCACCATTGGTGTGCGATTTCGTGAGCCGCAACCTCCTTGGTCATCTGGTCATTAAGCGCATCACTTACGTATACAAGCCCGGGATACTCCATACCGCCATTTAGAAAAGACGTTTTTACCACGGCAAGCGTCGAGTATGGATACTCGCCAAAAAGCTCGTTGTAGGTAGAAAGCGCGTCCTTTGCTACCTGCGTGTAGTCGTCACCGCTTTCGCTGTACCACGTAATTTTTACGCCGTTCTCCGTTACGCTTTTGGTTTTGAAGTCGCCCACGCAAACAGCAAAATCACGCACCGAGCGTGCGCAAGCTTCAAGCACGCCGTTATCCCCCTCGCCGGCGGTAGAAGCCGCAACCAAATGGGCAGGATACTCAAGCCTTACGTTATAATTTGCAACCGCGCTGTCGAATGGATCCCCGTTAGCGTAATACGGGTGCTTATCCCACCCGCCGCCCTCGAACTGACAAAGCACGGGATACCAGTTTCCGAGGTTGAATTTTCCGTCATAATAACCCAGCCTATGTCTAACCTCGGCAAGTGCAAGCTCAAAATTTATCACTACGGTAGTGCGTTTTGTTGGCTCAAGAGTGCTTATCGCAACGGTAAGCACGTCGTTTTCGTCCACCGCAAAGCTCAGCGCCGCACCGCCCGCGTCAGTTACCGAGCTTACCGTAAGGTGCCCGTAGCTAAGCCCATTTGGATACGCAACCGAAATATCCGCCGCCGAAATGGGCGAAAATGCCGCATTCTCTCGGTATGCGTTGCCATACAAATGAAAGGCAAGCTCGGTAAGGTCACATTCGGTATCGTTTACGTAGTCCACGCTCATCGTTGCACTAACCGTCCTATTCTCGCCGTCAAGCACTGCGGCAATGGTGTACTCGGTAAGCCCATCACCAAGCTCGCCCTTATCACAGCCAACAAGCGGCAAAGCAATTACAATCGCCGCAATAATACAAACAAAAAGTCTTTTCATATATCTCTCCTTTTATCGTCACCTATTTATATGTCGAATAAAAAAGGAATATGAAAAACGTTACGAGAGTAATTCTTGCCCATATAAAACAAAAGAACAAGCATACACAAAAAATAATGTATGTTTGTTCTTTTAATATTAAAATCGCACAGCTTTTATATCAGCTTACAAGCTCACCTTGTCCGCCCTGCTCGGTAACCCTAAGAATTTCCACCTCCGAGCCGTCGCGTGCATCCACGTACACAAAGTAGCGCAATCCCTTATAGGTGGCCGCCACCTCGTAGCAAAGCACCTCGTTCTCGTCCCTAGGCACAAGCGCAAGACGAACGTTTACAATTTCTAAGCTGTCCGAAACGCACTCTGCCGCCGTAAGCGCATCAATCGTGGGCGACAAATCGCGGCTATGGTGACTCTTGCAATATCCCGTTGCCTCAAAGCCGATAAACCGACCGTCGAGGCCCACCTTAACCTTAACAAGATCGGTATAACATATCACACCGTCCGTTAGCGGCACGAGGTTTACCGTAGCGACACCGTCAATTTCGTTATACCAAACCTCTGTAAGCCCATCGTAGCCAAGCATAGAAGCTATTTCCTTGCTAAGCCTAATCACTCCGTCCTGAGTAAAGTTGGCAACCGTCACCGCCCTATCGGTATTGACCGACAGAATCTTACCGCCGTTTACCGATACGCACGCAAAAACGTTGGTCTCGTCAATCTTAGCGGTAAACATATAGCACGGAGGCTCGTCACCTACGCCGCATTTTTCGATATCGCTTATGCCCTCAATAGCGGATTTTAAGGTTTCCACCGCCTGCTCCTCGCTGATTTCGGGCAAGGTCATAAGCTCGCCAAACGAATCCTTTTTTGCCGCGTCCGAAAACGGTCCATCATAGATAAGCTCGGGGTATTCCGCCGAGGGGTCAACACTGCTCTCGTTGTAATCAAAGTTGCTAAGCTTTTCCTTGCTTGCGTTGTTGATTACAAGAAAGTCGTCCTTGATAAGCGCAATCATGTCGGTAATTCGGCTGTTTAGCTGTGCGATATGAATATAAACGTCCTCAAGCTGGTTGCGATACGACGAAATATCCTTGCCGCGACTAACCGCCTTGCTCATGCTAAGCGACCAGTCACCCACCTGGTTAAGAAACTTTGCCGTGCCTACGGTATCCTCCCTATCCAAGGGCAAGCCGCTAAGACCGTTAAGAGCAGAAACAGCGTTGCGGTAATTTTCTGCCGCAAGCAATGCGCTCTCGGTGTCCGAGGTGCTAACCATCATCTTGCACAAGTTGCTTTCGATGGAGGAAACACCCTCGCTAAGCTCATAAAAGCTGCTTTGATAGCTTCCCTCAAGCTTCATAAGCGTGGTCTTATGGTCCTCTCTGATATAAAACAAGCCGTACGTCAACGCACCAACAAGCACCGCGAGACCTAACGAAATAGAAACGATTGCCGCAATAAAGCCTCTTCTTCTATTAGCCATACTCAAACCCCCTTTGCAAAGCTATGCTTGCCCACAGTAAGCGTAACCTTAAGCGACCAAATCCACTTACTCGTAGCCGTAGCCGGATTATAGTAGTATAAGCAGCCGCCCGTCGGGTCATAGCCGTTAAGGGCGTCACGCGCCGCATTGTACGCGCTTTGGTTGGGCGTAAGGTTGATCTGTCCGTCATCCACGCAGGTGAACGCACCCGCCTGATAGATTACGCCCGAAATGCTGTTGGGGAACGACGACGACCTAACTCTATTTAGCACAACCGCCGCAACCGCAACCTGACCAACGTACGGCTCGCCCCTTGCTTCGGCATATACGCACCTCGCCAAAAGGTTGAGATTGGCGTTAGACACCGAGCTGCTTGACGATGAGTTAAGCCTAAGTCCCATTGCCGCCTCGGTAGCAGGGCCAACGATGCCGTCCACAATCAGACCGTTTCTGCGCTGAAAGTACTTGACGGCGGCAAGCGTTTTGCTGCCCCAAACTCCGTCCACCTTGCCGGTATAGTATCCCCAGTTGAGCAGTCTTGTCTGCACCGCCTTGATATTGGCGGTAGTATCTCCCTTAACGATATTCGCCGCATAAACGGTGTCCGTCTTGGATAGCGACACACCCGACACGGCAAACACGATTGCAAGGAGCATGATTACGATTCTTTTCTTCAAAAAAACACCTCCCAAAATGCGAAAGGTGCTAAAAATATTGCCTAACGAGCTCCAAAATTTTGGACTTATACTCAAAGTCGTCGGTGGCTTCGAGGTAGCACAGCGGCGGATAAACCACACACCACCAATTGTCCCCCTTGCCACTTCCGAGGTTGATTATAAGCGCATCGTAATATCCGCTTTCAAGCACCACACCGTCATAGCTTCTCGTCGGAAAATACTCGTTTGTAAGACTTACCGAAGCGGTATAGCTCATTCCCTCGGCACGCAATCGCTCTGCCGCCACAAGCTGAATATACTCCAGTCTATCGGCAATGAACCTATACGCCTCGGCAAACGTGCTTATGCCCTTGCTCGCCTCCGCAAGATACGCCACTACGTCGTCACGAACCTTAAGCTTTACGGCTTGGTCAATGCTGTCGTTGCTGTCGGCACGTATATGAAGCCTAATCAGTTCCCTTTCGCTTATAGGCTTATTATCTACGCACGCACAGCAAAATATGCTAAAAAATAAAATCAAAATTGCAGATATGTAACTAAAAACTCTTGTACGGTATCTCATAATTCACCTCTGCGAGAATTATTGCCACAAAAATAATTTTTATTCAGCAAGTAACAATTTTTTAAGTTTATGCATATAATCTTTTATCAACTCTATGAGGTTACGCTAATGGGACAAAATGAAATCTTTAGACTTCTGCTTATAATTCTTCTGCTTATAAACAACGATGAGGACTGCGGCAAGGAATGCCGTGGACTGCCCGGCAACCTCAACCAAATTATTATAATCGTCCTTTTGCTGTGCTTTAGCCAAAAAGACGATGATGACGATGACACCAACACTACTACCTTTTAGCGCACAAAAGAACCTAAGCGTGTACGCAATTTTGTGCCAATATAGGAGTGATACAGCAAAGAAAAAGAGCAAGAGTAAGGGAGAAAGTCCTAATATTCTTGCTCTTTTTTTGTGTGATTTGATGCCGATGCATCGTAAATTGGCTTATGCCATGATTTCTCCCTTTGCTCCATGAATTGAATTGCAGCCAAAGCGTGCCAATAGGCACATTTCATGCCGTAGGCAATTCACGAAAGCCACTTTCAATTAACGCGCGCCGCAGGCTTGGAATTCATTGCGTGTTCTCCACTTTCGGAGAAAACGCTATAGCTCGTCCCTTATGGCTTTTTCGATTATTACAGCAAGCCCGTCCTCGTCGCACGACGGAGCAATCATTTTTGCAACTCGCTTTAGCCTCTCGTCTGCGTTACCCATAGCAACGCCAAGCCCTGCGATAGACACCATCGAAACGTCGTTCATGCTATCCCCGATGGCAATGGTGTTATCAAGCGATATACCGTAGTGCTTTGCCACCGTGCGAAGCGCGTTACCCTTGCCCGCCTTTACCGAAGCGCCGTCAAGATACTCCACGTCCGACAAAAAGAACTGTACTCCCTCTATCCTATCCTTAAAATATTCAAGCTCAGCATCAGCGGTTTTGCTTGCAACAAGAACCTTTACGCATTGAAGCTTGTTGTCTGATATGTACTTACTAAGACAGCCCACCACGTTCATTTTCACCTTGGTGTGGGCACAATATTCGCGGTTGATTTCGTTCTCCTCGGCAACGTACAGCTTGTCCACGCTATACACTTGAAAATAACTGCCACGGCGCTCACATTCTGCCGCAAAAGCCGCCGCTTTCTCGTAAGGCAGAGTATTAAGCTCGATAATCTTGCCCGTCTTGCTTTCCCTGATTATGCCGCCGTCCATTGCGCAAATAGGCACGTTAAGCTCGCCCAGCCCAAAAGAATCCACCACCTGAATGACCGACTCATACATTCTGCCCGTGCTTAGAATAAATGTCCCGCCCGCTTTTCTATAATCGTCAATAGCCTTTACCGTACGCGGCGATACTGCGCGGCGGCTGTTAAGAGCCGTTCCGTCAAGATCGCTTACAATCAGTTTGTATTTCATTGTTTTTCTCCTGCCTTTTTGCTAGAAAAATATTCGTAAACAGAACGCGCCGTGCGCTCGTCTATCCCCGTAATTGCCGACAGCTCGCTTAGCGTTGCCGACCTTATATCCGCAAAATTCGGGTACGCCTTAAGCAGAATTTCTCGCTTTTTAGGTCCTACCCCTTTTATACCGTCAAGCTCGCTTGTAATGCGCTTACTGCGCAAAGAACGATGATACGTAATGGCAAATCTGTGTGCTTCGTCACGAATGCGTTGCAAAAGTCTTAGCGCGTAATCACTTTTGGTAAGCACAATTGGCTCGCTTCTATTGGGCAAAAAGATTTCCTCGTCACGCTCGGCAAGTGATACCATAGGAATATCCACGCCCTTATTTCTCATAGCCTCTATCGCCGCCGAAAGCTGCCCCTTGCCACCGTCTATAACGATAAGGTCGGGCAAATCGCCGTGCCCCATTCTGCGTCCAATAACCTCTGCCATGCACGCAAAGTCGTTGTTACCCTCGACCGCCCTTATTTTGTATCTGCGATAGTTGGACTTCGAGGGCGCACCGTCAATAAAGACAACGCCGCTTGCCACCTTGTCCGTTCCGCTTATATGCGAAATATCGTAGCACTCGATTCGGCGTGTGGAGGGTAGCTTCAAAATATCTTTTAGTCGCTCTGCTGCACCAATCGTCATATTGGCAGTTCGGCGTTGAGTAGTTACGGACTTATCCAAAAAGTCAAGCGCATTTTGCTCTGCCATAAGCAAAAGCTTCTTTTTTGCGCCCTTTTTGGGAAATGATATTTCCACCCTTTTGCCCTTTAGCGCCGAAAGATAGTCACTTAGTCCCTTGCCGTCAAATTCTATGGGGAAGCACACCTCGTCGGGAATATCGTGATTGCCACCGTAGTATTGAAGCGCAAACGACACCAGCGCCTCCTCGTCGCTAATCGCCGCATCGCCCAAAACGTAGTTGTATACACCCATCATTTTGCCGCCTCGCACGACGTTAACCGAAGCCGCGCCAAACGAGCCGTTACTGCAAACGGCAAACGAATCTATATCCACGATTTTGCCAAGGTCAGCTACCGTGCGCTTTTTTAATAGCTCCAGCATAGCAAGCTGATCGCGATACAGTATAGCTCGCTCAAAATCCTCGTTCATGGCGGCATTTGCCATCTTAGTCTTTATTACTTCCTCGGCAGTGTCGTCCTTACCCGACAAAAAATCGACCACACGTCTAACGATTTTTGCGTACTCCGCCTTGTCTATCCTACCTCGGCAAGGGGCGTGGCACAAGCCGATATGATAATTTAGACACTCTCGCTTTGCCGTCATTCTTTTGGGGCAGGTCCGCATTCCGTACGCACTGCGGATTATGCCCACAATGTCCCAAACACGCAAACCGTTAAGGTACGGGCCAAAATATCTTGCACCGTCACGGCGAAGTCTGCGTGTAACCTCAACGGTGGGGAACTCCTCTTTGAGGTCAATTTTGATATACGGACTCGCCTTATCATCCTTTAGCAGTATATTATACCTAGGCTTGTACTTTTTGACAAGGTTGGATTCGAGGCTTAGCGCATCCTTTTCGGACAGCGTAATAATGTACTCAAACGAGTCGATATTGTCCACCATCGCCTGCACCTTAACCTGCTTTGGCGAATTGTTAAAATACTGCCTTACTCTGTTTTTGAGTACGACAGCCTTACCCACGTAAATCACCTTGCCGGTGACATCCTTCATAATATAAACGCCGGGGCTACCCGGCAGATCGTCTAAATGTTGCTTCAAAACCGGCATCCGCAATACCCCTGTCTGTATAAATCGTATTGTTTGCTAAGCTGAATAGAACGCAGATAGCCGTTCTTCTTTTTGAAGTCGGACGGCAAAAATTGCACCCCAACCTCGTTTGCCAGCTCGCCGCCAATAGCGTTGATTATATCTGCATTTTTGTGCGGCGAAACGGTAAGCGTCGTGCAAAAATAATCGAATCCACCGCTTTTTGCTTGTCTTGCAGTCTCCCTAAGTCGCATATAAAAACAGCGTTCGCACCTTGCTCCGCCCTCCGGGTGATTCTCAAAGCCACCCACCGCGGTAAGATAATTTTCATTATCGTACTCGCCCTCGATAAGCGGAACGTCCAAAATGGTGCAAAGCCTCCTCTGCTCGCTAAGTCTATGCTCGTACTCCTCGACGGGCATAATGCACGGATTATAATAAAAAACGGTAACGTCAATTTTGGGCATCAAAAACTCAAGCACGCTACTCGAGCACGGCGCGCAACAGCTGTGGAGCAAAATTCTTTTACCCCCGCTACTTTCTAAAATTTCTTCTGCTTGGCTGTGATAATTGCCCATTATTCTCCTAAGACTCCGTCACAAAAGACGGTTGCGGATATTGTAGCTCAAACTTTCCTAAAACAAAGGCTCGTCCGCGCTTGGCGAAATACTCAAAAGCTCCTCTACCGAGCGCGACTGCACTGCGCCGCCCTCATCCGCATCTTCGCTTGCATCCGCTTGCGCCGAGGCAAGCGGAGCGATATTAGCGTCACGCTCCTCAAACGAAACGTGACTGCCGCGCCAACGCAGGTCTATGGTGTCCGTCTGACCGTTACGGTGCTTTGCAACGATAAGCTGAACTGCGTCACGCTCCTCCTCGGTCACGTTCTTATCGGCATCGGTGTGCTCGCGATACAAGAACATAATAATATCGGCGTCCTGCTCGATTGCGCCCGACTCACGAAGGTCGCTCATTACAGGCGTCTTGTTGTTACGCTTTTCGACATCACGCGAAAGCTGACTAAGAAGCAAAATAGGTACGTTAAGCTCCTTTGCCGCTATTTTTAGGTTACGGGTGATATCGCTGATTTCCTGCTGACGGTTTTCCACACGCTTAGAGGGCGACATAAGCTGAAGATAGTCTATCATAACGATGTCAAGTCCCCTTTCTCGCTTAAGCTTGCGGCATTTGCTGATAATATCCACCGGCGTGGTTGCCGAGGTGTCGTCAACAAAAATATTGGCCTTATCCAGCTTGGTTTTTGCAAGCATCATTCTTTGCCACTCGGCGTCACCGAGGTGTCCCGAATTTGCCTTGGTCATATCCACCTTTGCCACCGAGCAAAGCATTCTTCGTGCAAGCTGAACGGCAGGCATTTCCAGCGAAAAAACCGCCGCGCTGATGGGCACCTTTTTGCCCGTTTCGGTAGTGCGCTCCGAAAAAGCCGCCGCCTGAATAAAATTCATACCTATACTCGTCTTACCTTGACCGGGACGGGCGGCGATGATAATAAGGTCGCCGCTTTGGAAGCCGTTAAGCAGGTTGTCAAGTCGCTTAAATCCCGTAGGGATGCCCCTAAAAAATAAGGGGTCGCGTTCGACAAGCTCCATACGCTCGATTGCTTCGCTTGCGGCATCCGAAATGGGTCTAAGCTCTCGTCTGGTGTTGCCCTCGCCAAGCCCAAAAATCTGACGCTCGGCGTACTCCATAGCATTTTCCTCGCCCGAATACGCCACGGTTGCCACCTTGTTAGCAACGTCTATAAGACTGCGGCGAAGCTTGTTGGTTCTTACAATTTCCAAATAGTGTGCGTAGTTTGCGGCGCTTGGCAAAACGTTGCTAAGCGAGCTGATGTAGTTAATACCGCCCACCGCTTCCATATTGCCCTGCTTTTCAAGCTCCTGCACCAGCGTAATAATGTCTATCGGCATATTGTTGCCGTAAACGCTGCTCATTGCCTCAAAAATCATTTGATGGGCGTGCGAATAAAAATCCTCTGCCTTAAGCGAAGCGAGGATTTCACCTTGAACGTACTCGTCAATAAGCACACAGCACAAAACTGCCTGCTCCGCCTCGTTGTTCTGCGGCATAATTTTGCCCTTTACGTTGGGGTGAATGCGTTTTTCGTTTGTACTATTATTTGCCATCAGGCTCCTCCATAAAGGCCGAATTAAATTCGTCCATCAAAATCTGATATTAGGAAGTCGTGTTTTTGTTGCAGTTGTCCCGCAAAGCTATATCTTACCGCCATCAAACGGATCGATTTTTGCACTGCCATTAGAAGGCTCGTTTTCAAACGGATTGTCGTTTGTGACCAAAACCTCGCTTACGTTATTATGTTTTTTGAACAATTTTGCAACTGCCCACCATCCAAAAAGAATAAGAACCACAACAACGCCGAGAATTATCGGCACAACGTCCCAGCCTTCCATCATTACCTTTTGAGTCACGGTCAGCTGGCGAAAATCGTATTCGCCTGTGGCCTCCCACATAATCGAGTTATAGAGATTATCGTAGCGCACCGCCGTTGCGCCCTCCGCCTCGAGCTTGTCACCTATCAAATAATAACGTAGTCTCACGCTTTCGGGGTCAATTTCTGCCCGTCTTTTGTTTGCGGAATTATACCCACTTTTCGCCCCGAGAAAAGAGCTTTTTACTCTCCTATAAACAGAGTCCCTTACTTCGTTAATCCACTTAGGCGCAACCAATGTATATTTGTGGCGAGCATAAAAGAAGCCGTATTCGGTATCTATATAGCCAAGAGGGTACGGGTAATCATTATGCGCCAAAAAGGTGTAGCAGTCGTAATAATCTTCCGAATAAGAATATCTCCTAGGCATCGTATCGTAATACACATATTCCAACATAACGCCGATATCCTTCGACACGTTATCCATCGCATAAAGAACGTCGTCCTCGTCAAGAACGCCGCCCAAAAAGCTTACACCAATTGTGTACCTTGCGAAGTCCTGACCGTCAGCTTGGTACACATCTGCGGCGACACTGATATTAAGGGCGGAATACGAGGTATCCCCATCTGCCGCCCTATCAGTCGTGTATGGCAGTTTTGATTCGCGCGTGGAAAAAGCACAAGCGCTAAGGCACAGCGCGAAACAAACTGCAATAATTATTACGAGTAATCTTTTCATTAAAGTTCCTTTTCAAGAAGCTCCAACGTGTCGTTAAATTCTTTCATTGCAACCTCATACGGAGTGGAGGTGGCAAGATCAACGCCGGCGTTCTTCAAAATATTGTACGGATTGTCGCTACCGCCCGCACAGAGGAAGTTCTTGTATTTTTCAAGGTTCTTCGGGTCGTCCATAATGCTCTTTACGATGCTGATTGCACTGGTGATACCCGTTGCGTACTTGTATACGTAGAACGCAGTATAGAAGTGCGGAATTCTCGCCCACTCATAACGGATTTCGTCATCGTGGCAAACAGCCTCGCCGTAGTACTTCTTGTTAAGCTCGTAGTACTTCTCGCTGAGCGAGTCAACGGTAAGCGGCTTTCCTTCAAGATCCATGTCGTGTGCAATCTTCTCGAATTCCGCAAACATGGTTTGACGGAACAAGGTGGTGCGGAACATATCAATGTAGTAAGACAAAAGATACTTTTTGAGCGCTTTATCCTTTACGGTAGCAATAAGGTGCTTAAGAAGGAACACCTCGTTTACGGTGGAAGCAACTTCTGCTACGAAAATCTGATACTGCGACTTATGAAGTCCCCATGTCTTGCAGGAGTAATAAGTATGCATAGCGTGGCCAAGCTCGTGAGCCAAGGTAAAGATATCGTGCGTTGTTTCGGAATAGTTCAAAAGAACGTACGGGTGAGTACCGTAGCTGCCCCAGCTGTAAGCGCCACTACGCTTGCCCTCGTTTTCCATAACGTCAATCCAACCCTTGTCGCGTGCTTCAATCAAAAGCTGACGGTACTCCTCGCCAAGCGGAGCAAGTCCCTCGATTACAAGGTCGTAAGCCTTTTCGTAGCTAAGCTTAAGGTCTGCGTTTTCCACAATGGGAATATAAAGGTCGTACATGTGCATATCGCCGCCGCCAAGAGCCTTCTTGCGGAGAGCAATGTATCTGTGCATAACCTCGGTGTTTTCCTTAACTGCCTTTATAAGCTGGTTGTATACGTCCATCGGAACGTTATCGCCAAAAAGCGACTTTTGCAAGCCATCCTCGTAGCCCGAGGCCTTAGCAAAGAAGTTGTCTGCCTTTACGCTGCCTGCATAGGTGTTTGCGATAGTGCCGATAAGCTTACCGTACGCGCCGTAAAGTCCCTTGAATGCCTGCTCACGAAGCTTGCTGTCGGGATCGCCAAGGAATACCGAGTAGTTACCGTGAGTAAGTCTTACCTCGCCGTCCTTAGTCTTAATCATAGGCATGGGAAGCTCTACGTTGTTGATGGTGGTAAAGATTTCCATATAGTTGCCGGTAGCCTGTCTTGCCATCGAAAGAATCTTTTCTTCCTTATCCGAAAGGATGTACTTTTTGCTTCGTGCAATTTCCTTAAGCATAAAGTCGTATTTCTCAAAATCCTTGTCTGCAATAACGTCTGCAAGAAATTCGTCGCTAAGCGAGGAAATTTCGCTGTTCATATACGACGAAGCGGTTGCGAGCTTGCCGATAAGGCCCATGGCCCTGTCCGAGAAAGCAACGTACTTTTGTACCGAGCCGTCCTGGTCGCGGCGCATACGGGAATAGATGTAAAGCTTGCCAAGCAAAAAGTCAGCCTTTTCGTTAAGGTCCAAAAACTCCTTAAGCGACTTTTTGTCACCAAGCTTACCCTCGTAGCTTGCAAGCATGGGCTCGAGCTTTACTACCTCGGCAAAAATATTTTCCCATTCCTCATCCGTGGGTACCATATCTTCGAGTCGCCACTTGTACTTATCTGCAATTTCGTTTCTTTTCATATTCTGCTCCTTGTAATCTATAAAGTGTATTGATTTATTTTACCACTTATTTGCATTTTGAGCAAGCGTTTTGGTGGGAATTTTTGCCACTTATCGTCACAATTGGCCTGCCACCCTTCTTAGTCTGACCTTACCACCCTGCTACCCCTGCCCGCCTCGGGTGCAAGAACGTTGATTTTGTCAAAAATTCTGTCCGTAAGCTCCGACCTATGCGTAACTACGCCCACCAAGGTATCCGAGGCAAGAGTCGTCAGGGCGTTAATTGCCATATCTATCGACCTTGCGTCCAGCGTGCCGAATCCCTCGTCGAGGAAGAAGAACTCGTATGTCTTGTACCTTGCAATCTCCCTTGAAATTGCTATGGCAAGCGAAAGCGAAGCGAGGAAGGTTTCGCCGCCCGACAGCGTGCTTGCCTTGCGCTCCATTCCTCCCGAAAGGAAGTCGTTTATATAATACGTGCCGCCGTTGTAGTCAAGCGTGTATTTGCCGCCCGTGATGTCGCTTAGCACCGCCGAAGCCGCCGAAGTAAACTGCAAAATATATTCCTCGGCAACGTACTCGATAAACTTATCGCCCGAAACAAGCTTGTAGATATCCGAAAGAATATCGTACCTTTTGCGCTTATCCGCACGCGCCTTTTCAAAGCCGCGCTTGCGGTCGAGATTAGCGCGCATTACCTCAAGCGTTGCCTCCAGCGAAGCCGCACTTGCTATCAGCATTTCGCGCTCCGTCTTGATTTTCGCATGAGCGTCTATCGATTTTTGTACCGCCGCCTCGTCAAATTCTGGCTTGTCCTTGGCCTCCTCGCTAAGAAGCTTAATTGCCATTTTGCTTGCGGCAACATCAGCCGATAGGGTGTCGCGCTGCAAAGCAAGCATGCTTCGACCTTTTGTAAGCCTATCCACCTCGGCGGAAAGCTCGTCCAGCCTTTTTTCCAGCATAGCCTTACACTCGGGGCAATCCTTTTGTCCCTCGTCTACTGCCGCTTGCAATCTGTTTGCCTCGGCGCGCTCGGCGGTTACACGCTGTTTTATGTCCTCTGCCTTAGCTGAAGCCGCCTGTGTTTTTTGGCACACAACCATAATTTCGCTTTGCAGGCCTGTCAGCGTTTTGCCAAGCTCACACACCTCGGTGGCAAGGGGCACGAGTATGTCGATTTTGTCGGGTACTATGATGCTTTCGAGAGATTTCTTTACCCGATCACTTGCCTTGATTCTCTCAGCTTCCACCTCGCTTAAAGCCTTTTGACTTGCTTCAAGTCTTGTCGAAAACGAATACTTGTTGTTCTCCGCTTCCATATATTCCTTGTCGGCATCAGATAGAGCCTGCTCCTTGCTTTGTAGCCGGTCCAAATCAAATGCGCTAACGTCAACGTGCGCCTTATGCTGCACCGTTTGACCGCAAATCGGACATACGTCCCCCTCTTTTACAGACGAAAGCACGAAAGCGGTGGCCTCCTCTCGTTGCATTTTTTCGTATGCCGCGCGACAATCAGCCAGCTCCCTTTTGGCAAGCTCGCGCCTATCAAAGGCAAGCTTACTGTGACGGTTTGCCGCCAAAACGTTAGCCGTATCGGCAATCACCCTGCCGCTTAGCTCGCCGTGTTTAATGTCGAAAGCATCATAATCGGCGGTAGCGTTTTTATATTCAGACACCAGCCTTTCCGCCTTGAATTTTATGTCGAAGCTGTCACAGTTCTCGGCATTTTCGCCAAAATACGCTATTTCAAAAACAGCCCTTCTTTTTTCTTCAAAAGCCACTCGGCATTTTTGCTCTTTTTCGACAAGAGATGCGTGCTCCTTTTGGTAGCGAGCCTCGTCCGCGCGGGCGGACTTCCACTGCTGCGACAAAAGCTCTATCGCCTCCAACCTACGATTAAGCTCGGTGGTAAGCTTGTCAAGCTCTGCCCTTCTTGCCGCCATAACGGCAAGCTCTGCCTTTTCTTGTGTCGCTTTATTAAGCATTTGCTCCGCTTGCTCATATTGTGCATTTGCCTTTGCTAAGTCAGCCTCGTGCAATACAACACCTGCCTGCTCTGCGGCTAGCCTTTTTTCTGCCTCTAAGCACTTGTCGTATCTGCGCTTGATCTTCTCGTCAAGCGCAATTTGCTCGGCAAGTCGCTTTTCGTCAGCCGCCAACAGCTCGCTTTGCTTTCTCGTGCTTTTAATAAGCCTTTCGTTTTCATCTACCGCGGCGGCAGTTACGTCCTTTAGCTCGCCAAGTCGCTCGTCAAGGTTGTCGATGTCGCGCTTGATTTCCTTCATCTGCACGCTAAACTTACTGCCAAGGTCCTTATAGCGGTGAAGCTTAAAAAGATTGCCCACAGTTTCGTTGCGATCCTTTTTGCCGGCTGTCAAAAATTTTGCAAAGCGCCCCTGCTCCAAAATAACCATCTGCGTAAAGTCTTCCATCGTAAGTCCCACGATTTCCTTCAACTTAGCGTTGACGGCGTTAGTCTGCTCGGCAATAGTTTCTCCCGTAGTAAGGCATACGAGCCTTGCCTTGCTCGCGCCCGTTCTGCTAAGGAGTCGCACCACCTCAAAGATGCTCCTTGCCCCGTCCGATTCTGCCTCGAACACAAAACGAATTTCTGCCTTATCACGGCGCAGATTGATATAATCGTTGAGCAAAGCGCGGTTACCGCTACCGAAAAGCGCGATAATTATACAGTCCAAAATGGTAGTCTTGCCACTGCCCGTATCGCCACAAATGCAAAAAAGTCCGTCAAAGCGAAAGTCGATTTCCTGCCTGTCGTAAAAGCTGTTTATTCCGTCGATTACAAGAGAAATTGGTTTCATAACCCAAGCACCTCCATAAACGCCGCAACCGTTTCCTCGCTCGGCTCTGTCCCGCGCATCGCCTTGTAGTACGAAACGAACAGCTCCTCGTCCGACTGCTCACGTCGGCGCAAAATTTCACGCTTTACCGCCTTGTTTATAATCGTAAGCTTAGCCAGATTTTTGTACGAGCGTAACTCCTCTGCCTCGGAGGGAGATAGCGGAACCGAGCTTTCGTATATAAGCTCGGCGTGGCTTTCGCCCGCCTTTTCCAGCTGCTCCTTTGCCCCCAAAAAATCGGTTGCGTTTAGGCGTACAAGGCTCTTTCCGCTACGAATTTGGTGATACGTCACCTCGTTTTTTGTCGAATCGTACATAATAAACGTCTTGTCGTCGCTCTCGTCAAAATGGTATTTAAGCAGGCTTCCGCTGTAATAAGCGTTCTTACTTTTAGACACGCATTGCGGCTTGTGAATGTGCCCCAAGGCACAATAATCTGCATCAGGCAAAACCTCTTTGGTAAGAAGCACGGCGTTGCCCGTTCGCTCGTCCGACAAAAGGCAGTCGTCCATAAAAAGGTGCGAGGCAAACACGTTGACGCCCTCGCCAAAGCACTCCACGCACCGAGAAATAAGTGCCTTTACAAACTGCGAATAATCCTCGTATCTTTCGGTAAGATACCTTTCCATTCTGCTTTTTGACGGGAAGGGAAGCACCGCAAGGTTTAGCACCTCGCCGGTCTTAGCGGTAAAGCGTAGCCAGCCAAAGCCGCCTTTCATGAAATCACTATTAAAATGCGAATTATCCATGCCACCCACCAAATAGACGTTTGCCGCCTTAGCCAAAGCAACGGGTGCGTCCAGCCTATCCGCATCGTCGTGATTGCCGGCTAAAACCACAAGCGGTCTGTCCTTAGCAAGGCGCACAGCCATGCGATAAAACAGCTCTTCCGCCTCGGCAGAGGGAACAGCCGTATCAAACACGTCACCGCTTACTATAATAATATCCGCCTGCACATTCTTTGCCCACTCATCAAGCTCGACGAGGGCGGCTTCCTGCTCGTCAAGGCGAAGCTTGCCCTCAAGTCGCTTACCAAGGTGCCAGTCGGCAGTATGAATAATCCTCATAAATCTCTCCTTTTGTGTACCTACGCCACCAACCCCACTACATATTGTAAGCAATTTTTGGTAGCATTTTTCGCTTGAAAAAAAACTCGATTTATGTTATTATACAGCATACCAAAATTTTATGCAAGTCTTTTTTTTCGCGAGGTAAATATGTTCGCACGACTTTCCAAAGAAAAAAATATGTTTCGCCACGTACAGCTCGATAACCTTTTTGTTACCGAGTATATGCCGTACGCCCCCGAAAGCTACGTTAAGGTTTACATCGCAGGGCTAAGCATGGCGTTTTCGGAGGAAAGCAGCCTCGATGGACTTGCCACGATGCTTGGGCTGGACAAGGCTACAATTATGGAAGCGTATGCCTACTGGGCAGAGCAAGGAATAATCAATGTTCTTTCGTCCGAGCCGCCTGTTGTCGAATATCTCGAGGTCAAGCCGCTTAGCTCGCAGGTTAAAAAGTATAGCAAGGCAAAGTACGAATCGTTTAACAACCAGCTTCACGCAATGCTTCCCTCGCGCACGATTTTGCCGTCCGAGTACAACGAATACTACAGCGTAATGGAAATTTTTCACATCGACTTGGGTGCTATGCTTGCCATAATTCAGTACTGCGTGCGCCTTAATGGCGAAAGCATAGGATATCCGTACATACTTGCCGTTGCAAAAAATCTTGCAAGCCAAGGCATTACCACTGAAGATCGTGTCAATGAAAAGCTTAGCGAGCTTGCACTGTATGAAAAGGAGCTAACTGCTATTCTCAAGGCACTGGGCAGCAAAAAAAGTCCTGACCACAACGACAGCCAGCTGTACGTCAAGTGGACAAAAACGCTCGGCTTTACCCCCGAGGTGGTAATACACGTAGCAAAGGAGCTTAAAAAAGGCGGCATGGAGCGCCTTGACGGCAAGCTTACCAAATACTACGAAAACCACGTTTTTTCAATCAGCGAAATCGAAGAATACAACGCAAATCGCGACAGACAATACGCCCTTACCAAGGAAATTAACCGCATTTTGGGCATTTATATCGAACAGCTTGACTACACCATCGAAACTTATATCACCAAATGGCAGGCGTTTGGTTTCTCGGACGACACACTCGTGCTTATCGCCAAGTATTGCTACGCCCATGATATGCGCTCGCTTAGCGTAATGGACGAAACGGTAAAGCGCTTCTACAAGCAAGGACTTCTCAGCGAAAGCTCCATCAACTCGTTTATGAACGAGGCGGTATCTATCGACGGCGAAATCCGCGCGCTCCTTACTCTCGCAGGCGTGACGCGCAACGTCACAACGTGGGATCGCGATTTTTATCACACGTGGACTTACAGCTGGAAGATGCCCGAAGCGGTCATTCAGTACGCCGCGACGCTTGCCGTTGGCAAGGGCAACGCCATGGCGTACATAAACTCTATTCTCGCATCGTGGCACGAGCGTAACGTAAAAACGGTGGACGAAGCCAAAAAGCACAGCGTGGCTCAGCCAAAGGAAAAGCAATCTACCGTTACCCAAAAAAGCGCCGAGGAGCTTAACTCGCTGTTTGCTCACCTTAATCCGGAGGACATTTAGCCATGGACTACAAAAAGGCAATACAAAAAATAACGCAACAGCGTAGAGCCAAGGAATCCGCAGCCGAGGTGCTTTATCTCGAGCTTTTGCGTTCATCCCCCTCCCTTTATGAGGTCGAAAAGGCCATACGTAACACAAAAATGGACATACGTAAGGGCAAAATCGTGGACAGTAGCGTTATTTCTGCGCTCGAAAAGCAACGCGAAAAAATTCTAAACGAGCTTGGCGTCACACACGAAATGCTTGCTCCGCCCTACTCCTGCACTTTATGCAAGGATACGGGACTTGTAGGCGGCAAGCCGTGCAGCTGTGCGATTGCGCTTTGTGCAAGTGACGGAATAAACAACGTAAATGCTAATTTTGAAAATGCTGATTTATCCGTTTTCCCACAAAATGAGCAAGAAAGAATTTCACAAATTTACTCAACCTGCAAAATATTTTGTCAAAAATTCCCGACTACAAAGCGACTTAATATTATGCTGGTTGGCAAATGCGGGACGGGAAAAACCTATCTTGCCTCGTGCATAGCAAACGAGATTGCAAAAAAAGGTCACAGCGTAATTATGCTCTCGTCCTTTGCGTTATCGCACCGTATGCTAAAATATCACACCACGTTTGACAGCGAAAGATTTTCGTATATCGATCCCCTTCTTGACTGCGATTTGCTTGTAATAGACGACCTCGGCAGCGAAAATATCCTAAAAAACATAACCGTGGAATACCTATTCCACGTAATCAACGAGCGTATGACGGCAAACAAGCACACCGTGTTTACAACCAACCTCGACAATGATTTGATACTCTCGCGTTACGGCGAGCGCATCTACTCCAGGCTTTTTGGGACAAAGCAAACAATAGGTCTGTCGCTCTCCGACACCGACCTTAGAAAATAAAATACCACCAAATTTTGTGACATAGACAAAACAAAAGAACCGATATTTCTATCGGTCCTTTTTTTGTAAGCTAATTTAATCTTAGAGATCGTAGTAAAGCTCGAACTCAACGGGAGTCGGGATCTTGTTGATCTTGTCAAGCTCCTTGCGCTTCTTGTCGATCCAGATCTTGATAAGACGTTGCGGGAATACGCCGTCACGGGTAAGGTACTCGTGGTCCTTCTCAAGAGCAGTAAGCGCTTCACCAAGCGAGGTGGGAAGGTGCTGGATCTTTCTCTTTTCCTTATCGCTAAGGTCGAAGAGGTTGAAGTCGAACGGTCCCCAACCATTCTTGCTGGGATCGATCTTGTTTACAACGCCGTCGATACCTGCCATAAGGATAGCAGCGTAAGCATAGTACGGGTTGCAGGTTGCGTCCGGGTTACGAAGCTCGAAGCGCTTCTTGTCGGGCGACTTAGCATAAGCCGGGATACGGATTACCGAGCTGCGGTTTGCGGTAGCATAACCGATGGTAGCAGGTGCCTCGAAGCCGGGAACAAGACGCTTGTACGAGTTGGTCGAGGGGTTGGTGAATGCGCAAAGACTTGCAGCGTGCTTAAGAAGTCCGCCCATAAAGTAGTGAGCAGTTTCGCTAAGCTGCGAATATCCGTCCTTGTCATAGAACACGGGCTTGCCGTCTTTAAGAAGCAACATATGAACGTGCATGCCGTTACCTGCTTCGCCGTAGATCGGCTTGGGCATAAAGGTTGCGGTCATGCCATCTCTCATAGCCTCGTTCTTAATAACGTACTTAATAATCATGGTGTTGTCAGCCATAGCGGTAAGGTCACCAAGCTCAACCTCGATTTCTACCTGACCGGGGCCACCAACCTCATGGTGATGGTACTTAATTTTTACACCCCAATCCTCGAGGAGCATGCACATACGACTGCGGAGGTCGAAGGTAACGTCCTGCGGCAAGCAAGAATGGTAGCCGCCCTTGTGTGCGGTGTGATAACCAAGGTTCTGCTCGTCGTCCTTACCGGTGTTCCAATCAGCTTCCCAAGCGTCAACGTGGAACATAGCTCTATCCGGCTTATTCTCAAAAGCAACGTGGTCGAAAAGATGGAACTCGAACTCAGGTCCGATTACCATACGGTCAGCGATACCAAGCTTGCGCATATATTCTTCTGCGGCAAGGGATACGTTGCGGGGATACTGGTCGAATCTGCTGTTATTCTCGTCGATTACACGAACGTCACCCGACATAGTAAGGGTGGGGATTTCAGCAAACGGGTCAACTACTGCCGACTCAAGAATGGGAATGAACACCATGTCACTCTTCTCTACCGGCGCATAACCGTAGTTCGAGCCGTCGAAGCCGATACCGTACTTCATGGTATCCTCGTCGAATCTCGATACGGGAATGGTAAGGTGATGCCATCTACCGTCAATGTCAATGGTCTTGAAATCAATCATCTGGATTTCTTTCTCTTCACAAAAAGCTAAAACTTCCTGTACGCTTTTAAACATTATTACGCTCCTTTTTCACTTATTAGTGTAATATTATAGTCATTATACCACACTAAATAGACTTAGTCAAACCTTTTTCCGCACCTTTTGAGATTATAAAATAATATAAAAAAATCCCTACAAAAAAATCTAAAAAAATTTTAAAAAAGTATGTAAAAACGTTTGACAATCCTTATTCTATTTGTTATTATAATTAGGCTGTTTGAGCGCGTGGGGGCATAGCTCAGCTGGTAGAGCACCTGCCCTGCAAGCAGGGGGTCAGCGGTTCGATCCCGCTTGCCTCCACCACTTATTCAGCACAAAGGATTGTAGCTCAGTTGGTTAGAGCACCACCCTGATAAGGTGGGGGTCGGTGGTTCGAGTCCACTCAATCCTACCATGTTAGAGCAATTGGCTTGATACAATAGTATCGAGCTTTTTTATTACATATACCGCTAACTTGTATCCAAAAACATAATATAATACCGATGACACATAGGGCAAAATATGAAAAATAAAAAACTAAACAATCTCGTGGAAACAGTTGTTCCAATACTAAGCGCTGTTGGTTTATTGATTTATGGTCTAATAACCAAAAATCAAAAAGTTTTGATTATCCTTTTATTTTTTTCTTTTCTTTTTGGTGCCGCGCTTCTAATATCATATTTTATAACATTGAAAAATAAAATTTTTGAGAAAAAAATTAAAGATCATTATGATATCCTAAAACAAAAAGACTACAAAAATATTTTTGAAAATTTCTTTATATTGACCTATCAAAATAAGTGTGAAAAACTTATCAAACAAAGCTTACAAAACAATAAAATAAAAGACGTCTGTTCTTTAAATATAAGAATTGCCAATACTAATCAAATCTTAATGGATTTCATCTATAAGGAATTTAAAACAGTTTTTATATTTACACAAGATACTATTCTGCATTACATAGATTCTCCTTCTAAATACTATGAAGTAACAGCAAATAAAAAGTTAGAAGAAGTAATAGATGAAAAAAACGCCTATTCTAAATTCTCAAATTTAGACCAATTTGCAGATTATATAGCACGACTAATAAATAATTTAACACTAAAAATAGACGCATTTTCTGAATCTAATATTGTAGACCCGATATTTAACGGTAGTTTGCTGGATAAATTTAGTAATTATCTGTCCTTTTTAAAGAAGGCGGGGTTAATATGTGTTATATCAACTCCTTTTCTTGGAGCCTTAGCGGCTTATGGTTCGGTGGCTTGTTTTGCTGATGTTAATTTTAAGATTGAAAACCCCTTTGGCTTTTATACCGCAATCATTTGTTGCCCTGCGTTTTTTATTTTTTGTTTTGCCGCCTTCATATATGGAATAAAGGCACTAATCGAGCTGTCGAACTTTAAGAAAGATTACAAACAAAAAAATTTATCTGTGATATTCGATTCACCATACAAGGTAAAAATATTAAAAGAAAAATTGGGGAAATACAGTAGCAGCTTGTATTTGAAAGCAGTTATTTTGTATTATGAAAATATTAAATTATCAATACCCTTCCCCGCCCCGATTATCTATAGGAAAGAAAACATAAAAAAATGCTGCACAAAATGCACAAAGGTGAAAGCCGAACTAAAATATTTAACCAAATCTAAAATAGTAGTTGCGGGTGATGGATCTTATTATAATATTATTAAAAAGCTTTTATTATAATTATAATCTAATGCTTTACAAAAAGCTCCAACGTGGAAAATAATCCGCGTTGGAGCTTTGTTGTATCTTTATATAATATATAATAATTATTTTGCCTTAGGACCTGCGGCAACGATTTCGGCAGGCATATCGGTGTACTTTGCAAAGTTCTCCTCGAAAAGTTTTGCAAGCTTATTTGCAGTAGCGTCGTAAGCCGTCTTATCTTCCCAAGCGTTGCGCGGATTAAGAACATCAGAGTCCACGCCCTCGCACGTCTTAGGAATGTTAAGTCCAAAGAACGGCTCGGTTTCGTACTCAACATCGGCAAGCTTTCCGCTGACAGCGGCGGCAACGATTGCGCGCGTAGCCTTAAGGCTCATACGCTTGCCCACTCCGTACTGACCGCCCGTCCAGCCGGTATTTATAAGGTAAACGTCCGTGCCGAATTGCTCGATTTTGCTGCCAAGCATAGAAGCATAAACCTCCGAGCTAAGCGGCAAGAACGGCGAGCCAAAGCAGGTCGAAAAGGTGCAAACGGGGTCAACGATTCCGCGCTCGGTGCCTGCCACCTTAGAGGTGTAGCCCGATACGAAGTAGTACATAGCCTGCTCCTTGGTAAGCTTAGCAACGGGCGGCAATACGCCAAACGCGTCCGCACTAAGGAACACGATTGTTCGGGGGTGCTTGCCAACGCCGGGCACCACCTTGTTGGGTATAAAGTCGATGGGGTACGAAACTCTGGTGTTTTCGGTAAGCGACTTGTCCGTATAGTCGGGAACACGTGTGTCCTCGTCCACCACCACGTTTTCTACCACGCTACCGTGACGAATTGCCGCAAAGATTTCGGGCTCGCCCTCTTTAGAGAGGTTAATACACTTTGCGTAACAGCCCCCCTCGATATTAAAGATACCGTCAGCCGACCAGCCGTGCTCGTCATCACCTATAAGCCCGCGGTCGGGCGAAGCCGAAAGCGTAGTTTTGCCCGTGCCCGAAAGCCCAAAAAAGAGAGCAGTGTCGCCGCTTCCGTCAAGCGCCATATTAGCCGAGCAGTGCATTCCAAGCACGCCGCTAAGGGGCAAAATATAGTTCATAACGCTGAACACAGACTTCTTCATTTCGCCGCCGTACTTCGAGCCTGCAATCAAAACGAGCTTCTTGCTAAAGCTGATGATTATTGCCGCCTCGCTGTTTATGCCACACTCCTTGGGATCCAGCTTAAGTCCGGGCGCGCACAAGATTGTAAAGCCCTCGGAGAAATTTTCAAGCTGCTCTGCGGTGGGACGAATAAGCATATTGTGCATAAAAAGGTTTTGTGAAGCGTACTCGTTGATTACTCTTATGCTAAGCGAATATCTTTGGTCTGCGCCTGCAAAGCCGTCGAATACGTAAAGCCTTTCTCTGCCACTAAGATACTGTGTAATTTTGGAATAAATTAGCTCGAAGGATTTTTCGCTGATTTTTACATTTTCCTTACCCCAAGCAATCTTGTCCGAAACGCCCTTTTCGTCCACGATAAACCTGTCCTTAGGCGATCTGCCCGTATACTTACCCGTTTCGACCAAAAGGGCACCGCTATCCATAAGCCTGCTCGGCTCGGTGCGAAGCGCATGCTCTACAAGCACTGCGGGGCTAAGGTTGCGATAAATGTTCTTTACGCCGCTAATGTTATACTTTTTTGCTAAATCCATAATAAACCTCCGTATTTATACCTAACATTATACTACCTATTTTTACCAAATGCAACTTTTTTACAATAAAAAATCGAACATAAAAAATTCCTCACTTATACAAAGAGAGGAATTTTAATTGATTTTAAGCAAAAAATTTTGCCGCAATTAAATAATAACGACAAAATCAATATTATACGACCGCAAAACGCAAATACGTATAGTCGTTTTGTCGCAACCGCTATTTTTCAATCAAATCAGCAAGGTGCAAAAACTGTTCTTTGCTTAATGCCTCGCCTCGGATTTTGAGGTCCAACCCTGCCTTAGTTAGCAGTTCCTCCGCGCCCTCACGGCTCAGTCCCATCGACTGCATAAGGTTGTTTACAAGCGTCTTGCGCCTGCACGAGAACGCCGCACGTACAAGCTTATCAAAGGTTTTGCGGTTTTTTATTCCCTCGTGTATAGTCAGCTTAACTACCGCACTATCCACGTTAGGCTCAGGGAAGAACATCTTGCGGCTGACGTGACGGGTTATTTCGGCCCTTGCTCTACTCTGCACTGCCAAGGACAGCACGCCGTAATCGGGTGTATTGTGAGCCGCTATCATGCGGAGCGCAACCTCCTTTTGCACCATTACGCTGAGGGAAATAAGCGGAAAATCGTTTTCCAAAAAGTAAAACAGCACGGGCGAGGTAATGTAGTAAGGCAAATTCGCCACCACCTTAAACGGCTTTTTTACGATGTCCTTCAGCTCGTCGGGCTTCACCTTCATAATATCGCGGTAAATTATCTTAACGTTATCAAAGCCCCTAAGAGTTTCGCCAAGCACAGGCGAAAGCGACTCGTCGATCTCGAATGCAAAAACCTCTGCGGCCTTGCTTGCGATTGCACGAGTAAGCGTGCCTGCGCCCGGGCCGATTTCCACCACGGTGTCACCCTCCTCTATCCCCGAATCAACGACGATTGCGTCAAGCAAGTTGGTGTCGGTGATAAAGTTCTGACCGAATTTCTTTTTTGTGACAAAGTTTTTTTGTCTTAATATGCTAAGCACGTTATCCATGCTCAAAGCATACCACAACGGCGAAAATTAGTCAACCAATATAGCCGTCAAGGTCGCCTAATCTTTTGAGAGCGGTCAGCATTCCGTTACCCTTAACGATATCGGGCGAAAGCGCGATACACAGTGATAGGTCGGCACCAAGCCCCGACAGCGCATAGCCGTCGTCAAGGTGAAGCCGCTTAAACGTTCTGAACGCAAGCTTATACAACCCCACGTTGCGGCGTAGCTTTTCCTTTAGGTCCGGGGCATATTCCCGTAGCTTGTACTCAATAAGCCCCGCCTGCTTGCCGCTTATTTGTGGCTCCAGCATCCTTACAGCCCTATATTCGCTTGTGCCAAAAAACGAGGCTATTTGCTCTAAGCGATAATTATTGTCCGGTGGCGACACAAAAGTGCGCCTACGTATAAGGTGTTTTTTGTACAAGCTTGACAGTACCGCGCCAAAGACAAACTGAAGCTCGCCCTGCAAAAACTCGTTTCCGTTAAGGCGCGCATAGCTCATAGCACATTGAATTTCGCCACTGCGAGTTACGGGCGCCGCCGATGCAACAAGTGCTTGCTTTAACGCGGCGGTAAGAAGCGTTTCGCTAAGCCAAAGCGACTGCTTGCTTGCGCCGTCAAGTGCCAAAATAGTTTTTGCGGCAATGTCGCTTAACCCACCCATAACAAACGGACAAAAGCCCGTTTCGCCAAGCAATGCCGATACGTAATAATCAAATGCCGAGGTAAGCCTTGCGGCAATCTGACCGTAAAGCTGCGCCTTATCACCGCAGGAAAGTGGATACTCGGTGTCGAAGATATAAGCCTTAGGCTTATTGACAACGTAAGAGAGCATCTGTCCACCGTCATTAAGCACGCACAAGGGCGAAAGCGCAGTAAAGTCCGGTAGCGCCGCTACAACCACGGGCAAATCGCACAGGTGCGCCTTGTATTTGGCGCTACTAATTGCCGCCGCCGATCCCACGGCCAAAACAAGCTTGGTATCCTCGGGAAGCTGTTCGTTGTCAACCTTCCCTTTATCACCGTCAGCACTTATTGCCACTACTCGGTAGTCGCGTTTTATAGCGCCGCACACCTCGTTACACAAAGCGTCGTCGTCATAAAAAACGACAACCTTGCTTAGTAGCGGCGTCAAAGTACTCAAAAAAGCAGGCAACTGCTTGAATGCGCCGCGCTCCAAAAGACAGCTCACGTCAAACTCATGAACCGTCCCACAGTCGCAGGAATGCTTGCCTGCTATCTCCTTATATCCTACCGAGCATAAATTTATCATGTCTGCATCATACACCATTACGCTATAAAATATATGACGCCTTTTGCCGAATTGCGACTTTTACAATCGAAGATTGCTTATGGGCGCGGCTATCTTGGTCTACTAAATATACTACCATTGTGCTGAAACAAGCACAGCTTTTGCCATAAAATCGTGCCACCGTGTCGGCGTTTTTGATAAAAAATGTCCTATCTCACAAATGAGATAGGACGAAATAGCTGTAATTGTTCATAATTTCATTCCTCGATGTAGGGTGAGCCACATATGCTCGAGGAATATGACAACTGTATCCTCTGCTTTGTTCTTAAGCAGACTTCAAGGTATTAACATCAACCGCATTGACGCCAGAACCTAATACCGTACCGCTTACTTCTGCTGCAGAACCGATTACAAATTGCTCGACACCTTTAAACACATATCCGAATCTGTCAACAGAACCTACGGTATTGTTCTTTATGGTGCCGCCGTTTACGGTTACCATGGTGTTATTAGAGGAATGGTTAAATACTGCACTGTTAGAGCTTGTGCCAAGATTGTTATCTGCAATAATACCGCCATTCATTTCGACCTTAGCAGTCATAAACAAGTATACCACACTTGCAACGCCGGTGCCGGTGTAGGTGTTGCCGCTAATTTCGCCACCGTTAATTACCAATTCGCCGTTTCTTTCTACCGAAATAAGAGTCTTATGCGCAAACTCGTTGTTGCTGATAACGCCGCCGTTTATGGTAAGCTTACCGTATACGTTGAAAAGCGCAAGGCGAGTGCTCGAAGAAGACCCGGTAATGGTATAGTAAAAAACGGCGATACGTATCGCCGTTTTTTACAAATCTATTGTTTATTATCTTGTAAGGTTTTGGTCACGAGCAGGTCCTACACCCACCATCGCAACCTTTACGCCAAGCGACTTTTCGATAAAGTCGATATAAGCCTTGGTGTTTTGCGGAAGGTCGTCGTAATTACGCACGCCCGTAATATCCTCGTCCCAGCCGGGAAGAGTCTCGTAAATAGGCTCGCAGTCAGCAAGCTCCTTGATGTCCACGGGGAAGTCACGAAGCACCTCGTTGCCCTTACGGTATCCAACGCAAACCTTAAGCTCCTTAAGACCCGAAAGCGTATCAAGCTTGTTTACTGCAAGCGAGGTAAGACCGTTGAGCCTTACCGCAAAGCGCAAAATCACAAGGTCAAGCCAGCCCGTTCTGCGCGCCCTGCCGGTGGTCGTACCAAACTCGCCACCACGCTGACGAATAGTTTCTCCGATTTCGTCGTCAAGCTCGGTGGGGAAAGGTCCCTTACCTACTCTGGTGGTGTACGACTTGCACACGCCGAGGCACTCGTTAATGAGCGTAGGTCCAATGCCTGTGCCAATACAGAAGCCGCCTGCGGTCGGATGCGAGCTTGTAACGTACGGATAGGTGCCCAAATCGATATCCAAAAGCGCACCCTGCGCGCCCTCGAAAAGAACGTTCTTGCCCGCCTTGATGGCGTCGTAAACAAGCACCGAGGTGTCGGTTACGAACGGAGCAAGAAGCTTTGCGTACTCTACGTACTCAGCATAAATTTCCTCATACGAAAGCGGCTCGCCACCGTAAATAAGGGTGATAATTTTATTTTTAAGCTCGACGTTAGCCTTAAGCTTCTCTGCGAAAATCTCGGGGTTGATAAAGTCGCACATTCTGATGCCGCTGCGCTCTGCTTTATCCATGTAGCACGGGCCGATTCCCTTTTTTGTGGTGCCAATATCACTGCCGCCGCGATGAGCCTCGCTAAGTCCGTCAAGCGCGATATGATACGGCAAAACTACGTGCGCACGCGCATCAATTCTGAGTCCGTCAAAGCTTTTGCCGTTCGCCTTAATGTTCTCCATTTCGGAGCAAAGAGATTTCGGGTCAAGCACGATACCGTTGCCGATAACACAAATCGTGCCGTCGTACAAAATACCGCTGGGAATAAGGTGAAGCTTGTATGTCGTGCCATCCACCACAACGGTATGGCCGGCGTTATTGCCGCCCTGAGACCTTACAACCACGTCCGCCTTAGACGCGAGAATGTCAATTATCTTACCTTTGCCCTCATCGCCCCACTGAGCGCCCACAAGTGCAGTTACAGCCATTTTGAACCTCCAAAGGAAAAATCACACTAATTATACTAACATTTTCCGCCAAAAATGTCAACATAATACGCGCAGTTTTTGTATTCATTTTACGCCTTTTACGTCCAAAACGATTGACAAATTCCACCCATGATAGTATAATCTAAACTATGGTCGTTGACTTTCACACACATTGCTACAAACCGCTGCTTGCCAAAAAAGCAACCTCGCTTATAGAGCCGGGTTCGCCTTACGGCCCGTACTATGACGGAACGGCAGAGGGACTGACTGCAAGTATGAAAGCAAGCGGTATCGACCTTTCGGTGGTGCTCAACATCGCCAACAGCCCTATGTCGGTACGCGCAGTAAACGACTTCGCTGTGGATCTTTTGTCCTACCCTCAGCTTATTCCCTTTGGCTCTATTCATCCCGCTTACAGCGACAATGAGGGCGAAATAAACAGGCTTCGCGAGCACGGCATCAAGGGACTTAAGTTTCACCCCTACTACCAGCGCACCGGGCTTGTAACCAAGGAAGCCTACAAGGCGTACGAATTAGGCGCAAAGCACGATATGGTTATGCTATTCCACGGCGGTCACGATCTTAAGGTGCCGGGTGACGACAGCAACCCTCGCCTTCTCCGCCAAATCGCGGACGACTTTAAGGGCGCAAAGCTCGTATTTGCTCACCTTGGCGGCTGGGACTGCTGGGACGAATGCTTCAAGCTACTGATCGGCAGGGACGTATATCTCGACACCTCGTTTGCGTTTATGTTCCTAACGCAAAGCCAAATCAAGTTCGTGCTTGACAATCACGACCCCAAAAAGCTGCTTTTTGGCACTGACGGGCCGTGGACAAGCGCGGCAAACGAGCTTGCTGCGACAAAAAAGCTCCCCACCCCTTATTTGGACGAGCTTCTCGGCGGCAATGCCAAAACACTGCTTGGGCTATAAAAACCCCAAACAACCAACTAAATACACGCATTTTGCGAAGGTGGCGGAACGGCAGACGCGCTGGTTTCAGACGCCAGTGGTTAATTCTCGTGTGGGTTCAAATCCCATCCTTCGCACCATAAAGAAACCATAATATTGATACGAAAAATATCAGTATTATGGCTTTTTTATTGCGAAAACAGGGATGTTTTGCACATTTTTATAGATTTTTTATCAAAAATGTAGGCTTGTTCGGATAGTTTTCGTCCTTGCAAGCCTTTTTTGCTTTTAGCCGTAAAATATAAATCGTTCACTTTATACCCCTTTCGTTCAATTTATAGGGTATCGTTCAATTATTGATTTATTAAAAATCCCTTGATTATTGTTGATTTAAGTGCTATAATAAACTCACCGATAAATAAGAATTTGATGACCACTTTTAAGATGATTAACAAATTAGGAGGGGATCTTTATGACTAAAAAGAAGAAGATTATTCTTGCAACGGTAGCGTTCTCTATTTTATTGGCTATAGGGGTAAGTCTTACATATATTTTTGCTGTGGCATTGCCGCAAAAGCGAGAGAAGGAGCAATTATTAA
>JAFVXY010000021.1 GCA_017500845.1 Clostridia bacterium
CTTATAAACGATATGTTCTTAATTCTGTCTGAACCAGCGGAACATACGAGTCACAACCTAACCATTATACAAAATTCTCTACATTAAAGCAAGCATTTTACATAGGGAAACAAGAAAATTTTGAAAAATTTTGCATTTTTTGTATGTGTATAACTACATTGTTTAGCTTAAGACTAATTCTTATATTCGGGACTATTGCGGAATTCCTCGCAAAAATCTCCAAATCTATCCGCCAAAATAGCTTCTCTTATGCGCTCGGTGAGTCTGATAAGATAGCTGATGTTATGCAAGCTGAGCATTCTTCCGCCCAAAATCTCATCAGCGTTGATTAGGTGGCGCAAATATGCTTTACTGTAATTTCTGCAACAGTAGCAATCGCAGTTTTCGTCAAGCGGAGAAAAGTCTTCTTTATATGCCGCATTGCGCACAACTATTCTACCATTCGAGCTGAATGCAGTTCCATTTCTGGCAATTCTTGTGGGTAAGACGCAGTCCATCATATCTATTCCACGCAAGAATCCCTCAACAAGACAGTCAGGACTTCCTACGCCCATAAGGTAACGCGGCATATTCTCGGGCAAATGCGGGCGCATTTCGTCCAAAAGCTCGTACATTATTTCCTTTGGCTCACCTACGCTTAAGCCGCCAATTGCAATTCCGCATTCTGCGAACTCAACAGTGCGCTTAAGCGACTCAATTCTTAAATCCTTGTACATATTACCCTGAACTATGGGGAACAGAATTTGGTCATCACGCGACTTGTAATCCACGCAACGCTCAAGCCACGCAAGCGTGCGCTCCATAGCCGCCCTTGCGTCCTTATGCGAGGTGCCGTACTTGGTACACTGATCAAACGCCATAATAATATCTGCGCCAAGGGACTCTTGAATTTCCATTGCCTTTTCAGGTGTAAACAGATGCTTACTGCCGTCAAGATGAGATCTAAACGTCACACCGTCATCTGTGATTTTGTTTAGATCGGCAAGAGAGAAAACTTGAAATCCACCGCTATCTGTAAGAATAGGCTTGTCCCACGCCATAAATTCATGCAAGCCGCCTGCTTTTTCTACCAGCTTGTGACCCGGACGCATATATAAATGATACGTATTAGAAAGAATTATCGAAGCTCTTGCATCGTTAAGCTCCTCAGGCGAAAGCGATTTTACCGTTGCTTGCGTACCAACCGGCATAAAAACGGGCGTGATTATTTTTCCGTGCGGCGTAGTAAGCTCACCAACGCGAGCGCCTGTCTGCTTGCAAATATGAATAACCTTGTAATCAAATCTTTTACTCATTTTTTCCTTATCTTATAAACATCGCATCGCCGAAGCTGAAAAATCTGTATTTATTTTCTACGGCGTATTTGTACATTTCAAGCGTTTGCTCTCTTCCACATAATGCGGAAATAAGCATAATCAAAGTGCTTTCGGGTAAATGAAAGTTTGTAATCAAAGCGTCTACCATCTTAAACTCATACGGCGGATAGATAAAAATTTCGGTATTTCCACTGCCGGATTCTATTTTGCCCTTTTGGGCAGAAGCGCTTTCCAAAACTCTTACGCTGGTTGTACCGACTGCAATCACTCTACGTCCCTCTTGTTTTGCAATATTAAGCCTTTGTGCCGCTTCTTCGCTCACCGAATAAAACTCGCTGTACATCTTATGTTCTAAAATATTATCAGTCTTGACCGGTCTAAACGTGCCTAGTCCAACATGCAAAAGGACCTCTACAACCTCAACGCCCATATCGCGGATTTTGTCCATAAGCTCAGTTGTAAAATGCAGGCCTGCCGTAGGCGCCGCACTCGAACCGTCTACCTTAGCGTATACGGTTTGATAGTCTTCATTATTTTTTATTTTTTCATGGATATAATGAGGTAAAGGCATTTCACCAATAGAACTCAAAATATCCTCGAAAACTCCATCAAAGGTAAATCTTACGTTGCGAATACCCTCTTCGCCAATAGACAAAACGGTAGCCTCAAGCTTGTCCGAAAAAATAATTTTGTCCCCAATCATCGCTTTACGCGCAGGGCGGACAAGAACTTCCCAATCAGTAAGATTATGGCGCTTATGAAGCAAAAACTCTACATTTGCTCCGGTAGGCTTTTTACCGTAAATTCTTGCCGGCAATACCTTAGTATTATTTATTACCAAAACATCACCCTTTTTCAAAAACTGAGGTAAATCTTTAAAGATATAATCAGATTTATGCTGATTATGTCTGTCATAAACAAGCAATCTTGCACTATCTCTTGGCTCTGCGGGGGCTTGAGCTATCAATTCATGCGGTAAATCATAATAAAAATCACTCTTATTCATCTTGTGAATCCTTATCAAATAAGCTTATTTGCTTTAGGATAGAATCGCTAAGCGGAGCACCTATATGCTTATATGCGGCAGGTAATGCTATTCGCCCTCTTGGTGTGCGCGAAATAAAACCAAGCTGCAACAAGAACGGCTCTACAACATCTTCTATAGTTACCGCTTCCTCATTAGTTGCAGCCGCCAAGGTTTCAAGTCCAACGGGGCCTCCGTTGAATTTGAGAATCATCGTTTCAAGCACCTTTCGGTCGGTATAGTCAAGTCCTAAGGCGTCTACCTCTAAATGCTCGAGCGCAACGTTTGCAACCTTTTCGGTAATTCCAGCCTCGCCCATAACGATAGCAAAATCGCTAACTCGCTTAAGCAGTCTGTTTGCTATACGCGGAGTACCTCTACTACGACTTGCAATATTAAGGCAAGCCTTTTCGTCAATTTTGATATTAAGAATATTAGCGCTACGCTTTATGATAGAAGCAAGCTCGTTGGGAGCATAAAGCTCAAGCCTACAAATAACACCAAATCTATCCCTGAGCGGACCGGTAAGCATACCTGCCCTTGTTGTAGCACCTATCAAGGTAAAGTGCGGAAGCGACAAACGCATGCTGCGCGCACTAGGTCCTTTGCCGATAACAATATCGAGAGCAAAGTCCTCCATTGCGGGATACAAGACCTCTTCTACCGCTCTATTTAATCGATGAATTTCGTCTACAAATAAAACGTCGTTTTCGTTAAGATTTGTAAGAATTGCTGCCAAATCTGCCGCACGCTCGATTGCAGGGCCACTGGTAATACGAAGCTGAACACCAAGCTCACTCGCAATAATATGCGACATAGTGGTTTTACCAAGCCCCGGAGGCCCATAAAGCAAAACGTGGTCAAGTGCCTCGTTACGCTTTTTACTAGCCTCGATAAAGACCTGCAAATTGTTTTTCATTTTTTGCTGGCCAACATATTCGTCAAAGGATTTTGGGCGGAGCGAATTTTCTTCTCCGTCCAAATCAAGCTTTGTACTTGTAACAAATCTTTCTTCTTCGAACATATCAACCTCTCTTTAATGCGGCTTTTACTATTTCTTCCACCGACTTACCGCTGGCATCAACGCGCTTTATTGCATTCACAGACTCTTGCTTTGTAAATCCAAGCGCCATAAGAGCAAGCACAGCGTCGTCATTAAGGTCGCTAACTGCCGCAGACACACTATCTCCACCGATAGAAAATTCCTCGCCAAGCTTATCACGAAGCTCAAGAACGATACGTTCGGCAGTCTTTTTGCCTATTCCTTTTACAGCACTAAGAGCCTTAAAGTCGCCACTTGCAATACTGGCGCATAAATCATTGAGCGAAAGTCCACCAAGTATTCCAATTGCATTTTTAGGTCCTATTCCGCTAATAGAGGTAAGTCGTAAAAACATTGCTCGCTCTTCTTTAGAATAAAAACCAAAAAGACTTATGCCATCCTCTCTTACGCTTAAGTAAGCGTAAATCTTAATCTTATCATCAATTTTTAGATTATTAAGGCAATATCTGCTTACAGTAAATTCATACCCTATTCCGCCAGTTTCGACGGTAACGGTATTAAGCCCCAAATCTTTTACAATTCCTGTAAAATAGTTAAACATAAGTCCACCTCTATACTTAAGCCTCGCGTTGCTTATATGCCGCTGTATGTGCGTGACAAATCGCAGCGGCAAGAGCATCAGCGGCATCGTCCGGCTTTGGCACTTCACTTAGCCTTAGTAGTGCTTTTACCATATATTGCATTTGCTTTTTATCAGCTCTACCATTACCCGTAAGCGCTTGCTTTATCTGAAGCGGCGTATATTCATACAAATGACCGCATTCCTTTATGGCACACAGCAATATAACTCCACGAGCCTGCGCGACCTTGATACCGGTTGTGATATTAGTATTAAAAAATAGCTCTTCTACCGAAATAGCATCAGGCTTGTACTTTTTGATTATTCCCGTCAACGCATCGGAAAGAATTGCAAGTCTAACGGGAATCGTTTCGATTTTAGGCGTTTCAATTACGCCGTAATCAACAACCTTAAGTCCGGTCGTCAGCTTATCAACAATTCCAAAGCCAATAGTTGCATAACCCGGATCTATACCTAAAATTCTCACTCTTCTTCATTCTCCGCAATTCTAACGGGAGCTTCACAAAGATATATTCCCTGTTGTCTACATTTTTCTAAAGCAATACAAGTTTCACGAGTATATACTCTTTCGGCATTACCGTCAAAATTACCATGAATAAAGAAGCTATATGCCGAGTCCCCCGCAAAAATCAAATGGTCTGCAAGCTCAATATTCATAGCACTTAACGTCATATACAACACACTAGTTAGCGTACGATCCTGCGCAGATGGCTGAGGATTTCCGCCCGGATGATTATGAGCTACAACAATTTCCTTTGCTTTAATACTGGTTGCAACCGATACAACCTTAGAAATATCAAAAGGACTGGAATCAACATAGCCGCTGTTAACCTTTACTATGCTCATAACTTTGTTGTTGATATCTAATGTTGCCATATACACGTTCTCTATGGGCAAATCAGCAAAATATGGCGAAAGAATTCGTTTTGCCTGAGCATAAGAGGTCATAGTCCTTGTTTCTTTAGCTTTAGAAATCAAGATCTTTCGATGAATAGAATTAAAGTAGGAAATCAAATATGAAGCATTTTGAGTCATATTTGGAACATCAAAAAGTTCGGCAGGTGACGCTTTAAATACAGCGTCCATACTGCCAAACCTTTCCAACAATTCATGCGCGATTTCATTAGTATCCTTGCGCGGAATAGTGAAGCTCAACAAAAACTCCAGCGTTTGATAATCGCTAAAGCTTGATAAGTCCGGGTCCATGTACGCCGCTTGTCTAAGCCGTTCACGGTGCCCATCATGTCTTCCCTTGTTATTACTCATCCACTTCCTCTTCGGGCAAATCTGCGTTGTGATAAACGTTTTGCACATCGTCGTTTTCGTCGAACCAATCGAGCATACGCATCACCTTTTTTGTTCCCTCTTCGTCAAGTGTGATATAATTAGACGGAATCATACTAACCTCCGCCGAAGCCAAGGTATAACCCGCTTTTTCCAAATTTTCACGAACTGTAGAAAAAGAAGTAGGATCGGTATATACCTCGTAACTACCCTCTTCCACTACGAAATCCTCTGCGCCCGCATCAAGAGCAGCCATCATAACCTCGTCGTCATCCATGCCGTTAGCCTTTTCGATGATAATTACACCCTTATTACTAAAGAGGTACGATACACAACCGTTAGTACCCATCGAGCCACCGGATTTATCAAATATATGTCTAACGTCACCTGCAGTACGGTTTTTGTTGTCCGTAAGAGTTTCTACAATAACCGCCATACCGTTGGGACCATATCCCTCGTACGTAATAGATTCATAGTTGATAGTATTAAGCTCACCACTTGCCTTTTTGATACTGCGAGTAATGTTGTCGTTCGGCATATTGTTAGACTTAGCCTTTGCAATAACGTCACGAAGCTTTGCGTTGCTTGACGGATCGGGACCACCCAACTTAACCGCAACTGCGATTTCCCTACCGATTTTTGTAAAAATCTTGCCACGTGCGGCGTCCGTCTTACCTTTTTGTCTTTTAATGGTTGCCCATTTGCTATGTCCTGACATAAAGTCCTCCTTGATTAAAACCTAAAATAATACATTAAAATGCCTGCACAAACGGCCGCATTAAGAGATTCCATATTTTCCATAGGCAAAGTATAAACATTGTCACACTTGCATAAAATTTCCTCACTTATACCGTTTGCCTCGTTACCGATTACAATGCAAACCTTTTGCGGTTTTGTGGAAGAAAATACGCTCTCCTTGCCCAAATCCGCACCAATAATATTGTAACCTTTTTCGATAAGAATGTCAATTAAATTACCGCTATGAAGACGCGCTTTGGATAATGCCGAAACACAACTGCGAACAACCTTTGGATTGTATACGTCTACACAGCCGTCACATACAATTTCGTATCCACAAGCCACAGCTGTGCGAATAATCGTACCCATATTGCCAGGATCACGAATACGGTCAAGATAAATTACGTAATCCGAAATGAACTCTGCCGCATAGCGTTGTGATGCAATCGCCATAACACCCGAAGCGTTCTCGGTAAGACAAAGCTTGCCAAATAGCTTTTGCGAAAAGTACACTACCTTACTTTCATTTATTCTCGCATCACAAAAATCCTCTCGCGCAATAATAACCTTTATGTCCTCGTCAGGAGTGTCAATTATGCCACGCAAACCCTCGATAAGGTACTCACCACTTTCGTCACGGTATTTTTTATCTTTTAGTTTATTTGCCCTTTTGTAGAGCTTGTTATCTTCAGAAACGATAATATCCATATAACAACAAAAAAGCACCTTTGTATATAAGGCGCTTTAATCAAGGCGCCGTCAAGGATTTGCCTCGACAGCGCCCTAATAAACTTACTTGCAAGCGTTTGCTGCAGTTTCAGCAAGCTTAGCGAACGTTGCTGCGTCATTTACAGCAATGTCAGCAAGCACCTTGCGGTTAAGCTCGATGCCGGCAACCTTAAGACCGTGCATGAACTTGCTGTAAGAAAGTCCGTTGATTCTTGCAGCTGCGTTGATACGAGCTATCCAAAGTTGACGGAACTGTCTTTTCTTTTGACGACGACCAATGAAGGCGTACATCTGCGACTTCATTACCGCTTCTCTTGCGATACGGTAAGATCTCGACTTAGAGCCAAAGTAACCCTTGGCCAACTTCATTATCTTTCTGCGTTTTTTAACCGCATTAACAGCTCTTTTAATTCTCATAATAAAACCTCCTTCTTACTTCTGGATCATGGTGCGAACAGTTTTGTTCTGCTTGTTAGAAGCCATATATTCACCCTGTCTCAAACCCATCTTGCGCTTGCTGGATTTCTTGGTAAGAATATGGTTCTTTCCTTGATGTGCAATCTTTACACGACCGCTTTTGCTAACGCGGAAACGCTTTTTAGCGCCGCTATGTCCTTTCATTTTTGGCATTTCTGTATCCTCCGAGAATTATTTTTTAGGTTGTAAAATCATTATGATATTTCTGCCTTCAGTAAGAGGCTTCTTGTTCATTTCTCCATCGTTTTGTACGAGAGCAAAAAAATCGTTCATAACCTCTACACCGAGTGCAGCGTGTGCCTGCTGTCTTCCGCGCATACGAATAGACACCTTTACCTTATCACCGTTCTTCAAGAATTTTGCGGCTTGCTTAGCTTTTGTTTCCAAATCGTGAGTATCGATTGTCATCGAAAGCCACACTTCCTTCATTTCGGAAGTTTTTTGGTTTTTACGAGCGTCCTTTTCTTTTTTGGCCGTGTCAAAACGGAATTTGCCGTAATCCATTATTTTGCATACGGGCGGATTAGCCGTCGGGCTGATTTTTACTAAATCAAGATTTTTTTCATCAGCTATTTTGTTTGCCTGAACCGCGCTCATGATGCCGAGCTGATCGCCGTTTTCATCAATGACTCTTATAGCAACGTCAGTGATTTTATCGTTTATTTCAACATCTTTAATAATAATGGTATCCCTCCAAACAAAAATATGAGCAGAAAGTAAACCTTCCGCTCATAAATAAAAACCAATCATGTGGTATAATTATTTGTTTGCGTTACCAATCCGAGTGAACCCGACTGGTGAGAATAAATCTACTTTCAACTTTGTTATTATACGACATTCCATATTATATTGTCAAATGTTTTAGCGTCAAAAATTCAACTAATTGCAAACTTTTTTGTCAATTTCTTCTCTAAGGCGAGCAATAAATTCTTCCTTAGTTGTTTGACCGAGGTCACCTGCACTTCTGGACCTAACTGCAATTACGCCGTTTTCTTTTTCCTTATCGCCCAGGATTACCATATACGGAACCTTGTCCATTTGCGCCTCTCTGATTTTGTAACCAATCTTCTCGCTACGAACGTCAGCCTCACATCTAATGCCCTGATAAGCAAGCTCGGCGCAAAGCTTCTTTACGTCCTCGCTCGTTCTATCGGTAAGCGACATAACCTTGACCTGTACGGGGCTCATCCAAAGCGGCAAAGCTCCGGCGTACTTTTCGATAAGCATTGCCATCATTCTCTCGTAGCAACCGAATGCACTGCGGTGAATAATATACGGATGCTTTTTGTTACCATCTGCATCAACGTACCACATATCGAAGTTTTCGCTAAGAAGCATATCAACTTGTATGGTCATAATTGTGTCTTCCTTGCCGTACACGTTGCGCGCCTGAATATCAAGCTTAGGGCCATAGAACGCAGCTTCACCGTCAGCCTCTACATACTCAATACCAATGTTATCAAGAATCTTCTTCATGATTCCTTGCGCGCTTTTCCACTGCTCAGGAGTGCCGCTGTACTTTTCGGTATCGTTTTCGTCCCACTTGGAGAATCTAAAGAAAACGTCCTTATCCATACCAAGACACTTAAGGAAATAGTAGCTAAGCTCGAAGCAACCACGGAATTCGTCCTCGAGCTGCTCAGGCGTACAAATTACGTGTCCGTCGCTGAGATGAAACTGTCTTACACGAATAAGTCCGTGCATTTCACCTGAAGCCTCTTTGCGGAAAAGCGGCGAGGTTTCATTGTAACGTATGGGCAAATCACGGTAACTCTTAAGTCCGTTGCGATAAATCATGTACTGATACGGGCAAGTCATGGGACGAAGCGCAAATACCTCTTCATCCTTTTCGGGGTCACCCATAACGAACATTTTATCGCGGTAGTGATCCCAGTGACCGCTTATTTTATACAAATCGCTCTTTGCGAACGACGGCGTTTTGGTAAGCTGATAGCCTCTACGTTCCTCTTCGTCTTCTACAAAGCGTTGCAAAATCTGGAAGAACTTTGCTCCCTTGGGCATAAGGAGCGGCAAGCCTTGACCGATTCTTTCCTCGGTCATAAAGAAGCCAAGCTCTCTGCCAAGCTTGTTGTGGTCACGACGCTTTGCTTCTTCAAGTCTTTCGAGATACTCGTTAAGCTCGGACTTTTTATCAAATGCAGTACCGTAAATTCTGGTAAGCATATTGTTCTTCTCGTTGCCGCGCCAATATGCGCCCGCAATTTGTGTTAGCTTTACAAACTTAACTCTACCCGTACTTACAAGGTGAGGTCCCTTGCAAAGGTCTACGAACTCGCCTTGACGGTAGAAAGTCAATTTTGCATCCTCTGGAAGGTCGGTCAAAATCTGAATTTTGTATGACTCATCAAAGCCGCGCATTTGCATAAGCGCAGATTTTCTCGAAACCTCAAGTCTTTCGATGGGAAAATCAGCCTTAATAATAGCCTGCATTTCTTTTTCAATAAGCTCGAAATCGTTTATAGTAATGGGTGACGGAAAATCGAAATCATAATAGAAGCCGTTTGCAATGCTCGGTCCGATGGCAAGCTTAGCCTTGGGATAAATGTTTTTTACCGCTTGTGCCAAAATGTGCGCTGCTGTATGTCTGTACGCGTCACGGCCTTCCTCATCCTTGAATGTAAGCACCTCGAGCTTACAATCCTTTGTAAGCTTGTGAGTAAGGTCAACGAGCTCACCGTCCACCTTGGCAATCAAAGCCATACGAGCAAGACCCTCACTGATTTTTGCTACAACCTCGAGAATTTGAGTGTTTTTTTCAACCTCGATTATGGAGCCGTCCTTTAACGTAACATTGATATTCATAAGTTTTTCTCCTATAAAAAAGTCCTTAGCACAAAGCTAAGGACGATATTTACCGTGTTTCCACCTTATTTCATAGCCCAAAGGCTACCTTATTTTATCGGATTACGCCGATCCGCTTCCATAAAGGGTGGTTTCGCTTGTTAACCGTAGCTACGCCGATTACACCATCCGACGCTCTCTGTAAACCCGTGTTAAGGCTACTTGTCCCTTCTTAAGAAATAAAATTACAGTATTATTATAAACAAAAGTAAATTCTTTGTCAAATGTTTTTTTGCAACAAATTTGCTTAACCTGCTTGCTTTTTGTATACGATTTGCGGCGGCGCAGAATTTGTAATGCAATCCTTAATTACCACAACCTTATCCACATCACCCTCGCTGGGTGCAGAATACATTATATCGGTCATACAACTTTCAATAATCGAACGCAATCCTCTCGCGCCGGTTTTGAGAGCAATCGCCTTGTCCGCAATCGCCTCTAAACAGCCGTCCTCGAAGGTTAGCTCGATGCCGTCCATTTCCATAAGCTTTTTGTACTGCTTTATAAGCGCGTCCTTAGGTTCACAAAGAATGCGAACAAGGTCGGCTTTTTCAAGCGGCGCAAGGCTTACGGTAACGGGGATACGACCAACGAATTCCGGAATCAATCCGTACTTGATAAGGTCGGTAGGCTGAATATTTTGACCTACCAGATTAACCTTTTCGCTAAGCTGAGAACCAAATCCAAGCGACTTGACTTGCACGCGCTTTTCGATAATCTTATCAAGTCCAACGAATGCTCCGCCAAAGATAAACAGGATATTCGTCGTATCAATCTGTATAAATTCCTGTTGTGGGTGCTTTCTTCCGCCCTGAGGGGGAACGCTTGCAACCGTACTCTCGATAATTTTGAGAAGCGCTTGCTGAACGCCCTCGCCCGAAACGTCTCTCGTAATGCTCACGTTTTCGCTTTTGCGCGAAATTTTGTCGATTTCGTCGATATAAATAATGCCGCGCTCAGCTTTTTTTACGTCATAATCGGCGTTTTGTATAAGCTTAAGAAGAATATTCTCCACGTCCTCGCCCACATAACCTGCCTCGGTAAGAGTTGTTGCATCAGCCACCGCAAACGGTACGTTTAGGATTTTGGACAGCGTTTGAGCAAGCAACGTTTTTCCGCTACCCGTAGGTCCAAGCATCAAAATATTGGTCTTTTTAAGCTCCATATCTTGCGCCTGAGGATTGCTAAGATTGTAATTTACTCGCTTGTAGTGATTATAAACAGCTACCGACAGCACCTTTTTGGCCTCATCCTGTCCAACGATATATTCGTCAAGACGAGCCTTGATTTCCATAGGCTTAAGTAGATTGATGCCGTCACCGCCATCCTTTTTCTTCGAAAAAAACTCACTATAACAAATTTCCGAGCAATCCTTGCAAATGCAAACGTCGTTAGGTCCGTAAAGAAGCTCTACGTTATGCTCCGATCTGCCACAAAAAGAGCACTTAGATTCCGAATTAAAATTCAATCGATATCCTCCCTACGCCCTTTTATCATATATGGCGTCAATAAGTCCATAGCTTAACGCTTCTTCCGCACTCATATAATAATCTCTATCCACGTCGCGGGTAACCTTTTCAATCGGCTGACCGCTATTGTCAGAAAGAATTTTTATCATCTTTTCTTTGGTGCGCATAATATGCTTGGCAACGATTTCGATATCGCTTGCCTGTCCTTGCGCGCCACCCAAAGGCTGGTGAATCATCACCTCGCTGTTGCGAAGAGCGTAGCGTTTACCCTTAGCACCGGACGAAAGCAGGAATGCACCCATAGATGCCGCCATGCCTACGCACACGGTGCTGACGTCACATTTGATATAGTTCATAGTGTCGTAAATACCCATACCTGCAGTTACGCTTCCGCCAGGACTATTGATATAAAGGCAAATATCCTTATCTGCATCCTTGCTTTCGAGGTAAATAAGCTGAGCAATTATTATGTTCGCAACAGCATCGTTGATTTCACCCGACAAAAAGACAATTCTGTCTTCGAGCAATCTCGAATAAATGTCGTACGACCTCTCACCTCTGTCAAGCTGTTCTACAACCATGGGTACTAACTGATTTTTTATCATTACAATCTCCTACAATTCGACTATTCACTTTCCTTCTTAGTCGATTTTTTTGCCTTAGATGCAGGCTTCTTTGCCGGCTCGGCAGCTTCCTCGGTCTTTTCCTCGGTTGCCTTAGTAGCCTTTGCCTTCTTTTCGAAGGTGTTGTTCTTTTTAAGGAACGCAATTGCCTTAGTCATAAGCATATCGTTCTTGATATATTCGCCTTGACCGGCGTTCTTAAGCTGTTCTACGGTCATCTTGCCGCCTTCAGCAAACTCAGCGAGCTTTTCGTCAACTTCCTTATCGCCAACCTCGATATTGCCTGCCTCGGTAAGCTCCTTGATAAGAGCCTCTACAACGAGTCTGGTTCTTACGGTAGTAGCGGCGTCAGCACGACGCTCTTCCTTGAAATCCTTTTCGCTGGAACCGATATACTTGAAGTAATCCTCGATTTTAAGTCCGCTTGCCGAAAGTCTGTAAGAAAGGTCCTGAAGCTCGTAGTTAAGCTGAGTTTCTACCATGCAATCAGGAACGGTTACTTCAGCGTTTTCAACAACTGCAGCGATAACAGCGTTTTCTTCTGCCATATCCGCACGACGCTTTGCGTCTGCCTTAAGCTTCTTTTCTACGTCCTTTTTGTAATCCGCAAAGGTCTCGTACGGTCCCATTTCCTGAGCAAAGTCATCGTTGTCCTCGGGCATTTCCTCTACAACACCCGAATGAACGGTTACAGTAAAGATTGCATCCTTGCCGGCAAGATCCTTAGCGTGATATTCCTCGGGGAACTTAACCGAGATATCCTTGGTCTCGCCCATATTCATACCGATAAGCTGCTCCTCGAAGCCGGGGATAAACATCTTGCTGCCGATAGTAAGCTCCTGCTTTTCTGCCGTGCCGCCGTCAAACTTAACACCGTCAACCTTGCCGCTGTAATCAATGGTAAGCTTGTCGCCGTTTTGAACAGCTCTATCCTTGATTTCTACCTTGCGAACGTGCGCCTTCTTGTCACGCTCGATGGCAGCCTTAACGTCAGCCTGCTTAACAGTATACTCAACTTTTTCCAAATTCATACCTGTGTATGCGCCAAGCTTAACTTCGGGCTTTACGGTAACCTCTAAGGTGAAGATAATTTCGTCTGCCTCGAACTTAGCGATATCAACCTGCGGCTCGTCCACGGGATAAACGTCTGCATTTTCGTCAAGAGCCTTGGTGTAACCCTTTTTGATGCAATTATTGATTGCGTCGTCAAAGAACACGCCCTGACCGTAGTAACGCTCAATGGTCTTGCGGGGTGCATGACCCTTGCGGAAGCCGGGGATACTAAATCTGTTCTTGGATTTGAGGTAAACGTTGTTGATTTCCGCTTCCCATTCTTCGGGAAGAATCGTGAAGGTAAATTTAACCTTGCCGTCAAGCTTTTCTAACTGGTAATTCATAATGCTCCTTTGATAAAAAAAGTTTATTCTTTATATTGTGCATAGAATATATTAACACAAACAAAAACCTTTGTCAAATTTTATTGACTTAAATATCGTTTTGGAATATAATAAATTATAGAAATTACCAAAAAAAAGCGAGAAATTATGCCAAAGGACGCACTAAACTATTCATTCATAGCCGCCGAGCTTAACGAAAAATTAAGCGGCGCACGCATAGAAAAAATCTATATGCCACTCCCTGCCGAAATTCTGCTTAAATGCCATAAGGGTAAGGAGAATTTTATGCTGCTTATTTCGGCGGCAAGCTCGTCCCCGCGCATACATCTTACGAAAACCCAAAAAGAAAATCCCCTTACCGCTCCTTCGTTTTTGATGCATTTACGCAAACACATTGGCGGCGGAACCATACTTGGCGTATCTGCTATTCCTTACGAGCGAGTTATTACCATCGACCTGCTTTCTAAAAGCGAGTTCGCCGAAACCAATCGCAAAATTATCGTTGAAATTACCGGTACGTATTCTAACATTATTCTCGTTGACGAAAACGAAATTATTTCGGAAGCAATAAGACATATAACCCCCGACGTAAGCCCTAAACGACTCGTTTTACCGGGACTGAAATACTCACCTATTCCGCCACAGGACAAGCTTGTGCCAAGCGACAGAAAAATTATAGATCTACTTAGCGACTTTGACGGCGACAGTCCGGATAAATATATACTGTCTATTATGTACGGAATGTCACCTGCAAGCATTACTGAGTGCGTAACCCGTGCCCTTGGCAGCGTACGTAAAATAAACGGACGACAAGAAGCGGAGGCAGTTTTTGGCGAACTAAACGCAATTTATAAAGACTATTCGCCATGTCTTATAAAGCACGGCGGCAAATATCTTGACTACTACACATCTCCTTACCTTTCGGTCGTTGGCGAGGTGGAACACCATGAGTCGCTTAGCAAATGCATGGACGCGTTTTATTCCGACAAAACAGACGTCAGTGAAATCGGCAGTCAAATTAAAAGATTGCTTTCTATCCTTAAAAATGCCGAAAAGCGCACGAGAAAAAAGCTTGAGGAATTTGCAATAAGAAAGTCAGAATGCATGGATTATGAGGCCGACCGCATAAAGGGCGAGCTTATTACCGCAAATATATACAAAATACGCAAGGGCGAGCAAGCCGTTTTGGTATACAACTACTACACAAACGAGGATATTCAAATATCCTTAGACAAAAATAAAACGCCTGCCGAAAACGCTCAAGCTTATTACAAAAAATACACCAAAAAGAAAAACACCCTGTCTGCTCTTGATAAGCAAATCGAGGACGCCTCTAACCTGCTTTTGCGATACCAAAACGCTTTTAATTCGTTCGAGCTTTGCACCACAAAAGCCGAGCTTGAAGACATAGAAGCCGAGCTTTATCAGCTTAAGCTATTACAAAACAAGGAAATCAAAAACCGTAAAAAGGTGCAATCGGTGTATCTGTCTATCACCATTGACGGCTACAAAATAGAAATCGGAAAAAACAATATCCAAAATGAACGCCTATACAAAAGTGCCGGTGGAAAGGATATTTGGCTACACGTTCTTGATGCACACGGCTCGCACGTTATTATTCGTTGTCCCGACAAAGAAGCTACTCAAGAGGTTATACTTTGTGCCGCACAGCTTGCCGCCTACTACTCAAAAAGTAAAATGGCAGACAAGGTTGCCGTGGACTACACTTACGCAAAGCATGTAAAACCCATCAGCGGAGGCGGCCCGGGCAAAGTCAACTACACCAACCAAAAAACCTTATACGTCACCCCAAAAAGTTTAATCGACTTTACAAATAAATAACAAAAAATAACGCTGTTACCTTTTTAGTAACAGCGTTATTTTATGAACTGAATGATTTATTCAAACAATGCGTTTATAAAGTCGGCAGAATCAAAATCCTCGAGGTCATCTATGCCCTCGCCCACACCGACATATACCACGGGAACAGCAAGCTGACCTGCAATAGACAGCACCACGCCGCCCTTTGCCGTACCGTCAAGCTTTGTAAGAATAATTCCGTCAATGTCGATAATTTCGTCAAAAACGTCTACCTGAGAAACGGCATTTTGACCCGTCGTTGCATCAAGAACGATATAATTAAGCTTCATTGCGTCAGGATATTCTCGATCCAGCACACGATTAATTTTGTTAAGCTCGTTCATAAGGTTCTTTTTGTTATGCAATCTGCCGGCAGTATCTACAAGCAAAACGTCAGTGTTCTTGCTTTTTGCGCTGGCAACAGCATCAAACACGACAGCCGCAGGGTCTGCACCCTCGGCGTGCTTGATTATACGCACGCCGGCACGCTCCGCCCAAACGGTAAGCTGATCTGCCGCCGCCGCTCTGAAGGTATCTGCCGCAGCAAGCGTTACGGATTTTCCCATTTTGCGGAACTTTTTTGCAAGCTTTCCTATTGCCGTGGTCTTACCCACACCGTTTACGCCTGCAACCATAATAACAAGCGGATACTCGTATTCGGGCTTTTCACTCTCATCCAAGAGGTCACACATAATAGTCTTAAGCTCGTCACGAACAACCTCGCGCGAGCGAATAAGCTTTTCGTCAACAACCTCGCGCAAACGCTCCAATATTTCCTCGGTCGTTTCTATACCTACATCTGCCGAAACCAAAATTTCCTCAAGCTCGTCATAGAATGCATCGTTAAGCGCGCCGCCTGTAAACAGCTTGTTAAGCGCATAAGAAATTTTTTCGTGTGTTCTCTTTAAGCCTTCCTTGATTTTGCTGAAAAGTCCCATAGTTATGCTCCTTGGCTTTCTGCCTTAGCCGCCTGCTTAACTGCGTCGCTAAGCTTAACGGATACAATCTTACTTACGCCACGCTCCTCCATCGTTACGCCGTAAAGGTTATCGGACAGCTCCATCGTGGGCTTACGGTGAGTAATAACGATGAATTGCGTTTCCTCCGAAAATCTACGCAAATACTGAGCAAATCTCGATGCGTTTGCGTCGTCAAGCGCGGCCTCGATTTCGTCGAGCACGCAAAACGGCATGGGTTTAAGGCGAAGTATTGCAAACAATATTGCAATAGCCGTAAGCGCACGCTCGCCACCCGAAAGAAGTGAAATGCTTTGCAGCTTCTTTTGCGGCGGTTGAGCAACGATTTCTACACCTGCCGCAAGCGGGTCTTCACTTTCGAGAAGAATGAGGTCTGCATTACCGCCATCAAACAACTCTTTGAAAATCTTAATAAAGTTTACTCTTATTTGCTCAAACTGTGTAGAGAATATTTTTATCATATCCGCAGACAAATCAGCTATAATCTTCACAAGATCTGCCTCAGCTTTTTCAAGGTCAAGTCGCTGTTCGTCAAGAGTCTTATACTCTTGAGCCACAACCTGACATTGTTCTATAGCGTCAAGGTTGATATTACCAAGAGCGGCAATTTGACGTTTTAGCTTGTTGATGGCAGCTTGTCCCTCAGCAACGTTGTATTCTGCCGCTTTGTAAGCAAGACAGCCGTCGTAGTCAAGCTCGTACTGCTCTCTGATGTTGTTCTCCATCATCTCGATATCCGAGTCAACCTTTTGAAGCTGATATTCCTCAGACAGCTTACGCTCGGTAAGCGTTTGCAAAAGATTGCTGTAATTTGTACGCTTAGCATCAATCGAGTCAATTTCGCTGGCAATATTCTTTTTGTAATCATCAAGCTCGGCAAGCTTGTCACGAATTGCCTTAACCTTTTCGGTATCTGTTTCTCCGGTTGTTACGGTAAGCTGACTAAGCCGAACGTCAATATTTTCCTTTTCGATTTCGTTTGCTTCAATCTGAACGGAATTTGCTTCGATTTTTTCAAGCTGATTACGAATATCCATTCTTGCTCTTTCGATATCACCGTTTGCCGAATCGAGTGCCGAACGATGACTGTTGATTTTTATAAGAAGCTCGGTAACCTCTTCACGCATTTTATCACGACTAACGCGAAGCTCGTCCATGTATTTTTGTTTGCTTTCGTTAAGCTCGCTTGCCTCGGCACGCTTGGTCTTAATCAGTTCCTCAAGCTCACCTACGCTGTTGATAGAATTGGTTATTTCCTCAATGCGCGCAGTATCACGGCTAAATTGATATTCAACAGCAATTAAATTCTTTTGAGCCTGCTCGTATTCTGCATTCATAGCCAAAAGAACCTCTGCTCGGCTTGCCTCGTCGATTTCCCAAGAATGAATTTGCTCGCGAAGCTTCTTTATCTCGGCGTCAATTTCGCTCTGCTCCGATGCAAGCACCGAACGCTCATCATCAATCGCTTTAAGTCGTTTTTCGATATCTACGACTTCAACGCTAAGCTGCTTGTATTCTCTTTCGTGCGTAAATATATTAGAAATATTTCGATCACCTAGCTTGCTACCGCCCGTAATCGAGCCGTGAGGGTTGAGAATATCTCCATCAAGCGTAACGATTTTGAATGCGGAGTTACTTGCCTTACGAAGTCTTACAGCGACATCCATATTTTCTACAATAACCGTTGAACCAAGCAAGTTTTCCATAACACCTGCATATTTACGGTCGTATGCAATAACGTCACTTGCCCTACCGTAACAGCCCTCGCCATACAAAAGCGTAAGATATCTGGGATCGATATCGCGCGGAGAAACCGATTCCATCGGCAAGAACGTGATACGTCCGTGTCTGGTTCGTTTAAGATGATCGATAAGGTACTCGGCATCTCTGTCGGAGCGAACAACGATGTTCTGCACCGCGCCACCAAGAGCCATCTCGATTGCCGCCTCAAATTTGGGCTGAACGGTTATAAGCTCTGCCACTACGCCCTCGATACGTGAAGCAACGCCGCTATCCTTTTTGGCATCCAAAAGCAAATTCTTTACGCTGTTGTTATAAGAATCGTACGACTCCTTAATGTCGCGCAAGATTTTGAACTGACCTTTTTTTGTATGATACTCGTTGCTAAGCTTGTCTATTTCGGTTGCAAGCGTATGAATACTGTACAAAAGCTCGTTGTTTTTGTTGTACAGCTCGTTAAGTCTTTCGGACGAGCTGCTCTTTTTTGCTTTTAGCTCGGTTACAATTTGAGTGTGCTCTTCGATTTTGGGTTCAAGCTCGTCCACCTTGCTCTTATAACCCTCTAATCTCTCCTTGAATTCAACAACCTTGCCACTCAAAGCCTCACGCTCGGCAAGATATGCAGACATGTTTGCCTTGATGTCGGCAAGACGCTCCATTGCCTCAAGCTCCTCACGGCGTGCCGAATCTACTGCCTCTACGCTTGCGGTAAGCTCGTCGCTGATGGCGAGATATTCCTCGTTCTTTTTATCGTATTCCTTTGTGAACTGCGCAAGCTCGCCGCTAAGAGCCTCTGCCTGAGCCAAACGAGCTTCTACAACCTTATCGTTTTCTTCCTTTTGAGCAATAAGCCTTACGTTTTCTTCCTTTAACGCCGAGGTATTTTCCTCGAGGAAGGTAAGCTGTTGCTTAAGAAGCTTTATATCTGCCGCCTGATTTGCAATGCCGACCGACAGCTTTACAAGCTGCTCGCGAAGCTGTTCGATATCTTTATCGATATATTCGCGGCTTTCAAGAATTTTACGGTAATCGGAAAGTAATTCGTCAAATTCCTTTTGGCGAAGCTCAATTTCCTCGCAAACGCCTTTAAGACGATTGTTGATTGCTTCCTTTGCCTGATTAGCCGTATCAAACTGATAAATATACGTATTTATTTCATTATAGCGCAGCTGGTCACGAAGATTAAGGTACTTATGCGCCGTTTCCGCCTGCTTAGTAAGCGGCTCGAGCTGACGAGCCTTTTCCTGTAATATGTCGGATACTCTACTCATATTGTCACGAGTACGAATAAGCTTACGCTCGGACTCGATTTTGCGTGCCTTAAACTTAGAAATTCCGGCGGCTTCCTCGAAGATTGCTCTGCGATCCTCGGGCTTTGCTGACAAAAGCTCGTCAATTCGTCCCTGACCGATAATGCTATAGCCCTCTCTGCCCATTCCGCCGTCACGCAAAAGCTCGGTTATGTCCTTGAGTCTACATGGCGTGCCGTTGATAAGGTATTGACTCTCACCCGAGCGATATAGCTTACGAGATATTACTACCTCGGAAAATTCGAGGGACGGAAAGAGTTTATCGGTGTTATCAAAGTAAAGCAAAACCTCGCAAAACGACATTGATTTGCGCTTTTCGGTTCCTTTGAATATTACGTCCTGCATGTTTGTACCACGCAACAGCTTTGCCGATTGCTCGCCAAGAACCCATCTTATAGAATCTGCAACGTTGCTTTTGCCGCAACCGTTGGGTCCTACAATAGCTGTGATACCTTCGCCGAACTCTACCGACAGCTTGTCTGCAAAGGACTTGAATCCGTAAACTTCGATTTTTTTAAACTTCAAATTTTTAACCTCTATTACAAGTTAATTTTACCAAACGAATTTGGCTTTTGCGCTTTCGCCATTGTCTATGATTATATCCTTTGCCGTCATAGACTTGTTAACTACCGTAACAAAGTAAGCCCACTCGGCAATTTCTTCTGCAGTAGCCCATTTTTTAAGCGGCGTTTCTTGCATAACCTCTTCCCAAAGCTTGGGGTCATCGATGATATGCTGGTTGATTGCGGTAAGAACTCCACCGGGAGAAATGCTATTGCTTGTCGCGCCGTATTTTGCTACACGGAGGGCTACGTTTTTCATATATGTAACCATTCCGCCCTTGCTTGCCGCGTACTCGGGGAACTCCGATCCTGTTTCGGCACTAGCCGAAGCAATAAACAGTATGCTTTTGATTTCCGGCTTTACGCCGTACTTTTCGGTAATCCTAATAGTTCCTTTGAGGTTGACGTCTATATCGCTACCGGAATTTTGCACGCCGGCGTTGTTGATAAGAATCTGAACGTTATCAATTTCGGGCAACTCACTTGCAAAAACGTCTGCCTTTACGTGCGTATACTTTGCGCCGTAAATAGTCGTTTCTTTTTTATCGATGCCAACTACCTCATGACCGTAGCTCAAAAACTTTTGTGCTATAGCCTTTCCTATTCCGCTGCTCGTGCCTGTAATTACAACCTTCATACGTATACCCCTTTGCGCTTAAAATACTTTTATCTTACGCTTTCGCTTAGCTTTGCTTCAATTAAATTACGTTAAATTTTTTGAGCGCGGCTTCCGCGGCATTACGCTCTGCAAGCTTCTTTTTGCGTCCCTTGCCTTCGCCGATAAATTCGCCGCCTAAATAAATTTTGCAAATAAATCCACCGCCATTATCGTCACTTACTTCAAATTTAATATCCAAGTCGTTATATTTTGCTTGCTTGTATTCAATAAGGCGCGATTTATAATCTACAATCGTGTTTTTTGCAATATCCCTGCCAAGATGATTATATACAAAACGCTTAGCGCTTTCCATGCCGCCATCAAGATAAATCGCTCCCAGCACTGCCTCGAATATATTTGATTTAAATTTTGTAGACCAATTTCTGGGATTTGACACACCTTGGCTCATTCTGAGATGATTCATAAGCCCCAGCTTTTCTACAGCTGCCGCAAGCGGCTCTCGCGATACGATTGAGGCTCGGCTTGCAGACATCGCACCCTCGTCTTCCTTTGCCGAAAAATATAATAGCTCGGCAACGATAAAGTTAAGCACGCTGTCACCCAAAAATTCCAGCCTTTCATTATTTTCGCAATAATGCTCGTTGGTGTAAGATGCGTGGGTAAAAGCAACCTCAAGCAAATCCTTGTCCCTAAAGGTGTAGCCTACAGTTTGTTCAATTTCAGCTATTTGCATCGTTATTTTCCTCAATCGCGGCAATAGTAGCAATTCCGTCCTTAATATTTTGGATTAGATTGCCCTCGTACATCTTTTTAACTTGATTGATGGATGCCATTATTGCCGAAGCGTTAGAAGCGCCATGCGATTTTACGATAATTTTTTCGACACCAAGAAGTGGCGCGCCACCTTTTTTCTGGTAGTCCATCTTGTTCTTGATTTTATCAAACGCTTTTTTCATAAAGAGTGCGCCGAACTTAGCCGTTGCACTTTCCATAATGGACTCCTTTAGGAGCTTCATAACCATTTTGGCAGTACCCTCTACCGTTTTTAGCAAAACGTTACCCACGAAGCCGTCGCATACCAAAACGTCATAATCGCCGCTTAGCGCCTCGCGAGCTTCCATGTTTCCCACAAAATTAATGGGAAGCGCCTTTAATCTTGCAAACACTTCCTTGGAAAGCTCGTTTCCCTTTTTGTCCTCTACGCCGTTACATACAAGACCAACGCGAGGATTTTGCACACCACAAACAGACTTCATATAGCTTACGCCCATCATGGCGAACTCTACGAGATACTCTGGTCTGCAGTCCACGTTTGCACCGCAGTCAATAAGGCAAACCTCCTTGCCGTCAATAAGCGTCGGCAAAATAGGAGCAAGCGCGGGACGGTGAATACCCTTGATTCTGCCAAGACGGAAAACACCGCCCGACAAAACTGCGCCGGTACTGCCTGCCGATACCATGCCCATAACGTCATCACGCTTAAGTGCGTCGATGGCTTTTACAAGCGAGGATTCTGTTTTGCGACGAATCGCAACAGTGGGAACGTCCTCGTTGGAAATAACTTCCTTAGCATCTATAATCTCCAACCTATTGCGGTCAACGTTATATTCGGACAACACCTTGTTGATAAAGTTTTCGTCGCCCGAAATAATCAGCTTTGTATAGCTATCTTCTTGAAGCGAAAGCGCGCAACCTCTTACAACCTCTTCGGGATTGTCACATGCACCGATATCAACGACTATTTTCATAAAGTTCTCCTTTATAAATCAATTGCCCCAGATGTTTACCCGGGGCAAAGCTTTTTGCGAATTAGTCTTCTTTATCTTGTTTAATCTCAATAACAGGTTCTTCGCCATAGTAACCACAATGACGGCAAACCGTATGCGGAGTCTTAAGCTCGCCGCACTTCTTGCAAGCCGCCAAGGTAGGCTTGCAAATCTTCCAATTGGCCTTTCTGGTTCTTGTTCTCTGTTTAGATGTTTTATGCTTTGGTACTGCCATAACACGCACCTCCTATCGTAATCAAAATGCTATATAATTATAGTTAATTGCAATTTCTTTGTCAAGAAAAATGACCCATAATTTAAAAATTTATGCAATATTTTTAAGCATAAATTCGCCTAAATTCTACTTGCAAGCTCTTTTATATAACGCTTTAGTTCCTCGCCGAAATCTTTTCGCATCAGCGAAAGCTCGATTGCTGCCTGAAGCGAGCCGAATTTGTCGCCCATATCATAACGCTTACCGTCAAATTCATAGGCATAAACCTTTGCAGCCATGCACTGTAGCATAAGAGCATCGGTAATTTGATACTCTCCGTCCTTTCCTGCTTGAATTTTGTCGATATAGGTAAAAATATCATGCAAAACGTATCTACCGTAGCAAGCAAGCCTTGACGGCAAGGCTGTTAGCGGTGGCTTTTCGACTATGCCTTTAAGCAAGCTGAGCTTACCGCTCTCCAAAGCTACGTCCGCCACTCCGTATTTCGTAATATCGTCACCGTCATGGCGCTGAACACCTATTATCGTGCTTTTTACGTCGTTATAAGCGTCCACAAGTTGCTTCGTCACGGGCGGGGAGCCTACTATCAAGTCGTCACCAAGCGCCAAAACAAACGGATTATCTCCTACAAACGGCTTGGTTATAGCCACGGCATGCGCCGAGCCAATCGGTTTTTCTTGTACGACAAAGCTTATTTCAGCATTGCCGCAAACCGAAGCAACTGTTGCCGCAAGCTCTGTTTTGCCACTACGCATAAGGTCTTCATAAAGCCTTTCGTTATTCGAAAAATAATCTTTTATAATCTGCTTTTGAGGGCTTATTACTATAAGCACCTCGTGTATTCCGCTTTGCACGCACTCGTCAATTATATGCGACAAAACCGGCACGTCAACTATGGGCAAAAGCTCCTTTGGTACAGCCTTGGTTATCGGCAAAAATCTTGTGCCCATTCCACCACACGGAATAACAGCCTTCATCAATTACCTCTTGTAAATTACACGGCGACAGGTCTCGCAGGTACACATACCGTTTTCGTTAAGCGTGCTAGTGTTTTTTTGTGAAAGCTGTAATCCGCAACCCGTACAAGAATAAACGTTGCCGTCACCAAGATACGCCTCTACAAATACGGGGTATTTATTTTCGGCAGTTACCGCCTTATATTTTGCCAAAAGCTCGGCATCTAATTGCGACTCCATTTCTCTAAGCTGCTTTTTGATGGCGTTAACCTCGGGCTTGGATTCCTCGACAAGCGCATTATACTCATCCTTTGCGGCATTGAATACTTCCTTCATTTTGTGACCGATTGCGTTTGCGTCCTGATAACTCTTTACAAGTCTTTCGGACGCAGCCTTGTATTCAAAAAGCTTCTTTTCAAGCGCAACAACCTTATCCTTGAGTGCCTCGAGTCGACCGTCAAAGTCGTCAAGCTCACTTACGTCTACGTTTTCGAGCATAAGCTCAAGCTCGTGCAAGGTATCGGATATCTCTCCGTACTGCGGAGACGACTGCTCGTAAGCAGTTACAACACCCTCAGCTTCCTTTTCACTATCCAAAACGGTCTTTTTTGCGCTGTTAAATTCGGACCTTGCTTGCTCCATCTTTTTGCTTGCTTCACTCTTTTCGAGCGTATCAAGAAGTCTTTTAAGCTGAATGTCAAGCTTTTGATATTCAAGCATCATTTCCAAATTCTTATCCATAATAATATTCTCCTTATTTTAGCTAAACTATAGGATTGTTTTCTTTTAGAGAAGTAAAAACTTCTATGCATATATTTTTTTCCGAAAGCTTTTCTATCAAAATTCTTGCTAGCTCGGGTATAAACACTTGCTCCGACGTATAATGCCCGGCTTCGATTACGGTAAAGCCACGCTCTACTGCATAAATAGCAACGTGATGCTTGACCTCGCCCGTAATAAGACAGTCCGCGCCCTTAGCCATCGCCATATCTATATATTCGGTATCACCGCCGCCCGATCCATTGATTATCGCTACACGGCTGATTTTTACATCAGGATTTCCGATTATACCAACATATTTATCGTGCAAGAGGTCTACAAGCTTTTCTTTTAATGCTCTTGCCGTAGTCACAGCCATAAAGTTGCCTACACGACCAAAGCCCTCGACTTCGGATATGTACGGGTCAAGCGGAACAACGTCCGTAGTTTTCAGTAGCGTCATCAAATAATCGTTTATTCCACCCATCGAAAAATCCAAATTGGTGTGTGCGGCGTAAATAGAAATTCCATTTTTAATGGCCTTTATTATTTTTTTACCAAGCGGCGATCCAAAAGTTACGCTGCTTATAGGCAAAAAAATCATAGGATGGTGACAGATTATAAGCTGAGCACCTCTCTCAATCGCCTCGTCGATTACGCCTTGGGTAACGTCAAGACAACAAAGAACATGGCTCACCTCGGCATTTTCGTCACCTACTATAAGTCCCACATTATCGTGCCCAAAAGTATTTTTCTCGGGCGCGATTTCTCTCATTGCCGTTATAACGTCATTTACCTTAGGCACTTTTCCGCTTCCTCTATAAGCTGTAATTTTTTTATGTTCACTTCCGTCTGCTTAAACGAAAGCGTCTTTTTCTTTTCAAGTAAAAGTCTGCTTTTGAAGACTTCTTCACCTCTGTCAAAAAACACACCAAAAGTCTTTTGAAGCTCGGTAAGGTGTTGGTCGCCTCTAACAAGCTTTATTACGTCGTAATACTTACCGCCGTCAAAAACCACCTTATCCTCGATGATTTTATAACCGTTTTGAGTAAGCTCATCTCTTACCTTATATACGTCACCTTGCGGCGAAATTATGAGGCACGGCAACACTCTATCCTTAAGAATATGCAAGATAGTATTGCCACCCATTCCGCTGATAACCGTGACGTCGGGCAGGATACCGTTAAGCGGATTTAATCCGTCCCCAAGGTAATATTCTGCTCTATCGCCAAGCAAATTCCTTGCTTTATTTAGACAAGCATCACTAATATCCACTGCTAAAACGCGCTCCGCTAAGCCCGCATCAGCCACTTTTTTGCACAGGTGACCGTGATCACAGCCGATATCCGCAAAGATTTTACACTTGTCTATCAGAACGAAAATTTCGTTCAATCTCATTGCTCGATATATTCCTTAAGCTTTTTGCTTCTCGACGGATGACGAAGCTTTCTAAGTGCCTTAGCTTCTATCTGTCTGATACGCTCACGAGTTACGCCAAATTCCTTGCCAACCTCTTCAAGCGTGCGCGGGTGACCGTCCTCGATACCGTATCTAAGCCTAAGCACCATTTCCTCACGCGGAGTAAGCGTGTCCAAAACCGCTAAAAGATGCTCTTTAAGGATTGTAAATGATGCAACGTCCTGCGGGGCAGTTGCACTTGTATCCTCGATAAAGTCGGACAAATGGCTGTCATCCTCTTCGCCGATGGGGGTTTCGAGCGATACGGGGTCAAGCGAAATGCGCTGAATTTCTCGTACACGCTCCTCGCTTATTCCCATTTCGGCGGCGATTTCCTCGGGAGTCGGGTCACGGCCGTACTCTTGAACGAGCAATCTGGTTGTTCTTGTAAGCTTGTTTATCGTTTCCACCATATGAACGGGAATACGAATGGTACGCGCTTGATCGGCAATAGCTCTTGTAATCGCCTGTCTTATCCACCACGTTGCATAGGTAGAAAATCTAAAGCCCTTGGTGTAGTCAAACTTTTCTACCGCCTTCATAAGACCAAGGTTACCCTCTTGAATCAAATCCAAAAAGAGCATGCCCCTACCCGTGTAGCGCTTTGCAATATTTACAACAAGACGAAGGTTGGCTTCGCTGAGCTTTCGCTTTGCTTCCTCGTCACCCTCGTGCATTCTTCTTGCATACTCTACCTCTTCGTCTACGGTAAGAAGGGGAACTCTACCAATGTCCTTAAGATAAACCTTTACGGGGTCGTCAATATTAACGTCCGAAATAAGCTTGTCAAACGATTCGGACTTTAGGTCCACATTGGAGCTGATGACTTCGATATTATTTTCGCTAAGCATCTTGAATACAAGGTCAACCTCATAAGCGGTAGCCTCGTTAGCAACGGCAAGACGTTCACAAACCTCATCGTAAGTAAGCGCTCTAAGCTTACCTACCGACAAAAAGCGTTCGTATTCCTTTTGAACTGCTTCGCTAAGCTCGCTTGTAGGCTCAGCTTGCATAGCCGCATCTTTGCTAATCTTTATTCCTTGCTTTTCGATAAGCGAAATTACTTCTTCCATCGCCTCGGTAGAAGGATTATATTTTGTTATTTTATCACTGATTTGGTTATAAGTAAGCCCCTTTCCATCGCCCTCAATAATTAAATCACCTACTGCGGCGAGCAAATTTTCATCTAAAATTGATTTTTGCTTATCAGCCATAATAACCTCCATTTTTTTTCATTTGCTTCAACTGCTTTTCCAGACGGTTAAGCTGAGCCAGTATCTCGTAATCCTTAGTTTCTTGATATTGCGCGGCAAGCCTTTCCTTCTGAGCCATAAGACTACGGCGCTTAATCAGATAAATACATTCGTCAAATTTCTTTTTGTCATCGCTATCTACAAAATTATAATTTATAAGACCTTTTACATACTCTTGATAAGGCTGGTCGACACGATTGTAAAGCGATTGTAAGGTATAATGATTTTTGTATTTTTCCAGCGCATGATTATAAGCTACGCGCGCCTCGTCACAAGACAAAAGCGGAAATATATCTTCGGAAAAATCTGCATACGGCATTTCGTTTATAAGTGATGCAAGCACAAATTGCTCTGCTGCAAGCAATGAATCGCTTGACCGTTGCTCCTGCTTTTCTTCCGTGATTATAACTTCCTCATTTGAACTCATTTCGGCTTGCTTCAAAAGAACGTTCATCGAGTAGTCCGTAAGCTTATGAATATGCTTTAGATACTCCTCTTGTTCTACCGGATTATCGAGTTTTTTGATAATTTTTATCGCTTCAACAGCAAATTTGCTTTTACCGTCCGGGTCGGACAGGTCATAAGCCGACGCCAAGCTGTCGATTTTGAACGTCGTTAGCGTAACGGCGGATTCAAGCAGCTTTTCGTAGCCTTCCTTGCCGTCCGACTTTATCACGTCGTCGGGATCCTTCCCCTCGGGAAGCTTTACCACTCGCACGCTGAGTCCTACCGACTCAAGAATATCCAAGCCGCGCAAGGTTGCCTTTTGTCCGGCGCCATCACCATCGTAGCTTATGTATACTTTGTTGCAATAATTTTTAAGCTGCTTTGCCTGCTCTAAGGTAAGAGAGGTTCCCATGCTTGCAACCACGTTTTCAAAGCCTGCCTTAAAAAGCGAAATGGTATCCATATAGCCTTCGGTTATAATTATGGAATTTATCCCCTCACGTTGCTTGGTCTTTTTTACAAGGTTTAGTGCAAATAATACTCTCGACTTATCAAAAAGAATCGTCTGCGTACTATTGCGATATTTTGCAAACTTTGTATCCTTATCGAGTATTCTTCCGCCAAAGCCGATAACGCTACCGTATGGATTTATGATAGGAATAATCAACCTGTTCATAAATACGTCATAATAGCTGTCTGCGCTCTGCTCGGCGATACCCGCTTCCTTCATTTCGACGTAAGAATACCCCTTACTATTCAAAAATTCAAGCATCTCCGTACGTCCAAGCGAAAAACCAATCCCAAATTTTGTTACCATCGAGCTAATTTGACGCTCTTTTATATACATTTGAGCAATTTTAGCCTTTTCAGATTTTAGATTTTCGTGATAATGCAGTGCGGCGTCCCGCATAAGTGCACTAAGACGCTCTTTCTTTTTTTTGATATCGGCTTGCTTTTTATCGGTTTTGAACTCGGGGACTGTCATGTGCGCCGCTTCCGCCAAAATGCGAATAGCCTCACCGCTTTCTACACTCTCTATCTTCTTGATAAAGGTGATAGCATTTCCGCCCTCGTGACAGCCGTAGCAATAATAAAGCTGCTTGCCGGGCGTAACCGAAAACGACGGGGTTTTTTCGTGATGAAACGGACAGCAAGCCCAATAATTATTGCCTTTTTTAGTAAGCGAAACGTACCTGGATACCACCTGCACCAAGTCCGTTTTAGATAAAAGTTCATCAAGCCAATCTCTATTATCCAATTTGCTTACTCTAAATCCCCCAGTTTTTAGGTATAGTTATGTTTTGATAAACCATAACAGCGTACCTATCGCTCATTGATGCGATATGATCGCACACCTTTTGCTCCAATGAGCTTTCCATATCCAGCAAAGTTTTGGGCAAAAGGTCTTTATTTTTGTAATAGTATTCGTATAAATACTTAATCATATCTACGGCTTTGCTTTCTTCAGTCTTAGCGCGACTTTTGAAGTACACGTTCTCAAACAAAAAATTTCGTAAGCCGCCGATATATTCAAGATACTCAGCACTCGGCGATATGTCTTTTTTGCCAAAACTATGATTTATTATGTCCAAAATCATATTGTTGATACGTTCGCCGTGAGTTGTTCCGACGTTTTTTCGATAAACCTCGGGAATATCGTCTTGCTTTATGATTTTTCCTGTAATTGCGTCGTCAATATCGTGATTTATGTACGCTATGCGGTCACTCCACGAAACGATAACGCCCTCGTTAGTGCCGGGATGACAGTCGGACGGATGGTTTAATATACCGTCACGCACCTCAAAGCACAGGTTCATTCCCGTTCCGCTACGCTCAAGCTTGTCTACTATGCGAAGCGACTGCTCATTGTGACGAAAGGGCGTAAACTCGTTTAAGGCACGCTCGCCTGCATGGCCGTAAGGCGTATGTCCAAGGTCGTGTCCTAAGGCTATTGCCTCGGTCAAATCCTCGTTCATTCTAAGCGCCCTTGCAATTGTCCTGGCAATCTGACTTACCTCAAGCGTGTGTGTGAGCCTCGTGCGATAGTGGTCACCCTCAGGCGAAAGAAAGACTTGCGTTTTGTGCTTTAGTCTTCTAAAAGCCTTGGAATGCAATATGCGATCGCGATCACGCTGAAATTCGGTCCTTATCGGACAAGGCGGAATAGGCACAAGTCTACCCTTGGTTTTGGATGCCTTTGATGCGTACGGCGAAAGAAATTCTTCCTCGTACCTATATGTAATTATATCAAAATCCATTATTTCCACCCCCATTTTGCACTAAATCACATTATCTCATAAACCGCCGCAAGGACGACGTCTATAAAAGCGCCGCCCTTGGTGGTTAAATTTTAAGATTTAATCAGTTGTACTTATTTACGGGGAAAGTTGATTGCCGCCTGAGCCGCCGCGAGTCTAGCGATGGGAACTCTGAACGGCGAGCAGGATACGTACGAAAGACCCGTTCTATGGCAGAACGCAATAGTCGTCGGATCTCCGCCGTGTTCGCCGCAGATACCAAGCTTGATGTCCGGGCGAGTCGACTTACCACGCTCACAAGCAATTTGAACGAGCTGACCTACGCCGTCCTCGTCGATCTTAGCAAACGGATCGGACTCGAAAATCTTTCTTCCATAGTACTCAGCAAGGAACTTAGCAGCGTCGTCACGGCTGAAGCCGAACGTCATCTGAGTAAGGTCGTTGGTACCGAACGAGAAGAACTGAGCCTCGGAAGCAATCTTGTCTGCAGTAAGTGCCGCACGCGGAATTTCAATCATAGTACCTACAAGGTAGTCAAGCTTAACATTCTCTCTTGCGATGATTGCATCTGCAGTCTTAACTACGATATCCTTAACGTACTTAAGCTCCTTAACTTCGCCTACAAGCGGAATCATAATTTCGGGAACAATGTTGTAGCCCTTTTCACGATTTACCTCAATAGCTGCCTCGATAACTGCCGTAGTCTGCATTTCTGCGATTTCGGGATAGGTTACGCTAAGGCGGCAACCACGGTGACCCATCATCGGGTTGAACTCGTGCAAGCCCTCGATAGTGCTCTTAAGCTCCTCGAAGTCAAGCTTCATTTCGCTTGCAAGAACTCTGATGTCCTCATCGTTGTGCGGAACGAATTCGTGAAGCGGCGGGTCAAGGAATCTTATGGTAGCCGGTCTGCCCTCAAGTGCCTCGTAAATTCCCTTGAAGTCCTTCTTCTGCATGGGAAGAAGCTTTGCAAGAGCAACCTTACGTTGTTCGGCAGTCTTACTTACTATCATTTCGCGCATTGCCATAATGCGGTCGGAATCAAAGAACATATGCTCGGTTCTGGTAAGACCAATACCCTCCGCACCGAACTTAACAGCCTGAGCTGCATCCTTCGGCGTATCTGCGTTGGTGCGAACCTTAAGGTCGCGATACTTATCAGCCCAATCCATAACGGTCTTAAAGTCGCCGGTAAGCGAAGCGGGCTCGGTTTCTATCTTGCAGTCATAGATAAGACCGGTGCTTCCGTCAAGGCTCATCCAATCACCCTCGTGAAGAGTCTTGTCTGCGATTACAACGTAACCCTTCTCTTCGTCGATCTTGGTGATTTGCTGGCAACCGGATACACAGCAAGTACCCATACCGCGAGCAACTACCGCAGCGTGCGAGGTCATACCGCCGCGAGCCGTAAGAATACCCTGGCATACGTTCATACCTTCGATATCCTCGGGGCTGGTCTCAAGTCTTACGAGAATGAGCTTAGCATTCTTATCAGCTTCCTTGATTTCGCAAGCCTTTTCTGCTGTGAATACGATTTTACCGCAAGCTGCGCCCGGGGATGCGGGAAGTGCGCTGCTGAGTGCCGTAGCCTTCTTGAGTGCTTCTGCATTGAACTGCGGATGAAGCAAAGCATCAAGCTGCTTGGGATCAATCATGCAAAGAGCCTGCTTCTCGTCAAGCATTCCCTCGTTTACAAGGTCAACTGCAATCTTAAGAGCTGCCTTTGCGGTACGCTTACCGTTACGGGTCTGAAGCATATAGAGCTTGCCTTCTTCGATGGTGAACTCCATATCCTGCATATCGCGGTAATGATTTTCGAGCTTGTTGCAAATTGCAAGGAACTCGTTGTAGATAGCTTCGTTCTGAGCCTTAAGCTCGTCAATCTTTTTGGGAGTACGGATACCTGCAACTACGTCCTCGCCCTGAGCATTCATAAGGTACTCACCAAAAAGGCCCTTTTCGCCGGTCGAGGGGTTTCGGGTGAATGCAACGCCGGTACCCGAGGTTTCGCCCTTGTTGCCAAACACCATTATCTGGATGTTTACTGCGGTACCCCAGCTGTACGGAATTTCGTGCATTCTGCGGTATGTGTTAGCACGGGGGTTGTCCCACGAACGGAATACAGCCTTGGTTGCTTCAAGAAGTTGAACATGGGGATCTTGCGGGAATTCGGTACCCTGATTCTTCTTGTAGTTTGCCTTGAACAAAGCAACGATTTCCTTAAGGTCGTCTGCAGTAAGGTCGGTATCCGACTTGCAACCCTTAGCTGCCTTGATTTCGTCCAAAATTTCCTCATAAACCTTTTTGGACTGCTCCATAACTACGTCCGAGAACATCTGTATAAAACGGCGATACGAGTCGTATGCAAAACGGGGATTGCCCGTCTTCTTTGCAAGACCCTCTACTGCCTTATCGTTAAGACCGAGGTTGAGAATGGTATCCATCATGCCGGGCATAGATGCGCGTGCGCCACTGCGAACGGATACAAGCAACGGATCGTTCTCATCGCCAAACTTCTTGCCATACATTTCTTCAATTTTTGCAAGAGCTGCGAAGATCTGCTCTTCTATTTCCTTATTAATCTTTCTGCCGTCTTCATAGTACTGAGTGCAAGCTTCGGTGGAAACAGTAAAGCCTTGCGGAACGGGAAGTCCGAGGCTGGTCATCTCTGCAAGGTTAGCACCTTTACCGCCGAGCAAATTTCTCATCGTGGTGTTACCTTCGCTGAACAAATATACAAACTTTTTTGCCATTTGTAATACTCCTTATATTAAAATCGGTTTATTATAACACCTTCGGTTCACAAATGCAAGCATTTTATGCCCCAAATTGTATTATATTGTCAATAATTTAGCAAATTATTACCATATTTGCAACTATATATACGACTTGCTGACAAGCGAACACAAAAACTTGCTTTCAAACCTTGTCGCTATTTTGTCAAAGGTTCGCCTTATAAGCGCCTCGTCTGCGTAAAATTTAGCACTCAAATTTTCGGTACAAGCAAGAAGCTCCATTACCGTATTTGGATTAGAAACGGGCGGGTCGTAAACATACCCATAACCGCTTTTATGTATTGCGTTTTGAATATACGAAATTGCGGGAATAAGCGGATTATAATCCCCGTACAAAAGGTCTTTCAGTCGCCGCAAAAGCAATATAAACAATTCACGATTAGGTTGAATCTCGCATGCCCTTTCAGCCGCTTCAAGCATCACGCAACCTGCAGAAAAAATGGCAAAGTCACTCACTCTAAATAAGTCCTCGATTACCATTGCGCCCGTGACTACATACGCCTCATTTCCACGGCCGCTAAGCTCAAAATTACAAAAAGCAAAAGGCTGGGCCGCAAATCTTAATTTTGCTCCCGGCTTCTTAACTCCCCTTATTATGACACGCATAATATCGCCATTTTCACAAAAAAGCTTTAATTTTTTGTCAAAATCGCGATAATCTTCACCTCTAAGTACAATAGCTGTTACGCTCTTATTCATCTTCCTTCATCTTTTTGTAAAGCAAATAATAACCCGTTTCGCCGGTTTTTACAAACAAATCCCAAGCAATATCCTCTACCTTTTTGTCCATACATTCAGTATGCACCGTTAGGCTTCGGAATATCCAACGTCACGGAAAAAGTTGCGATTATTACGCCAATCATCGCGTACCTTTACAAATAGCTTAAGATACACACGACTGTCAATAAGTCGTTCGATATCGCGGCGTGCAGACTGCCCTATCTTTTTTATCATACTGCCAGCGTCACCAATAATGATTTGCTTGTGCGAATCTCTCTCGCAAATAATATCACATTCTATTTGCGTCACGTTTTGCTCTTTTTTGTACGACTGCATAGTTACGCCTAATCCGTGCGGAATCTCGTCTTGTAAAAGAAGCAACGCCTTCTCTCTTATAATTTCGCAAATCATATAGCTTACAGGCTTGTCCGAAATTTCGTCGTCAAAAAAGTACTGCTCTCCCTCAGGCATATATGAGATAAGTGTCTTTTTTAGTGTAGCAAGATTAAGCTTTTTGCGGCACGAACAGGGCAAAACTTCCTTCACACCCTGCTCGATGTATGGCGAAAATTTACCGAGCAGCTCAAGCACTCGCTCTTGCGGCACAAGGTCTATTTTATTTAGTACTACTATTACGGGGCTGCCAAGAGTCAAATAGGACGAAAGCCTTGTAAGGTCATCCTCGTTTACTCCACGGCTTGCATCAAATACCGCCACAAGAACGTCAACGTCTTGCGTAGCGCTGGTTATACATTTATTCATGTATTCGCCAAGCTTTGTCTTAGGTCTATGAATACCCGGTGTATCTACAAAAATCATCTGCAAATCGGGCTCGTTGAGTATACCCATAATGCGATCACGGGTAGTCTGTGGTTTGGCCGAAACGATGCTTACCTTTTCGCCTACAAGAGCGTTTATCAAGCTGCTTTTGCCTACGTTAGGCCTACCTACCAAGGTTACAAATCCCGACTTCATCTGTTCACTCCTATCTTTCCCAAAATTTGGTCTTCCTTACTACGCATAATAACCTTATCATCTTCCGCGATATGATCGTAACCAAGCAGATGTAATAATCCATGCAAAAAAAGGTATGCTCGTTCTCTTATTACCGAATGACCGTACTCCTCCGCTTGACGCTGAGCAATTTGTTCACATATAGCAATACTGCCCAAAAAAACAGAGTTTTGTGAGCTATCGTAATCTAAGGGATAATTCTCTTTAGTAAAGGGCTTAATTGTATCAATATTAGGATAACTCAATACGTCCGTGCTTTTATCTATATTGCGAGTGCGAAGGTTAAGCTCGTGAATTTCGTTTTCATCCAAAAAGACAAGCTCGACACTTGCATCGCCGCTTAGCCCAAGTGTATCAAACGCACAGTCTGCTACATCAACAAAAAGCTTATCGATTTCGTCTGTAAGAATATTTATCATTTGCCCTCCGGATACTTAATACGCTTATGGAACAATCCACCGTAAGCATTGATAATCGTTTCGCGAATGGAATTAAGCTCACGAATAGTAATTTCGCAATTATCAAATTGACCGCTTTGCAAGCGCTCGTAGATAAGCTTTTGCAAAAGCTTATCCACCTTGTCGCCGTCAGGCTCATCCATAGCACGAATTGCGGCCTCGCTGGTATCGCAAATCATAATAAGCGCGGCGAGCTTGGTTTTGGGAGTAACGCCGTGATAGCAATATTCCTCGGGATCAACCATGCCGTCAGTCAACTTCTTTGCCTTGTGGTAAAACACAGGTATAAGCATAGTGCCGTGATGCTGAACGGTTACGTGCCTGATTTCCTCGGGAATATTATACTGCTCACACAGCGTCAACCCCTCGGACGTGTGCGAACGCAAAATTTCGGCACTTACCTCGGGCAAAATATCATCGTGCGGGTTGTAATCCGACTGGTTTTCCTTAAAGTATATGGGATTTGCAAGCTTTCCAACGTCGTGATAATACGCGCACGCCATTGCAAGATATGGGTTTTCTCCTATGTTTGCGGCGCACATTTGAGCAAACGAGGCTACCGCAAGCGAGTGATTAAATGTTCCCGGGGCTTCTTTGAGGAGTCTACTCATAAGCGGCGCATTATGTGCCGTAAGCTCCATAAGTCGCACGTTGGTCAAAAGATTAAACAACTTTTCCATAAGCGGCGCTAGTATTAGTGCCAACACGAATTGAGCGCCTGACGAAATTACCATATACATTATTCTACCGTCAGGATTGTTATCCTTTGTCGCGATAAAGGAAAGTATAAGCATGATTATAATAGCTACAAAGCAAATCAAAAAGCTCTTAAGCATAAACTTAAGTCTTGATGCATCCTTACTAAGTGCAAGAGCCGCCGCACTTCCGCAAAGCAAGCCCGTAACCATCATAACAATAATAGGTAGTTGCGAGGTTCCCAAAACAAGACTTTCTATCATAAGTGCAAACGTTAGAGATATCGTAGTAACAAAGTTTGCAAGAATTGCCAAATTTTTGTTACTAAGCTGAGCTATTACAAGTGCGCTCAAAAATATTGGCATTACGTATACGCTTATAAGAGAACCGTAAATACACAAAGTATATGTGAGCGCTATCAAAAATACCGTTGCAAGTAACTCCTTAGTCTTAAGCTTGTACAGTCTTGCCGCAAAATAAGTAAGCAGCATTAGGCCGTTTATTAAAATCAAAAAGCCTACGCTTATTGCCGTAAACGAAAGCAACGGCACTCTAAGCATACTCCCCATGTTTTGAATAAATAAAAATTTAATAAGCGTCACGGCAACAATCCATAAGCTCAGTCCTATAGCCATAAGAACTGCGAAAAAAATGGATTTTTGCTTTTCTTCGCTTCTTTTCATACTTTTACTCCTCTATTTTATCATTTGCCTGGCGAGTTTCCCTTTCGCCCCTATCTTTATTCTTATTGTACGCATTTTCATATGCAAGAACGATTTTTTGCACAAGCTCGTGTCTTACAACGTCTTTATCCGTAAATTTGCAAATTTCGATTTCGTCAATGTTTCTTAGAATTTTAGAAGCACTTACAAGACCGCTAGACTTACCAAACGGCAAATCTATTTGCGTATCGTCACCTGTTATAACCATTTTGCTGTTCTCACCAAGACGGGTCAAGAACATTTTCATTTGCTCTTCGGTTGTGTTTTGCGCCTCGTCCAAAATAATAAATGAATTTGAAAGCGTTCTACCGCGCATGTATGCCAATGGAGCGATTTCTATTATGCCTCTTTCCATAAGCCTTACATAGCTATCTATGCCAAACATATCTTGAAGTGCACCATAAAGCGGCCTAAGGTACGGATCGACCTTGGTTTGCAGATCACCCGGCAAAAAGCCCAGCTTTTCGCCCGCCTCAATCGCAGGGCGTGTAAGCACGATCTTTTCCACCTCGCCCGCCTTAAATGCCGCAACGGCAAGAGCGACCGCCAGATACGTTTTGCCTGTTCCCGCTGGTCCTATGCCAAAAACGATGGTTTTGTTTTTTATCGCCCGTACATAATTACGCTGACCAAGTGTTTTACACTTAATTTGTTTTCCTCTTGCTGTAGTGGTTACAACCTCTGAGTTAAGGTTGATTATTTCGTCTGCCTTATCTTCCTCAATAAGGTCAATGCTTCTCCGAATTTTGCTTTTGTCAACTTCCTCACCCGACTTTATCAGCTTGCAAACCGCATCAATAAGCAAAAGAGCCTTGCTTACGTTTGCTTCCTCGCCGCTTATCGAAATTCCGCCGTCTTTAGTACGTACGCTAACCTCTAAAAGCTGCTCTATAAGCTGGACGTTTTCATCAAGTCTACCAAACAATTTTATTAAGCTATCTGCATCAATTTGCACAAATTCTGTCAATTTTCTTGCCTCCTATCGAAACCTCAGCTTCGATATGTACAGTAATTCTATATACCCCTTCAGCCACCGTCTTGTACGACATTGTCGTTGTTATCGGGCTTCCGCCCGCACAAATTACAAGATTGTTTACGGCTTTATCTCTAACCGACTCGAGTAGTTTATCTAAGGAAACTTCGTAAGTATTAAGCTCGTAATATCTGGTCGTTTCTGCATAAAGAGGAATAAACGAGCCTATTTGCGTTAGCGTCCTTTCCACCTCATACTTTTCATATAGATTTTCGGGCGGCTTTCCAATATTCAACCCAAAAATCTTTATCACGGTGTTGCTTTGGCTGTTACCTGTTCTTGCGGTATAAAATTGCGACACCGTTTCGCTGTAAGTAAAGTTTACTTTTCCAAAAATCTGCCCTTTTGCCTCGACCTCCAGCATAGGCAAGCCTTCGGTGTTGTACTCTATGCCCTCTATTAGAGTAGCTCCCATCGGAACCCTATCACCTATATTTACCGTTGGGGTGCCACTCTTGATTATTATTCTGACGACCTCAGCGTCGTACAAACTGATTACCTCGCCGCTCGCTTCCTTTTGCGTAGTCACGGCGTTCTCGAGTACCTCTATTTTAAGCGTAGTACCAACTATTTGAGCAGAAACCGCTGACACGTCACTAAGCGCCATGATCGTTTCTTCCACAAGGGAACTGTCAAAGTTTTTCTTGCTTCCAACAGATATTCCACTTTCCTCAAGCGCACGCGTTATAGTAAGGTCGTCAATTCTGTCGTTGCCACTAATTTCTATTTTCCACAAATACCTCTCAGCAAAAACTGCAAGTACTATAACCGCAACGATACCAATGAATACTCCACATCTTCTGGCCAACCCAAATAAAGATTTTTTAATTCCCGTTTCAGCAAGTATGCAGTATTCAAAGCATTGTCTGTCCATTATGTCGATGACCTTTGCTTTGTCAGAATTTTTTACCGTAAAACGCATTAACCTTTGACTTTGTCTATGCAAATCGGAAATTGTAATTGCTTCTGCCAAAAATACATTAAGTAACTTCAACTGATTTAGCCCAACGACTTCAAACCGAGTAGTGCCCATAACTATATTCTCCTCGTCGAAACGCTGTCTATTCTACCGCTAATTACAATCGTTCTTTCGGTTATGGAATCCACGGCAAGCTCACCTTGCACCACTATTTCCGCATTTTTAGCGCGAACGGTAACAGTATCGTTAAAAATTTTGTCAAGCTTTACTATCCCTTCAACGTAAAGCGTTTGTCCGCAAAAGTTCACGTAAGAAAAACCGCCAAGCATTTGCATATCGGTTATTCCCACGTCCTTTTTTATCTCCTCAAAAAAGCTCATATATTCACCTCGGAATATTATATGCCGCTTTTTTGCGGGCTATGAAAACCATAGTATCGACAAAAAGAGAGCAAACTGCTCTCTTTTTAGTTCTTAGTTTATTGCAGGTATAGCAAAGCCTACGCAAATACCCCAAATAAGTCCAAACAATGCAATAGCAAAAATGATAATCGAAATTACCATGTTTACTATAGCCGCACGTCTTTCGGGCGAACGCTTATTAGGTTCCTTACGAATGATGCTTACGCTTCTATAAATGCTGAGTAGCGCGGTCAAAACGAACAACGCAAACGATATCAAAAGAACAACCTCGGTGCTCTTCCAAATTATCCAGCCCACAACAAGCAAAATAAGCGAAAGAATCATAAGCATATCGCATGCGATTTTAAGCTTCGGTCCCTCGAAGTATCTTTGAAAAACATTTTTTCTTTTAGCCATTTCTAATTCTCCTGTAAGTTATAACAACCTAAATATTATACGACAACTGCAAAAAATTGTCAATGATTTGTCGCAACATTTAGGAAAATTACCCTTTTATTACCGCATTTTTCGCAGTTTATTCAAAACAAAGGCAAAATCCTCGGGCATCGGCGCAACAAAAGTCATTTCCTGCTTGGTCGAAGGATGCGCAAAAGTCAACTCGTGCGAATGAAGAAGCTGTCCGCCGGTATTAAACTTTTGCTTTTTGTAGCCGTAAGATAGATCACCCACAACCGGGTGAAGCAAGTGCTTTGCGTGTACCCTTATTTGATGCGTCCTTCCCGTATGAATGCGAAATTCCACCAAGCAATTTTCTTCAAAACGCTCAACCACCTTGTAATCGGTTATCGCAATTCTGCCCTCTCTTGCTACAGTCATCAATTTACGGTCCTTTTCGCTGCGAGCAATATTTGTGGTGACCGTTCCGCTGTCCTGCGGTAAATTGCCTTCCAAAATCGCAAGGTATTTTTTTATCACTGTGCGCTCAGAAATTTGTCTTGATAGCTCCAGATGCGCTTTATCATTTTTTGCAACCACCATCACACCGGTGGTATCCTTATCGAGTCTATGAACTATACCCGGTCTTATAACTCCGTTTATTGTAGAAAGACTTTTAAGGTGAAACAAAAGCGCATTTACCAGCGTACCACTATAAATACTGCCCGACGGATGAACGGATATACCTCGTTGCTTATTGATAACCGCCAAATCGTCATCCTCGTACAGAATATCCAATGGGATATCCTCAGGCAAAGCCTCGGTGCTTGTCGGTTCGGGAACATCAACACAAACAACGTCACCCATTTTGAGGATTTTTCCGCACTTTACCTTGCTGTCACCAACGGTAACGTGTCCACGGTCGATAAGGTTCTTTATATACGAGCGAGTGTACGGCAAAACAAAGGCAAGATAAACGTCCAGCCTTTGACTTTCATCCTTCTCGATTACAAACACCTCTCTCATTCTTCCACCGACTGCTTATAACCCTCGTCTTCGTTATTGCCCACGTCTTCCGTTAGTCCATCATTTATTTCGAGGTTGAGGTCATTAACCTCATTCAAAGCTTTCGCATTTTCCTTTGATCCTTCTTCACAATGGGTAACGCTATTGTCCGCTTCTTCCTTAACCTTTTTGTCCTTAAAGGTATCGTCAAAAAAGACAAGAAATACGATAAGAATAGTTGCGCCTACCACGACACAAGCATCGGCAATATTAAATATAGCAAAGGTCTTGTAACCGAAAATAGTCATGCCAAGATATTCTATCTGAATAAAATCTCGGACTCCACCCAAAAATGCTCTATCATAAAGATTACCAAGCGCACCTGCAATTATGAGCGCAAGAGAAATACGGTACAAAAGCCCCTTTTTGGGTTGCTTAAACAACATATACCCAAAGAAGCCTACGGCAATAAGTGTAAATATAATAAAGAAGACCATCGTTCCGGATTGACCAATTAGTTCGCCAAGTCCAAAATCAGACCCAAATGCCGCTCGCTTGTTTACGGTATAGGAAAAATTAAGTAGCTTAGGAATAACCGTAACAGTTTGCCCATACTCCATTGTGTTTTCTACTATTGACTTACTAAGTAAATCCAAAAAGAGACCGCCTACTATAATAGCGGCCTCAAGTATAATCCCTTTTAGGAAAGTAAAAGTCTTGTTCCAAAAATTATTTTTGCTCATAAGGTATCGTTATTTCCACTCCCTTGGGCGAAAGCAAGAACATATTACCCGAAATTCTATGCGCCGAACCGGACAAGGCGCACACAGCACCTGACAAGAAATCGAGTATACGTTGAGCCGTTTCTTCGTCAATGTCATCAAGATTAACAACAGCGGGGTTATTCATTTTAAGATGCTTTATCAAGACCATAACGTCCTCGGGCGTTTTGGGATAATACACGATAATACGCTGATTTCCGTTGCCCATAGGAAGAGCTACGTTTTCGTTGGATCGCATGGTATCACGCTCGGGCTGAGGAATATTAACGTCGCCCACAGCACCAAAGCCTGACGACTTACCTATATATTCCCCTTTTTCGTTGTGAGTATCCTCATAAAATTCGTATTCGTTATCATTGTTAAAAGCGCGCTTTTCTCGTCCTCTACGATTAAAATCCATAGCCTTTATCCACCTTTGTATGTTATTTGTATATTCTTTGACCAAACAAGCAGCTTCCAAGCCTTACCATATTTGCACCGCACTCAACAGCCGTTTGGTAATCGCCACTCATACCCATAGAAAGCACATCAGCTTGCGGATATTTTTGTTGCACAATTTTTGACAATTCTGAGAGCTCCAAATACATGCTCTTAGGTGCATTTACGGGTAGAACGCTCATTATGCCGCGCAACTGCAAGTTAGGCAGCTCATTTACGTAGTCAATCAGCTCAAACACCTCGTCTACAAGCACTCCGCCTTTAGCTTCCTCTCCCATATTGACCTCTACCAAAACAGGCATAATCTTACCGATTTTGGCACATTGCCTGTTGATTTCATCGGCAAGCGGCTTACTATCTACGGAATGAATCATTGCAACCTTATCAGCAATGTATTTTACCTTGTTGCGTTGAAGTCTACCGATAAAGTGCCAGGTTACGCCACTTACGCTGTCGTATTTAGACAGTAGCTCCTGCACCCGATTCTCGCCTGCGATTTTTATTCCAAGCTCGGGGAGCGAAGCAATAATTTCGGCAGGAACTGTTTTGGTCGCCGCAACGATAGTTACGTTGTGACCGCCTACAAGCTCTATATTTTTTTTTGCGGTAATAATATTGTCAGATAACATATATACCCCACTATATCACAATATGGCTTAAGTAAGAAGAAAAAATATTTTATCTATTTGCCATAAAGCTTTCGATATCGTCAACCTCTTTTATTATTGCCTTCGAGAGGTTTATCGCGCCGCTTTCGGTAAGAACTAAGTCGTCCTCGATTCTTATGCCGATATTGTATTCGGGGAAGTAAAGTCCCGGCTCGTCGGTAATAACAGCCCCAACGGGAAGCGGCTCGGTCTTTGTCATAGGGTCGTGCGTATCTAATCCCAACGAATGCGAAACGCCATGGAAATAATACTTCTTTATTTCCTCCGCTTCTTTTATAAGTCCGGCCTTAAGGCAACCATCAGTAAGGGATTCAACGCAAATCGCCTGAAGATCGGCAAGCGACATTCCTGCCTTTGCCACCTCTATTATTTTCTTGTTTGCAGCAAGAACAATATTGTATACGGTCTTTTGCAAATCGCTGAACTTGCCACTAACGGGGAACGTTCTCGAAATATCTGCGCAATAACCACCTGCACGCGCGCCAAGGTCAAACAAAATCAAGTCGCCGTCACGCATAACCGAGTCATTTGTTGAATAATGCAAGGTAGTTGCATTTATACCCGAAGCCGCTATAGTCTTAAATGCAAAAGCCCTATTTCCATTTTGCTTAATCGCAAAATTATAATACGCCTCAAGCTGGTATTCGTACATTCCCGGCTTTGCATTTCGCATAAGCTCGTCAATGCCCATTTTAGTAACGTCAATCGCCTCTTGAATAAGTGCGATTTCGCTTTCCTGCTTTGCGGCACGAAGCTTAATCACAAGGGGATAAACGTCACAAACTTCATTTTTGTTCTTAAGCTGCTCTGCAAGCGACAATCCAAAAGAATTATAGTTGGTATTTCTTCCCTTTTCGAGGTCAAGGAATACCTGCATATATTGCTTGGTAAGCTCTGCAAGCTCGTCTTCATACTGATTGATATAACGAATATCGTCTACGCAAACGCCACAAATCTCGTTTGCTTCTTCCTTTGTTATTTTGTGCCCAATCCACTTTGCATAATGCTCATCGTATTCCTCAATAAACAACCTTTCGCTAAGATTGTTACCATCCTTAATTAAAATAATATGAACGTCTGCTTGCGTAATTCCCGTAAGGTAGAAAAAGTTGTTATTTACACAAAATTCAAAATCCTCGTCTGCGCTACGGTTTACCGTGTAGCCGCTCGAAAGAACAGCAATACACTTATCGGGCAAAAGACTAAATAATTGCTTACGATTGTTTACATAAAACTTATTTTCCATATCCACTAATCCTCATATACTTTTTACCTATCTATTATACCATATTGTGTATTTACTTGTCAACGCCAGCACAATATCTACAAAAACATTTTTTATTTTGATAGAATCAAAAAGCTCACGCAAAAAAACACTTACAAAATTTTTGCAAGTGCTTTTTCCTCATGCGACCCAAATATTATTTGCAATCGTTGATTGCATATCCTTCCTTTTTTGAAAGTCCGTTTTGTCTATCAAAATTTTCCTTATTCTTATTTATGTAAATATTATATAGCTCGTCAGCAGACATTCCGGCATAAAGGCAAATCGACACAAAGAAGTGCAACATATCTACAATTTCCTCTTTTACCGCGGCATCGTCAATCGGCTTAGGATTTTTCCACCATTTATAATTAACTTCGTTAAGAAGCTCGGTTATCTCATCAATGAGAGCAAGACTGCCCTTTTGAATCCATTGCTCTTTGGTAAAGTTAAGATTACGCTTTTCGATAATATATTCGTTAAGCGACTTTTGCATACTGAAAATTTCTTCAAGTTTATCCATAATTTTTCTCCTTAGCTCTTACTGTTATATAGCTCATCTCGACAAAACCTTGTCAAAATCTATGCCGGCATCCAGTCCAACGTACGCAAGCGCAGGCTTTTTCTTAAACGTTTCCTTAGCAATAGCGTTTACATCGTCTATCGTAACGGCATTTATTTCTTCAAGGCGTGCATCTATGTCAAACACCCTGCCCGCAAGAAGCAACATTTTACCCAGCGTAAGCATAATGGTTTGAATATTTTCTTGTCCAAAAGTTACACTGGCCCTAAGCTGAGCCTTTGCCATTTCAAGCTCATCGGCAGTTACACCCTTGTCAACAATTAAATCCACCTCCTCAAAAACACCGTTTATCGCTTTTTGAGTGTTTACTGAATTGATATTAAGCGCAATATTAAACGAGCCGCTATTGCTGTTTCGACTAGGCGAGGAATACACGCTGTATGCAAGCCCCTTCTTTTCTCTTATATTTTGAAACAGCCTGCTTCCCATACAGCCGCCCAAAATGGTATTAAGGACGGCCTGCGTGCCCGTTCGGGTATCACCAATAGCTATCGAGGGGTACGCAAACATTAGGTTAGACTGCTTAAAGTCCTTTATAAACGTTTGCGCGGTCACGCTTATATTCGGCTTTGTTACAACGCTTTTTTGCGGCTTATCACTAACAAACGGCAAAAAATGCTCTTTTACAATTTTGTCGGCTTGCCGCGAATCGATATTGCCCACAAAAACGATTGCTATCCCCTCAGCTGTATACTGATTTTTGATATACTCGTCAAGATGCGGCTTATTAAAGGCAAGAACGTTTTCGCGTGGGCCAAGAACGGTCATTCCCAAGGAATGATCACCATATAACGCCTTAGCCAAAAGATCGTAGCAAATATCCTCTGGCGAATCGTCTTCCATATTTATTTCCTCTACTACTACGTTGCGTTCGCTGTCAAGCTCCTTTTGCGCAAAGGCAGAATTAAAGAATATATCACTCAAAACGCCAAAACAGCTGTCTACGTCCGAATCAATAGACTTAAAATAAAAGCACGTAAGCTCCTTGCTGGTAAAAGCGTTTACCGACGCCCCCTTGCGTTCGAATGCGTTTGCGATATCAAAGGCAGTCATTTTGTCCGTACCCTTAAAAAGCACGTGCTCCAAAAAGTGCGAAATGCCGTTGTTACTCTTATCTTCCATTGCGCTACCCGTTCTTACCCAAATGCTTGCGGCAACCGAACGAACAAACGGATTGTTTTCTATGACAACTCTAAGTCCATTAGGATATTTAATAATTTCAGCCATAAATCCTCCTTGGTATAGTATATCCGATTTTATATATTTACTTGCAAAGGCTCTATAACTTCACTTACTGTGGAAACCGAAAGCCCTTTTTTGTTGATTGCTTGCAAAATATCGTCAAGCGCAGCTACCGTTGCCTTTGTCGGATGCATAAGCACCATTGCCCCGCCCGAAATTTTCTCCGTTGCTCTACTGAATATAACCGCCTCATCTTGGTCACGCCAATCTATTGTGTCTAGCGTCCACATAATCGTCTTGTATCCAAGCTCACTTGCTACGGTCAACGTCGTATCCCCATACGAGCCCGACGGTGGCGCAAACAAGGTCATATCAACACCCAAAATTTCCTTTACAACCTTGTGCGTAATTTCTATTTCCTGCTTGTTGCGATTATAGTCAATCTGCTTGTGATCCTTATGGTAATAGCCGTGATTGCCTATCTCGTGACCACGAGAGTGAATTTCTTTTAGCATTTCCTCGTTTTCAGCAGCCCACATGCCGCCTACAAAAAACGTAGTCTTAGCATTGTAAGCGTCAAAAATATCAAGCATTTGAGGGATATATTCCGTCCCCCAATAGACGTTGACCATAAGCGAAACCTTAGTATCTGACTCCCCTTTGTTTATCGGACTGTTGTTGGAAGAAACAGCAATTTCGCTTGGAGAAAAAGAAAAGACAAAAATTATAACAACTACTGCGCAAATAACAAAATTACTTATCAGGCTTGTAATAGACTTTTGGGTCACGCTACACCTCATACAAATATTAGTCTATAATATCTATTCGAGCTGCAAGCAAATAATCACCAAAATACTATACTGTCTTTATTTTAATTAAAACCCTAATTGCCATAAGACTCTTAGGGTTTTGTCAAATTTAACTATATTATGTCAGACATAATTAGGTTATTTCTTTTCAACAAGCTTAAGGTCAATACCCTTCATGCTTATTTTGATAACCTTAACCACTACTGTGTCGCCTACATTCACTACGTCGGTAACGTTTTCTACGCGATCCTTACTAAGCTTGGATATGTGAATCATGCCGTCCTTGTTGGGAGCAAGCTGAACTCTTGCACCAAAATCCTTGCCTTCTGCGTTAGACAAAATCTTAACGACGGGACCTTCGTAAACCATGCCAACCTCTGCATCCTCAACGATGGACATAACGATTTTCTTCGCCTTTTCTGCCATTGCCTCGTCTGCGGTAGCAATAAATACTCTGCCGTCTTCTTCGATATCAAGCTTAACACCGGTTTCCTCGATAATCTTATTGATGGTCTTACCACCCTTACCGATAACCTCACCAATCTTGTCGGGATCGATATCAAAGGAAATAATCTTGGGCGCCCACTTGCTAAGGCTCTCGCGCGGCTGCGGAATAGTGTCAAGCATCTTGCCCAAAATGTGCAATCTGCCAACTCTTGCCTGCTCGAGTGCCGTACGCAAAATACTCTCGTCGATGCCCTTGATTTTGATGTCCATCTGGATTGCGGTAATACCTTCGGATGTACCTGCTACCTTAAAGTCCATATCACCAAGGAAATCCTCAAGTCCTTGAATATCCGAAAGAACTGCAACCTTTTGGCTTGCTTCGTCCTTGATAAGTCCCATTGCAATACCAGCTACAGGTGCCTTAATGGGAACACCGGCGTCCATAAGAGCCATGGTCGAACCGCAAACGCTTGCCTGGGAGGTCGAACCATTGGAGCTAAGGATTTCGCTTACCGTACGAATTGCATACGGGAATTCATCCTCGGACGGAATAACCGGCTCAAGCGCGCGCTCGGCAAGAGCTCCGTGTCCGATTTCGCGTCTGCCAGGTGCACGCAAGGGTCTTGCTTCGCCTGCACTGTATGGCGGGAAATTATAGTGGTGCATATAGCGCTTGAATGTTTCATCATCGAGATTATCAAGCTTTTGCACCTCTGCAATAGTACCGAGCGTGCAAGTAGTAAGAGCCTGCGACTGACCACGGGTAAATACCGCACTACCGTGAACTCTCGGCAAAATACCAACCTCGGTCCAAATATCACGGATTTCGGTAAGAGCTCTACCGTCGGGACGGAATCCCTCGTTTATGATCTTTGCTCTAACCTTTTCCTTAGTCATATTGTAGAGTACGTCTTTGATTTCTCTCGTATTCTCGGGATAAATTTCCGCAAAATGCGCAAGAACGTTCTCGTCAACCTCGTCTTGCTTTGCCTGACGAGCTTGTCTATCTGTTTCACGAAGAGCTTCGTCAAGAAGACCGTCGGCATAAGCGCGAACCTCTGCGTTGATTTCCTCGGGAATCTTGTAGAGGTTCATATCCTTTTTGGGCTTGCCTACTTCCTTTACGATTTCGTTAATGAAGGCAACCTGCTTTTTGATTTCCTCATGAGCAAACAAGATACCGCCAAGCATAACCTCTTCGCTAACCATATTTGCGCCTGCTTCTACCATCATAATAGCATCTGCAGTACCGCTTACGTAAACGTGCATTTCGCTCATTGCGCGCTGAACGCTGTCGGGATTGATTACATATTTGCCCTCTACGTAGCCTACAACAACCGAGCCGGTAGGTCCATAGAAAGGAATATCCGAAATAGATAATGCGATAGATGAGCCAAGCATTCCCCAAACCTCGGGCGGGATGTTGGTGTCAACGCTAAGAGCAGTTGCAACAACGGATACATCGTTGAACATTCCCTTAGGGAAAAGCGGTCTAATGGGTCTATCAATAAGTCGAGAGGTAAGAATTGCTTTGTCGCTTGCTCTGCCTTCTCTCTTTTTGAAGCCGCCGGGGATTTTGCCTACTGCATACATCTTCTCCTCGAAGTCAACTCCGAGAGGGAAGAAATCCATGCCGGGGCGCGGCTCGGCAGCCATAGTAACGTTGGTCATAACAACGGTATCACCGCATCTGATGATGCAAAAACCGTTGGACAGTTGAGCGTATTTGCCGGTTTCGACAGTAACTTCACGCCCACCGATTTCGGTTTTGAAAATTCTTGATTCGTACATTCTTCTAAAAGTCTCCTAAAATATTCACTCGGCGAAATTCGCCATAAAAAGATAGGGGCGCTTACAGCCCCCCTATTCTTTATTTTCTGATTTCCAACTGAGCCAAGATGGTACGATATCTTTCGATGTCGAGATCCTTGAGGTAGTTCAAAAGGCTTCTACGAGTACCTACCATCTGAAGCAAACCACGTCTGGAGTGGTGATCCTTATGATGCACCTTGAGGTGCTCGGTAAGGTGGTTAATTCTGTAAGTAAGCAACGCGATCTGTACTTCCGGGCTACCGGTATCTCCCTCGTGCGTTGCAAACTTTGCAATGATTTCCTGCTTTGTAATCTTTTCCATTTTTTTGTCCTCCAAAATTTATTCGCCCTAAACTTAAGTAACTGCGTTGACAACTCGCAAAAACCTATAGAATAAGGTACTACCTTGTTATTATAACACATTATCTGTGCGTTGTAAACATAATTAGCAAGGTCTATAGAAAAAATTTTACTTTTTTTGCTAATCTCTCGTCGAATTGATCGATATAAAGCCTCACGTCCCTAAGATTTGGGTGACGCTCTATCCTATTGCCTTCAAATATTCTTTTGCTGATTGCACCTGCACCACACGCAAATACGGAGTAAAATTCTTCCATCGTAGTAATGTTATTTACGCACGTCGTCCCGGGAAGCGCATATCCTATATTTTCAAGGTTGTCCAGCATGTTCTTTTGTCTATACAGATAATACGGCTCATACCCTATATCAAGCAATTTTGAATAGGCAAAATCCACCATCTCAGACACATTATGCGTATTGCTAACTCCCTCGGTTTTTATAATAGAGCCGTTTTTTCTTGCCAAGGTATGCACGGTGATATTTTCGGGCTTAAGCCTCGCAACCTCGTCTATCGTAAAAGCAAAATCGTTTATATCCTCGCTTGATAGCCCCGCTATTAAGTCCATATTTATAATAAATCTACCCTTAGCAAGCCGATAAATTCTTTTTATGTCGTCAGAATTGTGAGCTCTGCCGATTTCGACAAGCGTCTTATCTACAAAGCTTTGCGGATTGATGCTAATTCTTGTAACACCGTGTCGCTCCATTATGTCCAGCTTGCTTGCCGTGATCGTGTCGGGACGTCCAGCCTCTACCGTAAACTCTATTCCACGGTACGGAATTGCCGCAATAACGGACTCAAGGAGTTCATCGCTAAGCGCTGTTGGCGTACCCCCGCCAATATAAATAGAATCAACCTCGTAACCGCCATCACTAAGAGTAGCTACGCCGCTTTGAATTTCCTTAACAAGAAAATCAGTATATCTTGCCATAAGTGCTTCGTTTCCTTTTGTGGGAAGCGACACAAACGAACAATAATTGCATTTTGATGTGCAAAACGGAATATGCACATACAGGCTTATTTTCTTTTCGGAACGCATTAGCCCCATTTGATTGCTTATAATACGTTTTATCGTTTCGGCTTTTTGCCTATCCACCTCGTAAGCCATAAGCCCTTCTACAATGTTGCCGCCGGATGCTGCAATTTCGTAACCGAGCTTAGTTGGTCTTACGCCCGTCAGCGCACCCCACGGGAATTTTTTGCCCGTATATGCAGACAAGACCTTGTAAAGCTCAGTCTTACAAAGTCTTGAAAATTTCTTTTCCTTAATATCCACCGACAAATTTATGGAATAAAAACGACCGTCAACCGTGATATACGGAAAGCTTTCTAAAAACACACATTCTACAACTATGTTTGTTTTTTCGACATCAAAAAACAATCCGCATATTTCGATAAGCTCATTTTCTATTGCATAATCACTGTTAAGCTTTAACATAAGGATTGTTTTCCTTTTCAAATTCTATACTCGTTGATCTTCCGTGTCCGGGATAAACGGTACCGCCATTAAGCGCAAACAGCTTTTTTACCGACTCACATAATTGACGGCCATCACCCGTAGGTAGATCGATCCTGCCTACGCCCATAAAAAATAAGGTATCGCCACAGAAAACGTCATTCCCAAAAACGTAAGTAACGCTTCCCGCCGTATGACCGGGAGTCTTCAAAATTTTTACGTTCTGCCCTGCAATTTCGTATTCTCCCTCGCCCACGAACTCGTCAGGAATAAAAGCATTAAAATTATATCCTGCGAATTTTGCAAGGTCAAAGCCGTTTTGTATCATATCATAGTCCGTTTTGGACATTAAAACCTTCGCCCCTTGCTTTTGCAAAGAAGCGGCGGCATTACAATGATCAAAATGTCCGTGCGTAAGCAAAACGTGCGTTATGGGCTTGCCTATTTCTTCCGCAGCAGCAAAAATCTTGTTTGGCTCTGCCGCAGGATCAACGACTAAAATGCCGCTATCATAAACAAGCAAATATACGTTTGTATGCAAATTGCCTAAAACTAATTTTTCTATTTTTACCATTAGTATCTATAAACCCTGTCAACGTCCTTGATGGAAGCAATCTTTTCTTTAAGACTTTCGATTTCCTCCATATTGTTGGCGCTTATCGAAATATTTATAATTCCATGATTGCGCTTATCGACTCTTGCATTAAGATGAACTATCGAAAGCTTAAAGTCGGATACATATTTGGTGATTTCAGCAAGTAAGCCTGCCGTGTTTAGCGTTTCTATCTGTAGTGCAATAACGAACTGCGAGGACGTATGACCGCGCCAATGAGCTTCAAGCAACATATCTTGATCAATATGTCTAATGTTGTTACAACCTTTGCGGTGAATAGCTATGCCCTTACCGTGCGAAATATAACCTACGATTTCGTCACCCGGGACGGGATTACAACATCTCGCCATACGGATTATCTGGTCATCGTATCCATTTACGATTATATCGCTTGTTCCGCCATTTTTGTCTTGATTTTCTGCTTTTAGCTTTTCTTCCTTGCGATAAAAATCAATAAGCTTGGGCAAAATCTGCTCCACCTTGTAGCCGCCGTAGCCAACAGATGCATACAAATCGTCTACCGAAGACAAGGTGTAGCGTTTCATAATAACCTCTACCCACCTCTTGTCCATAAGCTCGTCAAGGTCATATCCATACTCTGTAGCCGCATCGGCAAGCATCTTTTTTCCCTTTTCGATGTTTTCGTCCTTAATTTCCTTTTTAAAGAAAGCTTTTATCTTCGCTTTTGCCTGCGTTGACTGAACGATTCTAAGCCAATCTCTGCTGGGACCTTTGGAATTAGGTGAGGTTAAAATTTCGACGTAATCACCGGTAGCAAGCTTAGTTTCAAGCGGAACCTCTTTGTTGTCAATCTTAGCACCGATACAGGTGTTGCCTACCTCGGTATGAACGCCGTACGCAAAGTCAATAGGCGTCGATCCCTCAGGCAAAGCCACGACGTCGCCCTTGGGAGTGAACACATAAACCATGCCGCTATAAAGGTCAACCTTAAGCGACTCATAAAACTCCTGCGGCGAAACGCTATCGTTTTGAACGTCCATTACGTCACGCAACCATTCGAGCTTGCGATCCATCGCATCAGCCGCACGGTTATTTTCCTTATAAAGCCAATGTGCCGCAATTCCGTATTCCGCAATTTTGTGCATTTCATAGGTGCGGATTTGGATCTCGAACGGCATACCAAACGAGGTCATTACCGTCGTATGCAACGACTGATAATTATTTTGCTTGGGCACCGAAATATAATCCTTAAATCTGCCCGGCATCGGCTTCCAAAGGGTATGAATCATACCAAGAACCTCATAGCAGTCCTTTATCGTCGATACGATTACACGCACGGCAGTAAGGTCATAAATCTGCTCGAAGGTCTTTTTCTGCTTATCCATCTTTTTGTAGATGCTATAATAGTGCTTCGGTCTGCCGCTTACCTCACCGGTAATACCCAATTCTTTGATAATATTATTCAGCCTTGCACACAAAAGATTGACAAGCCCTTGCCTTTCGGCACGCTTTAGCGGAATTTCTCTAACTAATTTTTCATATTCCTCGGGCTTTAGCACCTGAAAGCACAAGTCCTCGAGCTCGCACTTTATGTAGCTAAGACCAAGTCTTGATGCAAGAGGCGAATAAATCTCCAAGGTTTCGGTGGCGATTGCGATCTGCCTCTCGCGCCTCTTTGATGCAATTGTACGCATATTGTGAAGACGGTCGGCAAGCTTAATAAGAATAACACGAATATCTTTTGCCATTGCAAAATACATTCTTCTGAAATTTTCTGCCTGCTCATCCTCTTTTGACTTAAAGGTGAATTTTGCGAGTTTAGTAACGCCCATAACAAGCTCGGCAATTTCCTGTCCAAAAAGCGAATAAATATCGCCCTCGGTAGCGTCTGTGTCCTCTACGGTGTCGTGAAGTAACGCCGCACCAACAGCACTTACATCAAGTCCAAGCTCCAGCAAAATATTACCAACCTCCACCGGATGGTGAATGTACGGCTCGCCATTCTGTCTAAACTGCCCACGGTGCTTTTTTTCGGAATAAGTCAAAATCCTATCCAACAGCTCCGCTTGGCTATCATCATAAACAAGTCTATATTTAGATTTAAATCTCTCAATTACCTCGTCCATACTGCTCCTTGTATTCTACGAACCGCTTGTAAAGCTCGGACGTTTTTAAATCAGCTTTTACACCGCTATTGAATTTCAATGAAAATTCACCGCTTGTAATGGAAATAAATCCAATATCGATAAACACAAGCAAACAAGTGATGAATTGTCTAAGACTTACCTTTATTCTCGAAGAAAGAATTTTGTAATATCCCCACAACGTGGCCGCCTTAATATCCCTAAATCGCTTGAACGCGTCATAATAGTAAGCAAAAACCTCTCTGTCAAGCGAAACATTTTCCATAATATTATATTGCTTAGATGACGGAAGATAAACTGACGCACCGCAATTTTCGTTGATAAACGATACAATGTCCATACTTATGGGCTTATCTAAAAAGATAATTTTGTTATATCCGTGCAAGTTGAGATTGTCATCAAATTCGGGCGAAACAATGATACGACTATAGTTATTCTTTACAGAGCTAAACATAAAATCGTGCAAGTTTACGTTGTTACCATTATAATCTGCCAAAAATTTTTCGTACGTTTGGTGACTTCCGCATACAATAAGAGTTCCATAAAGATTGTCACCAATAAGCTCGTTTAATTCCGTAGTATTATATATGGTATACTTAGGCTGAACATTACCCGAAAGCGCACCCATTTTTATAAAGGCCGCAGCGGCTACCTCCGCGCTAAAAGTAAGCTTTTGTATAGAAATACCACGCAAAATACCTCTTACGCTTTCTCTGCCGTTATAAGAATTGGTTTGTAGCTCCACAACAAAGGACTTTTGTCCTTCGGTTGTCAAGAAATGATTTTTGTTGTAATTATTGAATGCAAACACCTGTAAGTTATCTGGTAATGTAATTTGTGTGTGCATAATATTGCTTTTACAAGGCTGAACGTGCAACTTGGACTCGCTCATCATAAATAACGGCTTGTTATTACTGTTTCCAGTAGGTTCAAGCAAATCGAGGCACTTAATAAGCTTAGGGTTTACCTCACTTTCGCTTATTTCCACATCGTAAGCAAGCGTAGGCTCAAAATATTCACGCGGAAATTGCTTAAGATATTCTGTAACTCGTTCCTTAAATGGCTCGATATTTTGCGACTCTATTGAAAATCCTGCCGCCTGACTGTGTCCGCCGTACTCTATAAGCAAATCTCCGGCGTAAGAAAGCAAAGAATAGATATTAATATTAGGAATACTTCTCGCTGTCCCTTTATATGCGTTGCCGGACTTAACCAAAATGAATGAAGGTCTGTTAAACTCGCCGGAAAGTCTTGCCGCAACGATACCGGTAATGCCCTTTTCCCACTCCGGGTGCGATAAAATGATACAACGTCTATCTATTATATCCTCTTTTTTGAGGTCATCTAACGCTTCTTCATAAAGCTTTGTACAAACACTTTTGCGCTTATTATTATCCTCATTTATGTTATCGATTAGGCTTGCAATCTTAGTTAATTCAGCGGTAGTAAGAAGCTCAAATGCGTTATACGCGTCACCCATTCTGCCTGCGGCATTTAATCTGGGCGCAATCTTAAACGCAATATCCGAGCTTAGTATCGTATCAGTTATTTTTTGATTAATAAGAAGTGATTTCAGACCTAAATTTTTAATTTTTCTTACGTTTGTAAGTCCCATTTGGACAATCAATCTATTTTCGTCCACAAGCGGAACAAGGTCGGCAATAGTAGCAACGGCGGCAAGCTCCCAATATTTGCGAGCCTCGTCCATTCCGCCCATAGCCTCTACAAGCTTCAATGCCACACCTGCGCCGCAAAGATATTCAAAGGGATAGTCGCAATCCACTTGATGCGGATTTACAACAATACAGTCGGGAATATTTTCAGACACCTCGTGGTGGTCAGTAACAATAACCTCGACACCAAGATCCTGAGCATATTCGATTTCCTTATAACCCGAAATGCCGCAATCACAAGTAAGAATAATGTCGGGATTGCAGCTTTCGAGGATTTTTTCGATAGATTCGTTATTTAGTCCATAGCCCTCGTTTATACGACTGGGAATATGAGTATAAACCTCGACTCCACGCTCGGCAAGATATAACGACAAAATCGCGGACGAGCAAACGCCATCTACGTCGTAGTCACCGTAAACGACGATACGTTCTCCGTTTTTTATAGCCTCGTTAAGTCTATCCACTGCGGCTTGCATGCCCTTCATTAAAAACGGATCATGGAAATTTTTTTCATCCGGGAACAAAAATCTATTTATTGCTTGCTCGTCACTTATGCCGCGATTAAAAAGAAGCTCAATAAACTTAGCAGGAAAATTGAGCTTACGGCTCAATCTCGCTATTTCGGCTTCGTCAATTGCGACGTTATTCTTTTTTACAAGCTTTAAATTCATTCTTCCCCTATTTTGCCACAATAATTTGCGACATTTACTTCTAAAAAAGCAAACGAGCCTCCACAAAGGGAAGCTCGTCTTACTTTGTTCTTTTATTATTCGTTAGCTTCCGAAACTGCTACCTTGGTTTTTGCTGCTTTATTTCCGCTAAGCGCAACCCAAACAGACGGAGCCACAAACATAGCCGAATACAAGCCGGAAATCAAACCGATTATAATCGGCAACGCAAAGGTTACCATCTGGTACAAGTCGGGGTTGAAAATAGATGCTATTGCACAAACAACTGCAACCGATCCTATCATCAAAAGCGTAGTTACGGTGGTATTAAGACACCTTACAAAGCTTTGCGAAATAGATAAATTTGCAAGGCTTTCGGCATCAAATCTAGGTAAAAGCTTAAGATTGCTTCTTACACGGTCAAAGAGTATGATGGTGTTGTTTATAGAATAACCCAAAATCGTAATGAGCGCCGCTATGAACGTGCTGTTGAACTCGATATGGAAGATTGCCATAAACGCAAACATAATAACAAGGTCGTGAACAAGTGCAACGATAGCTGCGATACCGCTCTTGAACTCGAATCTAATTGCAATATAGATAAGCATGATTACGAGTGCAACGATAATTGCAGACAAAGCGTTGTAAAGCAAATCCTGGCTTACTACCGCACCTACCTTACCGCTGCTATATACGTTAGCGGCAAAGGTATCGTCAATACCAAGTGCGCTACTAAGCGCATTGCTATCAAGCGAGCCGGAATAAGCAAAGGTTACGGTTTTTGCAAACTCATCGGTGGCAAAGGTAAGACCCGAAACACCCTCGGTGCTTGCAAATACTGCGCTGATTTCATCACTTACCTGATATACGGGCAAACCGTAATCTGCAGTATAAGTGCCATTTCCGTTATCGGTAATAATGGGACGAATAACGGTAACGTCCTTTTTGATTTCGTCGATAATAGAGCTAACGATTTCTTCCATTTCCTTATCGCCATCGATTGACTTAAATCTTATCTGCAATGCAGTATCGTCACCCGTACCGGTAACAAGGATTTGCGAAACCTTTACATCGTGATCTTCTACAATGTTTGTAACGCGAATTTTGTAATCGTCAGTATTGTCGCTGGTAAGCTTTGCGCCAACATCTACGTTAATCGTGTAGCCACCTACAAAGTCCATGCCAAGGTTAAGAGCCGAGCCGGATGTAAAATAGAAGATAAGGCTCATAATCAAAGCAAAAGCTACAACAAATACAGGGGCGAGGAAAATCCACTTTCTCTTTTCTACAATTTTTACATCGCTTAAAAGGTTAGATAATTTTTTCATTATTCTTCCCCTCCCTCAGCCACTTCGGCCGTAGCCTTTTGGGCTTTATTCTTTTTTAATTTCATAGCTTTCTTCTCACGCTTAAGACGAGCATCCTCGTTCATTTGAGCTTGAACAGCCTCGTCACTCTCATTTGCGCTAAGGTGCTCAAAATTTTTGTTGCGCTTAAGGTTGTAAAGCTTATCGTTTTCGCCGCCGATAGCTATTACGTAATTCATAATGCCACGGGTAACAACGAGCGACGAGAACATCGCAAGTGCGATACCGATAAAGAGCGTAAGTGCAAAGCCCTGTACCGAGCCGCTACCGAAGATGTAAAGTATGATTGCCGCAATAATAGTTGTAATGTTACCGTCCAAGATTGCGCCAATCGACTTACGGTAGCCGTAATGAACTGCCGAACGGAATGCCTTACCATTTGCAAACTCGTCCTTGATACGCTCGTAGATAATAACGTTACCGTCGATTGCCATACCAATACTAAGAAGGATACCTGCAATACCGGGGAGCGTAAGCTGAACAATAGGAACAACCGAAAGCAAGAAAAGCATCATTACCGTATAAAGCATAAGCGAAACGGATGCAACTACGCCGAAAAGTCTGTAATTAAAGCACATAAATACCATTACGAGTACAAGACCGATGATACCTGCAATCAAGCCGAACTTAATTGCGCCCTCGCCAAGCGTTGCCGAAATAGGCTCACACTTTTGAAGCTGAAGCGTAACGCCGAACGTACCGCTCATAATCTGGTTAGCAAGCTCCTCTGCTTCTTCCTGCGTAAACGAACCCGAAATAAGTGCTTCACCGCCGGTAATAGGCTCCTTAATGTCAGCCGTAGAAATAAGCTGCTCGTCGTCGCCGCCATAAATAACGTACGTTTCAATCGCCTTGCCCTGATATTCGGTGGTTGCTTGTCCAAACTTTACCTTACCCTCCGAGTTAAGCTTAAGCTGAACCGCGTACTCACTATTGTAGTAAACAGCTGCTGCGCTTTCTACGTCATCACCGGTAAGAATAACCGAACCGTCATCCTTAAGGCGGAATTCAAGCTCTGCGGGTTCACCAAGAATCTCCAAAATATCCGAGGGATTATCCACGTCGGGAACCTCTACACGAATACCCGAAGTACCCTGGCGCATAACCACGGCTTCGGAATAGCCCTTGTTTACCAAAAGCGACTGGATGCTGGTTACAGTACCATCCATACGCGCATCTATATCCTCGGTGTCATCGTCAATAGCCACGTATTCGGCATAAATACCACCTTTAAGGTCCAATCCGAGCTTAATGTTGCCCGAAAAGGAGTTAAAGTCCTTAAGTCCGAATTGCATAGGCACAAACGAGAAAATCAAACCGATAATAAGTACAACGCCAATTATACTCAACTTTACGATTGACGATTTCTTTTTCATCTTGTTGTTTGCCTCCTGTTGCAATAAGAAGAATTCAGTCAATATATCCCATTTTCTTATTCTTATAGCACTAATCTATTATATATATAAAACGTTTTTAAGTCAAACGATTTTATCAAAAAATTGTAATAATGTTACAAATTTCCCTCGATTGCCTTGATTGCAATAGCACATTCTACACGTTTTTTCATCAATTCGCACGTAATAGTGTACGGTACGTTTATGTCGCCGCAGAAATTAACCGAGTTTGCCGCACATCCGCCACTGCAATAATACTTAGCCCAGCACTTAAGGCATTCGGGCTTGGTGGTAAGATTTGCACAAGCAAATTTTTTGGGAAGCGTATCACTAAACTCACCCGTAAGAACACTGCCGATCTTAAAGTCCGGCTTTCCGTCAAACTGATGGCACGGATAAATACTACCGTCAGGCGATATGCAAAGGTATTCGTTACCCGCACCGCAACCTACAAGTCGCTTACTTTCACACGGGCCGCCCGAAATATCAATCATAAAGTGGAAAAAGTTAAACCACTTGTCCGTTTTTCGGCGCTCGATATATTCTTTTGCCAAAATCTCGTACTGCTCTACCAGCTCAGGCACGTCACTCTCTTTTATAGCAAGTCTGTGCGTATCGGGAAGCACTACCGGCTCAAGCGAAATTTGATCAAAGCCGCAATCGTTAAGATAAAGCGCATCGGTTGCAAAATCCTTATTAAGTGCAGTAAAAGTGCCGCGAATATAATACTGACCGTCACCGCGCTTTGCCCTAAAACGCAAAGCGTTTTGCAAAATCGTGTCAAAGGAATCCTCACCCCTTGCCGTCTTACGCACACAATTGTGAACATCTTTACGTCCGTCTATACTAAGGACTACGTTGTACATTTCCTTATTAAAGAAATCTATATCGTCATCGCTGAGCATATATGCGTTGGTCGTAATGGTAAAGCGGAAGTTTTTGTTATGCTCCTTCTCTTTACTGCGTGCGTACGCCACGGTCGCCTTTACGACGTCCATATTAAGAAGCGGCTCTCCGCCAAAAAAGTCAACCTCGAGATTGCGCCTTGTGCCACTTTTGCTAATAAGAAAATCAATTGCCGCAAAAGCAACCTCCTTGCTCATATTCAGCCTTTCGGTGCTATAACTACCGCCATCGGCAAAGCAATATTCGCAACGCAACGAGCAATTATGCGAAATATTAAGACAAAGAGCCTTAACTACCCCATTGTAGCAAGGCGGATTATGACTTGCCTCGGAAGTAAAAAGCAACCCACGGTCAATAAGCGACTGGAGTTCCTCATTTGCCTCTGCTACTTCCTCGGCAGAATAACAAGAAAAAGCCCCTTCGATTTTATTCAAAGGAGCTTTTATCTTTAAGTCAATCAATTCCTTTGTTAACTCGTCAATCTCGAAAACCGAACCACTTTCTACGTCAAGCGCAAAAAACCTGTTCAGGCATCTGAAAGTATGTACCATTTTTATTATTTGCTTTCTTTAAAAATATTGTTGGTTTTCTTTTGTTCGCAAGACTGATTACCTACCGTGCAGCTGGTTTTGCAAGCCGACTGGCAGGAAGACTGGCACTCGCCACAGCCGGTGCCCTTATCACGGCAAATGGTGGACTCTGCAATAACTTTAATGTGTTTCATATAAAAATACCTCCGCATTGTTTATAAAATTATTATAACAAAAAACATACCTTTAGCGCAAGCATTTTGTCGTCACAAAACAAACTTTTTCGTATTATTCGCTTTTTTTGCGGATGTTTACTGCAATAATACCCGTAATAAGACCACTTACGCCGCAAAGCACCGCGTCATTCAAAAGAGTAATGTCAAACGCGAACACACCTGACAGCAGAGAGAACACAACCTCTGCCAGCAATGCATAAAGAATACCTACGATAAAGCCGCGAAGCCAGCCGCTATGCGGAAGCCTTAGGCAGAAAAGTCCCGCAAGCAAAATGCTTAAGCTTTTTATAACTTGATTGATAATAAGTATTGCGCTATCGGCAATATTGAACATTTTGATAGCAAACGCCGCGATGACAACAAGCAAAAGCGAAATAATAATCGCAACGAAAATCGTAATAAGCGTTTCAAAAAAGTAGTTACCCTTTCCCTTTGGCATAAAAAAATTCCTCCGCATTTTATGGACACTTGACCGTCCACGTTATTCTATGCGAAGGAATAGTCGTTTAGAATAATAAACTAATCGTTTAATTTTGCTTTTACGTCTTGGGTAGAAGCTTCTTCTGCCTCATCGGGAGTGACCTCCTCCAACGCAAGCTCGTTTTGATTTTCACCCTTGCCCGTCTTCGCGGCTTCACGCTGCGCTTTTTCTTTAGCGAGCTGTTCTTGACGTTGCTTAACCTTGGTATAGTTAAGTCGAAGCGCCTGAATGATAAGGGTCATGGTCGTCTTATTTTCGCCCTCACCCGTCTCGATAACCATAAGCTTCTCGCCAGACTCGTGAGTTTTAACCTCAACAACAACGCCCATAATGCCACCCGCAGTCAAGACCTCATCGCCAACAGAAAGCTTTTCGAACGTTTCGTTAACTTCCTTTTGCTGCTTACGTCTGGTAAATATCGGCATAACGAACATAACCAAAATAATAACAGCAAAAAGAATAATCAACATAATGGGGTTTGTACCCGATTCCGCCCCAAGAAGCATCATATTTGCTAAATTCATAATGTCCTCCAAATAAACTTTTGTATAAGTTTATCACAAGCTGAAAAAAATTACAACTATATTGTCAACCTTTTAGAATAAATATTAGATGAAATCTACTTTTTTGGCAAAATTGTACAGATTTTTTATTGATTTAAGCAGGTTACGCTTGCTTCATTTTGCTTCATACCAAAAATTTTTGTTATAAGATCGACCGCCAATTCGTTGTCGAAGCTTTTGTTTACGGCAATAGACAGCGGCGCGTAGTCTATAAGCGAATAAATTATTTCGTTTATGTCGGTGCTGACAAACAATTTTTTACGCGTTTTCTCGTCTGTTATTATATAGTCGCCGTTTTTCTTGGACAAAACGATGTTTTCAACTCTCGCCTCGATGCTCGAAAACAAAAACTTGATAAGCTCATAAAAGGTTTCGCTATCGGTAAGGTATATCGCGTTTTCTTTGGTTAGGTTAATAATTTCGCGCCAACGTTCCTTTAGCAATCCAAGCCTAAACCTATACACGCCGTCAAGAGCCATACCGTTATTTATTTGCACACAGCTTTTGAGAACAGCTTCTTCGCTACTGCGGTCAAACTGCGTAAGTGCATGCAAAAGAATGTTGTAGCTCACTTTATCCAAGGGGAGCTTGAGATTGTCCGACAAATATTCATACTTGCAATAAAATCCAAGCGCCTCAATAATGCTGTCCGAAATAACCTCTAAAATTTTTAGTCTACTTCCCGACTCGCTGGCCACAGCAACCTGATACCGATTTCCAAGCCTAGCCATAGCTACAACACAATCATCGTCTAACTTGCCTTCAAGCGAAGTCCTTATTGCATCAGCCCACTTCTCTCTCGAGCCGTCCACACCAAACAAAAATTGAAACATCATTAATATTGTATGCAATAGAATTTTTTTATTTCGATTTTTTATCAATTCTCAACCATAAAAAAATTTCTAAAAAATTTTTCGTAAAGCACGTATTTTTCCTTGCTTTTTAAAATAATATTTGATATAGTATACAAGCGTGGTCGTCACGTGGGAGCTTAGCTCAGCTGGGAGAGCATCTGCCTTACAAGCAGAGGGTCATAGGTTCGATCCCTATAGCTCCCACCACAAAAATTCGGATACTGCTGTATCCAATTTTTTTAGGCGGAAATGAGGTACCATAGCCAAGTGGTAAGGCAGAGGCCTGCAAAGCCTTCACCCCCAGTTCAAATCTGGGTGGTACCTCCATTTTCCACGTATGAGCCATACATGCCGCTGTGGCGAAATCGGCAGACGCAAAGGACTTAAAATCCTTCGGAGGAAACTCCGTACCGGTTCAAGTCCGGTCAGCGGCACCAACTGTTATAAAGATTGATAAAGAGGTACTAATGCCTCTTTTTTTGTTACTTATAGCCCGCCTCTTTCGCCACAAAGGCGAAATACTCCGCTTACGCTCCGTGGTGTTCGGGCGTTCCGCCCTCGACTAGCGGCAACGCAAAGGACTTAAAATCTAACCGAAAGGAAACTCCGTACCGTCAGTCCGGTCAGCGGCACCAACTGTTATAAAGATTGATTAAGAGGTACTAATGCCTCTTTTTTGTGTCTGCCTGTTTTATACAATAAAAGCGGTGTTATGAAAAACTTTAACACCACTTTAAATTATTACTTGTCTTAGCTTTCAACTAAAACTAAAAATTTATATAATTTCCTATCTGCCAGTAGACACTTAATTTTTTAGTCCATAATTTTTTATCGGAATGTTAAGAGCAATCATTACTTGCGATGGGGCGTAGAAAAACCAAATAAAGTTGAAATCAGCAAACACTATTTTGTACAATAATGACGTCGTTGGGATATCTAAGTACACGCCCGCGGCGCTTGAAAATCCCACAAAAAGATCGCACATAATAAATAAGCACAAGCCAATAGCAAAAAGCAAGCCGGATTTACCCAGAAGAAAAGCAAAAATAATGCTTGCGGCAAGGTTTACAATATAATATACCGACAAAACGCTTACGAGGTCGATTTTATCTCCAAGAACCAACGCCGCAACAATCTCCACAACTACAACCGTGGCAATTCTTGTAATAAGACCGGCAATACGTACTTTGCGATTGCGCTCTACAAAAAATAAATACGCCGCGTAACAGGTTTGCGCACACGAAAAAGCCACCATTCCTAAGCTTTGATCTGTAGGCTGCGAAAGCACAAGAAAATAGTCAGCAATTACAGTAAACGCAAGGCCTGCATTTATCAGCGCAGAATTTTTGCGAAACGACATAAAAGCAAGCGCAAATAAACAGTTTAGTACAATAAACGAAAAAGCGATTTCATTAAAGTATCCGCGTGAATCAAACAGCATAAAATAATATAAAGCCGCTTGAATTGCTAAAAATATCGCACAAGGAATAGCAATTTTCTTATTCATTGCTTTCCGTAGCCGCTTTTGCACCCTTAATCTTGCCATACAACATTTTAAGTCCATACGCTACTCTCATAACAATTGCAGCTGCTATCGAAAAACCAATTATGTACAAAAGCAAGAATACCACATATGGCACCTTAGGATAAATTGCGCTAAGCACAGGAAGAGTGCAATCAAACTTCCAGCTGATATAGAACATATTAAAGGTTTCGTCAGTAAACGTTGGAACAACTGCATTTAGCATTTGCGCCACACATATAAGCACGAGGAACACTGCTGCTCCTTTTAGGAAAAACTTAACACCCAGCTTATCCTTGTTACGAATAAGAAAAAGTACACCAAGAACAATCTGCAAGCCGTGGTGAACCATAGTTTGAATGTTTATTCCAATGGTTTCCACATACACATCTCCGGGATAGACAAAAACAGCTGCTCCCGCAAAGAAAGAATACGTTGCAAGAAAAGCCATTGCTCCGTCGCGCACATGTCCGTCTTTGCATAAGAACACAAGTGGTAGCACATATAGTTGCATAGAGCATAGCTGAAACGGAAATGCGTACCATTGATAATCCCACGTTGCCACACTTCCGTCCCACTCAAAGGTGTAAATAAGCTGCTTATAAAATTCGAACAAGAAGACCACCGCCCAAAGCGATGCAACAATTATGCGGAAGCTTTTGTCGCTTGCTTTAGAAAAATAACGCCCTATAAGTATGGTGCCTACCAGCATCAGTATTAAACATGCAATATGAAAAATTCCATAAAGCTTAGGCGTTGTCATTGTTCCCGACAAAGCATGTAAAAATTTTTCGAATGCATTCATTGTTCCTATTGCTTTTTCAATTAAGTGTATCATAGATATCTCCCTTTCACTTAACTTTCGTTTCTACATTACATCTTCTTTTTGATAGCAAACGCAGTCTTTGGAATGGGCATTTATTACCCCCATAGCCTGTAAAAATGAATAAATTATGGTTGAACCTACAAAGGTCATTCCGCGCTTTGTTAGATCCTTGGAAATTTTGTCGGATAGCGGCGAGGTCGTTCTTACAGTAAAATCCTCATAAACAACTTTTCCACCGGTAAACAACCAAATATAGGCATCAAATGAGCCAAATTCCGCTTGTATCGCCTTATAGACACCGCTGTTTTTTATGGCGGCATCTATTTTGCGGCGGTTACGGATTATACCTACGTTTGAAAGTAATTCTTGCTTTTTTACTTCGTCATAAGCAACAACCTTATCAATATCGAAGCCGTCAAAAGCGGCTCGAAAATTTTCGCGCTTATTTAGTATACACTCCCACGAAAGTCCTGCTTGAAAGGACTCGAGAATCAAAAGCTCATAAAGCTTTTTATCGTCGTGAAGCGGCTTGCCCCATTCCTCATCGTGATATCTTATGTAATTTTTATTGCTTAGGTTGACCCAACTGCACCTATCCTTATTGGTCATAAATTAAACCTTAAGCTCTGCGGTAAAGCCAAGGTCGTCAGAATGCTTGTCCAAAATAGGCTGAATGCACTCCGCGATAAAGCTTTCTACCTGTTCCTTAGATCTGCCGATAAACATAGCGGGAGAAAGCATGTCGTCAAGCTTATCCTTAACTGCGACAAAATGCTCGTCTGCCTTGATACGCTCGATTAGATCGTTGTCAAGTCCTTCCTTTACTCGCTTGCCGCTTATCATCGACAAATCTCTGATTACGCCGTGAAGCTCCTGTCTGCTACCGCCGTGCTTTACGCACTCCATAATGATGTTCTCAGTGGCCATAAAGGGGAGCTCGGCGCGAATATGCTTGTCGATAACCTTTTCGTATACTACCATACCGTCCGCAACGTTGTTGTATATATTCAAAACGCCGTCAAGAGCGAGGAATGCTTGCGAAATCGTGATGCGTTTGTTTGCACTGTCGTCAAGTGTGCGCTCTAACCACTGTGTACCCGCTGTAATTGCCTCGTTGATGGGAAGCGATACCACGAACCTTGCAAGCGCGCAAATGCGTTCGCTACGCATAGGATTGCGCTTATACGCCATAGCCGACGAGCCAATTTGCGACTTCTCAAACGGCTCCTCAAGCTCCTTGTTGCTTTGCAAAATTCTAAGGTCGTTTGCGAACTTATATGCACTTTGAGCGATTTGCGACAATACGCTGAGTACGTTGTAATCAAATTTTCGGGGATAGGTTTGACCGGTAACTTTGTATGCCTCGGTATATCCCATCTTTTGCACAACCTTCTTCTCCAGTTCATCCACCTTTGCTCCGTCTCCGAATAGCTCCAAAAAGCTTGCCTGCGTACCCGTCGTACCCTTTACTCCACGCAAACGGATTTTTGCAAGCAGCTCACTTAGCGATTCGTAGTCAAGAAGCAAGTCTTGAATCCACAAACAAACACGCTTGCCAAGGGTAGTAAGCTGTGCCGGCTGCAAATGGGTGTATCCAAGCATAGGAAGCGACTTGTATTTGAGCGCAAAACGTGCAAGCTTGTCCATTACGGCAACAAGCTTTTTTTGTACGAGCTTTAGTGCGTTGTCAATTACGATCACCTCTGCGTTATCCGTTACAAAGCAGCTTGTCGCACCAAGGTGAATGATAGGCTCTGCCGTCTTTGCCTGATGAGCAAATCCGAAAACGTGAGCCATAACGTCATGGCGTACTACCTTTTCGCGAGCGGCAATCACATCGTAGTTGATGTCCGAAACGTATTTTTTCATTTCGTCAATCTGTTCCTTGGTGATATTAAGGCCAAGCTCCATTTCGCTTTCAGCAAGAGCTATCCACAGCTTGCGCCATGTGGAATACTTGAAATCGTCAGAAAACAAGTACGACATTTCTTTGGAAGAATATCTTGTGTTTAACGGATTTTCGTACAAATCTCTCATAATAAGTTCCTCTTATGAATTAAAAAAATATGTTGCGGCGTTTGTGTACAAAATGTTACGAATTGTGGAATCTGAATACCCCTGCCGTATCATAGCCAAAACAAGGCTATCCATGCCATCGTACGACTTTAGGTCTTGCGGTAAATTGCTTGTACCGTAAAAATCTGTACCAATTGCAAGATTTTTGTCGCCCAAGCGAGTCAAAAACCAATCGATATGCCGAATGATACACTCCACGGTAGGCTCACCCAAAAAATCGCCCACAAAACACAGACCAACTATGCCGCCATTTTTTATTATAGCAGAAATTTGCTCGGCTGTCAAATTGCGAGGGTGATTATTTATGTCATAAAAGCAAGTATGACTGCATAATACCTTGTTTGCCCTCTCGACTACTTCAAAAAAACTGCTTTTGCATAGGTGCGCCGTGTCGATGGGAATATGATTCTTGTTGAAAAAATCAATCATTTCTACGCCCTTCGCACTTAGTCCCTCGGTAGAATACGCACCGCCGGCAAGTCCGTTGTAGGTATTCCAGGTTAGCCCTGCATACATAAGCTCATAATTTGCCAAGATTTGAGGATTGTCTGCAAAAATACCGCAATCCTCTATCGCAAGCATCTTATCCAAGCTCATATTTAACAAATTTATAGCAGCTGTGTAACTAATCCTACTCGTCCAAACAGCGTAAATTATATCACCTCTTACCGTATTTGCCCCACAGGTGAGCGCATCGTTATGCAAATCAAAAAATTTCATAACTATATATATGCAGCAAAAAAAGGTGTGTTATAACTATTTACGCCTTTTGTGGCAAAAGAAAACCCTCGAGCTTATCGAGGGTTTTACGCTTTAATTATTTGTTGTCTTCAAGGTTAAGACCCTTAAGAAGGTCAGCAAACGGATTGTTTGTGGACTCTTCACTCCAGCCATTCTGCGAATCGTCTTCTTCCTTGGGCTTGCGCTCCGTCTTTCTGGGGCGGTTAGCAAACTTCTTATTTCTTTCCTTGGTTTCCTCTTCGGTAGCCTCGGTCTTAGCTTCCTGCGCTACTGCTTCCTCGGGGAGGCATGCCTTGATGCTAAGGGTAATTCTTCTGGTTGCTTCGTCGATTGCAAGAACCTTTACGTCAACGGTGTCGCCAATCTTAACAACCTCGTTCATGCTCTTAACGAACGAATGAGCTGCCTCGGATACATGAACCAAGCCCTCGATACCCTGCTCGATCTGAACGAAAGCACCAAACGGAACGATGCTTACAACCTTGCCGGATACTACGGTACCAACAGGATACTTCTCCATAGCCGCTGCAAACGGATGCTGCTGAAGCTGCTTGTAACCAAGAGATACACGACCCTTCTCGCGGTCTACGCTGAGAACAAGGAAGTCGTAGGTCTCACCGATTTTAAGAACTTCGTCAACGGTCTTAATGTGATTCCACGAAAGGTCAACGATATGTGCAAGGCAATCAAAGCCGTCAACGCTTACGAATGCACCGAATGCGGTGATGCGCTTTACGGTACCGCTTACTACTACGTTGGGAACAACGTTAGCCCAGAAAATTTCCTCACGCTCCTTGCGCTCTGCCTCGAGAACCTTCTTCTGGCTTGCGATAATCTTATGTCTATTGTCGTCAATTTCCAAAATGGTAAGACGCAACTTTTTCTTTACATAAGCCTTGAGGTCTTTGGGGAAACCGACCTCTTTAACCTGCGATGCGGGAACGAATACGGTGTAGGTGCCAAGCTTTGCAAGCAATCCACCCTTAGTCTCGCTGGTAGCGGTAACTTCGAATACCGAACCGTCGCGGATGGAATCAACAACCTTGTCACCTTCCTTAATCAAATCAACACTGCGCTTAGACAAGGGAACGCCTTCGCCGTCTGCGTCTTTCGTGCCGATAATAACTGCTTCGATTTCCATTCCCGTGGTAAAGTCTGCGGGATTATAGCTTCTGTCGATGTTAACTTCATCATTTGCAATAATGCCGTCATACTTGCCGCCGATGCTGAGCCTGATGCCCTTATCGTCAGCCGAGATAACCTTACCAACCACTCTCTTACCTTTACGGTAACTCATGAGAGATTCTTCTACACCTGCTTTAAGCTCTTCCGAAACAAGAACCTCTTCAACGTTTTGACTCATGTAACTTTTAACCTCCATAATCAACTCTGTCGGAGTTGACGCGCCCGCTAAAATACCTATGGTATCGTCGGGACTAAATTTAATTTTTTTTATATCGCAAACACCTTCCACAAAGAAAGTTTGCTCCAAAACGCCCTTACTGATACTAAAAAGCATCTTTGTATTCTTGCTTTTGGCACTGCCCAAAACGAGAACTTTAGTACATTTTTTTGCAAGACTTTCCGCTTCCGATTGTCTTACCTTGGTAGTATAGCAAATTGTGTCGAAAATAACAACTGTTTTTACTCGGTCTTTATTGATTTTTTTTATAAAAAAAGCATATTTTTTTGGTGGAACTGTCGTTTGAGACACAAAACACAGGTTTTGGTGAGTATAAAGCTCTTCTAACTCATCTTGTGAAATGTCGTCACCGTCAAAAATCGATGCCGTATAGTTACACCAACCGTTGATGCCAATCACCTCGGGGTGCTTTTTGTCGCCCACTATAACGATATGATATCCTTTGCTGTAATACTCCTTTACGATATCGTGAATTTTTTGTACAAACGAACAAGTCGCATCTATAATTTGCTTGCCCGATTTTTGTAGCTTAGTATATTCATCCTCGCCCACTCCGTGCGAACGAATAATAACCTTGTCGGCTGTAATATCGTCCACCGTTTGTGCTGCGAAAATACCTTTTGCTTCCAGCGAAGAAAGAACTCTTTCGTTGTGAGTAAGCTCGCCCAAGGTACAAACAGACGGCAAATTTTGCTCGGCAAGCCTTATTGCCCTACTTACGCCTGGACAAAAGCCGAGATTTTCCGAAAAAATTACCCTCATTGATTTTCCTCGCCGCTTAACGCAACCTCGTTTATTTGCATAGCATCAGCTTCTTCATTTTTCGCATCAACCTTTACTGCGATTTTATTTTTCTTTTTCCACCTTTTGTTGACTTCATAATCGTCAATAAACGCCTTGTATTCTTCCATTTTTGAGCCTATGATTTTAGAAGCCTGCTCCATCTGGGTCGAATCAAACTTTTTACCGTAAAACTCACTTAGGTCAATAGGCTCGCCTACATAAACACACGTGCGGCGAAACGGTTTTAGCTTGCGCTGAAAAAGTACGGGAATAAGCGGCGCTTGACCCTTGATTGCAAACATCGCCGCGCCACCCTTTACTGCCTGAATGCTTTCATCCGTGCGGTTGCGTGTGCCCTCAGGGAACATCGCTATACCCTCAGCGTTTTTTAAATACCCAAGTGCCGTCCTTACTGTGCCAATATCCATGTTGTTACGGTCAACAAAAAAAGCACCCATTTTTGTAAAAAACCAAGCGACAAGACGTTTTTTTTGAAACTCTTTTTTTGCCAAAAAGTGTCTGTAGCCTGGGAATTTTGCTACCAAAAAGGGAATTTCTCTAAAGGTCAAATGGTTGCTTATAAGAACAACCTTGCCGTCCTTTGGCACGTTGTTCTTATTACCCACAATTTTAACGGGATATAAAAGCTTAAAAATCCAACCAAAGCTGAATCTCATAAAGTTGTAAAAACCTTTCATTAGCCTTTCCTTATATATCCAAGCATTTTATCTTTTACTTCGTCCACGCTTAGCGAGGTGCTGTCTATTTCGATAGCGTCATCTGCCTTTTTTAGCGGCGAATGCTGGCGATTCATATCATTATAGTCACGCTTTGCTATGTCATCACGAATTTGCGCTTCGTCACAATTTTCACCGCGTGCAAGAAGCTCGAGGTATCTGCGATGAGCACGTTCCTCTACGGATGCTGTAAGATAAAACTTATAATCAGCATTAGGCAAAACCACCGTTCCGATGTCCCTACCGTCAAGCACTGACGGGCGCAACGATGCTATTTTGCGCTGAAGGTCCACCATAAATATTCGTACGCACTGAAGTGCTGAAATGTCACTTGCCATTTTGGAAATATGGTGCTGACGAATTTGCGTGCTTACATCCTCACCGTCCAAAAAGACCTGTGTACCACCCTCGCTTGCAGATACGTCTATACTGGTGTTGCCAATAAGCTCCTTTACCTTTGGCTCGTCGTTTGCGGCAACACCCAGCCTATAAGCCTTTAGCCCAAGCGCACGGTACATTGCACCGGTGTCAAGATACGTTATACCAAGCTCAGAAGCAAGAATTTTTGCAAGTGTGCTCTTTCCTGCTCCGCTCGGTCCGTCAATTGCGATTTTCATAAAACAAATCCTTTCTTAATTTTTTTGTTTCGTATAAGTATACGGGAGTGCTGCTTTCGCCCTCGTGCAAAATAAGCACTCGTAAGGTAAGAGGCATTCCGTCCTTAATATTAGGCTCTAAGCAGCTGAACAGCGGCACGGATGCCGAAAACTTTTGTCTAAAGGTCGCCGCGGGATAAGCCGCCGTAATATCGGCGGTAAGCGAAAATATCACGCAAACCATGTCTTTATACAAAAGATTATTTACTTTTATAAGCTGGTCAAACAGCTCTATAGTTTTTGCGGCAATTTCCTCTGCCGTGTCCGAGCAAAAATTTACCGCGCCTCTTATTGCTTTCATACCATTTCCCTCAAATGATTTACCGCGGCATAAGCCGTAGACCACGCGATCTGCAAATTATATCCGCCCGTTAATGCGTCCACGTCAAGTAGTTCGCCGACGATATACAATCCACCAACAAGCTTGCTTTCCATCGTTTTCGGATTGACCTCTTTAAGCTGTACGCCGCCGCTTGTCACAATAGCAACCTCGATATTGTCAAGTCGAGTGACTTTAAACGTAAGATTTTTAAGCAATCCAACAAGAACCAATCTTTCTTCTTTGCTGATAAGATTAACCTTTTTGTCCGGCTTAATCCCGCACCTATTTACTATATACGGTATAAGGCTTTTGGGAAGCAGATCGTCAAGCGAATTGCGAAAATCCTTGTTTATATTTTGTTCGAAATCGCGTAAAATTCGCTTGTCAAGCTCGGCTATACTTAACGCCGGCTTTAGGTCTATACTCAAAACCTTGTCGCCGTCAAGTCGGTTAATAAGTGAGGACAAAGTCAACACGCACGGCCCGCTTACACCGTTATGCGTAAAAAGCATTTCCCCAAACTGCGAAAACTCTTTTTTGCCGCACATTACTTTTACTGTCACATTTTTCAGCGATAGCCCTTCGATTGCCATAACGTCTTCTTTCAAAACGATTGGACAAAGTGCCGAAACGGGCTTAACTATCGAATGCCCCAGCGACTGTGCAAGCTTATATCCGTCACCTGTACTGCCCGTAGAAGGATACGAAACGCCGCCGCAAGCCAAAATCACCTTATCAAAGCTACGTTTTTCTCTACCTATAATCAACAAAAAGCCGTTTTCAACGCGCTCGATGTTTAGCACTCTTGCATTATATTCGATTTTGCCGCCGTTGCGCTCAATTTCTTTAACTAAAGCAAACGTAACGTCACTTGCCTTGTAGGACTGCGGAAATACTCTGTTGCCACGCTCTACAACCGTCTTTACTCCCAGCTCCTCAAAATATTCCACGGCCTTTTCGGACGGGAAGGAATTGATAGCGCCCATCAAAAATTTGTTTCCTCTTACCACCGAGCCAAGAAACTCGACGGGCGGACAAAGATTTGTGAGGTTGCACCTGCCCTTGCCTGTAATATATATCTTTTTGCCCGCCTTTTCGTTGCGTTCAAATACCGTGACAGATGCGTATTTACTTATAACGGCGGCTGCAAACAAACCGCTTGCGCCGCCGCCAATAACTGCAATTTTCATTATACGGGATGAACCATGCTGTTCTTAGAGAAGATAGTAGTGTCTATGCCCTTCTCTTTTGCAATTCTTCTTTGGAAGAAGGGAATTGCAAGCTGCGGGAAGAGTGCGTAAGTAAGCACGTCCTCCTCCTGCTGAATGTACTTATCGATTTCCTTACGGTACATATCAAGCTCAGGCTTGAGTCTATCAGCAGGACGGCAGGTGATTCTTTCTGCGTCGCCGATAACCTTTTTGAGAACGTCCGGATTGGGCTCGACAGGAAGCTTTCCGTATTCGCCAAGCAATACACCCTTGGTCTCCTTGGTTGCCATCTTGTAGCGCTCGCCGCTAATAACGTTAAGCACAGCTTGAGTACCAACGATTTGGCTGGACGGCGTAACGAGCGGCGGATAACCCAAGTCTGCACGCACTCTGGGAACTTCCTCGAGCACTTCAAGAAGTCTGTGCTCTGCGCCCTGCTGCTTGAGCTGGCTGATAAGGTTGCTGAGCATTCCGCCAGGTACCTGGTAAATAAGCGCATTTACGTCTACCTTAAGCACCTTCGGGCTGAGGTAACCTTCCTTAACAAGTCTTTCAGATACCTTATTGAAGTACTTAGTAAGCTCGTTAAGATCCTCAAGCTTAATGCCGGTATCGTACTGAGTTCCACGCAAGGTAGCAACAAGTGCTTCGGTGGACGGCTGAGAGGTACCGTTGCCAAGCGGCGACAAAGCGGTATCCACGATATCGCAACCTGCTTCGATAGCCTTAAGGTTGGTCATGTCGCCCGTACCTGCGGTGTTGTGAGTATGCAAGTGGATGGGCAAATCAATCTTTTCCTTAAGTCTAGATACAAGCTCATAAGCGTCGTACGGCAACAAAAGGTTTGCCATATCCTTGATACAGATGATATCTGCACCCATATTCTTAAGCTGAGTTGCAAGCTCAACAAAGTATTCAATGGTGTGAACCTTGCTAGTCGTGTAGCTGATAGCTACCTCTACCGTTCCACCGTACTTTTTGGTGCTGTCAATGGCCTGCTTTACGTTGCGCGGGTCATTGAGCGCGTCGAAAATACGGATGATATCAATACCGTTTTTGATAGACAAACGGCAGAACTCGTCTACAACGTCGTCAGCATAGTGCTTGTAGCCCAAAATGTTCTGACCTCTAAAGAGCATCTGAAGCTTGGTGTTAGGCATTGCTTTACGCAAGGTTCTAAGGCGCTCCCACGGGTCTTCGTTGAGATATCTCAAGCACGAGTCAAATGTTGCGCCACCCCACATTTCCAAAGCGTAAAATCCAGCTTTATCAAGAAGCGGAGCTGCCGGTAACATTTCCTCAAGAGTCATTCTCGTTGCCGCTTGCGATTGGTGAGCGTCACGAAGAATGGTTTCCATTATTTTAACTTTTGCCATAATATCCTCCTTAAGCGAATATTGCAAGCAGAACGCCTGCCGCAATCGACGATGCAATTACACCCGCTACGTTGGGTCCCATTGCATGCATCAATAAGTAGTTGTCGGGCACTTCATCTTGCCCTACCTTTTGCGAAACTCTTGCCGCCATGGGCACCGCCGAAACGCCTGCAGAACCAATAAGCGGATTCATCTTTTCCTTGCTGAAAAGGTTCATAATCTTTACCATAAGTATGCCGCCAATCGTTCCTACGATGAACGCTGCAAGTCCGCCTGCTACTACAAGCAAGGACTCTATGGTAAGGAAGGATGCTCCTTTCGCCTTTGCGCCAACGCACACGCCGAGAACGATGGTAAGAATATTCATCATAGCGTTGCTTGCCGTGTCCTTAAGACGATCGGTTACAAGACACTCTCTAAAGAGATTTCCAAGCATAAGCATACCAAGCAAGGGTATTGCCGACGGAAGAATAATTCCGCAAAGCAAGGTTACGGCAATCGGGAAAATGATTTTTTCCTTTTTGCTTACCTTTCTAAGCTGGGTCATGCGAATTTGCCTTTCCTTTTTTGTGGTAAGCATTTTCATAAACGGCGGCTGAATAATGGGTATAAGCGCCATATAAGAGTACGCCGCTACCGCAATGATAGCAGTGTTTTGACCAAGCGTTTCGGAAACGTAAATTGCCGTCGGACCGTCTGCACCACCGATCATGCCGACTGCTGCGGCATATTTGGGATCAAGGAACAATACTGCAATTGCAAACGTCAAGAATACACCAAGCTGAGCCGCACCACCAATAAGCAAGCTTTTGGGGTTTGCAATAAGCGGACCAAAGTCGGTCATTGCACCTACGCCCAAGAAAATAAGGGGCGGGTAAATTACTTCGGATACGCCGAACGAAAGGTAGTACAGCAATCCCGAATGCTCTTCGGTGTTATAAAGCTGTGCCTCCGCTCCCGGAATGTTGATTAGTAACATTCCGAATGCTATGGGAACAAGCAAAAGCGGCTCGAACTTTTTTGCAATTGCAAGGTAGAACAAGACCAAAGATATAAGAATCATTAGGATATTCTTCCAACCCTCGCCGCTTATAGCCGTGTAAATACCGGTGCTTTCCCACAGCCCCATAAACGTATCTCCCCAGTTAAGGGCAGAAATCAAAGACATACTGTGCTCTCCTTATTTAATAGCAGCAAGCTGAGCGCCGGTATCAACCGCATCACCCTTCTTAACAAGGAAGGTTACCTTTCCGCTTGCGGTAGCAACGATTTCGTTCTCCATCTTCATAGCTTCCAAAATAACGATTTTGTCGCCCTTGTTTACGGTTGCTCCGTTTTCTACTGCGAGGCTAAGGATGGTTCCCGGCATGGGCGCGGTAACCACGGTGCTACCTGCCTCTGCGGTTGCCTTTACAGGTGCCGGAGCAGCTACTGCGGGAGCAGGTGCAGTTGCGGGAGCAGCAGGTGCAGTAGCGGAAGCGCCACCAACCTCTTCTACCTCTACAAAATAACTTTTACCATTTACGTTTATATTAAATTTGCGCATAACAATTCCTCCGAAAATTAATGAATATGTTTGATTTTTTTGATTCTGAAGGGAGCGACTACAGGCTCGTCAGTTCCTTCGTTTTGTGCCTCGTCCATCAAAATACAAGTGATGGCTGCGGTAATTGCGGCAACCGTCTCCTCATCCTCTTGTATCTCCGCAGCTTGCGTTGCGGTAGGCGCGGCGGGTACTTGCTTCGGCTTCTCGATAGCACCTACAACGAGCTTTATAACGTAAAGCAATCCAATCAATACAGTTAAGGTAATAAAAATCACCGCCATACCGATTGCAAGGACTATCGCAGCATCGCCGAAAGTCAACTCACCCTCTACCGCCGAAATAAAATTCATCATATTATCTCTTTGCTCCGTACATCATAACTGCCGCAATAAGATACTGGCGAGTAAGCGACGGAACGATTACGTTGTCTATATAGCCGCTTTCGGCAACAACCGTTGCGCTCGCATTCTCCTCTGCGTAGCTTTTAGCAAATTCCTCTTCTGCCTTTTGCTTGTCCTTAGCATTTGCGATTTCGTCAGCGTACAAAAGACTTGCGGTTGCCTTACTGTCGAGCATGCCGATATAAGCGCTCTCCCAAGCAACGGTATAATCGAACGAACGCTTGGATGCAAACGCAACGTAGCCAAGACCGATTGCCTTGCCGGTAATAACCGAAATCTTTGCGTTTGTACACGCATTGTAGCAATAGAGCATATCCGAAATATCACGGATAAGCGAATCGTTTTCGGAAGCAAGATTACATTCTGCACCCTCACAGTCAACGAGGTTTACAACGGGCAAACCGAAATTGATGCAGGTCGTCATAAAGTCAGAAATTTTACGAGCGCCCTTAGCTGTCAACTTGCTGCTTACTGCCGAGTTGTTTGCAACCACGCCTACGGCAATTCCGTTAAGTCTGCCAAAGCCTACGATAGCCTCGGTTGCGTAGCCCGCCTTAAGTTCGGTAAACGAGTTTTTGTCAAAAACCTCAGCAATGATTTCGCTCATCTTGCTGCCCGCTTTAACCTTAGTGCAAACTCTGTTTGCATCGTCCTCGCAGTCAACGATGGGCTCGAGCAAATAGCCGAGAACATCGATAATCTTCTTTCTAAGCTCGTCGCCGTCCTTTACGGTAAGCGAAACAAGACCGCTACCAGTCGAATGAACGTCTACCGTACCAACCTTAGCCTGGTCGATTTTGGTAGTCGCCGCAAGAATAAGCGGACTGGACGTAGCAATACGCGCCTTGTCAAATGCGATACAGCAGTCACAGCACGAAGCAAGGTAGCTCATCATACCGTAGCAGTTACCCTTTACGACCAAGATCGTGGGCACCGAGCCATGAGCAACGTTCATTGCCTGAATAATCCCGGCATAGCCCTCCATCGCCTTGATGCCTTCGCCAAAGCGTGCGCCCGAAGTTTCGAGAATACCGATTACGGGCACGTTCATCTTAATTGCATCTTCTACGCACTTAGAAATCTTCTTTGCACTCTTCTTGCCTACGCTACCCGACATAACGTCAAAATTATTAGCAAAAACGCCAACTTGAACGTCGTTAATCGTAGCAAAACCGCTTACAACACCTTCTCCCGAAGCCTCTGCAAGCGAGGATTTGCCCTGAACGAGGGTAAGAGTTTCTACAAAAGAGCTTTCGTCCGTGATAGATTTGATTAATTCGTAAATTTCCGAATTTACCGATTTAGCCATCAAAAAGCCTCCATATTTTTCTTGTGAATTTTGCCAACGCAAATTTTCACTATAATTACCATTTAATTATATACATTATCAAATTAAAACGCAAGCAAAAAACGCCAGCAAAAAACCAAAAACAAAATTATTTTTTGCCTTAGATACAGCAAAATATACGACAAGCGACCCTTGTTTAGAGTCGCTTATAAAAATGAGTTAAACTAACTTCAAATAATTAACCTCGTCGGGGGTGAGCGCACGATATTCACCACGGTTTAGTCCGCTAAGCTTAAGGTCGCCGATTGCCACACGCTTTAAGAATACAACCTCTTTATTTATACTCTCAAACATACGTCTTACCTGGCGGTTTCGACCCTCGCTGATAACCACCTCGAAGCGGCTGAGCCCGTCCTTAAACTCCACCAGCTTTATCTTACACTTTTTGGTTTTTACTCCGTCCAAAATCACGCCGCCGCGAAGGCGTTCAATAAGCTCCTCGTCCACCTCGCCTTCTACCTTTGCGCTGTACGTTTTGGTTATTTCATTTCTCGGGTGTGTAAGTCTGTTTGCAAGATCTCCATCCGTCGTAAGAAGAAGCAAGCCCTCGGTATCGTAGTCAAGTCTGCCTACAGGAAAAATTCTCTCCTTTTTGTCCTTGATTAAGTCAAGAACAGTCTTGCGACCAAATTCGTCGCTTGCTGTACAAACGTATCCCTTAGGCTTGTTCATAACAAGGTATACGTGTTTTTTTATGGGTTGAACCTTTTCTCCGTCCACGGTAACCGTGTCACGGGAGTCCACCTCGGTTGCAAGCGAGGTAACAAGCTTTCCGTTAAGCTTTACTCTGCCCTCGGTAACAAAGGCCTCACACTTACGGCGAGAAGCAAGTCCACATTCGGCAAGATATTTGTTTATTCTCATAGAACCAAATTTCCTTGTTGTTTAGTAGCCGAAGAAAATTTTTGAGAACAAACCAATCTGCTATTTCGCCTACGCGCTTTTCTCGTCCCAGAAATCTTTTAATTCGACACTACTAATAGTAAACAAATCTTCCGAAAAAAGCAACTGATTATCTAGATAAAAATAAATTTTTCCTATTTGAGTTCCTTTTTTTATCGGAGCTTCAACCGATTCGGGTACGTCAAATTCAAACTCAATTCTCTTTGCTTCCTCTTTTGTCAAGGGATAATGATAGACTGACTCTATGCCCACGTCTACTTTTTTGCCCGCAACATTTTGTACATCAATTTGCAAAATAGGCACTTTTGTACATATTATGTCTGACATAATAAGCTCTCTAAACGCCATATCCATCAAATTTGAGCATTCTTGAAACATAGGTCCGCAATTTAGTACAACGCATACAACCTCCATTCCATCACGCTCAGCCGACGAAACAAGGCACCTTCCCGCCTTTTTTGTGTATCCGGTCTTTATCCCGTTGCCGCCCATAAAGGTGGATAGAATTTTGTTTTTATTAACTATTATTCTACCATACTCGTGGTTTTTCCAAGTGGTCCTATACGTCTTAGTCCCTACAATCCTTTTAAACGTAGGATTTCTCATAGCATATGCCGAAATAGTCGCAAGGTCGTAAGCTGTCGTATAATGATTGTCATCATGTAAGCCGTGAGGATTTACAAAATTAGTATTGTTCACGCCAATCTCGCAAGAAAGCTCATTCATCATTTTTGCAAAGCCCTCTACGCTTCCACCCACGGTAATTGCAAGAGCAACCGCGCAATCGTTGCCCGATTGAAGCATTAGACCGTACAACAAATCTCGTACAGACAGCTCTTCGTCCTTTTGTAAATATATAGACGAGCCCTCTACGCCCACCGCTTCATCAGGCACTATGATAATTTTATCAAGGTCATCACAGTTTTCGATTACAGTTATTGCAGTCATAATCTTAGTCGTGCTTGCCATAGGAAGTCGCCTATCCTTATCCTTTTGCATAATAAGTCTTCCGCTATTTACTTCTACCATTGCCATACCAAGCGCACTGCATTGTACGCCACCAATTGCGGCGGTATCATTTATAGAAGTCGCCTCGGCTTTTGCAAAGTATTTTGTTCCGCTTAAAACACAAAACAAAAGCATTAGCAAAATGCAAAGCCGTCTAACAAACTTTTTCATTTTTTCTTCTTTCCTACGATAGAGTCAGCAATATCGGGCACAAGATCAAACAGCCTTTCCAGCGGATTTTTTTCACCTATATTGACGAGCTTAACGGTCTTACCGTCGCTAACCAAAAATGCCATAGGCTGAACGGATACGCCGGCACCGCTACCGCCCGCAAACGGGAATTCGCTCTTTTGCTCCGCCGATAAATCACTGTATTCGCCGCCGCCTGTCAAAAATCCCATACTGATTTTGCTGATAGGTATTATTGACATACCGTCAGCCGTATGCACGGCCGTACCAATAACTGTATCCGCATCAACAAACGAGCGAATTTTTGTAAGCGCATTGTCCATTATCCTTTCTATCGGATGATCATTTTCCAAAATCATAATCAATTCTCCTTTACAGATAAGCTTTGCGTATTTTTTTCTTTCTTTTTTCCAAAAATTACGCCGTATATAATGTCTGCAAGCGTTATGAAAAATATGCTGGTCAGTCTAAAAATAATGGTTCGTTGTGTAAAATCAGGCATTATATCATTAGTTACCTTAATGTTTTGTTTTGACAAAAAATAAGCAAGTGCGGCTGCCACAAGCTTATGAACAACCCCACTCATAACAGCCGTAGAAAACGCACTGCCGCCGCCGTACACAGTACAAACGTCAATTTTTATTATATCAAGGTTATAAAAAGGATTTGGCAAAACAATAACTACCATTTCTTTGCTTATTCCGCTCTTAATTTCTTTTAAATTTACTCTATCCAACTCATTTCCCTTGTACGAAAGCTCTATTTCGACCCCACTTTCAACAACATAGAATTTTATATCTATCGACAAAATATTATGTCCAAACAAAAAAAAGGAAATATTGTTTTTATTTCCAAGCAAATTGAGGTCAGCTTTTGCCTCAATCATAATGGAAAAAGTAAATATCCCCAATAACAACAGCGGTATACAAATTAATGTCAACATATTGTTAGATTTTTACTATTTGGACGTTTTTATTCTAAAATCATCTTAGTTCCTTACACTATCAACAGAATCAAGACTATTGCAGCAATCAAAGCCCAGCTTATAATGGACAAAAGCCTCTTTTTGTCGCTACCCAAAAACGCACCCGATACAAAATACAGCGGATAAAACGAATACGCAACCCGCGATGATGCAATTGCAATCTGAGCAAACGGCAACGTAGCACAAAACTGAGCGGCGATTATCATTCCTTTTACCAAAAATCCCGAAACTGTCAATAGAAATTTGAAAATCGGAATAAGTGAAACTATAAGAGCGACAAATATCGCAATAAAGACAACGCTCATAAGCGGCATCAAAATCACATTGATAAGCACCGAATAAAGCTGTAAATTACCAAAGAAGATAATACATGCCGGTAAAATTCCAAGCTGGGCCGAGGTCGCAACCGATACAGCCGAGGCGATTTTGCTTGGAATCTTAATTTTAGTCAACGCCTCGGTTATAACCGGCGCAAAGTTGAATATTCCAAACACAGCGCCAACGCTCATTATAAAGCCCGCATCAAAAAGCATAAAAGGACTAAAAGTTAAGATGGCAGTTGCAGCAAGTCCCAATGCATTAAAGCCATCTCGTTCTTCGCCCAAAAGCGTTGCCAAATTACCTATCAAAAACATTATACTTGCTCGTACAACCGAGGGAGTAAAACCGGCAAACAGACAGTACAGCAACAGAACTACGGTATTGATCCCAAAATTAGCCAAGCGCGGGGTTTTTAACTTGCTTAGCAAAAAGGTAATTAGAAGCATTAAAAACCCTATATGCAAGCCGGATACCGCCAAAATATGCGCTATTCCCGCAGCAGAAAAAGATTCTCTTACAGATGCGGAAATCTCGTTTTTGTCGCCCGTTAATATCCCGTAAGCAACCACGCCGTACGTGTTGCCCATACATTCGGTCAATCTATTCTTTACAAAGACGTTCACCTTGTCAAGCGCAGACATTTCACCCTTAGCAATCTTAACCTCACTCGTGCTTGTATGTGCGTAATATCTGATATTATTGCGTAAGGCGCTTGCATTAACAGTAAAACCCGACACAAGCTCGGATACGGTTACTTTTGCGCTAAACTCCAAGGTGTCGCCCACAGGGACAAGAGTAAAAACCTTTAAATTATCGTCAATCATAACCTTCATCTTGCCGCCTACAGCCTCACCGTCAAGCTGCAAATCCTTCAAAACAACAACTCGTCGGTAATCTGCAACGTAATTATCCTCTATAAGCCCCTTGACGGTGTACTCCTTGGTTTCTATCCCGTCAGGTATCCAGGCATTAACTGTGACAAAAAAGATAATCGCTGACACGACACACAACGCCACCGCCATAATCAAGGTAACAAACTTATATAATGGTACCTTCTTTTTGATTATAAATGCTACGGTTACAGGCACAGCAACAACGATCGAAAGCAACAAAAATCCAAGCCACGGTATATTGAGTGCAAGTAAGCAACTCAACACCAAGGCTATCAAAATCACCATTGATACTATAAAACTGCGAAAATTTACCGTTACCTTCATTTACTATCCTTTAATTTAGCGTTAAACCTTTAATATAATCAAAACTACACGCGCTGTCTGAAGAAATTTCCCCTTGCGCTATCAAAGTATCAGCAAGCCGTTTTGCCCTTGCCAAAAACTCCGCATCGATGTTTTGACCAAAGAAAATTCCGCTGTCACCGTGTTGGCGCTTACCCAAAAAGTCACCTGCGCCACGCACCTTAAAATCATATTCAGCAAGCTCAAAGCCGTTGCTCGTCTTGATAAAATATTCAAGCCTGTCGTCAAGTCCATCGCCCTTTGTAAGCACAAAACAAAAGCTGTCTTTTTTGCCACGCCCCACTCTGCCACGTAGCTGATGAAGCTGACTTAGCCCGTACATTTCCGCATCATATATAATTATATTCGTTGCGTCCGGCACGTCGATACCAACCTCGATTATGGTAGTGCTTACCAGTATCATTATTTGCCCGGACAAAAACTCGTTCATCACTCGAGCTTTGTCGCTCTCTCGCATTTGCCCGTGTATTAACCCTACCATACCGCCAAACCTTTTGCATAGGTCTTTGTACATCTGCATGGCAGAAACGCTGCTATCGTCCTCTACACGGGGGCAAACGACGTATGATTTTTCACCGTCAAGCGCTTTGCTGTATATATAGTCAAGCATGTCGCTTTCTTTGTGCCTTGGCACGAACCTCGTAAATATTCTAGCCTTTCCCTGCGGTAAGGTATCAATAACCGATATATCCAAATCTCCGTACAACGTCAAAGCAAGCGTCCTCGGAATAGGCGTTGCCGACATAACCAAGGTGTCTGCCATAATTCCCTTGTTTTCCAAATTACCACGTTGCTCAACACCGAATCTGTGTTGCTCGTCTGCAATCGTAAGCGATAAATTTTTGAACTTCACCGAATCCTGAAAAATCGAATGCGTTCCTATTACTATTTGAGCATTGCCCGTCGCTATATTAAACAGAGCTTCCGCGCGCCTATCCTTACTTTGACTTGCACACAGTAATTCGCACCTAAATGTCTCACCAAAAAACTCAACCGCCTTTGCATAGTGCTGACGAGCCAAAATTTCGGTGGGTGCCATAAGCGCCGCCTGATATCCCGACATCGCCGTATAATACATTGCAAGAAAAGCAATCACCGTTTTACCGCACCCCACGTCTCCCTCGATAAGTCTGTTCATCCTTCGATCAGAGTGCAAATCCTGTACGATTTGGCTTATCGTTTTTTGCTGAGAATCAGTCAAAACAAACGGTAATGATTTGATAACATTTCTCAAAGTATCCACGTTTTGATAGTACTTATTTGCCTTAATTTTGGAGTTTTGACCCTTAACAAGCAAAAATGCCGCCAAATTAAAAGCCAAAATTTGTAGCGATGCGTGTTCTTTAGCGACGGCTAAATCTGCCTGATTTTTGGGTAAATGTAAGGTTTTTATACAGTTATTTAAGGATAAAATACCGTATTTACAGCAAAAATCGTCCGAAATTTGTCCCTGTATGTTAACTTTGCCTATAACTTGCAAAATTGCGTCTTTCAAGGTTTTGGACGGAATTCCACTATACGGCCTATATATAGTGATCACCTCGTCATTTAGGTCAGCTGCGACAAACGAAGACACATAAATCTCAGGCTTAATACCCACTTTTTTTACTTTACCCACTATCGCATAAGCACGCCCCGGAACAAGCTGCTTCTTTACATACGGCTGATTAAACCAAACGCACTCTACCGTTTTGCCGTCCATATCAAATTCGGCTCGAACAAACGACAAGCCCTTTCGCACAAATTTTGATACGGGCAAGGTCTTTAAGGTCATAACAACTGCGGCTTCGGCAGAAACGGCATAGTCGCCTATCTTACTACTACGAAAGATATATTTGCTTGGAAAGATCGTTAGCAAATCGGCAGGATTTGTTAGTCCTGCCTCTTTTAGCTTTTGTATTCTTTTTTCTCCAAACCCTTTTATCTCTTCAAATCGCATAGTTAATATCGGTCGATTTAAATATAACTCTATCCCAAAAGTATAGTTAGAGTTTATAAAAGAGGGACATTTGAGCCCCTCTTTGAATTTATTTATTCCAACGAAACGATATAGTAGTACAACGGCTGACCGCCAAAGTGTACGTCAACGTCGCAACGCTTATACTTTTGAGTAAGCTCCTCGGCTACGTCGTTTGCTTCCTCTTCCTTAACGTTGTTACCAAAGTATAAGGTGATATTAGAAACGTCGCTCGTCATCATCTTGTCAATAAGCTCGGTAGTAACTTCCTTGACCTCCAAGCCCTTAGCAACGATGTCCTTGTCGATACCAATGATATCGCCCTCTTTAAGCTCCATATCGTTGATATTTGTGCTTCGTACGGCATAGGTTACCATGCCTGCGCGAATACCGTTAATAGCTTCGGTCATAAAGTCTATATTGTTTTTAAGCGTATCCTCGGGGTTAAATGCAAGCACCGCCGAAAGGCCTTGCGGAACGTTTACAGTCGGTATAATAGTAAGCTTACGCTTAGAAATCTTCTTCGCCTGCTCAGCAGCAAGAATAATATTCTTGTTGTTGGGGAAAACGAATACGTTTTCTGCGGGGATAGAATCGCAAGCACGAGCAATATCGTCGGCACTCGGATTCATAGTTTGGCCACCTTCGATAATATTATCTACAAGCAAATCCTTGAATATTGCCGCCAATCCCTCTCCGGCACATACCGAAACCAAGCCATACGGCTTAAGCTCTTCCTTCTTCTTGCCGAGCAAAGCTCTGTTCTGCTCGAGCATATTCTCTATCTTAAGCTTGTCAAGCTCGCCAAGCTCAAGTGCATGAGTAAGTACAACGCCGGGCTGGTTGGAATGGACGTGAACCTTTACCATCGAAAGGTCGCCGATTACCAACACGCAGTCACCGATGGTCATAAGCTTTTCTCTAAATCTGTCGATGTCCGCTTCGGTAGTCCACTTGTGCATATTGATAATAAAGAACTCGGTGCAATAAGCAAACTCAATGTCCGAAAGATCCTGAATTTCAAAATGTGCTTCCTCGGAGAATTTGGAAGATGTATCGCTGTTTACCTTATCGTCAAACTCGATATTTTCTTCCTCAACACCTGCAATCACATTGTAGAAGCCCTGCAAAATTACCAAAAGCCCGCGTCCGCCCGCATCGACAACGCCTGCCTTTTTGAGTATCGGCAAAAGCTCGGGGGTGAGTCTAAGCGATTCCTCGCCGGCTTCAAGCACGTCCTTAATGAACTGCTCGATATCCATATTGCGCTTTGCATTTTTTGTAGCAAACTCGCTCATCGCCTTAATTACGGTAAGGATCGTTCCTTCCTTCGGCTTAGTTACAGCCTTATATGCAACGGTAGCGCCCTTCTCTAATCCCTTAGCAAACGACTTTGCCGTAATGGTCTCGTTTACCGACATAGCAGTTGCCATACCCTTAAGGATTTGGCTTAAGATTACGCCGCTGTTACCGCGAGCGCCTCTAAGAGCACCCTTGCTGAGCGCATCGCAGATGGCTTCCATCTTGTTGCTTTGGCAAGCGGAAACTTCCATTGCTGCCGAAAGCATAGTAAGCGACATGTTAGTGCCGGTGTCGCCGTCAGGAACGGGAAAGACGTTGAGTGCGTCCACGTGCTCTTTATTTATATCTATTAATTTTGCTCCGTTCAAAATCATTTTACGGAACATATTACCCGAAATTGAATTAATCACGATTTTTCTCCTTAAAGTGGTAGAAAAGCAAAGCTAAACCTTGATACCCAAAACGTTGACGTTTATGGTATCCACAACCATCCCGGAAAACTTTTCTACATCGTATTTAACAGATTTTTTAAGGCTTTGAGAAACAGCCTCGATATTTACTCCATACTTGAGTATTATGTTGATGTCTATATAAATTCTGTCGCCGCTTGCCATAACACGCACACCTCGCGACACTTTTGCTCTTGCTTTTTTGAACATATCCGCAAAACTACCGGTGTGCCTCTTGGAAATAACGAGCTCCACAACACCGTAGCATTCGAGCGCAGAACAGCCGGCTATTTGTGCAATAGCCTCCTCAGTAATAGTTATTCTGCCATAAGCGTTAGATGTATTTACACTCATTATTAAGTCCTGTTTAAGTCTTTTTTTGTCGTACATTTGTGGGCTCAAATCAAAAACATCAATACGATGCTAAACTTTTAATTCCCACAAATATCATTTTACCTTATTTCAAGATATATTGCAAGAGAATTCACCCAAAAAAAGAAAATTTCCCAAAAAAATTTTTGTTTTTTGGTTTATTACCCCTTATTTTAGTTGCATTATATCAAAGATTGTGTTATATTTTGTAAGCAAATTATTTCGGAGGTGTTATTATGAGTAGAGTATGCGTTATTTGTGGCAAGGGACGTACCAGCGGAAACAACGTTAGCCACTCCAACAGAAGAACAAAGCGCACATTCAACGCCAACGTTCATAAAGTTCAGGTAGAAATTGACGGAGTTACTTCCACTGAATATGTATGTACCCGTTGTATGAGAACTAGCAAAAAGGCTGACTAATTTCGGCTTTACATCATTTATTATATGAATAATGATATCAAAAAAATGTGTCTGTTGTTGCAGACACACTTTTTTTGCTACTATTTTTATTTTACTTTTATCACAATAGCCGCCTAATTTCTTTAAGTAAAATGTCGCCCCTTAGTCAATAACAAAGGAGAAAAATATAAATTACAAGCGGCAGAAAGCTTTTGCCTTCCGCCGCCATAGATCATTTGTTCCTTACAAATATTCTAAGTATGGCTCCTATCACCTTTGGCACCTTGAAGCAAATTATATGCATAACTCATCTCCTTTGGACAAACAGCAATACGTGACCCTTCCCCACCTTTACGCAAACCTCATCCTCCACCGAGGAATTAGAAATTCCGATAAGGTGAAGCTTGTTAAGGGTAAGATTGTCAGCGCAGAACTTTAGTCCCTTTGTACTAATTATATGCGCCGTATCGCTGTATGGCAACAAGGACACCGTCTTATTTTTTTCAACGCTTACTTTTATCTCGTCGGTTACGAAATAAATATCGTAATCACCCCTTATCACAGCAGATATGCCAAGTGAGTTGGCAAGCGCGAGCAAAGCAAAATTTGCGTATTCATGGTCGGGTCTGCCTCCGTACGCTCCGTATATTTCTACCTCACCCACCCCCAAATCTTTCATTTCCAGAACAGCCAAATGCCCGTCGGTAAAGTCCTTATCGACGGGGAATTTTTTTACAGCTACGCCACTAGGGACCTCTGTAATGGAATCGAAATCACCAAGGAGAACGTTGGGTATGGTGTAATCCTTTAGATAATCATACGCACCATCGGCACATACGACTGTCTTTGCGCTGTAATCTATACCCTCAAGCTCACTTTTGCTTGGCGCATTGCCGTTGAGAAAAATCAATCCTTTTTTCATATTTTCATATTTGCGATGGTTTTTGCAGGATCCTGACTTCCAAAAATCGCACTTCCTGCAACTATCGCCTCTGCACCTGCCGCACGAACCTTTTGCACGTTATCTTCGGTAATACCGCCGTCAATCTCGATAATGCAATCGGGGTTAATTTCGTCACGAAGCTTTTTGAGCTCCTCAAGCTTTGCTACCGAATTCTCGATAAACTTCTGGCCGCCAAAGCCGGGATGAACACTCATCACAAGTGCCATGTCGCAAAGCGGAAGATACTTTTTTAATACCTCTACCGGGGTGTCGGGGCTGATTACCGCACCACACTTGCAACCGTGCTCCTTGATCGCAAGCAAGGTTTCCTCCACCTTATCGGTAGACTCAACTTGAATGGTGATATAGTCTGCGCCTGCACCGGCGAACTGCGGAATATATCTTATCGGCTCGGTTATCATAAGATGCACATCAAGCACGAGATCGGTTACCTTACGAATGTCCTTTATCATCTTGGGTCCAAAGGTGATATTCGGAACGAAAATGCCGTCCATTACGTCACAATGAATCCAATCTGCGCCTGCTTCTTGCATGCGACGAATTTCTGCGCCCATATCCGCAAAGTTTGCACTCAAAATCGACGGAGCTATAAATGTCTTACTCATAATGTTTACTTCCTTTGTTATTTTTTGGCATTAGCCGGCTTAGTTACCCGCTTTGCCTTGTTTTCATCGTTTAGGTGGCTGCGTCTAAGCTGTCCGCATGCGCCGCCCACGTCATTGCCAAAAGACCTTCGGATTGTAGCTGAAACCTTTCGATCCTTAAGTCGCTGCAAAAATCTCTCGGCATCCTTTGCCGTACAAGCGGTAAGATTCTTTTCCTTGACGGGATTAAGCATAATCAGATTGACGTGGCTTGGATAACCCTTGGTAATCTGCTCTAATCTTACGGCGTCAAAGTAATCTATGTTCTTACCTTTAATCATAGAGTACTCATATATAATGCGCCTGCCCGTCTTGCCAAAGTAATACTTTACCGCTTCAATAATTTGAGCTATCGTATATTTTTTTGCAATAGGCATAACCTCTTGCCTAGCTTCATCAGTCGTTGCGTGTAAAGACACCGAAAGAGTAACGCCATACCCCTCGTCTGCAAGCCTATAGATCTTCTCAGTTATACCACAAGTAGACAGCGAAATGTTGCGTAGGCTAATATTGATTCCGTCCGGCGAAGAAACGAGTCTAAAGAACTTTGTTACGTTGTCATAATTGTCAAGAGGCTCTCCGCTACCCATAAGCACGATGTTAGTTATTTCGCGTTTGTCCTTGCCGCCACCCTTATACCTGTTGACCGCAAGTACCTGACCGAGAATTTCGCCTGCTGTGAGATTGCGCACTAGGCCTCCTATACCCGAGGCACAAAAGGCACAGCCCATACGACAGCCCACCTGAGTCGAAACACACAAGGTGTTGCCGTATGCGTGCGGCATAAAAACGCCTTCTATAATATTGCCGTCACTTAGCTGATATAAATACTTTTCCGAGCCGTCCGCCGACTTAAAGGCCTTTTGTATTTCGACACCAACTGCAAACTGTTCTAGCCTTGCCCTCGTCTCTAAGGGCAAAACCGAAATCTCGCTTACCTTAAGCCCCGAATGAATACCGTGATAAAGCTGTTTTACTCTAAAGCTTGGACTAAGACCCGTGACCTCAGCAAGCTCGTCTATCGTAAAGTCAAGTAAATTTACACTCATTTTACCCTCCTGAGCCTTGCTACAAAAAACCCGTCACAACCCTCTATCTCATTAGGGAACAGTCTTACCATTCCGTCTTCCGAGGCATACTCATTCTCGATTTTATCAAGAACAAAATTTTCGTTAGCTTTTAGGAAGTCATTTATATTATCGTCATTTTCTTCCTTAAAAACGGTGCAAGTCGAGTAGCATAAGCAGCCACCGACCTTTAGGTAATTCTTTGCGTTTTCCAAAATACTTAGCTGCAAACCTTTTATGGCAATTACATCCTCGGGCTTCTTGTTGAGCAAAACGTCGGGCTTGCTTTTATACACCCCGATACCCGTACATGGCACGTCACAAATCACAAGGTCAAACTTGCCAAACCACTCGGGACAAATGGCGGTAGCATCAGAAAGAGTGGGCACAACACCCGACTTCATTCTTGTCACATACTTCTTTATAAGCTCCACTCTATGCGGATATTTATCACAGCAAATAAGCTCGTTAGTGCTGCAAAGCTCTTCTAAATAAACCGATTTTCCACCCGGTGCGCCACATAAATCAAGAACGGATAATTCACCGTCTTTGTTGGTTATATAGCTTTGTACTGCAATCATCGAAGACAACGACTGCACAGTAAAAGTATCCCTCTTAAGGTTTTTTAGCATATTATGCGTGACATAATAACCAAATTTACTCTTTTCTCTTTCACTTTTAGGTAATTTTTCTTCAAAATCTTTTTTTGTTATTACACGACTATTATGTCTTATATGTGTCTTTTTTGATATAGGCGCGGCTAAGAATTGCTTGGCAAAATCATATCCGTATTGCGAAATAAGCTTTTTACTAAGCCATAACGGAACACTATAAAATATAGACAAATAGCTTGCCTCGGGAAGCTCGCCCTCTATCGGAAGCTGCACCGTTTCACTTTTGCGAAGCACAGCATTTACAAATCCGCTTACGCCTACCTTACCTACACGCTTGCACAGTCCCACCGTTTCGTTGATGGCGGCATAAGAAGGCGTAGCCATATACCGCATGCGATACAGTCCTAATTTTATAAGTATCTTTACGCTCGTTTTGGGCGCCTTATTAACAAGCTGACTAATGATATAATCAAGCTGAACGTTCTTTTCTAAAATGCCGTAAAATAAATTGGAAATGTACGCTTTGTCCCTTTCACTCGTTACAGAATTAAGATGGCTGTTTAGCTGAATAGAACCGTATGCGTTTTCGATAAACACCTCGGCAAGCAGCTTGTAGCATATAAGTTCTCTTTCGTTATTTTCCAAAATACTCTCCAATCGTTAATTTATTTCCGTTTAAAAACTCCGCGGCAGTCATAACTCTTTTCCCGGGTGCTTGAATTTGGTTTATTTTTATTGCGTTTACTCCACAAGCAACAACTAATCCACCCTTATCTGCCTTTATTACTGTGCCGAATTCTCCCTCGCCTGCGCATTCTACCGCTTCGTAAATCTTTATTCTTTCGCCATTTAGGCTCGTATAAGCTATGGGGTTGGGATTAAAGGCTCTGATTACGGCACAAACCTCACTTGCGCTTTTGCTCCAATCAATTTGAGCGGCTTCTTTACTAAGCTTTTTGCAACCACTTACTAAACTTTCGTCCTGTTTCTTTGGCAAAACCTTGCCGCTTTCTATAAGCTCAAGCGTTTTTATAAGCAACTCCGCGCCTACCTCGGCAAGCTTTGCTGTTAGCTCAAGCGTATTCATATTGCCGATTTCCACCTGCTGTGCATTAAGAATATCGCCACTATCCATGCCAAGCTCTGTTTGCATGATGGTTACGCCCGTTACCTTGTCGCCATTAAGAATAGCAGACTGTATGGGCGAGCTTCCTCGATATTTGGGAAGAAGCGATGCGTGCACATTTACAATACCGAAGCGTGGAATATTTATAATTTCCTGCGACAAAATTTGTCCGTACGCAGCCGTAACGAAAATATCGGCGTCAAAAGTCCTAAGCTCTTCTACGTGGTTTCGTATTCTTTCATACTGAAATACGGGTATGCCATTAGCAACCGCGCACGCCTTTGTCGGTGTATAAACAAACTCTCCCTTGCGATTTTTTGCCCTATCGGGTTGCGAAATCACAGCGACTACCTCATAATCACTTATAAGTCTTTGCAAAACGGTTGTCGCAAAATCGGGAGTACCCATAAAAACAACGCGCATGAGCTACTCCTTAAGGTCGCCAATTACCTTATCTACGTAAAGCACCCCGTCAAGGTGGTCGATTTCGTGACAAAAAGCAACCGCGGTAAGATCGCTTACCTTATACTCCTTTGTATTGCCGTAACGGTCCTTCGCTTCTACCCAAACGGTTTTGGGACGCTCTACCATGCCGTGCTTGCCGGGAATAGAAAGACAGCCCTCTATGCCCTTTTGCGTACCTGCAGTCTTGGTAATCACGGGATTGATAAGCTCGTAAATCGTCTTGCCGTCAATACTAACGACACACATTCTTTTGGGAATGCCCACCTGCGGTGCCGCTAGACCAACGCCGTCAGCGGCAAACATCGTTTCTATCATATCGTCAAGAGTAACTCCAAGGCGCTCATTAAACAACGTTACCTCAAAACATTTTTCTCTTAATACCGGCTCATTTTCTTTTAAAATATTTCTAAGTGCCATAATCCACCTCTTAACTTAAATCGTTGGGATTCGTTTCCACAATTATACTGATTTTGTTTGTTTTTGCCTCATCGGCTATTTGATAAATGCGCGATATTGAATCGTATTCAGGAAGCACGCGCATCAAAACCTGTGCCCTGCGTTGGTTTTTTATGAGCTTCATGGGTGCCCACATACAATTAAGGTACACAAATCGGTTATCGCCCTGCGAAAGCGCCTTAATTTTTTCGTATATTCCGCCCAAAGCATCTTTTAATTCAACCTCATTCTCGCCCGACACAAGTATACGAATGATTTTTGTAAACGGCGGAAATTGAGTAACCTCACGCAAATTGCATTCCTTGCCGTAAAAGAGCTTGTAATCGCCACTCATTGCGAATCTGTACACGTAATGATTGGGCGAATAGGTCTGTAAAACCACAGTGCCGGGCTTTTTATCTCTGCCCGCTCTGCCCGCCACCTGCGTAATTAGCTGGTACGTGCGCTCGACACTACGGTAGTCCGTAAAGTGCAAGCTCATGTCCGCGTCAACGATTCCCACAAGCGTAACGTCAGGAAAGTCGTGTCCCTTTGCAATCATCTGCGTGCCCACCAAAATTTTGGCTTTTTTGCTTGCAAAATCGCCCAAAATACTCATGTGAGCGTTTTTGTTTTGCGTTGTGTCGTTATCCATTCGCAAAACCGTTTCGCCGGGAAACATCTCCTTAAGCTTTTCCGCCACTTGCTCCGTCCCCAAAAAGCCACGCTTTATATGCTCTGAGCCGCATTTTGGACAAGCAGTAAGCATCTTGTATCTGTTGCCGCAGTAGTGACACTTAAGCGCCCCCTCTTCCTTGTGATATACAAGCGAAACGTCGCACTGCTCGCACTTGGCAACGTATCCGCACGAACGGCACATAACGTACGACGAATAGCCACGCCTATTTATAAAAATTATTGCTTGATTGCCTGCTTCGATGCATTTATAAAGCTCGCTTTCAAGCTTAGCCGAAAACACTCCCGTGTTGCCACCCATAATTTCATTGCACATATTGATTATGGATATATCGGGTAATGGACGCTTGTTTATACGGTTTTTAAGCTCCAAAAGCTCGTATTCGCCATTCTGCGCCTTATAGTAGCTTTCAATAGATGGAGTCGCGCTTCCAAGAATGATATTGCAATCGTTGTATTGCTTGCGGAACTCGGCAACCTCGGCTGTCACATATCTCGGCTTGCTTTCATTGGTATAGCTTCCGTCATGCTCCTCGTCGATAATTATAATGCCTACGTTTTTCATAGGCGCAAACACCGCCGACCTCGCCCCAACTGCAACTACCGCCTCGCCTGTGATAAGCCTGCGCCACTCGTCAAAACGCTCGCCTGCGCTTAGCCCACTATGCAGCAACGCCACTCGTGCACCAAATCTTGCGCGGAACGATGCAAGCACCTGCGGAGTAAGCGAAATTTCGGGCACGAGCATTATTGCCGTTTTGCCTAATGACAGCACCTTGGCTATGCAGTGCATATAAACCTCGGTCTTTCCGCTTCCCGTCACGCCGTGTAGCAAAAAGGTCTTTCCATTTGCCGACATAACGGCATTTACAACCGCTTTTTGGTCATCTGTTAGCGTAACACTGTTGTTGTTTACCGCCAAATTGACGTACGGCGAACGCATAATTTCTACGTTTCTCTCTCGCAAAATATCCCTAGATAGCAAATTACGCACACTTGCCGCCGAACAAACGGTATTGATTTCGGTAAGCGACACCTCACCTTTTTGTAAAACGTAATTCAGGGCCGCCATCTGACCTTGTGCCGAGGTGCGTATAAGCGAATGAGGATCGGATAGGTCGGGATTTACAAATACATATTTGCGCGTAAGCTCCTTTACCTTTCCGTTACGCATTTGCGTTGGGATAAACAACCTAAGCGCGTCAATCACCCTAAGGTGGTACCTCTGACACATAAAGCGCATAAGCGCAAGCATTTCTGCGGTTATAACAGGATAATCGTCAAGACGAGCCGTCACTTGCTTGATCTTTTGGGGCGGACAATCGGTGGTGTCCGTAATGTCGATTACATAGCCCTCGATTTGCTTTTTACCGAAAGGAACCGTGACTCTACAGCCCGGCTCCAACGATAAATCCCCGACTGAATAATCAAAAATCCTATCCAGCTCATCATTACTGATATCAACGATAACCTTAGCGAACATCTTGCATCTTATCCAAAATTACACCTGCAAGCATAGACTTATCCATCTTGTCCAGAGGTGTAACGCTGTCCTTAGTAATAATCGTAGCTACGTTAGTATCTACGTTGAAGCCTGCTCCCTCCTGCGTAACGTCGTTTGCTACAACCATATCCGCATTTTTAGCCACAAGCTTAGCTCTCGCGTTTTCCAACAGACTTTCGGTCTCGGCGGCAAATACGACTAATCTTTTTTGTCCTTTAATTTTACCTATGCTTGCAGCAATATCGACGTTTTTGACAAACTCAAGATTAAGCTCAGCTGTCTTAATTTTATTGTCACTTCTGTTTTTAACCTTGTAGTCGGCAGGCGCCGCAGCCATAATCATATAATCGGCTTGACCGAACACGCCATTTACTGCCTCGTACATCTCGTCAGTCGTACTAACCTTGATTACCTCAGCTTGAGGTGGCAAGGGCACCGAAACAAAGCCGCACACTGCAATTACTCTTGCACCGCGACACAACGCTTCCTTTATTATCGCAGCCCCCATCTTGCCGCTACTCGAATTCGTAACGTACCTTACGGGGTCGATGGGCTCACGGGTCGAGCCAAGCGTAACAAGTACTGTTTTGCCCTCGAGATCGCGTTTTGGGAAAAGAACCTTAATCACCTTTTGCACGATATCCTTAGGCTCGGCAAGTCTTCCCTTGCCTACGTCACCACACGCCAAAAGGCCGCTTTCGGGCTGAATAAATATGTAGCCTCGCTCACGCAAAATCTGCTCGTTCGCCTTATACGCAGCGCTTTCATACATATTAACATTCATCGCAGGAGCAATAACGACGGGCGCAGTCGTTGCCATAACCGTCGTTGTCAAAAAGTCATCGGCAATTCCGCCACTAAGCTTACCAACTACGTTAGCGGTACACGGTGCGATAAGAAAAATATCACACTTTTTGGCAAGCGAAATATGCTCCACCTCCCACTCTCTGTCGGGATCGAAGTTCTTTAGAATGACTTTATTGCCGGAAAGCGTTTCGAAGGTAAGCGGCGATACGAAATTCGTGGCGTTTTGGGTCATAACAACGTGAACGTCAGCGCCCAGCTTTTTAAGTGAGCTTACAATTTCGCACGATTTATAAACCGCAATGCCACCCGTTACGCAAACGGCGATTGTTTTTCCCTTTAGTATCAAGCGTTAGCCCTCGTATGCGAGCTCAACCTTGCCCTCGTAAACCTCTTGCGAAGCATACGAGATAGCATTCTTTTCGGCCTGAGCAAGCAACTCTGCCTTCTTGTCCTCAAGAAATCTTGCACGCTGTGCAACGAGGCAAACCAAAGCGTACTTACATCCAACTTCTCCTATAAGCTTATCAATAGGCGGATCAATTAACATAATTTTCTACTCCTTATTCATTAAGCAACTGCTTTATTTTACTTTCATTTCTATATATTTTATTGCGTTCTGCGCAGATAATTGCCTCTGCTTGACTAATCGCCTGCTGCAAATCGTCATTGAACACGATATAATCGAACATTTCGTACGTGGATAGCTCCCTTTTTGCCTCGGACAATCTACGTACGATGCTTTCTTCCGAATCGGTTGCCCTACCCCTAAGACGCTTTTCGAGCACCTCGAAGGACGGCGGCATTATGAACATCATTACACACGAAGGGAATTTGCGCTTAATTTGCGCCGCACCCACAACGTCAATTTCCAAAATAAGATTTTTACCACTTTCGATACTGTCCATAACGAACTTTTTGGGCGTGCCGTAATAATTGCCAAAAACATCAGCGTATTCCAAAAGCTCGTCACGCTCAATCATCTTTTCAAACTCGTCTACCGATTTAAAAAAGTAATGAACGCCGTCCTGTTCCACTCCACGCGGCTTTCTTGTAGTAGCCGAAATGGAAGCGATAGTATTAGGTACACGCTCTAACAGCGAGTTATATATCGTGCCCTTGCCTGCCCCTGAGGGCCCTGCTATAACAATCAATAAACCACTCATTATTCTACGTTCCTAACCTGTTCCTTGATTTTTTCGATTTCGTTTTTCATCGCCACTACGTGAGAGGTGATGGTGATATCGTTGGACTTACTGCCCATGGTGTTGACCTCACGATTCATCTCCTGCGCCAAAAAGTCAAGCTGTCTGCCAAGCTCGCCGTTTTTGCCAAGGGTTGCTACAAACTGCTGGATATGTGAGCCTAAGCGGCTGATTTCCTCGTTGATATCCGCTTTATCAGCAAAGAAAGCTACCTCGTTAAGCAATCTCGCTTCGTCAATCTCCACATCGCCAAGGTATTCCTCGATGCGCTTTTTAAGCTTGTCCTTATGATCAGCCACAACTTGTGGCGCGCGCTCAGTCACGGCGGAAAGATGCTCCTTGATGTTACCCACGATTTTTTCAAAATCCTGTTTTACGCTTTCGCCTTCTTTTTTTCGCATCTCGTCAAGAGCGATAACAGCCTTTTGTGTAGCCTCGACAAGCATTTCCAAAAGAACCTCTGTGTCCGACTCGGTTGTAACCGTCACGACGTCGCCAAAGCGAAGCAATTCGTAAGCGGTAAGAGTGTCCTTTACTCCAAAGCGATTACCAAGCCCTTTTGCCGCATCCACGTACAGCGAAGCAAGCTCGTTGTCTACCGTGATGGTCTTTTCGCCGCCCACAGACTTATAATCGTAGAAAAAGTCGATAGAGCCACGCTTTATTACCGAGGCGATTTCCTTTCTGATAACCTCGTCACCAGCAAGCAACCACTTAGGAAGCCTTGCGTTTATTTCCAAAAATCTGTTGTTAACGGCCTTAAGCTCGACTGTAAGCGTTTTGTTTTCGCGCTCAGCCACACCCTTGCCGTATCCTGTCATGCTTTTCATTGGAATTCACCTCTTATGTTATATTATAACATACGTCAAAAATAATTTCAAGCGTTTATAAGGGCGATAAACTCATTCTCGTCCATTATTTTGATGCCGTTCTTTCTCGCTTTATCCAACTTTGAGCCCGCATTTTCACCTGCAATAACCAGTGTTGTTGTAGCAGTAACCGAGCTTTGAACCTCGCCGCCGTTCTTTTCGATAATGCTCGCAGCTTCGCTTCGCTTGTATTTTGCAAGAGTGCCGGTTAGAACAACCTTTTGTCCGCTAAAAATTCCGCCCTTATTTGCACTTTGATAATGCGGATTTATTCCTATATTTATCAAACTTTCGATAGTGCGATAATGCTTTGCAAAATAATCGGTTATGCATTCGGCAGTGACCGGTCCCATATCGGGGTTTTGCATAAGGTCGTCCTCACTTGCGTGCATAAGCTCTATTATGGAGCCGTACCTTTTTGCAAGGTCAGCGGCCAGCTTTTTGCCTACGTTGGGAATGCCAAGCGCATTGATAAAATGAGCAAGATCAGCGCCCTTACTCTTGTCTATCGCACTGATAAGGTTGGATATTTTTTTGTCCTTAAAGCCCTCAATTCCCACAAAGTCGCTACTCTTCAATGCATAAAGCCCCTCAAACGAATTTAGCCCTATTTTGTCATAAAGCAAATCTATCGTTTTTTCGCTTAAGCCCTCTATGTCCATGCAGTCCTTTTCGCAGAAATGAACTAGTTTTTGTCTTATTTGCGGCTTGCAACCGTACTCGTTGGTGCAGAATAAATTTGCACCGTTTTCGACAAGTCTACTGCCGCATGCAGGGCACACGCTTGGCCGCTCCACAGTCTTACCGTCAAGCACCTCGGCTACGCCAAGCACTTCAGGAATAACATCGTTACTTCGGCGAATAAAAACTCGGCTTCCTATTTTTACGCCCTTGCGCTGAATATCGCCATAGTTATTTAGCGTAGCTCTTTTTACAATAGCGCCGCAAAGCTCAACAGGCTCTAAAGAAGCAATCGGAGTTATTTTACCCGTTCTGCCAACCTGCCAAATAACGTCTGTTAGCTTGGTAGTCGTTTCTTCCGCTTCAAACTTATAGGCAATCGCCCACCTCGGGAATTTGTCGGTAAAGCCAAGAGCTTCGCGCACGGCAACGTCGTTGACTTTAATAACCATACCGTCTATTACAAAGTCCAGTTTATCCCTATTTACACTCTCAATTTCCTCAATAATCCTATTTATGTCAGACGTAATAAGCAATTTTTCGGTCTTAAATCGGTTTTGTTGCAAAAATTCTATCATTTTTTGCTGCGTTGGGATTTCTTCGTCGGTATAGTTTACGTTGTAAAAAATAACGTCAAGATTCCTAGATGCAGTCACTTTGGGGTCAAGATTTCGTATTGCACCCGCTACTCCGTTTCTAGCATTTTTAAGAGGCTCCTTTGCTGTCAAGTTGTAAGCGTTCAGCGCACTTACCCTCATTATGCCCTCACCCTGAACCTCTACGAGCCCCTTGTATGGAATCGAAAGCGGCACAGACTTTATGGTCTTTACCTGCTCGGTTACGTCCTCACCAACCGAACCGTTACCGCGAGTAGACGCAACTACAAGGTTGCCGTTTTCGTAAGTTAGGCAAAGCGTAAGTCCGTCAAGCTTGTATTCCAAGGTGTATTCTATTTTGCCGCCAAACAGCTTTTTAAGCTTGTCGTCCCATTCGATAAGCTCGTCGAACGTTTTACACTTATCAAGGCTATAAAGCCTATTTATATGCTTATGCTCTACAAACTTTTTTATCGGATCACCACCCACCTTAAGCGTAGGCGAATCAGGCAAAACTACACCGGTTTTCTTTTCGAGCAAAACCAGCTCGTCATAAAGCACGTCGTACTCTTTATCCGACACCGTTGGGTTGTCCAGTACATAATACTCATATGCGTATTTGTTTAGTAGAGCAACAAGCTCCTTCATTCTTTCCATAGCAATCAATCCTCCGCCGTTATGGGCGCATAAGCAAGCGCTATATTCATTCTTCCGTATCCGTCAAATTCTATAAGTGCGCTTAGTGAAATTCCGCTTCCCGAAAGGGATATAATTTTACCCAAGCCAAATTTTTTGTGCCTTACCTTTTGTCCTACTCTGTATCCGCTTACGTCCGAATTTTGTTGCTTAGGTCGATTATCAATCGGCGTGTACTGCACCTTCTTTTGCTTTGGACGAGAAGAATAATCGTCGTAATCATTATCAAAGCCGTAGCTATCGTAAAAGCTCTTCTTTTGCTCGGGCTTACGCTCGTGCTTGCGCGCAAAGCCAATTTCGCCTAAAAACCTACTTGGAATACTGTCTTTTGTTTTGCCGTAAAGGAAGCGCGAACGAGCGTTGATAATATACAATCGCTCCTCTGCACGAGTAATAGCAACGTAGAACAGTCTACGCTCCTCTTCGATTTCGGCATTAGACTCGGCGCGCGATATGGGAAAAATCCCCTCCTCCATACCTACTACAAAAACTACCTTAAATTCAAGACCCTTTGCGCTATGAACGGTTGCAATATTTACCGACTCATTTACAGGCGCATCGTCAAGGTCCGACCAAAGGGTTACCGTTTGCATATAGTCATCAAGAGTCGCTCCCGGATTCATCGTGGTATATTCCTTAATGGACTTAAGCAATTCGTTGATGTTCGCCTTACGGTTAGTGTTTTCCTCGGTGTCATCTTTATATACCGTCTTGAGGTCGAGCATAACGATCAAATAGCGCAGAAGCTCGGATAGCTCACGCTTATCCTTTTGCTCGTCAAGACAACGTAAAATGGTCGCAAACGGCAGTACCTTGTTTTTTAGCGAGGCCGGTACCGCTTGATTTTCGATATCCATAATAACGTCATATAGCGAAATTTGCTTAGACGCCGCAATGCTCATTAAATTGCTTACGGACGCCGCACCAATTCCCCTTCGCGGAAAGTTTATTACCCTCGTAATGGCCTCGCTATCGTAGTGATTTGCCACGATTCTGAAATACGCAAGCAAATCCTTTATCTCCTTGCGGTCGTAGAACTTAAAGCCACCGTAAATCTTGTGCGCTATTCCGTACTGCAAAAAGCGTTGCTCAAACGGCCTAGTAAGCGCATTTATACGCATCAAAACCGCAAAATCGCTTAACTTATAGCCTCGCTGACTTAATGCAAAAATAGTTCTTACAACAAAATCCGCCTCGTCACTATCGCCGCTTGCCACAAAATTTTCTACCTTTACGCCATCGCCATTTTCTGTCCATAGCTTCTTTTCTATTCTCGACGCATTATTTGCAATAAGCATATTAGCAAGCGAAAGAATGTTTTTGGTCGAGCGATAATTCTGCTCAAGCTTATAAACCTTGCAGTTAAAATCAGCTATGTAATTTTGAATATTCTCGATATTTGCACCACGCCAGCCGTAAATACACTGATCCTCGTCACCTACGGCACAAACGTTGCGATGCTTTGCCGCAAGCAGCTTGACAAGCTGATACTGCACCGTATTAGTATCCTGAAATTCGTCAACGTGGATATATCTAAACTTGTCACGGTAATATTCTGCCGCCTCGTCACACTCTAAAAGCAGTCTTTTGGTATTAACAAGCAAGTCGTCAAAATCCATTGCATTATTGTTTTTCAGCTCCGCCTCGTACTCTGTATAAATTTTACAAATATTCTCGATATCGCTAACGTAGCCGTAATCCATAAGATAACGCTCGGGCGAAAGTCCAAGATTCTTCGCATTAGATATATGGTATATTGCATTCTTTTTGAGGTCGTCGTCCTCATCGGTGTTATTCTTTGCCACAATTGCCGAAATAAGCTTTTCCTTCTCCGACTCGGCGTATATAGAAAACGATTGCGTATATCCCAAAAAGGGGGCATAGCGGCGAAGCATTCTCGCACACATAGAGTGAAAGGTGGACACCCAAACGTATTGTGCATCCGGCGTCATATCGTAAAGCCTGTCCGCCATTTCCTTTGCCGCCTTATTGGTAAAGGTTATCGCCAAAATATTGTACGGCGAAACACCCTTCTCGGTAATCAAATACGCGATTCTATGTGTAAGAAGGCGCGTTTTTCCACTGCCCGCGCCTGCTGTAACCAAAATCGCTCCCTCTGTATCCATAACGGGAGCAAGCTGTTCTTTATTAAGTGAGCTAAGATTATAGTCCATATTATTCTCCGCTTATATTATAATGCAAAAAGGCGTTTTCCGTCAAGAACTAAGCGGCAAATTAAGCAAATTAGATAAATAATTAGGACGTAAGGCTCATTTTCTCACGGTAATAACGCTCCTTTAACTCTTTGAATTTAGCGGATAACTCTAATACGTATCTTTGCTTCGCCTCGCCGTCCATGCTCTCGTATTCCTCTTTATCTATAAGCTGAGATATTGGATTAACCACAAGCTCGTCCGAATCAAGAATCTGACGCACCTTTACGTAAAGTTCCTCATCCTTAGAGGCATGCTTGCTTACCGTAATGTTAAATTCTCGCTTGTACTTTTCGCGCTGATAGTCGCTGATGAGTCTTTGGTTTTCGTAGGTAGAACCCACCTCGCTGATAAGCTTCTCTCTATCACGCATCATCTGCTCCCAATACCCCATTTTCATGCGCTGTTTTGCGAGCAACGCGCGTTTTTTAAGCTCGCTGACTGTCTTTTTTGCCATAACACCTTCCCCCTTTTGTTTAATACGCTAATTTTATCATAAAATGCATAATAAAGTAATGCTAAGGCAATATTGGTGCTTATTCGCCAATTCCTCTTAATTTTCGACAAAATAAGAACGAATATATTTTAGCCGACAAAGTTTGGTACACCCATCAAAAATTCTACAACAAAAAAGCCGCAGAACTAACCACGGCTTTCTGTTATATTTAGTTGTAGAATTAATTACAAAATAGTATCGTCGAAATAGTCGTTAAACTCGTCCTTGCCAATATCGTCAGCCGACTCTGCGTTCATAGACGAATGCGCAACACGGTTGTTGCTGGCTGCTCTTCTTGCCGTAACGACAGCCTCGAGAAGCAAAATACCGAATACACAAGCAATGATTATCGAGTCAAATACGCCACGGGTACCCATCGAGAATACGTAACCGCCAATACCAAACACGTAAATAAGGTTTACGATTAGGTCACCAAGGACGATACCGCCCATTGCGGACGCAAGCGTACCCAGCCTCGAGCCATTGATAAGGAAGGCTACCGCACCGCCGACAAAGCCGACGATAAGCGACGCCGCCAAAATCATTCCCGTTGTTTCGGGCAGGATAAGCACTCTTGTTGCAATAGCGATTGCGGCAATCACAAGCTCGGCAAAAATAACCTTAAGTAGAGTCTTGTTCCATCCGATATACGCCATAAGGACGATCATACCTATAATAGGAACAACAAATCCACCAAAGTTGAAAACAAATCCTTCACCAATGGTGACGTTGGGGATTACCGCACCGATAATTAAAAGCATCGCCAAAACGAAGCCCACCCACGGGGACACTCCAACATTTTTGAAAAATTTGTCAGATAGACCGAAGAAAATCAAGATCGCAACAACTGCAAGCAAAACTAAGCCTATTGTCATAAAAAAATTACCTCCTAAAAGTCATATAACTTATAGTCGGCAATTTTTGTGATTTTTATACGCGTTTTGCTGTTAGTCTTTAAAATTATAATAAGTTTGGTTGTATGCGACGTTTCTCAATGTGGACTCTTTTCCGCCCGAAATAAGCGACTCGAAATTGTTAAGCAAGTATTTCTTACGCTCGGAAGAAAGATTAGTTTTAATAGATTCAATCTTGATGGTCGTATTCGGCACGAAAGATTTGCCGCTTGCCGTAACAGCCACACCATTTATCTTGCGCAAAACGTTTAGCGACTCGTCGTTTGTAACCCTACCTACCCAAGAGAGATTGTTAACAATCGAAGTGCTACTATCTGCATGATTATAAATCGGGTTATCGTCGGTAGTAAGCATAAACAAAGTCGAGGTGCTGTAGCTAATACTGTTTCCTGCAACGTGAAGCAAATAGCCAAGCTGGCTTTGCGAGGTATTTGCAATGCTTCTTTCCTTTTCCACCTTAAGTCTATATCCAAGCTTGTAGTTTGTGCTGTCCCAAGTGCTGACGCTATTTTCCACAAAGCCTTTAAGGTTGCGGATAAACGTAGCCTCTTTCGCACGGGCGGATGAGTTTTTATCTTGAGTAAAGCCGTTCATTGCCGCCTTGCCACGATAAACGTCGTGTATAATCGTTCCGTCATAAAAGCCGCTTTCGGCAAGATACATAAAGTTCATACCTGCGTACGGAGCGTCATCCATAAAAATTTCCAGCGAAATCTCTACTTCCTTTTCGCCAAAGATTGCCTTAAACGCATCCTCGTCCGAACCCGTAAGCGTAATAGTCGCTATCGGATTGGGCGTGGGATTAGGATTGGGATTAGTATCGGTATACGGATTTTCGGGATCCTCGGGATTGAAATACTTCCACTTAAGGAATGTATCGTGATTTACCTTTTCCCTATTCCAGATAGGAATAAATATTGCAAGGAAAATCAACACAGCCGCAAGCGCCACTGCCGTTATACAAATTATAAGCGGATAATTTGGCTTTCTTTTCGCTATAATCTCGGCAGGCGGAACTTCCTCGGTCTGCTCCTGCTTTTCACCCTGTTGTTCTTGCTGCTTCAACTGTCTTTTTTGTCGCGCAGACAAAGAATAAGTAATTTGTCTTTTCTTCTTCATAATGCCTCGTTGGTTGTAAATATTGTAATTAGTATAACATTACTATTGTGTTTTAGTCAATAACTTTTCGCGTTGACACAAAAACTTTTTCGTTTAGGTAGCTCATTTCGCCGTTTAGTCCCGAAAAAGCAAGCTTATACGCACATAACTTTTGATATTTGCACTTGTATTTTTTGTTTATCTCGTCGTTACCGTACTTGCCATCACCCAAGATAGGCCAGCCAAGGAATGATAAATGCGCTCTTATTTGATGCGTCCTGCCGGTAACAAGCTGAATATCCACAACGGAAAATTCGCCCTCGCTGATTACTTGGCAAATTCTTGTAACTATTTTTTTGTATCCCGCTTTTGGGCTGTGCGATACGCTGCAATGCGACTTTTTTTCATCCTTAAACAAATAGTCGACATACTCGCCTACCTTAGGCTTGCCAACAACAACCGCGTGATAATTTTTTTTGACGGTGTGGTTCTTAAACGCCGCAAGCAAAGCGTCATACGCCATTTGATTAAGCGCAAAAGCAACAAGCCCGGTTGTGTTACGATCAAGCCTGTGCAAGGGCCTTATAAAATCCCTATTTCCACGCAAAAGCTCTGTAAGAGTTGGCTCAATCTCCGTAAGGATTGGCTTGTCCACTATCAGAACATTGCTGTCCTCGTAAACGATTTGTGGCATTTCGCCAATAAAGGAATTTGGAATAAACGCCTCTACGCAATCTCCGACTTCAAGCAAGACGTCACTTGGCACACGTTTGCCATTAACCCTTGCTTCTTTAGCCTTAATCAGCTTTTTTACGTTAGCTTGGCTTATGGGCGCGCACTGCGACAGCACCGCAGACAGCATTACACGCTCTTTTACCTCTATCTTAACCTTCATACCCTTGTGGCAAGTCGATTACTTATCACTAAGCATCTTTTTTTCGAATTCGTTTATAAACTGCGTAAAGGTCGACAAATCTCTAAACTGACGGTAAACAGAAGCAAACCTTATGTACGCAACTTGATCAAGCTCCTTAAGCTCCGCCATTACAAGCTCGCCAATTTTATACGAGGAAATCTCCTGCTCCATCATGTTGGTAATTTGCTTTTCGACAGACGAAACGAGAGCGTTTATATCGCTTGCCGATACAGGACGCTTTTCGCATGCACGAATAACGCCTGCTTCGATTTTTGCTCTGTCAAACGGCTGACGTGTGCCGTCATTTTTTATTACCAAAATGGGGGTTGTTTCTATAACCTCATACGTGGTAAATCTTCTTCCGCAGCTAAGACATTCTCTTCGACGACGAATCTTACTGAAGTCGTCGGTTGCTCGACTGTCGATTACCTTACTTTCTACATCTCCACAAAAGATACACTTCATAATAACTCCTTATTACTACATATTGTATCATAGAGATGCTGTCAAGTCAATTATTTAGTAACAAATCACAGCAAAAAGTTGCTTATACCGGGTTATTATCGATATACACCGAGCCGCGCTTTTTCCATCTGCTTTCGCATTCAAACAGCATACACTTATCGCACCTTCCGTCACAGTCCGGCAAATCTTGCCCGACATGGGTATTTTCTTTCAAGTGGGAACGCTTACAACGCGATTCGCTTTGCTCATCGTCACATTGTTGCGGGGGCATGTGACAGTCTGATCGGCTACTGCGGCGATCGAAGCCTGAATCTACATCCACTAAAATTATATCCTCGCCTATGGTTTTTATATTGCTGTAAGGAATATACACCTCTTGGCTACGAATAAACAGCATCTTTCTACCATACGGCGCAACTATCCCCTTTACCTTGCCCGAGGGCGAAAACACAAGGTCGATAATACGACCGAGTTTTCTGCCATCGCCTATACATACTATATCCTTTTGTTTTAATTCACTAAACGAAAGCTCTCTTATTTCCGACATTATACACCTCTGACTACACGTATATATATGCGCCGTTTCGACAAAATTGCAAGGTTATTGCATGCCGTAGGATAAAATGCTCCGCTTATGCCGAAAATAATCGTGGAGGTAAATATGAACAGCAGAGTAGAAATTTGCGGCATAGATACGTCAACGCTACCAAAGCTAAGCCATACCGAAAGTATAGAATTACTAAAAAAAGCTCATAGCGGCGACGATAACGCCAGAGAACAGTTTTTGACCGCCAACCTTAGACTGGTACTGAGTATCGTTCAAAGGTTTACAGGCAAAAAGGAAAGCATCGACGACATTTTTCAAGTGGGATGTATAGGACTTATAAAAGCGACAGAAAACTTTGATACCTCGCTTAACCTACGCTTTTCCACCTACGCCGTGCCTATGATTATAGGCGAAATCAAACGCTTTTTGCGTGACAGCTCGCATGTACGCATAAGTCGATCGGTTCGCGATACAGCATACAAGGCGTTGCAGGCGCGGCAGGAAATCGAAAGCTCCGGTGGATGCGAGGCTACCTACGAGCAAATTGCCGCCATGTTGGATATTCCTTACCGCAATGTGGTATACGCTATGGACGCAATCAGCGACCCCGTATCTCTTTTTGATCCAATCTACCACGATGGCGGCGAAACGGTGATGATTATGGACCAAATTTCGGACGCAAAAAACACCGATGAAAATTGGCTGACAAGCGTATCCATCGAGGAAGCCATAAGCAAGCTTAGCGAGCGTGAAAGACAAATATTAAACCTTCGTTTTTTTGAAGGCAAAACGCAGGTCGAGGTTTCGCAAGAGGTTGGAATTTCTCAAGCGCAGGTCAGTCGTCTCGAAAAATCTGCCCTCTCCTCGGTAAAAAAGAACATTAGCTAAAAGGTAAGCACCCATCATAGGGTGCTTACCTTTTACAGCGCTTTTGCTATTTCTTTTTTAAGTCTAAAAATTATTTTCTTTTCTAATCGCGATATGTATGACTGCGATATACCCAACATATCCGCGACTTCCTTTTGAGTCTTTTCCTCGCTTCCAAGCAAGCCAAAGCGTAATTTCATAATCAGCTTTTCTCTTTTTGACAGCTTGCTAAGCGCTTCCCACAAAAGCTGTTTTTCTACCTTATTTTCTATATTTTTACTCACTAAATCTGCTTCTGTGCCAAGTATGTCAGACATAAGCAGCTCGTTTCCCTCCCAATCTACGTTTAATGGCTCGTCAAGCGACACTTCACTTTTAATTTTTGACATGCGGCGCAAGCACATTAAAATCTCGTTTTCGATACATCTTGATGCGTAAGTAGCCAGCTTTATATTCTTAGATGCGTCAAAAGAACCAACCGCCTTAATAAGCCCTATCGTACCCACCGAAATAAGATCCTCGGTGTCTACTCCGGTATTTTCAAACTTGCGTGCGATATAAACAACAAGGCGCAAATTACGCTCGACCAAAACGGTCTTGGCATCGCTGTCGCCACGAACAAGGCGCTGCAGAGTAGCACATTCCTCATCAGCAGTAAGCGGCATAGGCAAAGCCTCGGACGTCGTGATATAGTAAAGCACGTTGTCCCTTTTGAACCCTGTAAGCCACCTTTTTATTCTTTCTAAAAGCCTCATAATATTCTCTCCTTGCCCAACACACTCAAAGGCAAAATTGCCTCGTAATCACAGTGCTTTATGTCGCTTATACCAACTTGTACATCCATAAATATATGCTCGTCCTTGCTCAAATATAATTCCATTTTTGCATCGAATAAAACTATTTTTTTATTACCCGAAGCGGTGTGAATAACCATACTGTTGCCCTTGCGCGTAACTACTTTTAAAAAGCTACTCCCCAATAGTTCGAGCGCTGTAACCGAGCTTACAAAAACCACGTCACGCTTTGCCTTTACGCTGTTGCCGGTATCTACAAGCGCCCGAACCCTTATAGAATTTTCCCCTGTATTAAGCCTAACCTCGTATATGAAATTTTGCCTAAGTCTATGAGCGTTAAGCCTTGCCAAAATCGTACGTCCCACTAAGAATAAAATAAGCGGCGGCATAAAAAACAAGCTTAGCGGCAACTCGCTGATAGGATACGTTAGTGCCTTGACTGCATCTCCATAAACGGCAAAGCCGAGCATAAATTGAACTCCGCCAACCAAAGCTGTGGACAACAAAAAGACAGATGACCGCAAAAAAAATTTAGGAAGCTTTATATAAAGTATTACGCACATCAAGCAATATAGTCCAACCTTAACGGCAACCGCCCAAAACATATTTTTTACAAACGGATAAAGTACCGCAATCGCAGTCCCTACAACCGTCGCAACTATACACCTACCCATTTTTGCGCTTTCTCGCATTATTTTGTAGCTTATGTAACAAATAAGCAGAGTAAAGACAAAATTATCCAAAATCACATACTCTATGTAAACAATCATGGTTACACTATAAGTCTTTTTTTAGGGCGAAAAACACAAGGTGCTGCCGAAAAAGAACAAAAAAAGAACAAGCACTTTTTCGTACTTGTTCTTGGTTATTTGTCCAAATTACTTATTTTTTCTCGTTAAGTCTTTTCAAGAATTCGGGCATATCGTCGTCCACTGCAACTCTCGAAGCGCCATACGTCTTACCAACTCTCTGCGGATCTACCACGGGAGCTTGGGGTACGGGTGCGCTTTGTTGCATTGGAGGCACGGCTACCGACGGAACGGGAGGAACAGGGGGATGAACGGGCTGCATAGTCGCATACGGATTGCGAAGCTGCGGCTGTTGCGGCTGAGCAGGCTCCTGTTGCGGCTGAGGCATTACTTGTCCGCCAAAAATACCAAGGCGTGTTTTATCAGACTTTTCCATCGGCTGCGGTGCCGGCTGTGCGATAGGCGTGTTTTCAAAGCCCGTTGCAATAACGGTAACTATAATTTCGTCCTCAAGCGATTCTCTTACGTCCGAGCCAAATATAATATTTGCATCCTTATGCGCCACTTGCTTTACAAGATCCACCGCCTCGTTTACTTCCATAAGAGTCATGTCGGGGCTACCGATTACGTTGATTATAATGCTGGTTGCGCCCTCAATCGACGTTTCGAGCATGGGACTATATACCGCTTGCTGGACAGCCTCGGTGGTTCTGCCCTCACCCTTACCTCTGCCGATACCCATATGAGCGATACCCTTATCGCGCATTACGGTACACACGTCTGCGAAGTCTACGTTGATTCGCATAGGCGAAACGATAATGTCGCTTATGCCCTGAATACCTTGTCGTAGTACGTCATCGGCATACTTGAACGAATCCATCATTGGCAAATTGGGAGCAACAAGCATAAGCTTTTCGTTGGGAATAATAACGATGGTATCAACCACCTTGCGAAGATTTGCAATACCTATTTCGGCATGCTCCATTCTTACTCTGCCCTCAAACGCAAAAGGCTTGGTAACAACCGCAACGGTAAGCTTGCCCATTTCCTTTGCGATGCTTGCAATAACGGGCGCCGCCCCGGTACCCGTGCCACCACCCATACCGGCCGTAATGAACACCAAATCTGCATCCTTGATAGCTTCGGTGATAGCAAGTCTGCTTTCCTCTGCGGCACGCTGACCTACCTCGGGATTTGCGCCTGCGCCCTGACCGTGAGTAAGCTTGTCACCTATTTGAATTCTTATAGGCGCTTTAGACATCTTAAGAGCCTGCAGGTCGGTATTGATAGCGATGAATTCTGCCGTTTTTAAATTAACGTCAATCATGCTGTTTATTGCATTATTTCCGCCACCGCCTACACCGATAACCTTTATTGCTACAGGCGGCTTCATATAATCCTTAGTTTCCATTATATACCTCCAAACTTACTTTTTGAATAGCTTCGCAAAAAAACCTTTCTTTTGCGAATCCTGAATATTTATTGCGAGATCAAGCAACCCAAGACTGCTTGACCATGCGGGATTTTCCATTTGCGGAATCCTGGGCGCAACAACCTCCACCTTGCGGCCAAGCTTGCTTGCCAAAATTTCCTTTGCACCTCTAATGTACGAAAGTCCGCCGCCAGTAAGCGAGAACGTTACGTTTTCGGGAATATCGTAATCGCACAAATCAAGGCATTTTTGAACGGTCTTTGCAATGTTCCCTACGCGGTAGTCAACGATTTTGTTTACAATTGCCGCCGGATATTGGTCACTTACCATATAGTAGTCGTCACTTTCCATATTAAGCGTTAGAACAACCTTACGTTTTAGAGCCTCCGCTTCGGAAAACGAAATTTTAAAGAATGTTGCAAGGTCGCCGGTTATGTTTCCCCCACCCAAGCTGAAAGAATGAAGCGAAAGCAAGCCGTCACCGCGAGCAACAGCCACGCTTGTCGTAATATACCCAACGTCAATAAGGACTACGTATTGGTCGCGCTTTGTTTCCTCAAAAAGGAATAGCACCTCGGAGAGTATTCCCGAAACAAATTCCACCTCGTTGATTTCAAATCCTTTTAGTATCGTTTCGACAGTATTTATAAAATCTGATTCGGCAAGCAAATATGAAATATGGCCCTTAAGCTTAGACGACATAAGTCCTACCGGCTCGATAAGCCTACGCTCGTTGCTGAGCGTGTAGTATATAGGCTGAACGTTTATCAGCTTGTATGCAGGGTCGGTAAAGGTATTGCCCTGTTCGTGCAAGGCATCTACGTCCTTTGACGAGATTTTATGCTTGTTGTCACCAAATGTCCTTTCGATATCCTTGCAAACACAAATCGTAAAGTCGCCCGGAACGCCCACGTAAAGCCTATCTATTTTTACCTTTGCCATCGTTTCAGCAGCGTTTATCGCGTGATGAATAGCCAAGGGGAGCTGCTCAGGCTTAAAAAACGCGCCGTCGCAAAAACCGTCGTAATCGGCTTCGCCCTTGCCGTTTATTATAAACGTATTATTAAGACCTCGCTGACCTATAAGTGCCGTGATTTTACCCGACCCAAAGTCGAGAATCGCTACGTCTTGTGTCATAAATTACTCTCCTCGTTTGTATTATCACTTTCTTGCGAATAGAAAATTTCGCTCGAATTGACTACTATAATCATTCCCGATGTGCGATACTCGGGCTTTGCCGTATACAAGGACAACGCCTTGCGTAACTTTTCGCCTGCATTATCATCTTGCAGAATCTTTATCAAAACACCCAATCGTGTCTGAACATAAATTGCCGTCTCACTGCTTGTAAGATCTATAGATTCAATAAGCGCAGGCGCATTAGTTTCTCGGTAGTTAAGCTTTTCAAGCATTTCTATCATGTCTTGCAAAGCCGAAAATCTATCTGACGACGAAAAATTGCCGCCGACCTCGGGAACCTCGCTAAGATTAAGCTTTATTTTTATTACCTCACTGCCCTGACTTTCCTCCTGTTTTTTTAGGATTCTGCCGTCAATGCCGCTTATGTAATAGTTATTCTCGTAACGAACCTCGAAGTAGTCGTAAAGCTTAACGTAATTTATAGAAACGCGGTTAGGAAAAAGTCTTTCGATATTTATAACCTTTATACCGCCAATTTCCTTTTCGACCTCCTCGATAAGCGATTGCTCGTCAAGCGAGAAAATGCTTTTACCAACAAGCCGATCTTCAAATTGCTGAACTCTGGTCATAAGCTCCTTGTCATCGGAGTTATAGCAATACGCGTTAACCATTTTGATGCTAAAAACCGCACTGCTAAGCGCAATAAGCAGTGTTAGCGAAAGTAATATACCAAATATTATTAGCAATCTTTTGTTACGCATACATTTTTATTGTACCAAAACAAACACAAAAAAGCAAGTATTATAATAACATTTTCGCATTCTTTTTCAGTTAATTTGATAATTGAAAGATAAAAAAATTTTGCATAAAGCCTTGAAAAAATTTTATTTATGTGATATAGTATTATGCGATAAAGCCAACCCAACAATTTTTTTTACAAAACATTACCAAGGATATGAAATTACCTATGAACACAACGGAACAAAATAAAGAAAATCAGCCATCCAGCTTTGAAAAAATCATGGAAGAATCCATTCGTTTATCAAAAACGGATGACTTTGAAAAAGCAGTAAACTCGAGAAGCTTCGAAATTGAGATTACCAATATTGCAAAATCTCATATTATAGACGACGATCTTAAAAACCAACTGAAGGCGGAAATAAACGCTTGCCTTAAAACGGACGAACACGGCAACATAAAAAACAAGCCGCGTGCTTTCGTATTGTTCTTTATACTCTTCTCTATGTGCAGGCGACAAAATTACGGCAATTTTCTTGCGCTTGCTCAGCAATATGACGAAAATTTTAACGATTACGAAATTATGAAGCATCTCTTGCTTATGGGCATACTCAATAAGTGCACAAGTCAATTTGCCCTCTTTAACGCAATAATGGAAGCCGAGCGATTGATCCAGCTTCAAAACGATAAATGTGATTTTGCAAATAATCAAGGCGTTATAAACGTATACTGCTCGTTGGTTTGCAAGTATTTTGAGTATAATTTGGAAGAGCGAAACGACCCCGAACGCCGCTCCATTATAGCAAACGCGCTTAAATGGATCAATAAGGCAATCGAAATCGACAAAAAGGAAGTGGGCGACAGCGAAAAGATTTACAATAAATTTTTCTTAATTCGCGGAAGATTGCTTGTTTTGCTCGGCAAATACGAAAAAGGCGAAGCGGACATTTTGTACGCAATCGAAAAAATACCCGCATCACAAGACAGAGCGTCCGAATTAAACGAATACAACCAATTTTTGGCAAAAGCGGACATTATTCACGCCTACGACCTTAACGAAAAGAAGGTTGGCGACCTTGAAAAAATAAAGGTAAACAACTATAAATCCATAGCTCTTATGACTACCCTGCTTGGATTTTTGTTAGGAGCAATCAATATCTTTACGACGGTAACGGACACCTTTACGCTGGCAATGTTGATGTTGTGTTACTTTGGACTTCTTCTAATTCTTGTAGGCACAATCTTGATTGGCTTTACCTTGAATTTTCGTGAAACCAAAAAAAGATTTTACATTTATGACATATTGCTGATTCTTGCAGGCATAGCTATATTTGCGACAACTTTGATTATTATTTTGACTAAGGGTTAGTATGAAAGTCACCAAAAAAACCAGAAAATCACACTATTGGAATGAAGATCGATTTATTATCGGCAAAGACTTTTTTATGGTTATTGACGGCGCAACTCCGCTTATAAAGTCGCCCGACCTAAACGAAGCCTGTTGGATGGTAAATTACATAAAAAAGAACATTTCAAAATACAACGGTTTAGTCACAAACCGCCTTTTGAAGCTGGCTGAGGACGGCTACTACGCCTTACCTACAGATAAAAGCGCAGACACCATTCCTTCTGCCAGCGCATCATGGATAGAATTTGACGATACATATTTTTATGCAAGTGTTTTGGGAGATTGCGAGGTTACCTTTATAACTTATGACAATCAAATAGTACGCGTGCATTTATGTGACCTCAATCGCCTTGACACCATCGCTTTGCAGCAAATGGTAGCGATTGCAAGAGAAAAAAATATCCACAATTTAGATGCGCGCAAATATATAAGCGATACTTTGATTCGTCACCGAAAAATGATTAACAAGCCTAATGGATATACTGCCTTTACACTAAGCCCGACGCCTATGCTCACTCCAAACACAATAAAAATCAAGCGTGAAAAAGTTAAAACGATTTATTTGTATTCGGACGGCTTTTCGCAAGCATACGAGCATTTATGTATTTACAACAATCACGAGGAAATGTTTAGCAAGGAGCTCGACATAGCGGAAGAAATCAAAAAAATAGAAAAAACTTCCTTTTCAGATCCGTATTGCGACGCATATCCACGGTTCAAAATTATCGACGACATTACGGTAATAAAAATCGAAAATAACTAAAAACAAGCCAACGTATATGCAAAAACTTAACCAAACGCTTTACTTTAGGGTAAGGCGTTTTATATTTGCGCCCAAAGAATTAAGCTCGTCGCTAAGCGACTGATACCCTCTGTCTATGTACTCCACTCCACTTACCGTGCTTTGCCCATCTGCCGATAAAGCTGCAATAACAAGTGCGGCACCGCCTCGCAAATCCTGCGCATAAACATCTGCGCCAAATAAGCTTTTTCCTTTTATAATGGCAGAATTACAACCGTCCAAAATCACGTCTGCACCCATGCGCTGAAGCTGATAAACGTAACGAAATCGATTTTCGAAAAGTGTTTCGGTAACCACGCTTTCACCCTCTGCACCGCACAGCGCCGCAACTAGCAGTGGTTGCAGGTCGGTAGCGAACCCAGGATACGGCAATGTCACCGTTTGCTTAACAGCCTTGACTCGCCCGTTTTGGCGCACGCGTATTCCGCGTTGCTCCTCCTCTATATCCAACCCCATAATTCTAAATTTGTGCAGTGCCGCATCCAGATGGTCGCCGATTGCCCCCTCTATATACACGTCACCACCCACAACACCTACTGCCGCCATATACGTACCCGCAACTATGCGGTCGGGGACAGGCTTGTATCTTGCACCGTGCAAGCGTCCTTTGCCCTCGACCACTATCAAATCCGTTCCTGCACCAAACACCCTTGCACCTAATGTATTTAGAAACATAGCAAGGTCAACAATTTCGGGTTCTTTTGCCGCACCGTAAATCACAGTTTTTTGTGTTCCTATCGCCGCCGCCATCATAAGATTTTCGGTTGCGCCCACGCTTGGATATTTCAGTCTTACAATACCGCCGCGTGGACGTCCCTTGCACCTTACCGTATTCTTATAAGGACTCTCTTCTACATCCACTCCAAGAATTTTTAGTCCGCCAAGGTGAAGATCGATAGGTCGCTGCCCTATTTCGCATCCGCCGGGCAAAGCAATTTCCGCCTCGCCGCACCTTGATAAAAGCGGTCCCAAAATAAAGACTGACGAGCGAATTTTTCGCATAAGAGCATGGTCTATCGTATATGGATTTATCGCCTTGCAACAAACACTTATTTGCCCGCGGTTAAAGCTTACCTTGCCGCCTATGCTTGCTATAATTGCCAACATATCGTCAATATCACTTAGATGCGGACAGCCGCAAAGCTGAACCTCGTCCGAGGTTAGAACGCACGCCGCAAGAATGGGCAAAATGGCATTTTTTGCACCGTAAAGATTGATTTTGCCACTTAGTTTATTACACTTTGATACGACGAGTGCGTCCATAACGGTACCCCCTTAACACTTCTATATATGCGCCAAGGGCAAAATGTGCTTGCAAAAGTTTCTTTTTTCAAACAAAAAAGACTACTCAAAATTTTGTAGCCTTTTTTATTTTTCGTCATATAAAAATTTATGTCCGGAATTAGTCTTCGAGTAATTGAGCAAGCTTTACAAGATCGCTTTTAAGTTCGAGTAAGGAAAACTCATTTTGAGCCGCGCATTCATCCTCACAATTTTTTTTGTGTAGCAAACGCGATACCTCCTCAAGCTTTTTGTTAAGCGACTCTATCTCGTCCACAATAACGCTCCCGTAGCTACTACGCTTAGCGGCTTCGCCCTCGCCAGATACAGTAACCAAATTTTCCTCGGTCAACTTTTTGAGTCTATCTATTTCCTCGCCCTGAGCCGTGACCAGCGACTTAATTTGTTTGATTTCCTCAGTTATTGATACAAGCAACTTTTTGTCTTTTTTAGTAAACATAATTCACCTCTAATAGCATAATACTACAAAAACCGCCTTCTTGTCAACCTCTACGTAAGTGTTTCTGTTCGCAATAAAAACAGTTTTTGACGTCCTCGCCATATTCTCAACTTCGTTGTATAGTATAAATAAAAAAATTCCCCCAAGATTTGTATAAATATGACCGCTTTTTGTTTGCGTTTTGTAAAAAGTAATGTTATAATGAAGCTACAATAAATATTCAAGGAGTATTTTTATGGATAGAGTTTACAATTTTTCGGCAGGTCCTTCTATGCTTCCGTTGGAAGTTCTCAAAAGGGTTCAAAGCAAGATGCTCAACTATGAAGGTTCGGGCATGAGCGTTATGGAAATGAGCCACCGCTCCAAGTACTATGACGCAATCAACAATGAAGCTGAGAGCCTTCTTCGTGAGCTTATGAACGTTCCCGAGAACTATGATATCATCTTCGTTCAGGGTGGCGCTTCTATGCAGTTCGAGGCTATTCCCCTCAACCTTCATAAGAACGGTAAGGCAGACTACATCCTTTCGGGTAACTTCTCCAGCAAGGCTTACAAGGAAGCTCAGAAGTTCACCGACGCTGTAGCAGCTGCAAGCAGCAAGGATAAGGATTTCACCTATATTCCCGCTACTACCCCCGATATGTTCCGTGCAGATGCTGACTACGTTCACATGTGCTACAACAACACCATCTACGGTACTCGCTTCACCAAAATCCCCGAGACTCCGGCTGGCGTTCCCCTTGTTGGTGACGTTTCGTCCAACATCCTCAGCGAAGTTATGGACGTAAGCAAGTTCGGCGTATTGTACGGCGGCGCTCAGAAGAACGTTGCTCCTGCAGGCGTGACCGTTGTTATTGTTCGCAAGGATTTGCAGGATATGTGCGCTCCCATCTGCCCCACCATGCTTAAGTGGAAGACTCAGGTTGATCAGAAGAGCCTTTACAACACCCCGCCCTGCTGGTCTACCTACGTAGCTATGGAAGTTTTCCGCTACATTAAGGAGCTTGGCGGCGTTCCCGCAATGCAGAAAATCAACGAGGAAAAGGCACAGATTCTTTATGACTTCCTCGACAACAGCAAGTTCTTTGTAAACAAGGTAAATCCTGCTGACCGTTCGCTTATGAACGTACCGTTCTTCTCGCCCTCGGCTGAGCTTGACGCTAAGTTCATTGCAGAAGCAGCTAAGGAAGGCCTCGTAACCCTTAAGGGTCATAAGCTCGTTGGCGGTATGCGCGCAAGCATCTACAACGCTATGCCGATCGAGGGTGTAAAGAAGCTTGTTGAATTCATGGCTAAGTTCGAAAAGGAAAACAAATAATTTAAGGAGCTAATTCTAAAATGGCTAAGATTTTAAAACTCAACAAAATCAGTAAAGTTGCAAACTCGGAGTTCCCTGCTTCGTACACTCTTACCGACGAATGCGAGCAGCCTGACGGTATCATCCTTCGTTCGTTCAAGATGCACGACTATCCCCTTGCGGATTCGCTTCTTTGCGTTGCTCGTGCAGGCGCAGGCGTAAACAACATTCCGCTTGACAAGTGTGCAGATAAGGGCGTTGTAGTATTCAACACCCCGGGCGCTAACTCCAACGCAGTAAAAGAGCTTGCTCTTTGCATGTTGTTTATGTGCGGCAGAAGAATTGCTCCTGCTCTTACCTGGTCGCAGGGCCTTAAGGGCACCGCTGAAATCGGCAAGCAGGTAGAAGACGGCAAGAAGGCATTTGTTGGCGGCGAGATTTTTGGCAAGACTCTTGGTATCGCAGGTCTTGGCGCAATCGGCAGCAAGCTTGCAAAAGCAGCTTTCGCTCTTGGCATGAACGTTATCGGCTACGATCCGCACATCACCAAGGAACGCATCGACGCTATCAATCCCGATATGAGAATCGTTTCGCTCGAGGAGCTTTACAAGGAATGTGATTACATCTCGCTTCACGTTCCGTTCAACGATAACACCAAGCACATGATTAACGCTGAGACCATCGCTATGATGAAGGATGGCGTTAACATCATCAACTGCGCTCGTGGTGAGCTTGTTGACAACGCTGCTATCGTAGAAGCTGTTAAGAGTGGCAAGGTTAACCGCTACGTTACCGACTTCCCCAACGAAGAAGTTCTTGGCATTGACGGTATCGTTGCTACCCCGCACCTTGGCGCAAGCACCCCCGAGGCAGAAGATAACTGCGCTTACATGGCTGCCAAGCAGATGGTTGATTTCATCGAAAACGGCAACATCGTAAACTCGGTTAACTATCCGAAGCTTCAGAAGGAGCGCACCAAGTCCCGTCGTCTTTGCGTTTGCACCAAGGACGTTGAGGATATCAAGGCTCTCCTTGCTAAGCATTGCGTATGCGTTGACGATATGGCAGAAGCTCATCGTGGCGTTTATGGCTACGCTGTAGTTGATGTTGATTGCGACTGCACCGCAGATAAGCTCAGCGGCGTTGAGGGAATCTTGAAGGCAAGATTCATCGGCTAATTAGTCTAATCAAATACAAAAAACTGTCAGTCTTATGATTGACAGTTTTTTTGTTTGCATTGATATCTCGTCTATTGTACTCCACAAATACTGCTTGAATATTAAATACTCAAAGCTCTTTCTTCAGATTACCTCTATCCTTTTTACATCTCTTACCTTCTCTTTTATAGGTCAACAGCTGAACGCTTTTGTGACTTCGAAGAGAAATACTTTGCAGTATACCCGTGCTTGCACAAAAAACGATTAACGAGGTTGAGCCTGCGCTTATAAACGGCAACGGCAAGCCGGTTGGCGGTATTGAGCCTGTTACAACTGCAATGTTTACACAGACCTGTATAGCTATAATTGCCGCAATGCCGCTTGCGAGATAACACCCAAATCTATCGGGTGCTTTTTGAGCAATAAGTATTGCTCTGAATATCAGCAGCACAAAAGCGGCAATAACTATAATACACCCAAAAAGCCCGAGCTCCTCGCCTATAATACTGAATATAAAGTCACTTTCGCTAAACGGCAAAAAGAGATACTTTTGTCTTGAATTAAACAGCCCCAAACCAAACAATCCACCGCTTCCCAGCGAATAAAAGGACTGAATAAGCTGATATCCCTCGCCAAGCGGCGACTCCCACGGGTCTAAAAACGCCATAAGCCTGTTTAGTCTATACGGCTCGATAAGAATAAGTATAGGCACAAGTGCAATTACAGGTACGGCAAGAATCAAAAAGTGCTTTATTCTTGCCCCGCCCACGAAAAGCATGACGAACATAAGAAGTATCATACAAATCGTAATTGACATATTAGGCTCTAATATAATAAGCACGCATATCACGCCGCCCACAAGCAAAACAGGCAAGATACCCGCAAACCGCGTCATCTTGTCATGATTTTTTGCCATATACGATGCCGTAAATATAATAAAGCCGAACTTAGACACCTCGCTTGCTTGCATCGAAAAGAACGGCAGGTTTATCCATCTGCGCGCACCGTAGCTTTCGATTCCTATTCCGGGAATAAAAACTAATACGAGCAAAATTATCGATACTGCTAAAATGACATATTTTAGCTTATCCAAAACATGATAGTCGGTAATGCTTAATATACCTATTGCCGCAAAGCCCAGAATTGCGCCAAATATCTGCTTGTACATAAAATAATATTCGTTGCCATAATTGATTTCGGCGCTATACATAGATGCAGAATACACCATAATAGCGCCGAAAACAACAAGACTTACCGTTATGGCAAGCAAAATTACATCAAATTTCCCTTCTTTTTTAAGCACGAATCAGCCTCTCAAAATGCTCGCCGCGCTTATCGTATCCCTCGTAGGAATCGAAGCTTGCCGCCGCCGGTGACAACAAAACATTGGATACGTCAAGGCGTTTTGCGGTTTCGGTGGCCTCCTCCAGCCCTGAGCAAATTATAAATCCCTCGTATCCTTGCCTATCTGCCGCGAGGCGAAGCTTCTCCTTCACCTCGCCCATTCCGATTACGTACTTTACGCACTTAGGAAGCTCGACAAACAGCTCGTCAAACTCATACCCCTTGTCACTTCCGCCTGCAATCAATACCGTACTGCCCGTCATGCTTTTTGCCGCAGCAAGAGCCGCACCTATATTGGTACCCTTAGAATCGTTGTAATAGCTCTTGCCGCCCACCTTGCCCACAAAGCTAAGACGGTGCTCGGCAGACCTAAAGCTGACGAGGGCGTCATGAACTGCCGACAGCGTTGCTCCTTGCAAAATAGCCGCACACGAGGCAAATAAAGCATCTACCAGGTTATGCTCCTCTTTTTGTTGCAGCTCGGCAACGTCTGCAATCTTCTTACCAAAAACCCACAGCGCTTCCTTTTGAACGGTAATATCACTTCCGAGTGTGACGATTTGGCTTTTTACCCCAAACTCTTTTAGGAGAACGCGCACCTCGCGAGGCACGATTACGTAATCCTCTGCCGTCTGGTTGCGGCAAATATTAAGCTTAGCGTTTATGTAATTTTGCATATTGCCATGTCTATCGAGGTGATCGGGCGTTATGTTGGTGATAATCGCCACCTTGGGCGCAAAATCTTTGACGGTAAGCAACTGAAAGCTGCTAACCTCCACCACCGATCGCTCATGTGTAAGCAGTGCGTTTTTAGAGTAAGACGTGCCTATATTGCCGCAAACAATTGTTTTGTATCCACTGCGCGACAAAATATCGCCCGTTAGCATCGTGGTGGTCGTTTTGCCGTTTGTTCCGGTTATTGCAATGACCGGCGCATTATCTAAGGTAAAACCAAGCTCGATTTCGCCTATAACAGGAATATTGTTTTGCTGAGCGTACGCTATGAATTTTTCATCGCGAATACCCGGACTCATTACGATAAGGTCGATTGAGCTTGGAATTTCGCCATCGTAAAAATAAATAAGCGCACCACTTTGCTTGAGTGCAAAAGCCGCACCCTTCCCGCTTATGCCGCTACCTACTATCAAAATTCTTTTACCAAAATAGTTATTGTTCATACAATAACTTATGCGGACAAAGACCTAAATATTACTTATAGCGGCAATAAGAGTAAGTGCAGAAACAAAGAACGTTATGCCTGAATATATACCTACAATTTTGTTTTCGTGCAGTCCCTTTTTTTCTAAATGATGGTGAAAGGGCGCCATAAGAAATATTCTTGTTTTTGTGCGCTTATAATGCAGTACCTGCAAAATTACAGATACAGCGCTTACAACAAACATTATGCCTGTCAGCGCCGCCGCAAGAACTTGTCCACTGTAAACGGCAAGTACGGCAAAAGCGCCGCCAAGCGCAAGCGAACCGGTATCACCCATAAAAATCTTAGCAGGATAGCCGTTATAAATCAAAAAAGCAATCATTCCTCCCACTATTGCGGCACAAAATATACTAAGCGAAGGGGCTTGTCCACCGGTAAAAAGCGAGTCTGCCGCAAGTATGCCACCAAAAAATATCATACTAACAAGCATAACGGATGAAGCAAGCCCGTCAAGTCCGTCGGTAAGATTTACCGAATTGGTAAACGCCAAAAACAAAAAGATGTTTAGTGGAATTGCAAAATACCCTATATTCACTTTGCCAAACAAATAAGATATTTCGTCGGAATTGTTGTATGCACTTACCGAAATTATGACGGCTATGAGTAGCTGGAATATGATTTTTTGATAAGGCTTTAGTCCTTCGTTGCGCCTAAAATATACCTTGATAAAGTCGTCCAAAAAGCCTACTACGCCGTATCCCAGCATTACCACAACGCATATAACAGTCGTCCTATCAAGCTCTAAAACAAGCGTTGCAATCGCAATACCTATCAAAAAGCCGATGCCGCCCATGGTTGGCGTTCCGCTTTTACTAAAATGCTTGTCCACGTAAGAGAGTATGATTTGGCGCAATTTTAGCTTTTTGGTAAAATAAATAACGATAGGCATTATGGCCAGCGTAATCGCAAAAGCCGTAATTACGGCAAGTAATATCTTTATCAAATTCCCTCCTCGGCAACAAGCTGCATAACAAAATCCTCGTCGGAATAGGGAATTTTTGTTCCCATAATATCCTGATATTTTTCTGCGCCCTTGCCTGCAATCAAAATAATATCGTCCTTCCCTGCGTGACGAACGGCGTACCGTATCGCCTCTTTACGCTCCTCTATAAGTGAATGTGGGCAATTACCAACCCCCTTTTCAGCATCGTGAATAATGTCCATTGGTCGCTCGAAGCGCGGATTATCGGACGTAATAACCACGTAATCACTTCCTTTTGCCGCCGCGCTACCCATTTTCGCGCGTTTAGTCCTATCCCTATCCCCGCCACAGCCAAATACCGTAATGATTTTGCCACGCGAAAACTCACGAATAGCTCCCAAAATATTCTTAAGACCGTCATCTGTATGTGCAAAGTCTATAATTATACTACACGAGGTAGTATTGATTATATTAAAACGGCCGTCCACCTTTTTTACACGTCTTATTCCTTCTTCAATAACTGCACTGGGCACGCCAAGCGCATAGCAAATTGCGGCGGCGCACATAGTGTTGTACATATTAAATCTACCCGGCAAGCTGAACTTTACGTTTATAATCTCGTCCATAATATTTAGGACATAGCTAAGCCCTTGTTCGCTCATAACGAGGTTTATACCAAAAATATCTGACGGATTGTCATATCCATAGCTTATTGCTTCCTCGGTTTCGGCAAGAATTTTTAATCCGTAGCTATCGTCTGCGTTTGCTATTATACGCTTGCAGGCACTCAAAAACTTGCATTTAGCGGCAAAATATTCGTCCATATCGCCAAAGAAATCCAAATGATCCTGACTAAGATTTGTAAATGCCGCCACTTCAAAGCTTATCCCCTGCACCTTGTCAAGTGCCGCCGCATGCGCAGATACCTCCATCACTACATATTCTACGCCATCATCGGCAAGCTCTTTTAGCAGTCTGAATAAGTCTATCGGGTCGGGAGTCGTAAGCGCAGAGGGCAACTGTCTGTCCTTGTAAAAAACACCGTTGGTACCTATTACCGCAACGCTTTTTTTGTAGCTTTCGAGTATACTTTTAACAATAAATGAGGTCGTGGTCTTTCCGTTTGTGCCGGTAATACCAACAAGCTTAACCCTCTTTTCGGGATGGCCGTAAAACGCCGAAGCTGCCGCGGTCATTGCTGCGCGAGCATTTTTTACAACAATTTGCGGCACGTCAATATCTATCGGTCTTTGACAAACGATAGCCACCGCACCGTTATTCACCGCTTGCTCAGCGTAATCGTGACCATCCTTATTGCCCGTAAGACAAAAGTACAAGCCGTTTTTGCATTTAGTTTTACTGTCTATAGTAAGCTTGTCTATCTCGGTTTGAAAATTGCACTTTAATATCTTATTAAGTTTCATACGCACCTCATTTTGACTTGTTACAATTTTATCTTATGATTCATTCCAATACAATGGAACAGCAAAATAAGTTCTTTTTCGACCAAGCGATTTTAGCCGAATTGTAGGTTATCCAAGACGAACCAAAACTGCATCGCCCTTAGGCAGCATTGTTCCCGCAGTAGGTACGGTGCTTACCACCTTGTCGCCCTCACCGACAAGCTCGTAATATAATTCGCTTTGTCCCAGAATGTTGATTGCGTCATGTAATGAAACGTCCGTAAGCTCGGGCATTTGTACGGTAAGCTCGCTTTCGCCTACCTTTATACCCAAATAATCGGCTATTTTTTTAAACACACTGCCTGCATAAGGAGCCGCCGTCATACTGCCGTAATAAACATAGCCGCCCGGCTCGTCAACAATCATAAGCGCAACGAATTTAGGGTCGTTTAGTGGCGCAAATCCGATAAAGGACGAAATATATTTACCCTGCGCAACGCCTGTATCGTTATATTTTTGCGCCGTTCCTGTATTTCCTTTTACTTGTGTAAACTTGGCAATAAAAACATTAAAAATCCCTTATAAATAAAGGAGTTTAGCCTGTTTCCATATGCTCAAATTTTTAGTAAGATGTTTTTCCCCTTACTTGTGTAAACATTTTATAATCGTAAAAAATAAACCTATAAACATTATATATAATATATAATAGCAAATAGGTTTACGTATAAAATATTCAGTTGTGTCATCTTCTGTCAAATCTTGTATTATCCAAGCGCCAGACAAACGTTTTTAGGAATCGCATCAAAACGAACTATTGGTTTCGGCGCATTCCTTTTCAACTCGTCGATATATAA